>JAPLTU010000071.1 GCA_026397965.1 Verrucomicrobiota bacterium | reverse complement strand
GCCAAGGTCATTGACCAATCTCAAAGAGCCAACGCCGCGGCGGCCCTCGCAGCCTTCGAAATGGCGGAGAAGACGGCCGCGCCGACCTATGCCGAATTAGCGGCAGTGACGAAAGAGCGCTCGATGCGTTTGGCCGAAAGGGAGAAAATCGCGGCCGGGGCGATCTTAGCGGAAAAAGAATTCGCCGCAAAATTACCTGCCCTGCAGGCGGCTTTACAAAAAGCGAAAGAGGGCATGGCACCCTTGGAAAAAGCACTTGCAGCCGTCCACGCCCAGATCGCGGAAGCGGCTAAGCCGGTCGAGGCCAAGCGTCTAGCAGTGGAGGCGGCGACCAAGAATCTTGAATTGACCAAGAGCGAAAAGGCCAACGCTGAAAAAGCCCTCCTCGCCGCCCAGAAAGACATTCCGCAACGCGACAAGCATCTCGAAGAAATCGCCAAGTCTTACGCCGAACTCACTCCTCAGGTCGAACCGCTGAAGGTCAAGGTGAAGGCTGCGCAGGACCAGTATCTTGCGATGCTGCCCAAGCACGAAGTCGCGAAAAAGAATTGAGGGTAGGGACAGCACCACGTGCTGTCCTAGGTGCAGATTATTCACTCAGAGGGAAACCGGAGACCGGATGATTGCTGGGGTTTCTTTTCAGGTGTCGGGTGACAGCCATCGGGGCATCAGCGGTTCAGGAATCGGCCGTTCGGCCCTCGGCCATCGGCATCAGGTTCCCGTGGCTGACTCCCGAACGGCTGGAATCCGAACTCCCGACTCCTATGCCCGTCACCTGTCACCTGACTATGATATCAGCCGCCGCATCTTCCCGGTTTCCGGTCTCCCTTGTTGTTCGATATCTTTCCCGCAGGGAAGGGTGGTTTGACTCACCCCTGACCTGGCCCTAGCCCTTTCTTCCCCATGCTCTCCCGTCGTCGTTTCTTGGAATCTACCTTGGTCGCCGCCATCGCCGCCTCGCTGGGCGCCGCCGAAGGCAAGCGGGCGCCGCGCGTCGTTCTACGCTCTTCCTGGCAGACCGTAAACATTGGTGATATCGCTCATACGCCCGGCATGCTGGCTTTACTGGAGAAATATTTTCCGGAAGCCGTGATCACCCTCTGGCCTTCTAACGTCGATAATGGCGTGAAGGAAATGCTGGCGGTGCGCTTCCCGAAATTGCAATTCGTCGGACCCAAGCCCGACGTCGCCAAGCTCTACGCCGAGAACGATTTCCTCCTGCACGGTTCCGGGCCCTCGTTGGTCGGTGAAAAACAGATCGCCCAATGGCGTAAGCAAGGGCCGAAGCCCTATGGCGTGCTCGGCATCACGCAGGGCAAGCCAGCGGCCGAGACCGTTGAGATCCTCAACGGTGCCACCTTCGTCTACTTCCGGGATTCAGTCTCGCTCGAGACCGCCAAGGCTGGCGGCGTGAAGTGTCCCGTGATGGAGTTTGGTCCGGATGGTGCATTCGCGACCGACCTGCGTAACGAGGAGAAAGCCGAGGACTTCCTGCACGGATGGGGCCTCGAGCGTGGTAAGTTCCTCTGCTGCATTCCGCGCTATCGCAGCACGCCTTATTGGACGATTCATAAGGAGCGCGCTTTTGATCCTGTTAAACAAAAGCGGAACGATGAATTAAAGGAGCATGACCACGCGCAGCTCCGAGCCGCGATTATCCAAATCGTGAGGCAGACTGACCTCAAGGTGCTCATCTGCCCCGAGGACCGCACCCAGATGATTTTAGGTAAGGAGATCCTTTTCGACAAGCTGCCCGATGATGTAAAAGACCGCGTCGTGTGGCGTCAGGATTACTGGCTGACCGACGAAGCGCTGAGCGTCTACGTCCGCAGTGCGGGCCTTTTCGGCAACGAGATGCACTCGCCCATCATGTGCGTCGGCAATGGTATCCCCGCGATCGTCTGCCGCTGGGCTGAACAAACTTCCAAAGGGAATATGTGGAAAGACATCGGCCTCTCCGAGTGGCTTTTCGACCTCGATGATGAGCCGCAACTCGCGGGCATCGTCCCGGCCGTGCTCGCCATGGCCAAGGATCCGGTTTCGGCAAAAGCGAAGGTCGCTCGTGCCCAAGCCATTTTGCACGAGCGTCAGGCCGCGGCCCTTGGTCAGGTCCGAAAAGCTTGCTTGCAGTGAGGTTTAGGCGGCGGGCAGATGACGTTTTAATGTAACCTTAACCTTGGTTCATGCTTTGACACCGTGAACGCGTTTCGACAAGGTTTCGCTACGGCTCAGTCGCCCGAATTTATTCGAAGTGCGCCAGTTTATTTTCACCCATCGCCCTAAGTATTCCATGACCCCTTCTCATCTTTTTTCGCTGGCCTTGGTCGGGCTGCTCACGGTCACGTCATTTGCGCAGACCAAGGAGGGCGGTAAGTCGCCTGGCGCCAAAGGCGGAGGGAAGGGCGGACGAAATCTGCCCGTTTCGGTCGCGACCGCCCCCGTCGCCTTGGGCGATATCGAGATTCGGATTGTTGCCCTCGGTGCGGTGAAAGCGTTGAATACTGTAACGGTCCGCCCGCGCGTGAGCGGACAGTTGATGAAACTTTATTTCACCGAAGGGCAGACCGTCAAAGCGGGCGACTCCCTCGCTGACATCGACCCTCGTCCGTTTGAGGTCGTGCTGACTCAGGCCGAAGGCCAGCTGGCAAGGGATCGCGCGACGCTCGCGAATGCCAAGCTTGATTTGAAGCGCTACGAAGATGCCGCGGAAGCCATTACGCGTCAGCAACTCGATTCCGCCGGTGCCCAAGTGGCCCAACTCGAGGGGACGGTGAAGGCCGACGAAGGTTCCGTCGCCAACGCCCGCCTTCAACTCGAATACGCTAAAGTCACCGCGCCCATCGCAGGGGTCGTTGGCCTGCGTCAGGTCGATGCCGGTAATATCATCTCGTCTAGCGATGCCACCGGGTTGGTCGTCATCACGCAACTCCAGCCGCTTTCGGTGATTTTCGGCGTACCCGAGGGCGACATCCCCGCCTTGCAATATGCCATCGGGCAGGGTGCCCAGCTCAAGGCCGAGGCCTTTGATCGTGATGGCCGCATGGTCTTGGCCGTCGGTGATCTTTCCGCGCTCGATAACCAGATCGACGCCTCGACGGGTACGCTGAAATTACGCGCGCTTTTTACCAATGCGGACCGGCGGCTTTTTCCTAATCAATTCGTCAATATTCGTCTGACGGTGGAGAGTAAGAAAGGGGTTTTGCTCGCCCCGACCGCCGCGGTTCAGGTCAGTGATAAAGATCGCTTTGTCTTCGTGCTCAATCCCGATGACACCGTGACGCGCCGGACCGTCCGGACGGGCGTGGTCGATGGTCTGAATACCGAAATTCTCGAAGGCGTCGCCGCAGGTGAGATCCTGGCGACCGATGGTTTAGACAGGTTGCAAAGCGGTACTAAGGTCTTGGTGAGTGGCCGGCGTAAGGCGGCGGTCGTTCCCCCGGAAGTTCCCGCGAAGAAGTAGTCCGGTTCATGAATATTTCTCGACCGTTCATCGAAAGGCCCGTCGCCACCACGTTGTTGATGGTGGCCCTCATGATTTGCGGGGTGATCGGCTATCGGGCCCTCCCCATCTCGGCTTTGCCGGAAGTCGATTACCCGACTATTCAGGTCGCCACCTATTATCCTGGGGCAAGTCCCGAGGTAATGATTACCGCCGTGACCGCTCCGCTGGAACGTAAATTAGGCCAGATGCCGGGGCTGACGCAAATGGCCTCCACGAGTTCGGCCGGGGCTTCGGCCATCACTCTGCAGTTCGATTTGGCGATCTCGCTCGATGTGGCAGAGCAACAGGTTCAGGCCGCCATCAACGAGGCTGGAGCCTACCTTCCGCCAGGATTGCCGTCGCCCCCGTTTACAGTAAGGTGAATCCCGCTGACGCTCCGATCATGACCCTGTCGGTAACGTCAGAATCCCTGCCGCTGCCGAAGGTGGCCGATCTGGTGGATACGCGTCTGGCGCAGAAGTTATCCCAAATTTCGGGGGTGGGCCTAGTGAGTATCTCTGGGGGGCAACGACCGGCCGTGCGGATTCGCGTTAACCCTACGGCGCTCGCCTCTTTCGGTCTTAATCTCGAATCGGTCCGACTGGCCATCATCGGAGCCAATGCCAATACGGCCAAGGGTGGATTCGACGGGGTGACGCAGTCCTCGACCATCGATGCGAACGATCAGCTGCGCTCACCTTCCGATTACAATCGCGTAATCTTGGCCTACCGCAATGGCTCGCCAGTGCGCTTGAGTGATATCGCGGAGACGACGGACGGCGCCGAAAATATCTACCTTTCCGCATGGGCAGGCCATAATCCGGGAGGGCAGACGCCTGGCGTCATCCTTAACATCCAAAGACAACCGGGCGCCAACGTCATCGCCGTCGTCGATCGCATCAAGGCCATCCTGCCGACTCTACAGGCGACTTTGCCGGAGGCGGCCAAGGTAACCGTCCTGACGGATCGAACGGTGACCATCCGGGCTTCGGTCGATGACGTGCGCCTCGAATTACTGCTTTCGGTGATCTTGGTGATTTTGGTCATCTTCGTTTTTTTGCGGAGCGTACCCGCAACAATCATTCCGGGTATCACGGTGCCTCTTTCCTTAGTGGGAACGTTTGCGGTGATCTACCTCTGCGATTTCTCCATCAATAACCTCACTTTGATGGCGTTGACGATCGCGACGGGCTTCGTCGTCGATGATGCGATCGTGATGATCGAAAATATTTCACGGTACATCGAGAAGGGGGAAACTCCGATGCAGGCCGCCCTCAAGGGGTCGGCCGACATCGGTTTCACCATCATCTCGCTGACATTCTCGTTGATTGCAGTCCTGATTCCGCTGCTCTTCATGGCCGATATCGTCGGACGGTTGTTCCGCGAATTTGCGATCACCTTGGCGGTTTCCATCCTGATTTCGGCGGTCATTTCCCTGACACTGACGCCGATGATGTGTAGTCGGATGCTGCGGCACGCTCCCGAAGGGGACACTGGCCGCATCAGTCAGGCTTTGGGGAGATTTTTCGAGGAGGTCATCCGTCGCTACGGTCTGGCTCTGCGTTGGGTGCTTGATCGTCAGCGCCTGACACTCTGGGTGGCCACAGGCACGCTTCTGCTGACTGGCCTGCTCTACGTCTTCATCCCGAAAGGATTTTTCCCGCTGCAGGATACGGGCGTCATTCAAGGCATCACTGAAGCCCGTCAGGATATCTCGTTCTCGGCGATGGCAATCAAACAGCAGGAAGTCGCCCGCGAGATCTTGGCGGATTCGGACGTGGAAAGCCTAGCCTCGTTCATCGGCGTGGACGGGAATAGCGCCACGGTCAATTCCGGCCGTATCGTCATCAATCTCCGCCCGCTGGAAGAGCGTAAATCTCGTGCTCCGGCGATTGCCGAGCGCCTGAAGACGCGCATGGCCAAGTTGGAAGGCGTCACGCTATATCTTCAGCCCGTCCAAGACATGACCGTCGATACCACGGTCAGCCGGACGCAATACCAGTTCCTGCTGCAGACCCCCAAGCTCAATGAGCTCTCGGTCTGGGTCCCGCAGCTGCTCGAAAAAATCAAAGCCATCCCGAAGGTGAAGGATGTTGCCACGGATTTGCAGACCAACGGACGCCAAGTCTACGTCGACATCGACCGTTCGGCCGCTGGTCGGTATGGCATCAGTGTCGCGGATATCGACAATGTGCTCTACGATGCGCTCGGTCAGCGCATCATCTCGACAATCTTTACGCAGTCGAACCAGTATCGGGTTATTCTCGAGGTGAAGCCCGAGTTCCGTGAGGGCCCCGAGGCGTTGGGACGTCTCTTTGTTTCGGCGCCAGGCGGTGCCCAGGTGCCCCTGTCTAATCTTGCAAAGTTCCGCGAACAACCGGCACAGCTTGCGATCACGCGAGTCGGTCAATTTCCCTGCGCCCGGATTTCGTTCAACTTGGCGGAGGGTGCGGCGCTGGGGGATGCCGTGAAGGCGATCAAACAGGCGGAAAAAGATTTGGGCATGCCTGTTTCAATCGACACGACTTTCCAAGGAGCGGCGGCGGCCTTTGAGATCGCGCTGAAGAATGAGCTTTGGCTCATCTTGGCCGCCATCGTCGTGATGTATATCGTCCTCGGCGTGCTTTACGAAAGTTACATCCATCCGGTGACTATTCTTTCCACGCTGCCATCGGCCGGGGTCGGGGCATTGCTTGCCTTGATGCTGGCGCGGACGGATTTGGACGTGATCGGCATCATCGGCATCATCTTGCTCATCGGTATCGTGAAAAAGAATGCCATCATGATGGTCGACTTCGCGTTGGATGCGGAACGGACGCAAGGGCTGACGCCGGAAGATGCAATCTATCAGGCGTGTCTGTTACGGTTCCGCCCGATTCTCATGACGACCATGGCCGCACTGCTCGGTGCTTTGCCCTTGATGCTGGGGTCGGGGATGGGTTCGGAAATGCGTCAACCTCTCGGCATCACGATGGTGGGCGGTCTCATTGTCAGTCAGGTGCTCACTTTATTCACCACTCCGGTCATCTATCTCTGGTTTGATCGCTTGCAACGCCGTCGCGCGGCCGTCTCGTCGTCGTGAATCTGTCTGCGTTCTTTATTCGCCGTCCCGTTGCGACCACTTTGCTGACGATCGGGATCGCCCTCACGGGGGCCGTGGCGTTTAGGGCTTTGCCAGTCTCGCCCTTGCCGCAGGTGGATTTCCCGACCATCGAAGTACGTGCTTCGGTGTCTGGCGCGAGCCCCGAAACGATGGCGGCCACGGTAGCGATGCCCCTCGAACGTTCGCTCGGGCGAATCGCCGGCGTGACGGAAATCACTTCTTCGAGTACGCGTGGTAATACGAACATCACGCTCCAATTCGACCTTTCCCGTGATATCAATGGCGCAGCTCGCGAAGTCCAATCCGCCATCAGTGCGGCGCGCAGCCTGCTCCCGTCGTCGATGACGACTAATCCGAGCTACCGGAAGTCCAACGCGGCCGATATGCCAATCATGTTGCTGGCGGTCACTTCCGATACCTTCACCCGGGGTGAGATGTATGATATCGCCACGACAATCTTGGCGCCGCGGATTGCCCAGATTCCAGGGGTTGGGGATGTCAGCGTGGGCGGCTCAGCTTTGCCCGCTATCCGGGTGAACGTGAACCCCGCCCAGCTCGCCTCTTACGGGGTTTCGCTGGAGGATGTTCGGAAGACTTTGGTCACCACCAACGTCAACTTGCCGAAAGGTTTTGTCGAATCGGCTGATCATCGATGGCAGGTCATAGCCAATGACCAGGCCTTGAAACCAGAAGATTACTTGCCGCTGATTGTCAGTTATCGTGGCACGAACCCCGTTCGCCTTTCCGACCTCGCGACGGTTTCGAGTTCGGTGGAAGATGTGCGCAACGCCGGCATTATGAACGGCCGCACGGCCATCGTCATGATTATTACCCGTCAGCCCGGGGCCAACATCATCGACACGGTCGACCGGATCAAGGCGAAGGTGCCAGATCTCCAAGCGCAAATCCCGCCCGGCATGGAAATGTCCGCGGCGATGGATCGCTCGATCACCATCCGGAGTTCGCTCCATGAGGTGGAACGCTCGCTACTCCTATCCGTCTTCCTGGTGACGTTGGTGGTCTTTCTTTTTCTCGGCGACGCCCGGATGACTTTAATCCCAGCCATCGTCGTGCCTGTCTCCATCCTCGGAACGTTCGCCGTGATGGCGGTGGCGGGCTTCTCGATTAATAATATCACCTTAATGGCACTCACGGTCGCCACGGGCTTCGTGGTGGATGATGCCATCGTGGTGCTGGAGAATATCTCGCGGCATATCGAAAGGGGTGTCCCGCGCCTTGAGGCCGCGTTATTGGGGGCCAAGGAGGTAGGCTTTACGGTGCTCTCGATTAGCGTCTCTCTGATCGCCGTTTTTATCCCCATCCTGATGATGGGCGGCCTGATCGGCCGGCTTTTCCGCGAATTCGCCATCACGCTTTCGGTGGCAATCCTGGTTTCCTTAGTGATCTCGCTGAGTACCACCCCGATGATGTGTTCGCTCCTGCTTAAGGCGAAGGCGGCCGGCGAGGCCAAGCTCAGCGTCATCGACCGTTTTTTTGCCCGACTGCTCGCGGGGTATCGCCGTACTTTGCGCTGGGTTTTGGACCATAGTTTCGTGGTGCTGGTAGCGCTGGTGGCGACGGTGGCGTTGAACGTCCTGCTTTACTCGGTCATTCCCAAGGGTTTCTTTCCGCAACAGGATACGGGTTTCCTGTTAGGTAATATTGACGGAGACCAAAGTATCTCGTTCCGCGAGATGGAGTCCAAGATGGTGGCGATCTCCGATATCGTGCAACGCGATCCCGCCGTCAGCGTCATCAGTGTCTCGATTGGAGGCAGTCGCGGGGGTCCGGTAAATTCGGCACGGATGTATGTCGTATTGAAGCCGATGAGTGAACGGACCGAATCTGCCGACGTGATCATCGCCCGCCTGAGGCAAGATACGGCGAAAATCACGGGGGCTCGGCTGGTGCTGATGTCGGCCCAAGATATCCGGATCGGCGGACGTTCCAGTGCGGCGCTTTATCAGTATACGATTCAGGCGGAGGAACTTTCCAAATTAAACGAGTGGGTACCTAAAATCCAGACGGCGATGACCGCCTTGCCCGAATTGACCGACGTCAACACGGATTCCCAAAACCGTGGGCTGCAGACCTACGTCACGTACGATCGGGATAAGATGGCCGCCTTCGGTATTTCGGTCGAAGTTGCCAATCGGACTTTGTATGACGCTTTTGGCCAACAGCCCGTCGCCACGTTG
Source organism: Verrucomicrobiota bacterium (assembly GCA_026397965.1). Taxonomy (GTDB): domain Bacteria; phylum Verrucomicrobiota; class Verrucomicrobiia; order Opitutales; family UBA953; genus UBA953. The sequence continues at coordinate 103,735 of JAPLTU010000071.1, read as the reverse complement.
TATAAATCGCTCAACCAGTACCGTCTCGTGATGGAGGTGAATGCGGAGCGTACCCTGAATCCGGAGTCGCTCCGCGATATCTACGTCGTGACCGCGACCGGGAAGCGCGTGCCCTTGATGGCCTTCGCCAAGTTCGAGCCCGCCAATGCGCCGCTGAACGTCAATCACCAGTCGCAATTCGTCGCCACTACGATCTCGTTCAATCTTGCTCCCGGCATTACCCTCAATGATGCGGATGCGGCGATTCGGGTGGCGATGGGCGAGTTGGGGGTGCCGAGTTCGGTGCAAGGCGGTTTCCAGGGAACGGCGAAGATGTTCCAAGAATCGCTGGGCAATCAGCCGCTGCTCATCTTGGGCGCCATCCTCGCGATGTATGTCATCTTGGGCATCCTGTACGAAAGTTACATCCACCCGATTACGATTCTTTCCACTTTACCCTCGGCTGGCGTCGGCGCGCTCTTAGCTCTGATGGCCTTCGGAATGGAGTTCAGTATCATCGCTTTGATCGGCGTGCTGTTGCTCATCGGTATCGTGAAGAAGAACGCGATCATGATGATTGATTTTGCTCTCGATGCCGAGCGGAACGAAAAGATTCCCGCTCGCGAAGCGATTTTTACCGCCTGCATGCTACGTTTCCGGCCGATCATGATGACGACGATGGCCGCCATGTTCGGCGCTTTGCCCTTGGCAATCGGCTTTGGCGAAGGCGCCGAACTCCGCCGACCTTTGGGTATCGCCATCGTCGGCGGTTTGCTGGTGAGCCAGTTGCTGACCCTCTATACCACACCGGTCATCTACCTCTATTTCGACCGTCTTCGCGGATGGCTGCATTCGCGCCGGGCGTTACGCGCCGTTGCGCCATTGCCAGCCCCGCAGAATTAACTCCTTCTCATAATTTCTGCCATGCAATCTTCGCCCCCCGTTCACCCCGGCCGTCTCCTTGGCATCGCTGGGGCGCTCTTGCTTTCCGCCTGCGCCGTCGGGCCGGATTATGTCCGACCAGAAGTCCCCGTTTCCGCGGCTTTCCGCGAACTGACCGGACCTTATCAAGGCGCACCCGCGCTGGGCGCCAATTGGTGGTCGGTTTTCCATGATGCTGACCTCGATGCCTTGGAAGCATCGGCACTCAAAGCGAACGAAAATATCCGCGCCGCTTTTGCGCGGATAGGTCAAGCCAAGGCTTTGAGCGATGTCGCACAGGCCGGATTTTGGCCCGCCTTAAGCCTGAATCCATCCCTGCAACGTAACCGCACGTCCGACACGGCCGGCTCGCCCTCGCGGACGCAGACCTCTTATGCCGTTCCGCTCGATTTAAGTTATGAACTCGATGTCTGGGGCCGAGTGAGGCGCCTCAGCGAATCCGCTGACGCTAACACCAAGCTTTCGGCCACCGAGTTCGCGGTCGTCTTGCAGTCGGTCCAGGCGAGCGTGGCTTCGAATTATTTTACGCTGCGCGGGCTCGATACGCAGTCCGCGATGCTGATTAAGAGCCTCGAACTTTATCAGCATCAGGTTTCGCTGGTCGGCAAGCAGGTGAAGGCGGGCTTAGTGCCCAAGACCGACCTCCTGCAGGCGACCACCCAAGTCGAAGCGACCACGGGACAGTTGAATGAAGTCCGGCGTCAGCGTAGCAATGTCGAGCATGCTTTGGCGGTGCTCACGGGGGTGCCGCCTTCGGAGCTCTCGGTCGCCGTGAAGCCATTGACGACCGAAGTGCCGGTGATCCCTGCCGGCTTGCCTTCGGAGTTGCTCGGTCGTCGGCCTGACGTGGCTGCGGCCGAATATCAGCTGATGGCGGCGAACGCCGATATCGGCGAAGCGAAGGCTAATTATTATCCCCGACTGACGCTCACCGGTTCGGCGGGCTTTTCGACCATTGATAGCTCCAAGGTCGTAAGTTGGGAAAGTCGGGTTTGGTCGATGGGGCCCAGCCTGCATTTACCAATTTTCCAAGGGGGTCGGCTGGATGCTTCCCTCGAAGGCGCGAAGCAGCGCTCTATTGAGGCGACGGCAAACTATCGCGCTGCCGTTCTCACTGCTTTCCGGGAGACGGAAGATGTCCTGAATGATTTGAGCAATCGGGTCAGTGCCGCCGAATCGCAGGCTCGGATGGTGGACTCCGCCCGCGAGACGGCTCGGCTGGTGGAAATGCAATATCGTAGCGGCCTTACCCCTTATTATCAGCTGATGGACGCGCAACGTACGCTTTTGGCCAGCGAGCTTGCTGCCGCTCAGATTCAGAACCTCCGGCTTAATTCGACGGTGCAACTCATTAAGGCACTCGGCGGCGGCTGGCAGTCCGCGATCGTCCCGGAATTACCCGCCAAGTCGTTAACGGCTAAATAGCGTTGAAGGGATGCTCTTCTCCTTAATCGCCACTTTGGCAACTTTCACAGCTTAAGGGTGTTTCTCAATTAGCTATTCATGACTACTCTTTTCAGGATATTACCGATGTCTTCCAGGTTCTGGGCGGGGTGGGTGGTTTGGGTCGGCTCGATGGGGTTGCTGCTTGGCCGCGATGTCGCCGTCAAGAATGTCGCCGAACTTAAGGGCGCCGTAGCCAGCGCTTCGAGCGGTGACGTGATCAAACTCGCCAAAGGGCACTATGATAACGTGAACGTGAAAGTCGCTCATAACGGTGCGCAGGGCCGCCCGATCACGATCTTGTCGGCCCAGCCCGGCGAAGCGATCTTTGGCGGTACTTCGACTTTCGAGATCAACGGTGCCCACGTGGTGCTCGATGGCTTGTTTTTTTACAAAGGTACGTCAGCCGGCGACGATCATGATCGGGCGGTCATCATGTTCAACTCGCACCACGGGGTGGTCCGGAATACGGCCATCGTTGATTATAATCCAACCGAGTTCGCCAACGGCTATTACTGGGTTTTCTTCAACGGCAATTACAACTTGGCTGACCGTTGTTATTTCAAAGGTAAAAATAATATGCAACCGCTCGTCGGTAACGGACTCGAGGGCAGCCATCACAACGGTGTCACGAACTGCTACTTTAAGAACATACCCTACGACGTCGGCAATGGCCGGGAAGATATCCGCGTCTGGGGTTCAGGTAAATTCGACGAAAAAACGACCGATGGCGCCTATTTTACCATCCAGGGAAATCTTTTCGACCACGCGGATGGCGAAGGCACCGAAATCATTTCACTGAAATCCAATTTCAACCAGGTCATCAACAATACCGTGGTGGCGACGCTCGGAGGCATCAATATCCGCCGGGGTAGCAACAACGTGCTGAAGGGCAACGTGGTCTTGGGCGAAGGCCTGGCCGGGGCGCACGGCCTGCGGATGTCGGGACCTAATCATACCGTCCAAGGTAATTATGTTTCTGGATGCGACTATGGCATCCGGATTTCTGCGGGCGAATTCGTCGGCTATGCCCTGACGAGTAGTTACGCTCCTCACGAAAAATCCAACGCCAAGACCGCGAAGAATGCTCTCGGAATCGTTTCGGCTTACCCGCAATGCAAGAAAGTGACGGTCTCGAACAATGTCATCGTCGGTTGCACGGGCGTGGATCTGGAAATCGGCTCCGACTACAAGAAACATTGGCCCGAAGAACAATTGGTGCTCATGCCTTCGGATTGCGACATCGCGAACAACCGCTTCATCAAGCCGGCGGGTGGGGTGGCCATTGAGGCCGCGACCTTGGATCCGAAGATTTCCTTGGTCGGACCGAAGAATATCCCGAACCGTTTCAAGGGTAACGTTGTGATTGGCGGAAAGGTCAAATTGCCGGCCGCGGAAGGTGGTACGAGTTTGGGGACGCTGCCTCAGGGTTGGAGCGAGAAAAAAGAGCTGGTAGGTTTCAAGCCGCTTACGCCCAAGGACGTCGGTCCGGCTTGGGTGATCGCGCTGCGCGAGGCGGATGATTTCCCGATGGAAGACGATATGTCCTGCAGTCGTAACCTTGAAACGGCCAAAGCGGCCAAGAAGAAGAAAACCAAAACGAAGTGAACGCGACGCGTTTGGTCGCCCACTGCTTATTTCTTAGCCGGGGTCTTCGGCTTCGTCTGTTCGGCGAGCATGACGGTCACGACGGGGGTGGTGTCGTTCCGCCCCGTGAAATCGTTATAGGCCTGCTGGAAGACCGCGCCGTCGCGGATTTCGCCCGCGGCGACGAGCCACTTATAATGAAGTTTAAAGGGGGCTGCGGCTGTGGCCGTGCCTTTGGGGAAAGCGCCGAAGCGGCCGTAATCACGATAAGCGGAAAAGGCTGTGCCCGTGGGGTTCGTGGGATGATTGAGCAATAAGGCGGTAAACGTCTTGCCTTCGATGGTGAAGATTTCGGCGACCCAGGGGAGGTCTTTCACTTTGTGGATGGCCTCGTCTTTGCCCGGGTAGACATAGGTGGTCGTCTTGCCCTCGATCTTTTCGGAGGGGCGGAATTGCGCGCCTGCATGTTCGGGGTCGCCGTCGATTTTGGCTTCGCCGTGGTCAGGGCGAAGTGCGCTGGTCATGTCGATGGCGAAATAAAAGGGCCCGGCGGGATGCGAAAAGACAAACGCCCGTTCTTCCGTCAGGATCGGCTTGGCCGTATCTCCTTGCCAGTCGATGTGCGCGGTAAAGCCGCCGGTTGTCGGCGTGATGTCCGTGACGACCTGGTCGCCGCCTTTCATATGCCAGCGGTCGTAACTTTTGCCATCCAATGTGATCTTCATGAAGCCGACCATGATGCCTCGATGGTGCGTGTATTGAAACCCGGGGCCCTTGGTCAGGCGGAGCTCGCCGCTAGCATCATAGATGTGGAGGTAGGGCTTATAAGTCTCCAGGCGTTTTTCTGCCGTGCTGACATCGTGGGCGGTCATGAAGCGGGCCAGGATTTTCCCGTCTTGGGTGATCTCGACGTCTTCTCCGGGTCGCACTTTGATCTGCGCCTCTCCGGCGGCGACGAGGGATCCGGCGCAACGGACGAGAAGGGCAAGTACGAGGAGGTGTTTCATGGTGGGGGTAGGAAGATAGCACGGAGTAACCGTGGACTTGGCTCAAACCTAATTCTCCAGCCTGCGCGCGGGCTGGATCGGCTAAATTCGCCCGTTTTAGGCAAAACGAAACTTTATTATTTGGCGGGGGTTCTTTACGGTGCACGCCTCCCGTCGCCTCACTCCTTATGCAAACCTTACTCGCCGCCGCTTTACTCGCCTTCCTGCTTCCCTGGGTCGGCCAAGCGGCGACCGCCCCGGCCGCCAAAACGAATATCATTTATATTCTGGCCGACGACCTCGGGTTCGCGGAATTAGGCGTGAACGGCGCCGACCATTTCAAGACCCCGAACATCGACTCGCTCGCCCAAGGCGGCATCCGCTTCACGCATTTTTATACCGCTCCGCTGTGCGGACCGTCGCGCTCCCTGATCTTGACTGGCCGCTATGCGTTCCGGACGGGCGCCGTGAGCCAAGACGCTTGCAAGAACCTGGTACGGTCTGGCGACCAAGCCGAGCAGATGATCCCGACCGTCCTGAAGAAGGCCGGCTATGTGACGGCGCTCATCGGCAAGTGGGGTCAGCTCTCGCCTTCGGGCAGTCCCTCTGAGTGGGGTTTCGATCACGACTTCCGCTTCAAGGCCAGCGGCATCTATTGGAACAGCAAGACTGTGAAAGGCATGAACGCCGACGGCTCGGTGCGTGGTGATCCCGACACCTATACCGTCAACGGTAAGACGTTACCCTTGCAGGACGGGGAATATATGCCTGACCTGATGCACCAGAATGCGGTGGCCTGGCTCGAGGCTAATAAGGCGAAACCGTTCTTCTTGTATTACTCGATGTCGCACGTGCATGGTGAGATCCTGCCGACTCCCGATAGCGCTCCGGTGCCGGCGGGGACCGATCCCGAAGTGCTTTTGGCCCGCCATTATAACGATAATATCATCTATATGGACAAGTTGATCGGCAAGTTGCTGGCCGAACTCGTTCGCCTTAAATTGCGCGAGAACACCCTGATCGTCTTCATGGGAGATAATGGTACGGCCAAGCATCACGCGCCCGTCGCCACCATCGGAGGGCGCCGCCTCGACGGGGAGAAAGGGACGATGCAAGAGGGCGGCGGTCTCGTGCCTTTCATCGCCAACTGGCCCGGCGTCACGCCCGCCGGTAAGGTCAATTCCAACGTCGCGGACGCGAGCGACTTGCTGACTACTTTCGCCGAAGTCGCTGGGGCTCCGTTGCCAACGGGTCGAGTGATTGACGGGCGCAGTCTGGTCTCTCAGTTCAAGGGTGAGACGAAATCTCCGCGCACTTGGGCTTACTGCCAGTTGAGCAATAATTATTTCGTCCGTGAGGAAGGTTGGAAACTCGATCAATCGGGCGCCCTCTACGACATGAAAGACGCGCCTTTTACGGAGAAGCTTGTACCCGCCGACAGTAAGGATGAGGCCGCCCTTGCGGCCCGGAAGCGCTTGGCGGCGGCTCTTGCCGAATTAAACCCCGCTGGAGGCATCAAGGACGCGGTGGGCGACGGTTCCGGGCGGAGCGCGAATAAGGAAGACAAAAAGGTCAAGAAAGCCAAGAAGGCCAAAGGCGAGTAAGCTTTGATGAAACAGTCCATCACAGCCTTTATTTTGCTGATTACTTGCGTCTCGCTGTCAGCGGCGGAGAGCGGTGCCGAAGCTCTGACAGATAAGTCCTCGCCTTCGAAGGTCGCGGCCTTGTATCAGAAGATCTTGGCCGCCGCGAAAAAGAGTCCACCCGCTCCCGGGAGCATCATCTGCATTGGCAGTTCGCAGATGCAGAATTGGAAGACCGTCTCCGCCGACTTGGCACCCTTGACCATTTATAATTATGGCGTCGGCGGCAGCAAAATGTCCCATGCGGCTGAATTATATATCACGAATCTCGTCATTCCCTTTAACCCACGGGCCGTAATTTTATACGAAGGCAGCAACGACATCATGGATAAGACGGGTAAGACGAAGCCGGAGACCGTCCTCGAAAACTTCCGGCAGCTGGAGAGCAAGTTGCATGCCGCGCTCCCGCAGGCTCGCCTCTACGTGCTCGGCTTGGTGCCCAGCCCCGGCAAGCGCTTCGAACTGATCGATGATATCCGTAAGACCAACACCTTATTGCGTCAGGAATGCGAAACGCAGGCTTGGATGAAGTTCCTGGATACGACCAGTCCGTTGATCGGGGCCGACGGCGTCCCCAAGGCGGAGTGTTTTATTCCAGGCAATATCCATATGACCGCCGCAGGCTACGAAGTCTGGAAATCCGTCATCGCTCCAGTCGTCGTGCCCGCCGAAAAGCGCTTCGAGCCGGCCGCCGGACGCTGAGGTAATCGCGTCGTCCTTATTGGGCGGCGGCCGGATCGGACTTGATCGCTTGGGCGATTTTTCGGGCCGTCGTGATCTCTGCCGGGGTCAGGACGTAGCCGCCACCGCTCATGAGTTGCGGCACGCCGCCGCTGCTTTTCGGGTGATTAAGGCCTAAAGTATGCCCAATCTCGTGGGCGAGGGTGCGGGCGAGGGAGCCGACTTTGAACGGCTCTTTTTCGGACAGGAGCGTTTTGACCGGAGGGTTTAGACCGCGCGAAGCTTTGTCTGTCCAAGTTCCGACAAAGATGCCTTTAAGTTTGAATTGGGCGTTACCCTGCGAGGTGCCGCCGATGTAGGGCATCAGATAGATATTATGCGTCTTGGGATTCGACTTGGCCGGGTCGACAAGTTGCATGATTTTCTGGATGCGCGTCGGGTCGCCGTGGCCATGCTCATCGCGCTTGGCGTTTTCGATATATTGGATGATTTCGTCGAAGTCAGCCGGCTTAATCACGGCCTCTTCTTCGGCGCGTTCGATCACGAATTGGATGCCGGCCTGTTTCCAGATCCGATTGATTTCAACGATGACGGGCCCGGTGAGGTCGGCTGGCTTCACCCAGGCTTCGAGCTTCTTCGCTTTGATGGTCATCGCTGCCCCTGGGCGATATGGAACCGGAGGGGTAGGGTGATGATGTCTTCGGCAGCGAAGGCTTGAACGGCGAGCAAGGTTCCTAGGCAAACGAAGCGGGCGAAGTTTAGCCGCATGGAGTGAAGCCTTAAGGTAACCCCTTACGAGGCGAGGCCATTAACGGAAAAATCCCCGAAAAAACGGTTTGGCCCCTATAAACAGCCTAAAACGTCGCCGGAGTAGCCCGACCCTCAGAAAATGAAGCGGTCCCGGAGAGGCTGCTTTCGCCATCGCTTCTGGGGAGGGAGTTGATGAACCGCGATGGCCCGCGGCTGGCCGAAGCAGGGTGAGGTCAGGACGATCACCTCCCACCCGCGGAGATTCTCGGAAGTCCCCTTCAATCGGTGATTTTCTAGAAGATTTAATATATAATCAGGCGCTCCCTGTTTTTAAAATTTATAGACCCTCAAGCCGCCCGAGAATAACGCCGGGACGATGGACATTAAAAGTTTACAGGAAAATCACGATTTTGTGGCATTTAATAGACAACACCTATCGCTCAGGTTTCAGCAAAACCGCCCGCCCGGGCGGCCGTTTTTATATCCCTACTGCTACCGTTGGCAGGGTGCGACGAGGGGGGTTGGGTGGGAAAGTGCAGGAAAAGGACGGCAATCGGTGCGGTTCCACCTTGGGTGACCTTCGGCCAAGATTGATAACTTTTTTACACGTAAGCTAAATAAGTAAAGTACCCCCCGACCCCCGACCCCCCCCTTGGTCGGGGTGGGGGTAAATATATTATTAAAGTGTAAATAATTCGGATTGCAGATGAGGGGGGAATAGGCAATTTCGCCCAATCACTTATCCCATGGCTAACCCAACCCTCCCTCGTCTCCGCTTTTTAGTCGCCGCCGCTTTCGCCCTTTCGGCGACGGTGATGCCCACCACGGCCAAGGCCGCGACATTCTATCTTAATCCGTCTGCGCCGGCCACCCTTCAAGACTGGTCCCTTGCAGCGAGCTGGTCTGACTCTCTAGGAGTTGCGTCAACAACAGTTCCTGGTCTCGGCGACGACTTGGTGATCGGTGGGCTTGCTAATGTTAACGCGACGGCAACTTCCAACGTTGGTTTTGATACTCCCGTATACAATACGTTGACGCTCTCCAATACAGACGGGTTGCTGTCCCACACGGTAAAACTATTTGGTTACAAGTTGAACGTTAACAGCATCACTTCGACTGCGACTTCCGCGGTACCTCCAACCGTAACCTTGCTCGATGGCGAAGTCATTTTTGGGGCCGCCAGTTCAACGATGACCGCGGCCCTGGATCATACTATCACTATTGGCGGTCAAATCTCCGGTCCGGCCACCGATTTGACAATCAATGGTGCTGGCAATGTAACTATTTTAGGGGCCGTTGATCTCGGCGCCGCCAACCTGATCAAAGACGGTTCCGGGACCCTCGCATTATCCAATTCGGCGGATATATCTTGGGCGGGTTCGACGACCGTCAAGGCAGGCCAACTCCTCTTTGGTTATAACGACGTTTTGAGTTCGGGCGCTTTAAATATCCAGAACGGCTCGACGCTCGACATGGCCGGCTTCAGCCAAACTTCGACTGCGCCCGCGGGCGTTGTCACGTTGACCGATGGCACAATCAAATCTTCCAGTGGAACCTCAACCCTGACTTCTTCGGCGGCCTTTGAGCTCCAGAAGGGCACGGTCAGCGTCAATTTGGCTGGTACGACCGGTCTTAACAAGACCACCAGCTCCACCGTCACTCTCTCCGGCAACAATTCTGGGCTTTCTGGCACCGTCAATATCGCGGCGGGCACCCTGGAAATCAAATCCAACAACGCTTTGGGTACCGGCAAGGTCACCCTGACCGGCGGTAGCCTCACTATCAATAGCGACAGCGCTTTGTCCCTCGGCAACAACGTTGAAGTCACAGTCGGGGGCGGGGTCACAATCGAAGCCGTTACGAGTGCTTTGACGACTTCGGTGACCCAGACCTTAGGCACCCTGAAGATGGGCGCTACCAGCTTGGTTATCAACAGGGGTGGAAACTTCGATTCTTCCGCAACCCCTACCCTCGTGGTCGGTGCCGTGTCTCTTGACAGCGCTGGAGGCACTTCGACTTTTGGCGTCGGGAGCGTTCAATTCACAACGGGTAAAGTCACCAGCGTACTTAACGAATCCCTTAGGATTATCTGCTCAGGTTCGAGTACAATCGCGGGGCTGACCTTGGGGTCGGGCAATCTTTATATGCTGTTGGGCAGCGGTACCTTGACCTTGACTGCCGCGGCCAGCGGCTGGACGGGTGCGACGACCATCGCGGACGGAAAACTCGTTTTCGGTGCTAACGACGTTTTGAGTTCGGGCGCTTTAAATATCGGCGGCGCCCAGTCTTCGCTCGACATGGCCGGCTTCAACCAAACTTCGACTCAGCCCGCCGGCGTCGTCACGTTGACCGATGGCGAAATCAAATCTTCCAGTGGAACCTCAACCCTGACTTCTTCGGCGGCCTTTGAGCTCCAGAAGGGCACGGTCAGCGTCAATTTGGCTGGTACGAACGGCCTTAACAAGACCAGCGGGGGCGACATCGTCACTCTCTCCGGCAATAATTCCGGGCTTTCTGGTACCGTCAATATCGCGGCGGGCACCCTGGAAATCAAATCCAACAACGCTTTGGGTACCGGCAAGGTCACCATGACCGGCGGTAGCCTTGATATCAACAGCGACAGCGCGTTGACCCTCGGAAATAACGTCGAAGTCTCCACCGGCAGCGCGATCACAATTGGTGCCGTGACCCCTTATACTGTCTCTCGCCCTTCGGTGACCCAGACGCTGGGCACCCTGAAGATAGCCGATGGTAATTTAAGCGTCAATAAGGGTGGAAACTTCGACTCTACCGAAACTGTTACCTTGGCATTTGGAACTGTTTCCCTTGCCAGAGCGGCTTTCGGCGTCGATCGCATCATCGTCGCTAGCGGCGTTGAACTTACAACGGGTGCGGTCACCAGCGTAGCCAACCAAAGCCTAGATGTTAGAGGCTCAGGAAATACCACCATTTCAGGCGGGCTGAACCTGGGGTCGGGCTATCTTTTCAAAAATGGCACTGGTCGCCTGACCTTATCGGGCTCCAGCGCTCTCTCAACCAACGCCACCATTCTTGGTGATGGTGCCTTGCGTCTGAATGACGTGAACGCCCTCACGCTTGGTCTTCTGCAAATCCAAGGAGGCCTCGTGGAATTAGCCGCGGCTGATTTCGCCCGTAACCTCGGTTCAGGTGTTGGTGAAGTCGAGTTCACCGGCACCAGCGCCGGCTTCATTGCGATCGGTGCAGACCGTAAGGTCACCTTGGGCGCAGCAGGTTCCACTGTTGATTGGGCTACCCGGCTGCCGACCAGTACCTTGATCTTGGCGAATTCGGATTCGACCCACACCCTGACTTTAGACAACGCCATCATTCTTGACTCTGGCCACCGCACCATTGAGGTCGGCAATGGGTCGGCAGCTACTGATGCGGTAATCACCGGTGCGATCTCGGGTTCGGCCGGAGCGTTCGGTTTGGGTATGGGCTCACTGGAAAAGACCGGATCGGGCACACTCAATTTGAGTTCCGCGAATACCTTTGATGGTATCATTGAAGTTTCGGAAGGTCGCCTGAATACCGTTGCAGGCGGCTTAGCCAGCGTCTGGAACATCAGCGTTCAAAACGGTGCTTCGTTACATGGCGTTAACTTTAATACGGCCTCGCACCTGCTGATTGATCAGGGCGGTGAAGCTACTTTCACGGGCGTCGCCAAAGATATGACGGGCACGATTTGGAACAATGGTAGCCTGACTCTTACTCCAGCCTTGGGGGGTAATTCTACCCTCACCCTCGATCAGTTGTTCGGTTCCGGTGTCACCACCCTCACGCGCGGCAACTTGGTCATCTATAATAACGCCTTTGGCGTGAGTCCCCTAAGCGGTGTGATCGGCGGCTTGGATGCAGCCACGTTCGACCCCACTCTCCCTGCTGACTTTACCTGGGGCTACGGTGCTGGCGGTGGTGGTCACAATAGCCTGACGCTAAACGGCACGTTAACGTCGGATATTTCCGGCGGTACCGTCACGACGAAGAACCTTAATTCCAATTATATCACCAATCGGGACCGATTCGGTGATTTGCTCAGTGGTGCGAACTATCTGCCTGGTCCATCGACGGGTGGAGTCGTTTACCTCGAGGTGAACGTTTCCGGAACCGCTACCATCGGTAGCATCGATGCCAACGGTGGCACGATCAATATCGGGGGCGTGGCGGATATCGGCACGCTTTCGGCCGGTACGGTCAATCTGACGGGATCCATTGGTTCTTTCACCACTGTCAGCGGGGGTTCGATCAACTCCTCGACCGCCGATGTCGTCATCAAGGACTTGTCGGGCGGCACCCATACCTTCAACGGTCAATCCACGACCATCAAGAACTTCATCGGAGGCACGGCGGCTTTGACCGGCGTCACTTCGGTCATCACGAACTTCGGTGATACGCTTGGCGGTAATCCGACGGCGACCGTCAGCTATAATGTCTCGGTCGGTACGATGAAGAGCGGCACTCTTACCTTACAGGGTTCCGGCCCGACCTCCGTCATCACCACCCTCAATGGCGGCTCGCTCGTCATCGACGGCGTAGACGTCCTTGTGACGATCAATTCCGGTAATGCGGCTTTGATCACCGGTGCGGACGTCAGCGGCTCGGGTTCATTGACCAAGGTCACCGCGGGTCTCCTGAATCTGGACAAGGTCTACCTTACGGGCACGACCCGTCTTCAGCAGGGTACGATCACCGTCAATAGCTCGACAGGAAACAGCATGGGCACCGTCATCAACGACGGCACCCTGAGCTTCACCGGCGGCAGTACCAATGACGCTATCACTTCGTTGCAGAACAACTCGACGGGAACCGTCAACTTCACTGCCCTCAATACCTCCGTCACCAACCTATCCGGCTCCGGCATCCTGAGCATCAACGACTCCACCAAGAACCTGACGATCGAGAGCGGTAGCTACAGCGGCACCATCAATGGCGTGGGCAATCTCGTCAAGAATACCGTCGGCACCTTGGTGCTCTCGGGACTCGGCGTGGATAACTACACCGGCACGACGACGGTCAATGGCGGCACCCTGGAGTTCACCTCCGCCGTCACCTTGGCTGGTCAGGTGAATAACACTAACGGCTTCCTGAATTTCACGGACACCTTGGGTACGACCACCTTGTCGACCGGCCTCGTTGCAAATGGCGCAACGACGACCTTCTCGGGCAAAGCGAACCTAACCCAGTTGGACATCGTCACTAACAGCACCACGACATTCAGAGGCACGACGAACATCACCACGGCGAACATCAATTCTGGAAATACCTATTTCTACGGAACGGGTAATATCACCACGCTCAGCGGTCTCGGTCGGACCGTCTTCTTTAGCGGCGGCACCACGAACACGCGCAGCGGCGATGGTACCATCGAAATCTACGCCAATTACAACATCAATAGCCTCAACGGCGGCGGCTCGATTCTTATTCAGGGCATCGATCTCACGGTGGAAGACGGCAGCTCGTCGGCCACCATCTCCGGCAGCGGTAGCCTTAAGAAAGAGAGTAGCAACACCCTTACGCTTTCCGGAGCAAACGTCGATAACTACACTGGAACGACCAGCGTCAACAACGGCACCCTGGTCTTCGATCATACTGCGGTGAACCTTTCTGGTGCCGTCACCGTTGCCAGTGGCGCCGTCTTGAATTTCACGGCCCTCACCGGGACGACCACGCTCGTCAGCAGCCTCACTAATCGTGGCACGACGAACATTGCCAATAACGCCTCGATCACGACCACGACTAATATAAGCGGTACTACCACCATCGATGGAAGCTACGTCGGTACTGACATCTACACGGACGGCGGCACGACTCACGTCATCGGCAATGTGACTGCTTCTTACCTGCGCAATCAGGCCACGACCAACTTCGACGCTAATGCGGCGATTACTGAGATCGAAAACGATTTGTCGGGTAATATCACCATCGGTGGGAATGTCACGGGGACTCGGGTCTGGAATCGCAGCGGCACCACCACCATCGGCGGAACCTACGCCGGTACTAACATCAACACGGACGGCGGCACGACGCACGTCATCGGCAATGTGCTTGTCAATACCTTGCGTAATTATGCCACGACCAACTTAGACGCAAATGTGCGGACTGCTAATCTCGAAAATACCGGAGTCGTCACCATCGGCGGCACGACAGACGTCACGGGTACTTTATCCGGCAACGGCACGACCAACCTCACGGGCGCCGCTGCGATTCAGTATCGCACGGGTAACGGCACGGCGAACTTCAGCGCTAATTCGAGCATCTTTGACGTCTCCGGCGCCGGAACCCTTACGATCGCCAGCGGCAAGAGCTTATCGCTTTCCAACAACACCTTCTCCGGAACCATTTCGGGTGCCGGTTCCATCATCAAGACCGGCGGAACCTACCTGACGCTCTCGGGCTTGGGCGTCGATGACTACACCGGCACCACCACCGTTAACGCTGGTACGCTGAATTTCAGCTCCGCCGTCACCTTGGTCGCTCAAGTGACCAATGACGCCACGCTGAACTTCACGGACACCGCGGGCACGACGACCCTCTCGACGGGTCTCAACGGTTCGGGTACCACCAGCTTCTCGGGTTCCGCTAACGTCAATGTCCGTGCGGGCACGGGTACGCAGAACTTCTTCCAAGACTCGTCTGTCACGACCTTGAATGGTTCGGGTACCGTCAGCATCGATACCGCCAAGTCGCTCACGATCTCGGATGGTACGTATACCGGAATCATTTCGGGTGCGAACGTCATCAAGACGAGCGCAGGTACCTTGACGCTCTCGGGCTTGGGCGTGGATAACTACACTGGCACCACCACCGCTAACGCTGGTACGCTGGTCTACGACTCGGCCGTCACCTTGGCCGGCCAGGTGACCGTTAATAACGGCACGCTGAACTTCACGGCAGCCGTGGGCACGACGACCCTCTCAACGGGGCTGGCGGCGAATTACGGCGCGACGACCACCTTCTCGGGGGATGCAAACGTCACTGGCCTCGCCAATGATAACTCTAGCTCCACCACGTTCAATGGCTTCACGACCATTGACGTGGCGGCCATCAGCACCGGCAATGTGAACTTCAAGAAGAATTCGAATATCCGCTCCCTCTCGTCTTCCGGCCTTGTGGACATCGCTTCCGGTGCGAGTCTCACGATTTCCGAAGGTACGAGTGACGGCACAATCCAGGGTGCTGGCTCGATCATCAAGGGTGGGGTGAATGCCCTCACCCTGAGTGGCCTCAACGTAGATAACTACACCGGCACCACCACCGTTAACGCTGGTACGCTGAATTTCAGCTCCGCCGTCACCTTGGCCGCTCAGGTGACCAATGACGCCACGCTGAACTTCACGGCTGCCGCCGGTACGACGACCCTCTCGATGGGTCTCAACGGTTCGGGTACCACGACCTTCTCGGGTAACTCCATCATCGCGAGCCGCACGGGCACGGGTACGGTCAACTACCTTGGCAACACCACGGTCAACACCGTCTCCGGAAATGGCTCATTCGTCATCGCGGCTTCGAAGAATCTTACCATCGAAGCGGGTACTTTCACGGGTGCCATCACCGGTAGCGGCGCCCTCGTCAAGACCACCGCAGGTACCCTGACCCTCTCCACGGGTACGAGTAGCTACGGTAACACCGTCGTCCAGGCTGGCCTGCTGACCGTCAATAGCACCATCACTTCCGCGAACGTCACGGTCGCCTCGGGTGCCACCCTGGGTGGTTCCGGTACGATCTACGGTAACATCACCGTCAACGGCGACTTGGCTCCCGGCAACTCGCCTGGCATCCTGAATGCCGTCGGTGCCCAAGTGCTCGCCAACAACTCCAACTACGTGGCCGAAATCGGCGGACTGACCGCCGGTAACGGCTCTAGTAACCACGACCAATTCAACGTCACCGGCACGGTGACGATTGGAACGGGAGTCACGTTGGATGCCCAGACCTTCGGCGCCTTCACGGCCACGTCCTTGGCTCGTGCTAACGCCCTGACCCTGATCAAGGCCTCGGGCGGCATCACCGGTGCCATCGCTGATTATGACGGAAGCGATTTCACCAGCTGGGTCCTCTTCGATAACAACTCCGACACCACCCACACCTTCGGTAACTTGTATGGTACCGGCTTAAGCGCCGCACAGACGTTCGGTGCTTGGGGTACGAACACGAGCCGCACTGCGGTAGCTAACGCTCTCTGGACGGCTTCGGTCACTGAAGCAGCCGCTTCCGTGACGCATGCTGGTGCTGAGCGCGCTGGTTTCATCAACACCAACACCAACGCCGGTAAGGCAGCCTTGGCCTTGATCAACGCGGGTGCGAATACCAACGCCGTCCTGGATTCCTATTCTCCGGAAGTCTTCCTGGGGCTTGGTGATTACGCTCAGACCACCGCCCGTACCATCACGGACGGCGTTCTTGGCCAGACCTCGCCGTTGTTCGTCCAGGGTAAGTGGAACATCGGTGCCGGTTACAGCAACGCCTCCAGTAATTACACCGGCGGATCATCCGCCGCCTTCGACCGTCATCTCTCCAGCACGACCAATTACGCGAACATCAGCTACAGCTATGATCCGCAGTGGAAGGCTGGCCTGTTCTACGGCCATAATTCGGGCCACACGAACGCGCTCTCGAGCACCAACTCTGTAAGCGGAGACGTCTTGGGTCTGAGTCTGGAAGGTTCGATTGCTTATCGTTATCCGATCAGCGTCAAGGCCGCGATCAGCACCTCGAACCTCCACTTCGACTCGAGCCGCACCATGGCTTTGGCGAATTCGGGTGACGATGCAATCACCTCGACCACGGGTACCTCAAGCTCGACGAACAACAAGCTCAGCGGCACGAGTGCCCAGATAGGTGCTTCGATGGAGGTCTATAAAAAGGACCATCTCAGCGTGAGCCCGACCCTTGGTCTGGTCTACGGCAGCTCGAAGTCCGACGCCTTCACCGAAACCGGTTCGGGTGCGAACCTCGCGGTCGGTGCCATGAACTCTAGCGCAACCCGCGGTGTCGTGGGACTGACGATCGGCTACGAAGCCACGAGCAATTTGGGTCTGAGCCTTTCCCTTGGCTTGGAAAAGCAGCTCGGCTCCAATGCGACCAGCGTCACGGCCAACTTCGCCGGTGCGCCTAGCTCGAGCTTCAGCGTCGCCGGTAACGACAGCAAGAGCGTCGTCACCAACCTCGGCCTCGGCGCAACGTTGCATCTCAACAACGGCTTCACGGCGAACCTCAGCGCTGAATTCCGTAGCGGCAACGACTATAACCAAGACAAGCGCGTCAACGTCTCTCTGAACCGTAAGTTCTAAGCCAACTTCAGAGTTTCTCAAAGGCCGTCCGCAAGGGCGGCCTTTTTTATGTCCCGACATCAAGGCAATGAGACAGTGCAAAGGTGCAAATCGGAGCGGAGCTCCTGTGCAAAAGTGCAAAGGTCGGAATCGTTTCAGGTGGCAGGTGGCGGCCCCGGGTGGCGGGTGGCAGGATCAGATAGGTAGGGGCGCCACTGCGTGGCGTCCGTTCGCCTTGGTGCGGCGAAGTCAGACTTGCTCTACAAGGCTCTCTGGCATCGGTCGACGGACGCGACGCAGTCGCGCCCCTACCTCAAGACAAAGTACTAAACTCAAAAGGAAACCGGAAACCGGTTGTATGGCTGGGGCGGTTGTGTGCTAACCCGTACTTGCACCTGAACCCGAACACCCGAACCTGGTTCCCGATAGCCGAGACCCGTGACCTGAAAATGGATTCTAGGACAGCACGTGGTGCTGTCCCTACCTAGATGGCCGGTTGAGGTAAGTTTTTTTAGCTCGAATCTAACTGGCGGAGAGGGAGGGATTGGCTCCGCTTCGCTACGGGGCTTCGCCCCAATCCTAACGGATTGCCTGTTCGGCCTGCGGCCTTCACCGAACCCCTTCGGGTCCTCATCCCTCCCGGCCGACTGATACGGGACTAATAGACTCAACGGCTAAGGTGAATCTGCTTGCTCGAATCTAACTGGCGGAGAGGGAGGGATTCGAACCCTCGGTACCTTGCGGTACACTGCATTTCCAATGCAGCGCGATCGACCACTCTGCCACCTCTCCTTTGCTCAGTTAGAAGGTGCATCAAAGGAAGGGAGAGGGGTGGGTCAAGGGTGTTTAAGGTAGGGATAGGGGCAGAGGTAGGGGTGGGGGTAGGAGTCGTTGATCGGTTGATCCAGAGGGCCAGTTGGCCAGGGATGCAGGTTGCCTTGGAATGGGTAGGGGCGCGACTGCGTCGCGTCCGTGGGCGGACGGACATGGGACTGACCCAATGAGACAGAGCAAAGGTGCAAATCGGAGCAGCTCCTGTGCAAAAGTGCAAAGGTGAATTCAGGGGTAGGGACAGGGGTTGGGGTAGGGCTGACTGTCTTTGGTCTAAAGCGGGAACCCGGAGCCAGCTGCCGAAGGCCGAACGGTTGACCAGAGGGCCAGTTGGCCGGATGGGGGACGGTAGGGACGGCTCTCCGAGCCGTCCGTGTCTCGGTACAGCGGCGGGCTCGGAGAGCCCGCCCTACCGCGAGACACGCTGCGTGGCGAACGGACGCGACGCAGTCGCGCCCCTACCTCACTTCGTGATCTGCTTGGCCCAGGAGTCTCTTAGGCCGACGGTGCGATTGAAGACTGGCTTGCCCGCTTGCGAGTCCTTGGCGTCGACGCAGAAGTAGCCGGTGCGCTCGAACTGGACCCGGGTCGATGGGTTAAGTTTAAGGAGTTCGGGTTCGACGAAGCCGCGGATGACTTTGAGGGAGGTCGGATTTAAGAAATTTCGCCAATCAGCGTCATCCGGCAGGTCGTTCAGATTCTCGTGGGAGAAGAGGCGGTCGTAGAGCCGTACCTCTACATCGCCCGCGTGCGCTTCGGAGACCCAGTGAATTGTACCTTTGACTTTACGGCCATCCGCCGAGTCTCCGCCACGGGTCGCCGGATCGTAGGTGCAGGTGACTTCGGTGATGTTGCCAGCGGCGTCTTTTTTGCAACCGGTGCAGGTCACGAAGTAACCCCAGCGGAGCCGGACCTCTTGGCCGGGCGTGAGGCGGAAATATTTCTTTTCCGGAATCTCCATGAAGTCGGCGCGCTCGATGAGCAACGTCTTGGAGAAGGGGACTTGGCGTGAGCCCGCCGCTGGGTCTTCGGGATTGTTCTGGGCTTCCAAGTGTTCGACTTGGTCGGACGGGTAATTTTCGATGACGAGCCGGACGGGATCGAGTACGGCCATGAAACGGGGCGAAGTCTTGTTAAGGTCTTCGCGGATGGCGTGTTCGAGCAGGGCCACATCGGTGAGCGAGTTATGCTTGGTGACGCCAATGGTTTCGCAGAACTTGCGGATGGCGGCCGGTGTGTAACCCCGGCGGCGCATGCCGGAAATCGTGGGCATCCGCGGATCGTCCCAGCTGGTGACGCGCTTTTCCTGAACGAGCTCGAGCAGGCGGCGCTTGGACATGACGGTGTAGGTCAGGTTGAGGCGGGCGAATTCGATCTGTTGCGGTTTGGCGGGGGTGTCGAGCGTGCGGAGGAGCCAATCGTAGAAGGGGCGATGCACTTCGAATTCCAACGTGCAGATGGAATGCGTGATGCCTTCGTAGGCGTCTTCGAGCGGGTGGGCATAATCGTACATCGGATAGACGCACCATTTGTCGCCGGTGTTGTGGTGCGAAGTCTTGCGGATGCGATAGATGATCGGGTCGCGCAGGTGGAAATTAGGCGAGGCCATGTCGATCTTGGCCCGCAGTACCGCCTTGCCTTCGTCGATCTCGCCGCGGGTCATCTTTTCAAAGAGCGCGAGGTTTTCTTCGATGGAAGCATCGCGCGTTGGGCTATTTTTTCCGGGCGTCTTGTGGTCGCCGCGGTAGGCGTTCATTTGTTCCAGCGTGAGGTGGCAGACGAAAGCCTTGCCCAATTTGATCAGCTTGATTGCATCGGCGTGCATGCGGTCGAAATAATCGGAGGCCTGGTAATAGTGTTCGTGCCAGTCGAAGCCCAGCCAGCGGACATCTTCCTTGATCGAATCGACATACTCGATGTCTTCTTTGGTCGGGTTGGTGTCATCCATCCGGAGGTGACAACGCCCTTTGAATTCAAGGGCTAAACCGAAATTGAGGCAGATTGATTTGGCGTGGCCGACGTGCAGGTAGCCGTTGGGCTCGGGCGGGAAACGGGTCGCGACGACGGCATGCTTCCCCGCCGCGAGGTCGGCATCCACGATCTGCTGGATGAAGTGACGCGGAGTGGGCGCCGAAAGAGGGGTGTCGGAGGACATGGGCGAGAATCGTAGGGAAGGTACAAAAGTGCCAAGATGGGATTAGGCGGCGAAGGCTTGGAGGCGGGCGAGGGTGGTGTCGCGGCCGAGGACGCGCAGGACGCCGAGGAGGTGCGCGCCGCCGCCTTGACCCGAAATCGCATAGCGGATGGGGGCGAAGTAGTCGGTAGGCTTGCGGCCGTGCGTGACACCGACGGCGGTGAAAGCGGCCTCCAAGGCGGTTTCCTCCCAGGCGGCGGCGGTGAGCGTCGGCAACAATTCGCGGACGCGGGCCACCGGATCGCCGCCTTTTTTGGAAAGATTCGCCAAGGCGTTTTCGTCCTGATTAAACTTATCCGTGAAGAAGAAGGCGAGGAACTCCGGCAGGTGTTCCACGGAGACCACTTTCTCCTGCACGATGCCCAAGACCTCGGTCAGGCGCGCGTCCGAAATATCGGCATGGACGACACCGGTCTCGGTCAAGATGGGTCGGGCGACGGCGGCGAACTCTGCGGGCGGCAACAGGCGCAAGGTCTGGGCGTTGACGTGCGACATCTTGCGTTCGTCGAAGCGGGCATTCGATTGGTGGACGGCCGAGATTTCAAACTGCCGGACGATCTCTTCGATGGGCATGACTTCTTTGCCGTCGGCGGGCGTCCAGCCCAATAGACAAAGGTAATTCCGAACTGCGGCCGGTAGGTAGCGGCGTTGCTGATATTCCTCGATGAGGGCGCCGCGATCGCGCTTGGACATCTTGCCCGGGCCGTCGGTCTTGAGGATCAGCGGAATGTGGGCGTAGAGGGGCGGAGTCACGCCGAAGGCTTTGAAGATCTCGAGGTGCTTCGACGTATTGGAGAGGTGATCCTCGCCGCGGATCACGTGGGTAATCTTCATCTCGATATCATCGACGACGTTGACGAAGTGGAAGACCGGTTCGCCGTTGGAACGGAAGAGGACGAAGTCGCGATCTTCGGCGCGTTCGACGCGGCCGCGGACGAGGTCTTCGAGCACCATCGGTGCGGCCTCTACTTTCTCGATTTCCTTTTTAAGGTGGTCATCGAAGACGGTGGAACGGGCGCCTTCGAGGCGGAGCCACCAAGCACCGTCTTTTTCGTAAGCCCGGCCTTTGTCGGCTAACTCCTTGAGCTTGGCGCGATAAAGTTCGGTGCGTTGAGATTGGAAGTAAGGACCAAAATCGCCGCCGATTTCGGGACCTTCGTCCCAATCCATCCCCAGCCAATGCATCGAATCCAGGATGATCTTCAGGAACGCTTCCGAGTTACGTTCTTTGTCGGTATCCTCGATGCGCAGGATGAATTTGCCGCCCGTATGGCGGGCGTAGAGCCAATTGAACAAGGCGGTTCGGGCGCTTCCGATATGGAAGAAGCCGGTGGGGCTGGGAGCGAAGCGGACGCGGACTTGGGACATGCGGGAGAAGAAGGGGGTGGGCTGGAATCAGCCTCCGTCAGGCCATTTGGAGGCAGGGAAGGGGCGAGGGGAAGCGGAAAAGAGCTGGGAGGGTCCGCGGGGCCTGAAAGCTCGGCGGACCCGCGGTTTTCTGGAGAAGCATCCTTGCCCCCCAGGTTCGGGCGAAGGCCGATTATTCATAAGAATAAAAAAGGCGGCTGGTGCCGCCTTTTCAGAACGTCCGGCCTGGATTTATTTGGCGGCTTCAGGTTCCGGCGGGGCGGTCAGATCTTGGATGAGCCCCATCGAAGTGAAATAGGCGTTACGTCCGGAAATACGTTGGACGAACAGTTTAGTTTCTTCGGCCGTGGAGTCATCTTTAGGGACTTCGGATTTAGCGGGGCGCAGGAAGACATAATCGCCGTTGCGTGTCCGGATGGGTGCGGTGATTTTTCCGACACCGGCGACTTCGATGAGTTGGCCGGTGTTCTCGGTCACGCCCGTGAGGTTTTCAGGAACGGTGAAAGCGGTGAAGGCGGCGGGCGAGGAAACGGTCAGCCCGAGGGCCTTGGCGCTCTCCGTGAAGCTTTTGCCAGCGGCTTGGTCGGCGAGCAGGGCTTTGTTGAGGCGGCCAACTTCTTCGGTCAGCAGGCGAGAACGTTCCG
This sequence comes from Verrucomicrobiota bacterium, assembly GCA_026397965.1. GTDB lineage: Bacteria > Verrucomicrobiota > Verrucomicrobiia > Opitutales > UBA953 > UBA953. Next base: position 81,397 of record JAPLTU010000071.1, on the reverse strand, counting down.
TGGCTTTCCAGTTGCTCAAGGCGAGAGCCTTGACTTCGGCAAATTCGGGCAAGCGTGATTCGGCGCGCTTGTTGAGTAGAACGAAGACGGCGCCTTGTTCGGTGCGGTAGACATCGGTGCGCCATTCTTTTTCGGTGAGATCGCCGCCGGCTCGCAAAGCTTCGGCGGGCACTTTATCGTTCACCGGAGGGCTGCCAGCATCGTAAGCTGGGAGAGCGGTGAGGGTCGCCTTCTTGGCCTTGAGCCAAGCAGCAAACCCTTGATTATCGGCCTTAATCGCATCTACGGCGAATTTCTCGGAGAGCTCGTCGGAGATCAAGCCGGCGAGGTTGGTGACGGCGCGTTCGGCTCGGATTAATTTCTCAATCTCACCTCGGCGAGCCAAGGCTTGTTCCTTCACCTTACCAGTTTCGAATTTAAATTTCTCGGCGACATTATAGCCGAAAGTGACGACGTCATCGTCCGAAATCGGGGACGTGTCAGCCGCGACGTCCGTGATGGTCACGGCACTGACTTCGACTTTGGCGGGCAAGCGGTAGGTTTCTTTATTGGCTTCAAAAGAGGTTTTGGCCTTGGCTTCATCGTCCGCGATGGTGGCCTTGAAATTAGCCGCTGGGAGCGTGGCGGCGTCTACCGTCCATTTGGCGCGTTCGCGATCCAGGATGCGTTTGACTTGGGCTGCCGTGGCGTGACCGCCACCGGAGAGAATCGTCATCGCCTTGTTGATGCGCCAAGTGTCCTTGATGAAGGACTCGAAGCGGGCGCGGGTTTCCAGATCCGAGGCGTTTAACTGCTTGGAGGCGAAGTCGATGAATTTACCGAGCGTATCACCTTCGGCTTTACCGTCCGGAGGCATCGTAGCGTCCTTGGCAATTTTGCGGATTTCGGCTTCGGAGGGTTCGGGAATATTCAGGGAATTAGCCAGACTGAGTTCGGCGACGCGCTGTTGGAGGCTGACATTGTCCATGCGTTGGCCGGTCATGTTCGCGAAGAACTGGGCATCGCGATGGCGGAGGCGGATGGCGGGGTCGTTAAGGTCGACGCCCAGGTACATGTAGGACCCCGAGCCTTTGAGGGCGCCGCGACCGGCAAAACCGTAAAAGACGAAGGAGACCACGATGATCACCAGCAAGAAGCCGAAGATCAGACGATGGTGTTTGCCGGTGGCGTTCTGCAGCCAAGTAATCATCCCGCCAACTTGCCAAGCCCTTTGGCGGCTGTCAATCAGTCGGAGGGGGTGCCCTTGCGCTTGCGCTTGGGAGGCTTCCTTTTATCCCTTTTGCCGTGGCTAAGCCCGTCCAGTGCATCGTTGCCGTCGCCCAAAACGGGGTGATTGGCGTCGAAGGCCGTCTGCCTTGGCATATCCCAGAGGACTTGGCTTGGTTTATGTCGCAGACCCAAGATGGGGTCATGATCGAGGGTCCCGCTTGTTATGCCGAATTAGGGAAGGCTTTGCCGGGACGAGGGACCGTGGTGGTTTCGCGCGATGCGACCAAGTCCTTTCCAGGGGCCGAGCAGGCGACCTCCTTGGCGGAGGCCATCATCATCGCCGAGCGTATGGACCAGTGGAAGGGGCCGACGTGGATCACCGGTGGCCAGCGCATCTACGCCGAAGGCTTGCCACTTTGTGAACGCTTGCTCATCACGCGCCTCGACCGCGATTTCGCAGGCGACCGTTTCTTCCCCGCCGATTGGCAGCGTTATTTCACCAAGCTCGTTTCGTCTAAGAAGGGGATGCAGGATGGGTTGGGGTATGCGTTTGAAGTTTGGGAACGATAAACGCCAAAACTTCCAACGAGGGGGCACGTGGGCATGGGGAACTGCTGCGAAGCAGGGCGCGGCTGAAGCCGCGAGGGGGCACGTGGGCATGGTGACACGTGGGCACGGGGGCTAAGAAAAGGGAGACCGGGAACCGGAAAAGATGCTGAGGACATGTGCCCTAGCTAACTGTCCGGTCTCCGGTTTCCCTTTGAGTTTTGTCTCGAGGTAGGGGCGCGACGGCGTCGCGTCCGCTGATTTGTCCCGCCACCTGTCACCCGGGGCTGCCACCCGCCACCTGAAACGATTACCCCTATGTCGTTACGCGGTCCCGCCCCTACCTCTTGTCCCCGTGCCAGCGAAACCCGTGCCCCCTCGCGACAATGCGTGATTTGGCTCCCACGGGCCTCCAAATCAAGCATAGTCGCGGCATGCTCTTACCCCTGCTCATGTTGGCCGCGATTCCGGCCACGATCCTCGAGGAGGCGAAAGTCCCGCCGTATATTTTGCCCGATCCGCTCGTCTGTGCGGATGGCAGAAAAGTCACCGATGCGAAAACATGGGAAACCGTGCGGCGTCCGGAAGTGATGAAGCTGGTGGAAGAAAATATTTTCGGTCGCACGCCGGACACCCAAGCGGCGCAGGCCGAGAGTGTCACTGAAGTGCGCGAAGAAGATAAGCAGGCCTTGGGCGGAAAGGCCACGCGGTCGCAATGGAAAGTCTGGCCTATCGGTAAGAAGGGGCCGGCCTTTGATCTGCTTCTCTATACGCCTAACGGCATCAAGGGGCCGGCTCCGGTGTTCTTGGGGCTGAACTTCGGGGGCAATCACACGACGGTGGCGGATGCCGCGGTTTTCTTGCCGTCGACTTGGGTTTCCAAGCAATGGACAACGGTCGATAAGGCCAATCGCGCCACGGAGGCGAGTCGCGGAGCCCAAGCGGCGCGTTGGCAACTGGAGATGATCATCGCCCGGGGTTATGGCATGGCGACGGTCTACGACGGAGACTTCGAACCCGACCATCCGGAAGGCTGGAAGGAATCGTATCGGGCGGCGCTCTCGCCTCAAGGCACGCAGACGCAATGGGCCGATGGTCAATGGGGTTGCATCGGCGCTTGGGCCTGGGGCCTCTCGCGCACGCTCGATGCGTTGGAGAAAAATCCCTTGGTCGATGCGAAGCGGGTCGCCGTCATTGGACATTCGCGTTTGGGTAAAGCTTCGCTCTGGGCGGGCGCGCAGGATACGCGATTCGCTTTGGTTATATCCAATGATTCCGGTTGCGGTGGCGCCGCTCTCGGCAAGCGGATTTTCGGCGAGACCGTGGGCGTCATCTCCGGGCACTATAAAGGCAAAGGGTTTCCGTATTGGTTCACGGCGCGCTACGAAACCTACTCGGAAAAAGAGGAGCAGATGCCGCTCGATCAGCATTACCTGTTGGCGCTCGTGGCGCCGCGTCCGCTTTACGTCGCGAGTGCCGCCGAGGACCTGTGGGCCGATCCGCTTGGCGAGTTTCTGGGAGCCGTGCATGCCGACCCCGTTTATCATGTTTTGGGCCTGCCCGGCTTAGGGACGAAGGATTATCCTAAGATTAGCCAACCTATCGGGCAGACCATCGGCTACCACGTGCGTCCGGGTAAGCATGATATCAATGCCGAAGACTGGCAAAACACCCTCAATTTCGCGGATCGGGTTTTAACGAAAAAATAAAGCCGGCCCGCTTCGCCACTCGGGAAGGATTGACTAAATATCAATTCACGGGATTTTAACTGCTTCACGCTCTCGTATTTCAATGGATAGAATGCTGGCCTCCGAAGCCGGCGATTTGGGTTCGACTCCCAACGGGAGCACCACTTTTAGGCGAGCAGGTTCGCGAGAAATAGGGTAGGGGCAGCACCGCGTGCTGCCCTAGTTGTATTGCGTAGGGTTGTGCGCCCTCGCTTAGGTCGACGCTTCCCGGTTCATCCCGCGGCGTCCCCATACGATGACGATGCAGCCGATGACCGCGTAGGCGCAGGCGGAACTGAAGAGCACCGGGCGAACGCCGAAATGATCCGCAAACCAGCCCATGATAAGTCCCGCAAAGGGTAGGAAGCCGAAGAAGCTCAGTCCGGCGATGGCAGAGACGCGTCCGCGGATTTCTTCCGGCGAACGTTCCTGCACGATGGTATTAGCAAGCCCGACCAGGGTTGAGACGCCGAAAGCCAGACAGGTGAGTGTACAGGCCGCCCAGAGAAAGACGTCAGCTTTGCTTAGGCTGATGAGTGCCCCGCAGATGATTACCATCGTCATCGCAATGACCGTCTGCCGCGCCGAGCGCGGAAGGAACATGATCCCGACCGAGCCAATCACCGAACCGATCCCGGAGCTGAACATCAGCAGTCCCATGTGCTGGGGGTCGAGCTTGAGGATGTGTTGGCCGTAGATTGGTAGCAGCATGATCATCGTCGGGAAGACGAAGAGGGTGTTGGTCGCCAGTAGGGTCACCATGGCGAAACTGGTGGGGTCGTTCCGGAGATGCTGGAATCCCGCGCCCATGCCGCCTTGGCGTTTCTCTTCCTGCTCCTGCGTGCCTTTGGGGCGCGGAGGCAGAGTCGCCAGTGCGATCATGAGAGCGAGGAAAGAGACCGCATTGATATAGAAGGCCCATTCGGCGCCGAGTGAGCCGACCAGGAAGCCGGCGATGGCCGGTCCGACGAGGCGGGTGCCGTGGAAGACGGCGCGGTCGACGGCGATGGCGCGAGCGACGTGTTCTTTGCCGACGAGTTCGGGGACAATGGCGGCGGCGGCGGGCATCTCAAAAGAACTGGAGACGCCCAGCAGAGTCGCGCACACAATCACATGCCACATCTGGAGCTGGTGCTGCGCGATCAGTGTACCCATCACGACAGCGAAGGTAATCTGCGCGAGCTGGCAGGCTTGGAGGATGAAGCGCTTGTCGTATTTATCGGCATACATGCCCCCGATACGGAAGAGGATTAACATCGGCAGGCCGCCGGCAAAATTGACTGCGGCGATAGCCAGACTGCTGCCTGTGAGGCTGGCCATCACCCAGCCCTGTGCCATGGCTTGCATCCAGGTACCGGTCATCGAAATCCCTTCGCCGAACATATAGCGGACGAAAGGACCGTTGGGGAAACGCTCGGAGGCGTTAGGTGTGACGGAAGGTTCGTGCATCGATTGGCCAGAGCATCAACGACTCATGGGCGAGTATCGAGGATGGAGTAGGGGTAAAAATTCCGTCTTAGGCCGACCTGCCTCGGATAGGTAGGGCTGACCACCCTTGGTCAGCCGCGGTTGAGCGAGGGCGCTCAACCCTACCCGGGCGCTGACACCTTATTTCCCGGCATACGCTGCTTCCGTCGCCTTCCAGGCGGCATCGACGGCAGGCTTCAGGACTCCGGCGATGGATTTATAACCGTCCATATCGGGATGGAGATTGTCCTTCAAGTAGTGCCCAGGCTTACCTTCGCCGTTCGGTAGGTTAAGGGCGGTGTTGATGTCCAAGTACCAAAGATTCTTTCCTTCCTGCACGATCTGCTCGAGCTGGCGGTTAAACTCGTCCAAGAGGTCCCACTTGGGTTTACGGGAAGGAGCCCGGGTGGTGGCCACGAAGACCACGGCGCAGTCCGGGTTCTCCTTGCGTAGGCGGGCGAGGTATTCGCGGATACGGGCGATGGGTGCTTCGACCGGGTCGCCGGAATTGATGTCGTTGCCGCCGCACTGGAAGACGACCACGCGCGGGTGATAGGGCAGCGTGATGCGATCCATGTAGCCGAGGACCTCGGTCGTAAAGGAACCACCGAAGCCGCGGTTGATCACCGGGTAGGGCTTCATCTCCTCGCCGACGTTCTTCCACATACGTAGCGTGCTAGCACCGCTGAAGAGCAGGGCATGTTGGGGCGGCGGATTAGCCTTATCGGCGGCTTCGAAGGCGGCGATATCCTTGGCCATGCGCAGCGGCTGCTGGGCGAGCGGGATATGAGGTTTGGTCTCGGCAGCTGCGTGCGCGGTGAGGGCGAGTAAGCACGAGAACCAGAGAGAGGGGCGCATGGGATAAGAGTTATTTAGAGAAAGAAGGCGCGGTCTGTTGCCAAGCTTGAGCGACGGCGGGCAGCAGTAATTTTGCGATGGCCTTGTAGCCTTGTTCGCTCGGGTGCAGGTTATCTTTGACGTAGGCACCTTCGCGCGGTTCGCCGTCGGGCAGATTGAGGGCCGGATTAATATCCAAGCAGGTAACTCCCTTTTCGGTCTGGGCGATTTTTTGGAATTCCGCATCCGTCTTTTTCATCTCATTCCAGAAGGCTCGCCGTGACGGCGCACGCGTGATCGAAAGTAAAATCATCACGCAGTCCGGGTTCTCGGCGCGGACTCGACTCCAGTAGGTGCGGATGCGTCCGGCCACCTCCGCCGCCGTGGCTTTATCGTAATTCAAATCGTTGCTGCCGCAGTGGTAAGCGATGACCCGGGGGTGATAGGGTAGGGTAATCCGGTCCATGTAATGGAGGACATCGGTGGTCTTTGAACTGCCAAAGCCGCGGTTGATTGTCGGGTAGGCCTTGAAGACTTCTAAGGCATCGGTCCAGCGGCGGAAGGTGCTTGCGCCGGTCAGCAAGAGTCCGTGTTGCGGCGGCGGATTGGCTTTGTCCAGGGCTTCGAAGGCTAAGATATCTTTGTCGAAGCGGGTCGGGCTATCGCTCGCGGCCCTGGCCGCCGGAGCGTCCTTGGCGGCATGACTAACGACGGTGCAAAGAAGGACGAGCCAGAGAATAGGGCGCATGGGTGGGAGACGGGGTGGGGTAGGAAATTAATGAAGCACGCCCGAGGGAGGGCAAGCGGACACATCGTCAGCCTGTCCTCTTGCCAACCGCCCCTGGTCGGCTTTCTTTCACAGGCATGCCGATTGTTCCTGGACTCCGTGGCCCTTATGAAACCGTTCGCGGTATGGTTTACCTACCTCGCTTGGTCGACAAGCTGCGCCTGCATGCCCGCGGTCAATTGCACGCGGATTTCGTCAATAATCTCGGCAAAGCTTTCGATGACCGATGCTGCCAATATTTAGGGATTAAGTATGACGAGTTGTGCGCATGGGTCCTCGGTCAGCCGGAAGTGACGGATGAGCAAGTCTGCGTCTGGGCCGAGGCCAGAGGCCGAAAGCTTTCGCCTAATGACATCGAAATCTGGAACGGTTTTATGACGAAGCGCGGCTGGCGCGATGAGGCGAACGAGGTGCTCGTCCGCCGGCTGAAGGAAAACGGCCTTACCGAGGAGGCCGGAATCGAGACGATGTTCGATTATATCGAAGTCGACGAAGGGCGCCCGGCCCGAAAAAAGGCCTTCTGAGCGGCTTCGGTTGGTGATTGAGTTCGGTCCGCGGCTTCTCTTATTTTAGTTACTAGACAGGTCCGGCTTAACCTACGTCCCTTCCCCGTGCCCCTTTCTCGTCCATGCTTTCGCCGGTCCCTGTCGCCACGGGGTAAAAATGAAGGGGTCGGCCGATGTTGATGGATTGTTTTGCCCAGGCTTCGGTCTTGGCGATTAAGGCAGGCAAGGGGCCAAACGCCGCAAATAATTTCGCGGCCGCGATTCTTGCGTTCCGTCATGGAGGCTGGATTGTCTCGTTGATCGGCGCAGCGGCGATGGTCGGCCGGCTGCTCATCGATGAGGCGGCGACGACGCACTGGGTGCGTTCGCTCAAGCATATCTTGGCGGCCGCGATCTTCTCGATCATCGCTTTTTTTGTCACTTTCCAGTGGGAGCTCTCGGCCATCAACAAGGCCATCATCCAAGGTCTCACGGGGGCGCTTTCGCCCGAGCTTGTGGACTGGATGACCTTCACCATCCAGCAGAAGTTAGGGATGAATAAGCAAGCCCGGCGTAAGCCCTCCCGCCGAAAACGCTCGTCGGGTCGGAAGCGTTCCACCCCCAAGAAGAAGCCTGCGGCTACCGTGCTGCCTACCGTCCGCCCGCGTCGCCGTCCGCGTGCGACCTAATTTTCATACCCAAATTATCAATACTATGAGCAAAATACGATCATCGCGCCGTCCCCTCAAGGGTGGCCTCGTTCAAGCAGAAGTCGGCATCGTCGGCATGGTCGTGGTGACCTTGCTGGTTTCCCTCGCGGGTCTTTGGTTCAGCCATGAACTTAAAGATACCACCGAGAAAGTACGCAATGCCACCGCCGGCATCCAAAGCTCCGTCGAGGCCTATAAAAAGGCCATGAAGTCCACGGCCACGATGACGGTCCTCATCGGACCGGGAGATACCCTGAAATCCGACAATAAGAAAGTCGAAGAAGCGGACCAGAATGCGACGGCCTCGCTCAACCAGGCCGAGACCGATACGCGCGAATGCCTTACCTTGCTGGATACGGTTTTACGTCTGTTGGCGACTTACGAGACGACCACGGTCACGTTCGCGGGCTGTTCGCTGATCTTCGCGCTTTTCGTCATCATCAGGCAGTTTAAGCTCTGACGCCCTCTGGCGGCGGCCGCTCGTTTCCTTAGGCGAAATGGCCGAAGCCGCGCACCGCGAGCGGTTGCCCGCTGGCGATATCATAGGCCTTCCCTTCGCCCGTTTCGATACTTCCGACTTGGGTAATGCCGGTGGCCTTGAAGGCCTGTCTGAAGTCGCGTTCTAATAAATCCGCGCGGTCCGCGCTGACGGTGAAGAGCAGTTCATAATCTTCACCATCTTGGAGGGCATGATCTAAGGCGGGGCGGCCATCGGCCCGAGAGAGGGCGAGGGCGGCTTCCGCAATGGGTAAGGCTGAGAGCTCAAGGCGGGCGTTGCGTTGCGAGCCAAGCAGACCGGGCAGGTCTTTCGCCAGGCCGTCGGAGAGATCCGTGCAGGCCGTGACTTCGCCGCGTCCGCAAAGCCATTCGCCTTCCGCGAGACGCGGTTTGAAGTCGAGGTGCTTGCCGTAAATCGATCCACCGAGTTGGCCGGTGACAAAAAGGCTATCGCCGGGTTGGCTGGTCCGTCGGGTCAGGACGCGGTGCGAGAAACCTTGGACGGCGAGCGTCGCCGCGAAGGAACCCGTCGCGGCACGACAAACATCGCCGCCGACCACCGTCAGTCCGGCTTGGGCGGCGGCCCGCCCCGCGCCATGGGCGAAATCGATCAACCACGCCGCGTCTACGTCGGGCCCCATGAGAAGGGAAAGGAGACTGTCGGAAGGGCTGGCTCCGGCGGCGGCCAAGTCGCTCAAGTTGCGGTTCACTAATTTAGCTCCGGCACGCATACCGCTGCAGGAAAGATTGAAATGCCGCCCAAGCAGGACCGAGTCTACGGTGCTGACGCGATAAAGCCTTCCGCCGGTGGCCGGAAAAATCGCGCAATCACCACCGGGGCCGGCCGGGAACGGGGGGCAGACTTCCGCGAGGGCTGCGACGACGCGCCGGATAATTTCTTCCTCGGTCAAGGTCGCCACACTGTGCGCGGCATGAGAGGTCAGAGCGCCCATGGTCTAGAATTTGGTCGAAGCGGTGGGCGCGAGCAAGAGCCAGAAAAAGTTATGGGCATTAAAAGCCGCGTGGACGCCCATGCAGGTGAAGAGGCCGAAGCGATCTCGGACGATGCAGAGGAAGCAGCCAAAGGCGAAAAGCGGCAAGAAAGCCGCCGCGCTGCCGTGTACGATGCCGAAGAGTAGGCCCGTCACGACGATGGCATACCCGCGTGGCAGCCAGCCTTTAAGAGAGTTATAAAGCGTCCCGCGAAAAGCCAGTTCCTCGACGACGGGCGCACCAATGGCGATGGCGAGAAAGATCGCCCACAGCTGCCAGGCTGGCCCGCTCCATTTGGCCAGAGTTTCCACGAGTTGCTGCGGTTCTTCGGGAAGTACTTGGCCCTGCAGGCTGCAGAACCAATAAAAAGCTTTCCAAGCCAAGGTGGCCAAAACGGCCAAGCCAACGACAGAGAGGAAAGATCCCAACCAGTTACGCAGCGTGCAGGCTTCCCAGGTGAAGCGCAGTTCGTTTTTGAAATTTGAAAAGACGGGCGGCGGCGGTTCGCCTTCGAGGACGGCTGAGGGGGCCCAGGCCACCGTGCCTCGGGTGATATTTCCTAAGAATAGTAAAGTGCCGACACCCACCATTTGGCCGAGGAACTGGGCTAACATCTGATGGCCGAGGGTCGCGCCGTTGGGTTTAATGAAGAGGCTGGTGAAGAGGCTTGCCGAGGAGTAGACCGCAAAAAAGAAAAGACCGAGGGATAAGAAACTCAGGGCCGTGGCACTCAGTCCGCGGAGACGTACTGGATAATCGGTACCGGGGAGCGCGTAGCCACGCGTCAACGAGTAAAGTCCGAGTCCGCTGAGGACGAGGCTCCACCCAACAAAAATCCAATCGGCGAGACCGAAGCCAGCGAAAGACGCTTGCAACTCGGCGGGCATATTACGCGGTGCCGCCGACTAAGCGACCGCCGACATAGGTTGAACGGATTCGGCTCGCAAACGTGCGATTGGCCAAAGGATTATTTCTCCCCTTGGATTGTTGAGCGGCAATCGTGGCCGTCCATTGGGCCTGCGGGTCAATCAAGACCAAGTCGGCGTCGGCTCCGGTGCGCAGGGTGCCAGCTTTTAAGCCGAGCACGCGGGCTGGACCTGTAGTGAGACGGGCGACAAGCAAGGCCAAGTCCGCATGGCCGCCAGCGACGATGGCTTCGTAAGCGGCGGAGAAAGTAGTTTCCAAGGTGGCCGCACCGAAGGGGGCTTGGTCAAATTCGCAATCCTTCTCGGTCGCCGTGCACGGCGAGTGGTCGGAGCAGATCGCATCGATGGTACCATCGACGAGCGCGGCAATTAGGGCCAGCCGGTCGGATTCTTCGCGTAAGGGCGGATTGAGTTTCAGGTGCGTATCGTATCGGGCTAAGGATCCGTCGGTCAGCAGCAGGTGTAAGGCGGAAACTTCGGCGGTGATCGAGAGGCCGCGGGCCTTGGCGCGCCGGACAATTTCGGTCGAACCACCCGAGGACAGGTGTTGAAGGTGAATCCGTGCCTTGGTGAGCTCGGCCAAAAGGCAGTCGCTCGAGACCACGATCTCTTCGGCGGTGCGCGGCCAGCCCCGGAGGCCCAAGCGCAGCGACCAAGCGCCTTCGTGCATCTGCGCGCCTTCCGTCATGCTGCTGTCTTGGCAATGGTCGAGCACGACCAATTCGAACATCGCGGCATACTCCAGGGCGCGACGCATAATCTCGTTGTTCTGCACGCCCGAGGTCGTGTCGGTGACCGCGACGACGCCGGCTTTTTTAAGCGAACCCAAAGGGGCCAGCGCCTTGCCTTCATGTTCTTTGGTCAAGGTGCCGGCGGGCAGGACGCGGACGGCCGCATCGCGGGCGCAGATTTCGCGCAAGAGTTGAATGGTCCCGATATTATCGGCGGCTGGTAAGGAGTCAGGCATCGTGACGACGGTGGTGAAGCCGCCGGCCGCAGCGGCCCGCGTGCCGGTGCGGACACTTTCGCGGGCGTCGCGGCCGGGTTCGCCGAGCCGACAATTGAGGTCGATGAAGCCCGGGGTCGCGACGAGCCCTTGCCCATCGATGACGCGGGCTTGGGCTTGTTCCGCGGCGGAAAGTTTCTCGACGAAGACCCCGTCTTTAATAAAAATATCAGCTTTCGCTTCGTCGCGCTGGGCGGCGGGGTCGATCACGCGGATGCCGCGGATCCAGAGGGGGGAGAGGTCGGGCGGGTTCATCGGGCAATCGCTCCGGTGCAGAGGTGAAGGACCGCCATGCGCACGGCGACACCATTGCGCACTTGTTCGAGGATCAGGCTGCGCGGCCCATCGGCGACTTCGCTTTCGACTTCCACGCCTCGGTTGATTGGCCCCGGATGCATGACCACGGCGGTTGGCTTGAGCCAAGCCGCGCGCTCGACATTGAGCCCGAACTGCGAGGTATATTCACCGAGGGAAGGGAAGTGGGTCGTTGTCTGCCGTTCGTGCTGAATGCGCAGGAGCATCACCGCATCGCAGTCTTTCAGGGCTTCCTTTAGATCATGGACGATGCGGACTTGCGGGTAGGCTTCCTTGAGAGCGGCGGGGACAAGCGTGGCGGGGCCGGCCAAGGTGACTTCCGCACCGAGCTTAGACAGGCAGAGGATATTGGAGCGCGCGACGCGGCTGAAGAGAATGTCGCCGAGGATCGTGACCTTGAGGCCTTCGACTTTACCGAAGTGCCGGCGGAGCGTGAAGGCATCGAGTAGGGCCTGCGTGGGGTGTTCGTGGGCGCCGTCGCCGGCGTTGATCACTGAAATGTCGAGGACCTCGCCCAAGTAGCGTGCCGATCCGGCGGAGGAGTGTCGCATCACGATGGCGTCAACGCCCATCGCCCGGATGTTAAGGGCTGTGTCGCGGAGCGTCTCGCCTTTGACCAGCGAAGAGGCCGTCGTATTGATGGAGACGACTTCGGCGCCGAGTTTTTTGGCCGAGATTTCAAAGGCCGTGCGGGTGCGCGTACTGGGTTCGAGAAAGAGATTGACCACCGTGCGCCCGCGCATGAGGTCGAGTCCTTTACCGGGGGCGAGGGAGGGGAGGAAGCCGTCTGCTTGCTGGAAGAGAAATTCGATCTCGGCTCGAGATAGCTCTTCGATGCCGGTGAGGTCTTTTTTCGTCCAGGATGCTTGTTGGGCCATGCGGTAGGTTCCGGTGGCCCCAACGAAGGTTAGGACCATTGGGAAAGTGCGGATGAACGGCCCTTGGTCAAGGGATTTGCGGGAGAGCTAGGGCCAGGGGCAGGGTCTGGGGCAGGTTTTGATTGCCCGGGGACCAAAACAGGGGCGGTGACAGGCGTTCCTGTCATGGCCTGATTCATCAGTCCTGTCCCTGTCCCTCGAAGTTTACTTCGTCAATAACTCCCGCACCTTGGCGCCCACGGCGGCCGCGGCCTCAACACGATTATCCTTATGGGCGGCGATCACGTTCACCAGGGCGCTGCCGACGACGACGCCGTCGGCGACTTTGGCGATGGCTTGGACATGGGCGGCAGTCGAAACGCCGAAGCCCACGCAAACCGGCAGCGTTGTGTGCTTCTTAATTTCCTGGACGGCGGTGGCAAGGTTGGAGGCCAGTTCAGAGCGCTCGCCGGTCACGCCTGCGCGGGAGACGTAATAAATGAAACCCGAAGCATGCTTAGCGATCAAAGCCACGCGGGCGGGCGGCGTCGTCGGCGCCACGATGAAGATATTAGCGAGGCCGTGCTGCTTGCTGGCCGCAATCAGGTCGCCGGCCTCTTCGGGCGGGCAGTCGAGGACGAGCAGGCCATCGGCTCCGGCTGCGCGGACCTTGCGACAATAGTTTTCGACCCCGAAGGAAAAAAGCAGGTTATAATAACAATAGAGCACGATAGGCTTATCGGTGCCGGCGCGTGTCGCGCGGATGATGTCCAGCAAGCCATCGTAAGTCATGCCGGCTTCGAGCTCGCGCTGTGAGGCCAACTGATTGGTCAGCCCGTCGGCGAGCGGATCGGAGAAGGGAATGCCGATTTCGAGGATGTCGGCGCCGTGCTGGGCGAGGGCCAGCAGGATTTGTTTCGACGTGGCGGCGTCGGGATCGCCGGCGCAGACGTAACTGACGAAGACCGGACGGCCTTCGGTTTTGCAGCGGGCAAAGGTCTGGGCGATTCGATCCATGTCAGGTGAAGAAAGTCGGCTTTAACCGGAAGCGCAAGGCGACACTCGCCAGTCCCGTTAACTTCGGCTTTGCAGGCCTGTCGGATGCGGGTAAGTTAGGCCCATGAGCTTCCCGTTGATTCTGAAATTCTTTCTTTCGGCCGCGGTGATCACGGGCGCCTCGGAGTTGGCCAAAAGAAATATATCGTTGGGGGCGATGCTCTGTGCGCTGCCCTTGACGAGCCTCTTGGTGATGATCTGGACGTGGGTGGACACGGGCGATCAGGCCAAAGTCATCGCGCTTAATTGGTCCATCTTGGCCTATACCATTCCATCGTTCGTGCTCTTTATTGCTTTCCCGCTCTTATTAAGGGCTGCTTTGGGGTTCTGGCCGGCGCTGGTTTTGGCCTGCCTCATTACTGCGGCGACCTATCGGCTGTGCCAACCGCTCTTGGATAAAGCCGGTGCCTGATTTTCCCATTTGCCATTTGGTCGGACAGCGGCACGTTGCGGGTGTCGGCCCAAGTGGTGGAATGGTATACACATCAGACTTAAAATCTGCCGCCGAAAGGCTTACCGGTTCGAGTCCGGTCTTGGGCACGACGACTTTGGCGAGGCACCGGTCGGGGCTGGGATAGGTTTCGCCTCCCTGTAAAATGAGACGAGCCGTTCGGTAGAACGGCTCGCTTGGATTTCGGAAAATCCGGACAAATAAGACCAGAGCTCTAGCTACGGAGCTCTGGGGTCGGGTACGGTGAATATTATTTCTTCTTCCGTTAGTCGCCCTCGCGACTGTTGCATCCTTTATAAGGGAGGCTCTTACCTGAGTGAAATTGACTGAGGGTGATGTGTGCGTCCTGAAGGAAAGTGTCAATGGATTCTTCTGGAACACCCGATAATTGGGTATAAAACCGGATTAAACCCTATTGGAGGTCGAAAAGGGCAACGAAACGGGGGTCGTGACGGTCAGCCTTTGAGGCTGAAGGGCGTAAAATCGGTATCCGTATCGAAGGTATCAACGCCTTCGGCCTTCTTCAGTTTAGCGCAGGCCCAGTAGGTGAACGGGGTCATAATCACCTCGACGAGCACCTTGAACATCCAGTTCGCGAGCATGACGGCGACGAGCGTCTTAGGGCTCCAGATACCGAGAAAGGCAAGCGGGTAGAAGATCAAGCTGTCGACACCCTGGCCGATGAAGGTCGAGCTGATGAAGCGCAGCCAGAGATGGCGACCTTGCGTGCGGACCTTGAGTTTCGCGAGGACATACGAGTTGAGGAAATCTCCGACGCAGAACGCGAGGATGGAGCCGAGGGCGATGCGCCAGCCGCCGCCGAAGCATGTCACGAGCGCAGGTTGCAACTGGGAATTAAATGGTTCGTTTGGACTGGCCGGCATCGCCAGTACGACCCAGGTCATGATGGTCGCGAAGATCATCGCGCCGAAGCCGGCCCAAATCACGCGACGCGCCATCGCGTAGCCGTAGACTTCCGTAAGGATGTCGCCGAAGAGATAAGCCAGCGGGAAGAAGATATTGCCTGCGCCGAAGTCCGTCGGTCCCAGCAGGGGAAAGTTAACTTGCACGACCTTCGCGGGGCCGATGAGATTCGAGCACAGCAGCACGGCCACGAACGCGCCGAGGATTAAGTCGTAGTAGCGGAAGTTGCGGGTCATCATTAACTAAATTGGAAGGAGCTTTGCCGATTACAAGCGGGGTGGCGGAAAAATCAGCGGCCCAGCGCTTCACGAAGGGTGGGCTCGAAGAGGTCGACTTGGCCTAAGACGCTGGATGCGCAAAGCATAAGCCCAAGGATGAGGCGAAGATAAGGGGGAGTTTCATCCAAGTTTAGATTAGGTTCAGAGCGCGGTCCCGGCCGACATCGCCAGGGCGCGGATTTCGGCGAACGGTTTCTCGTAGTCGCCCAAGGCGCGAATATAATCATCTTTGGCTTTTTCGATGCGTTGCATCGTGGGTTCATTTGCATGCCGGGCTTCTTCGAGGCGGCTGCGCTCGCGATCTTCTTGGGCTTCGGCGGCGGTCAGGTTCGAGGTCTCGTGGAGAATTTGTTCCTGCAACATCAAGACCTGTCGGACCTCGATCAGTGAAGTGGAGCGCGCGAGGATGAGCTGATTACGCAGCGCGGCCAAATTCGCCCGGATGCGTTCCGTCCGGCTGATGGCCCGCTGGAGTTGTTGCTCCGCTTTGCTGAGGGTAGCGTCCGCTTTGGCTTTTTCGCCTAAGGCCCGTTTATATTCCTCATAAATCAATTTCGTCCGCGGGTAATTGGCTGAAGCCATGAGGCGGGCGACGGCTTCCTTAAGCTCGTTGGGCACTTGGTAACGACGGTTGTCGATCCGGAGAATGAAGTTCGGACCCGGTTGCTCGTAGATTATCGGCAGCGTCTGCGGCGGGTCCGGGTCGGCGGCCCGCGCTGTTTGGACGATTGCGAGCAAGGCGAAGAGAAGGGAGGGGAGGGCCTTCACGGTGAGGAATCTTTGGCCGGCCGACCCCGCCGGTCAACCTGCCTTGTCGTGGCGAGCGATGGCCGTCGTTGTTGGGCGATGTGGTGCGCGATGGCTTGCTGGGCTCGCTTGCGCAAGATCGTGCCCCGGGTGTCGGCGAGCCATATCTTTAATATCCCCGCGTAAAAACAAAAGGTGGCCAGGGCCGCGGTCTTCGGATCGAGGTCGGCGGTGACGATGCCGGCGGCAAGGGCTTCGCGATAAAGCGCTTCCGCATCGTCGAGGAAAAGTCTGCCCGAGCCGATCAGATCGTCCCGCACTTGGGCGAACTCTCCGACATACTCGCATTTCCAGAGCATGACTTCATAGGTTTCCTGCGCCGCGGTTTCATCGCTGAGCCTTTGCAGTGCCTGTTTTAGTCCGTTTTCGAGCCTTTGCAGGGGGTCGCTGCCTTGGGCCTCTCCCAGTTGAATAAGGAGGCCAGTCTGCGAGCGGACGGCCATGAAGAGATCGGCTTTGTTGCGAAAGTGCCAGTAGACCGCGCCGCGGGTGACGCCGGCCACGCGGGCGACCTCTTCGAGCGAGGTATTGGTGACGCCATCTCGGGCGAAGACTTGTCGGGCGCAGGTGACAATTCTGTCTTTGGTGAGTGCAGCCTCCGCTTTCGTCTTGCGAGCCATAGAGGGATAAATACCTTTACATACATGTCTGTATGTAAAACGCGTTTGGTCGAGTCTCTTTTCTGGGTCCTAGCTTTAACCTTGGCCCAGGGATGTAAGCCAGCGACGCCCCCGGTCATGCCCGCTCCCACGGTTAATTTACAGATTCTTAGCCCTGCGCCCGTGCCTCAAGTTGTCGAATTGACGGCGCAAGTAGAGGGTACTCGGGAAGTCGAGGTGCGCGCCCGCGTGATGGGGATTCTTTTGGCGCAATCTTATCAGGAGGGTGCCTCGGTCAAGGCGGGTGACCTACTTTTCCGGATTGATCCGGCCCCTTATGCTGTGGCCCTCTCTTTAGCGGCCGCCCAACTCTCGCAAGAGCAGGCGCGCTTTGAACAAGCCGAAGCGGAGTCGGTACGACAAGCGGCGTTATTGAAGAAAAATGCGGCGAGTAAAAAAGAAGCGGCCGATGCGAAGGCCGCCGCAGCCGCCGCTCGGGGTGCCCGGGATGTCGCGGACGCGAAATTACACGCCGCCCAGCTCGATCTCTCTTACTGTGAAGTGCGCGCACCAATCGCGGGCTTTACGGGTCGCCTGAATCGTTCGGAGGGCTCGCTGGTTTCTCCGGGAGCCGACAGCCTTCTCACGACGGTGGTACAGCGTGAACAGGTTTGGGTGCGGTTCGGACTTTCCGAACAGCAATACGCCCGCCTTTTTCTTTCTCAAGGCTCCCAGGCGTCCGCGGCTGGCGTGGAGGTCTTATTGCCTGACGGTTCGGTCTACGCCCAGCCGGGCAAAGTCAATTTCGTCGCCGCCCAGATCGAATCGCGACTGGGTACGGTCCAGATGCGGGCCGAATTCCCTAATCCCCAAGCTGTACTGCTTCCAGGTCAATATGTGCGCGTCCGCGTGCGCGGCCGCACGCTTCCCATTGGCTTCGTTATTCCCGCCGCCGCCTTGATGCAGTCGACTCAAGGTCGTTTCGTCTGGCTTGCCGACGAAAAGAACCTCGCCGTCATGGCGCCGGTCGTCGTCGATGAGATCAACGGACCCACGGCGGTGATCCTCAGCGGGCTCAAGGCCGGCGATCGTCTCGTTACGGACAATCTCCAGAAAGTCCGGCCTGGCGCTCCCGTCGTGCCGCGTCCGGCCGTCGTCGCCGCCCCTTCCGCCAAGTAAAGCAACCCGATGTTCTGGGAATTTTTCGTCCGGCGGCCCATTTTCGCGTCCGTCCTTTCGCTGGTTATTGTGTTAGCGGGTTTGCTCGCCTTCAAGGTCTTGCCCGTCGCGCAGTATCCCCAGATTGCACCCCCTGTCGCCACGATCACCGTGTCGTACCTCGGTGCCTCCGCCGAGACGCTGATCAAGACCGTCGCTGCGCCGATTGAAGAAGAGATCAACGGTACCGACAACCTCCTGTATTATTCTTCCAACGCGTCGTCGACCGGGCTGCTAACCATCAGCGTCACTTTCGAGCCGGGGGCTGACCCTGACCTCTGTATTATTAATCTTACGAATCGCGTGAAGATTGCGGAATCGCGCCTGCCCGACGACGCCCGTCGACTGGGTGTCATCGTCAAAAAGCGCTCCAACGACATCCTCATGGCGATGTCGGTCATTTCGCGGGACGGCACGCGTGACTCCATCTACCTTAGCAATTACGCCACCATCAATCTCGTTGACGAAATCAAACGCGTCCCCGGCGTCGGTGATGCGGGTGTCTTCGGCGCCCGCGATTACTCGATGCGGGTCTGGCTCCAGCCCGACAAGATGTCGCGCCTCGGCGTGACGACAGGCGACGTCACGAAAGCCATCCGCGCGACCAATAACCAGTATGCGGCTGGGCGACTTGGCCAGGAGCCGACGCCCGAAGGGCAAGCTTTCTCAGTTCCGATCATCACCGCCGGACGTCTTTCGACTCCGGAGGAATTCGGTGAAATCATCATCCGTTCCGGCGGCCCGGCGGGCACGTTGCGTTTGCGTGACGTGGCCCGGCTTGAACTCGGCGCCCAGAGTTACGAACAGCAGGCGACCCTCGATGGCCAGACTGCCGTAGGGATCCGTATATTCCTCGCTCCAGGTGCGAATGCTTTGGACGTTGCCGATGCCGTGAAGGCCAAGGTAGCCCTGCTTTCGAAGCGTTTCCCGGCCGGGGTCGATTACGAAATCCCATTTGATACGACGCGTTTCGTCAAAGCCTCTATTAACGAAGTCCAGCACACGCTCTTCGAGGCCGGAATCCTGGTTGTGCTGGTTGTTTTCCTCTTCTTGGGCAGTTGGCGCGCGACGTTGATCCCGATGCTGGCGGTTCCGGTATCGTTGATTGGTACCTTCGCTGGCCTGTGGCTTTTCGGCTTTGGTATCAATACGCTGACGCTCTTTGCGATGGTGATTGCGATTGGTATCGTCGTGGACGACGCGATCGTGATGTTGGAGAACGTCGAACGTCTCATGCATGAGAAGGGCATGTCGCCGTTCGACGCGGCCATCGCCTCCGTCCGCGAAGTGGGCGGGGCGATTATCGCGATCGTGCTCGTGCTGGTGTCGGTTTTCGTGCCGGTCGCCTTCCTGGGCGGTATTGCCGGTGCTCTTTATCGTCAGTTCGCCATCACGGTCGCCGTCGCGGTCGTGATCTCCGGTTTTGTTGCCCTGACCCTTACGCCCGCTCTTTGCGCTCTCATCCTGCGTCCGCGCGATGCCGAAGCCCCGCACAGTAATCGTTTCCTGCGCTGGTTCGAAGCCCGTTTCAATGCCGTCGCCGCCTGGCATGGGCGCACCGTGCGCTGGTTGCTCGACCACCCGAAAACAGCGCTGGGAATCTTTGTCGCGATCCTCGCTGCTAACATCGTGCTCATCCGCTTGATCCCGCGCGGCTTCATCCCGTCCGAAGACCAAGGGTATGTTCTCGGCGTGGTTTCGTTGCCCGACGGCGCGAGCGTTTCGCGCACGCGTGCTTACATGGCGGAGATTGTCCCAGAAATCATGGCCACGCCGGCGCCTAAGAGCGAAGTGTTTCATGCTTTCGCCATCAGTGGATTCGACCTGATTGGCGGCGGCGAAAAGACCAACGCGGGTACGATCTTCATCCCGCTCATCCCTTGGGATCAGCGCAAGTATAGCGCCGAAGAACTCAGCGGCATGCTCACGGGTGCCGTGGCTAAGTCCCGCAAGGGCTTTTGTTTCGTCGTGAATCCTCCGCCCATCCGCGGTATCGGTTCCGCCGGCGGTTTCGAATTCTACCTTCAGGCCCGAGACGATGACGATCCCGCCAAACTCGGCAAGGTACTTGACGGACTCTTGGCCGCCCTGCGTCAGAACAGTAAACTTACGGGCATCAATACCTTCTATCGCACAACCGTGCCGCAATACGCTGCGGACGTTGACCAGGTGCGCGCCGCTACCCTCGGGATACCTCTGCCAGAAATTTACGACGCGCTTCAAACCACGATTGGTTCGGTCTACGTTAACGACTTCACCCGCGCCGGCCGCACTTACCGCGTGCTTATGCAATCAGAGCCCTCCGACCGCATGGCCCTCAAGGACGTCGGTCGCGTCCATGTCCGTGACCGTGATGGCTCGATGGTGCCCCTGACTTCGCTCGTGACCGTACGTGAGAGTTATGGTCCCGATCAGATTGAGCGTTACCAAGGTTTCGTGGCCGCTCGTGTCATCGGCGGCAGCGTTCCGGGAGTAAGTTCGAGCGAAGCCTTGCGCATCGTCGAGGAAATCGCCGCGGAGAATCTTCCGCCCGGCTATGAACTCGATTGGACCGCCCAGGCTTTGCAGGAGAAACGTTCGGCCAGCTCAGCTATCCCGGCGTTCTTGATGGCGCTGCTGATGGTCTTTCTCATTCTGGCGGCCTTGTATGAGAAATGGTCGCTGCCCGTGGGCGTCATCCTCACCGTGCCGTTCGCGCTGCTTGGCGCGCTGGTCGCGATCTTCGTGCGCGGGGGCGCGAATGATATTTATTTCCAAATCGGCCTCGTGACCCTCATCGGCTTGGCGGCCAAGAATGCCATCCTGATTGTCGCATTCGCCGTCAAGGCACGTGATGCCGGTAAGTCGGCGGCGGAAGCCGCCGTTGAAGCTGCTCGCATCCGATTACGTCCGCTGGTCATGACCTCGATGGCCTTCGTACTTGGGGTGGTGCCGTTGGTTCTGGCTGCCGGTGCCGGTGCCGGTGCCCGCCGCTCGATGGGAACGGGGGTTTTTGGCGGCATGCTCTTCGATACCTTTGCGGCCACACTCTTCATTCCGCTTTTCTTCAAAGTCCTCACGGGTGACCGGAAGGAACCTCGCGCATGAGAAACCTCATCCTTGCTGGTTCGGTCAGCTCGCTGTTGCTTTGCGCCTGCGCGGTCGGGCCAGATTACGAACGGCCGAAGTTACCGGAGCTCACGGCCTATCCTGAAAATAAAGCGACGACGGGTCAGCTCGTCCTGGCCGATTGGTGGAAGGGTTTCCATGATACCGATTTGGATGCCTTGGTAGCGGAGGCCTTGAAGGCCAATACAGATCTGCGAATCGCCGTGGCCCGGGTTGAAGAAGCTTCGGCCGGTCTCAATGAAGTCACTGGGGCCATGTTGCCTCAAGTGAACGCGGGGGCGGGCGCGAGCCGCAACACCGTGAGTAATAACGGCTATTCGCCGATCACCTCTTTTGCTGGCCGTGACCGGACTTCATATAGCGGCGGGCTTTCCACGGCTTTTGAATTGGATTTCTGGGGCAAGCTTCGTCGCGCTTCTGAGGCCGCCCGGGCGCAACTCTTAAGCGTCAGCGAAGCACGTTTGCAAGTGGAGCTGGCGTTGACGGCTTCGGTGGTGCGAACCTACGCCTTAGTTCGGGCGAGCGATATCCAACTCGCCGCGGCGGAAGAAATCAAAAATATCCGCGACGAAGAATATCGGATCACCGAAGAGCGGATCAAAGTCGGGGCGGCCAGCGCCCATGATCGCGCCCAGGCGGAGGTGGCCCGCTCGGCCGCAATCGCCGCTTTGTCGGATACCCGGCGGGCTCGGGCCCAGGCGGAACACCTGCTGGGTTTCTTGGTCGGTCAACCGGGGATCGTCTTAACCGTACGCCCATTAAATTCGCTGGTCACGCCTGCCGCACCTGCTGTTGGCTTGCCGTCGGAGCTCTTGCGCCAGCGCCCGGATGTCGTCGCCGCAGAGCAAGCGCTGGTGTCAGCGAATGCCCGGATCGGCTACGCTAAGGCCGCTTACTTTCCGACCTTCTCCCTGACGGGCGCATTGGGCGTAGAAAGCCGGGAGCTTTCGTCGCTTTTTTCCACCGGGAACGGCACTTCGCAATTCGGCTTGAGCGCCAGCGTACCCATTTTTGATTTTGGTCGTACCGGTGCACGCGTTGAGGCTGCCGAGGCGATTCAACATCAGGCCGCGGCTGCTTATGAAAAAGCGGTGCTTAACGCTTTCCGCGAAGTGCGCGATGCCCTGGTGGATGTCCAGGAGACGAGTGTCGCCGCGGAAGCAGGTCGCCAACGTTTGCTGGCCTCGAGCGAGGCCTATCGAATCGCCGAAGAGCGTAAAGGTCTCGGCCAGGCTTCGCCGACGGAATTTCTGGTCGCCCGTCGGGTGATGGCTGAATCAAGAGTAGCGGTTGCGCGCATTATGTTGGATCGCCTTGGAGCCCAGGTGGATTTGGTCAAAGCCTTGGGCGGAGCCCGGCCGGACCTAGCAACTCAGCGTTAAGGCGCCTTGCCAAGTCCTTCGGTAGGGGTTGCAGTCAGGGTTTACCTGACCTACGAAGCCTCATGCCGCATGAACTAACCCTCTGGCAGGAATTAGGAAACGCCGCCGCCGGCGATTCATTCCTGGTGGTGGCCAGCGTGATTTTCGCATTGGCCGTTTTGCACGCTTTTCTGACTTCTTACTTTGCGAAATTAGCGCACCGGAGAAAAGCCGAGCACGACGCCCAAGTTCGATTGGGCTTGGTGCCGGTGAACGAGCAAGGGGAGTCGGCAGGTTTCCGCGCTTCGCTTTTGCATCTCTTAGGCGAGGTCGAGGCCGTCTTTGGGCTTTGGGCTTTAGTCCTTTTTGCCTTGATGGTTTTTTGGCCGGGGAAGGGTTGGGATTTTGCGTGTCGCTATGTCGAGTCTGGTAATTACGACCTAGCCGGAACGACGCTGGCGGCTATCGGCCCCTCGAAGTTTTTGGAACCCCTGTTCGTTTTTATCATCATGGTGTTGGCGTCGGCGCGTCCCATCATGCGTCTGGCTGAAAGGCTGCTGGGGGGCGTTGCGCGCGGCTTGGGTAATTCGGTTGCCGCTCGCTGGTTCGTGATTCTAACCCTTGCCCCGTTGCTGGGCTCTTTGATTACGGAGCCTGCGGCCATGACAATCGCGGCGTTGTTATTATCCGCGCAGTTTTATGCGTTACGGCCTTCGGAGCGGCTTAAATACGCCACCCTGGCCTTATTATTTGTCAATATTTCGGTCGGCGGAGCGCTCACGCATTTCGCCGCGCCGCCGGTCGTCATGGTGGCAGCGAAGTGGGGCTGGGGTTTATCCGATGTCTTCCGTCAGTTTGGTGGGGCGGCCATGGCGACGATTTTGTTATCCACCTCGGCGACCTTTATTTTTTTCCGGAGCGAGTTCACCGAAATGAGGCTTCGAGCCAAGGACGAGGCGACCGACAAGCCTCGCCCGGAGATTCCATTTTGGGTCACCCTCGGGCACCTTGCTTTGATGGTCTGGACGGTGTTGATGCTGATCGGACATCACCCGGTTTTGATGGTGGGAGGGTTGTTGGTCTTTTTGGCGTTCACGGAGGCGACGTCGCAGTGGCAAACACCGGTCAGATGGCGGGGGCCGTTGTTGGTAGGTTTATTTTTGGCCGGACTGGTCGTCTTGGGCGGGACGCAATCGTGGTGGATTTCTCCCCTCATCGCGCGGTTGGATGCGAACACCCTGATGCTTTCGGCGACGGTCTTGACGGCTTTTAACGATAATGCGGCGATCACCTTTCTGGCGGCGCAGGTGCCAGCCCTTTCTTTGACGGGTGCGACAGCGCAAGAACTGCGTCATGCCGTCATGGCTGGGGCTTTGGCGGGCGGAGGGTTGACCGTCATCGCCAATGCGCCGAACCCTGCCGGCCAATCTATCTTGGCTAAACACTTTGCGCAGGGGGTTTCTCCTCTTAAATTGGCCTTATGGGCGGTACTGCCGACGGTGGTGGCCGTCCTTTGCTTTATTTTCATCCGATAGAGGGGGAGAACGGGCGTTTTTGACTGTTCAAAGGGCAGGGAAAGGGGGTAACATTTTTACCTAACATTAAGCCCCCCTTTTTTTCTTATGTCTCTTCGACGTCGTTCTGGTTTTACCCTTGTTGAGTTGATGGTAGCGATGGCTATCATCGGCATGCTGATCGGGCTGCTTTTCCCGGCGATAGCGGGCGTGCGCAAGAAGGCCCGCTTGGCTACGGCTCAAGGGGCTTTTTCACAGTGGGCCAATGGGGTCACTCGCTATAAGCAGACTTACGGATTTTATCCCAGTATCGGGACTAAATACGATACCACCGGAGATTCACTCCATTCCTTGGAGTCAGGGACGACGGGGGTAAATTTCATTATGGCGCTTGCGAGCAAGAATCCCGACGGATCGATTTTGAAGGACACCGACCGCAAGACCTTCAACCGTAACGGCGAAGAGTTCTGTGCTTTTGCCAAGGACGACTTTGAAAATTATTCCACCAATACGACCTCCACTGGGGTGTTGATGGACCGCTTTGGTAACCACAATATTCGCATAATCTTCGACACGGACAGTACCGGGACGATCAAAGCCGTGGCGGGTCTGGATGCCACGAAGACGCCTCCCGACCTTAGCTCGATTGCCAGCGGCGGTACGGGCATTCCGGCTCGGATCATTATTTTTACGACCGATTTAGATATCGGTTCGCTTGAAGGCTTGGAGAAGGGCGACGTCGCCGACGTGATTGCGATCCAATGATACCCGCAAAGATTGCCAGTCGGGTTCGTCGCGGCTTCACGCTGATGGAGCTGTTGGTGGTAATTACGATCATCATGCTTATTTCCGGGCTTTTTTTGAGCCTTTCGCCAGGGAATGGCGGAGGTTTGCCCGCGTCCCAAAGAATTTTGGCCTCGTCGCTCCGCTCGGTGCGGGCTTTGGCTTTGATGAATCGCGGCACGCTGGGTAACGGCATCGCTTATAATGCGCGGTATCGGCTTTTGATCTTGAACGACCCGAGCGATCCGGCGAATCACCTCCGCCAGTTCGTCATCGCCGTGGGCGGCGTCAACAGTATCGATGCCGGCGGTGTCGATCCTGCCACCTTGGCCGCCACCAATAATTCCAAGTATACCTGGTTTGCGCCGGAGTCGCCTTCACTGTTGCCTAACGGTGTCTACTTCATCCCGCCCAAGGAAGATACCACGACGACCATTAACGATCCGAGCGGCGCGCCTGCCGCCGCCAATACCCGCCGCAGTATCATCGGGGATATCGCGGATAATGCGGGCAATGCGCTCGATCACACCACCTCGCCGCCCTGGGTGAAGTTTGCTTACTACAATCAGCCCACCAACTTGGATACGATGTCGTCTGAGGGTACCGCCAAGAAGTGGTACTATGTCGAACTGCAGCCAAGCGGCGCCTCGAATCACCTCGGGCGGGTCATGCTCGTCTTGGCCAGCGGGATCATGCGTAATGATGCCTCGGGTACGGCGGTCCTCGATTTGGCGTCCAATTCCCAGTTCGCGGCCATCGCGTTGCGTCCCAACGGAGACGTCTCCATGACCAATGATGCCGATGAGATGAATACCACGACTTTAACCAAGTGATGAAAACAAACCCTTCTTATCCCCGGCGGCCATCATGTCGCCCAGGCTTTTCGTTGATCGAGGTCACGCTGGCAATCGGCGTCGTCGGTATCGCGATTCTTTCTTTGGTGGGTATCCTCGGGTCGACGTTCCAGCAGGTCGATGATATCATGAATACCAATCGGGCGTTGGCGGGTGTGACGCGACTCATCGGAGCGCTCGATAAGCCGCGTACAATCGCTTATTTGCCCACGGGGGCCACGGCGGCGAACACCAAATATATCAATCAGACCGGAACGGTGAGTCCGGCGTTGGATCCCCTTAACGACGCCTCTGACTTTGACCTCGCCTATCGATTATTGGCGAATGCGGCGACCAGCACGACGGCGGTCTGGGTCTACGTCTATGACCGCAAGCTGGTGGCCGCGGTCAAGGATGCCTCTTATAAAAACAGTTCGGCATTGAATTACAACCTGAACGCCAACCCCTCAGTCATGGAGGTCGCGATCACGGCTTCCAATAATTTCACCCCGGACATGTTGGCCACGCGCAATGTCGTGGGTACTCCGATGCGGGTCCGACTCACGTTATCGCGCCTGTTAGTTGGGCAGCGTTACGCGCTCGTGCCTTCGGTCGTAAACGCGGGTGAGCCCAGCAGCACGCCATGGACGGTTGGCGCCGCGCTTCCTGGAGCACCGAGCAATCCCGACCCCAAACAGTATGCGTTGGCTTACCTGCCGATTGTCGCGGAATTTTTCCCGCACGACTTCTCGGACTTCTCCGTTTTTAGTGTGCGCGAAGAGAATCCTATTTTGGTGCAAAATATCGTCATCAGCCGATGAAGACTCCCTCTCTTAAGGCGACGCGTGCCGGCTTCACTCTGGTGGAAGTCATGGTCGCCGCGGTGATCATGATCATGATCATCCTCGCCGTCGTCCAAATCGCCTCCGATTCTTTCCGGGCGTATGATCGGTCGGTCGCGGATTTGGCGACCCAGTCCGAAGCTCGCGGGGTGTTGGATGCGATGGAGAACGATTTTCAGACCGCGGTGATTCGTCCCGACGGCCGTTGCTGGATGGAAATAGTCACGCCGGGCACGAGCGGGTTTCCGGCTGTCGTCGGCAATCTTGCGGGCATCGATCACCCGATTGTTATGTTATTTTCGGCCCCGACTGACCGCCCGCGCCGTTCGCCCGTGGCGACGACTCCGCCGACGACCCTGAAGGGTGATGTCTGCGCGGTGGCTTATCGTATCGGCCAACGCTCGCCGTTTGATATGCCGGGTGAGCCGATTCAGCAGGTTTACGGGGTTTACCGTACGATCGTTGACCCCGAAAAAACTTTTGCCGACGCCACTTCGACGATTCTGAATGGTGCCGCCGGTGCGACAATTTCCCCTTTTAATTATTGGAATGCCAGTCGACTCATCCCGGAATACGCTCCCGCCACGGGATCCAGCGGTTATCATACCAAGACCTTGATGAGCAGCGGTGGTACGGCCGATTGGACTTTGGATGACCAGAATTTTATCGGGGCTAACGTCGTGGCGATGAACCTGGTCCTGTGGTGTTCGTCTTCGCTGCCGGCAACTGCCACTGCCCCCGCACTGAGTGATCCTTGCCGTCGCTTGCCGACCTCGTTGCGTCCCGTGCTGATCATCGGAGATACTGCCCGATTTTCCGCCGTGCCAGCGACTGACGGAGGCTATAACGCTGCATTTTCGCTGGGCACGACGGCGACGAGTACGGCATTAGCTCCTTTGCGTTTTAGTTCGGCTTCACCTGCAGGAAGCAATGGGAATAGCTCCACCGCGCCGCACCCTTACGATTATTTCTCCAGTCGGATGCGGATTTATTCCGACCGGATGTATCCGGACGATAGCACGGGTCCGTTTAATCCGAAATCCGCCTCGCCGTTGGGCTACCTGCCATACTCGCTCAAGGCCATCGAGGTTTCGATCACGATTTTGACTCCGGATGGCTCCAAGGAATTGAGGGGACTCCAGCAAATCAAGGGCGCGGCCAAACTTTCTGACCAGGCTGATTTTCGACGTATCGTCTACCAGTACGGACGGAACTACACGCGCTATATCCGGCTCTTGGGCAACGGCGGTTGAGCCGGTTATTTTTACCAACCAAAAGGGCGCCCGATTGGGCGCCCTTTTGGTTGGGATATCAGATACTTATTCCGCGAAGACGCCCATGGCGCGGAATTTGGCGTAGCGCGCCGCCACGAGTTTCTCGGGGGTGAGTTTCGATAATTCCTGAAGGGAGTCGCGCAAGGTCTTGCGGATATTCGAACCTGTGGCGGCGGGATCTTCCTGGGCGCCGCCGAGGGGTTCTTTGACCACGCCATCGACGACTCCGAGCTTCACGAGATTGGGGGCGTCGAGGCGCAAGGCTTCCGCCGCCTTGGGTGCGTGGGCGCGATCCTTGAAGAGGATGGCCGCGCAACCTTCGGGAGAAATGACCGAGTAGTAAGCGTTCTCTAAAATATATACCCGATTAGATACGGCGATGCCCAGCGCGCCGCCGGAACCGCCTTCGCCGATGACGAAAGTGATGATGGGGACGCCGAATTGACTCATCTCGCGAAGATTCACCGCGATGGCTTCGGCGACGTGGCGTTCTTCCGAGCCGATGCCAGGGAAGGCGCCCGGGGTGTCGACGAGTGTGATGATGGGCAGGCCGAAAGTGTGGGCCATCTTCATCAGACGAAGGGCTTTGCGATAGCCTTCGGGATTGGGGCAACCAAAGTTACGGCGGAGACTTTCCTTCGTGTCGCGCCCTTTTTGCTGGCCGAGGACCATGATGGGGCGGCCTTCGAAAAAGGCCGTACCACCGACGATGGATTCGTCGTCCATGAACAGACGGTCGCCGTGGAGCTCTTGGAAGTCGTCAAAGAGCATTCCGATATAATCTAAAGAATAGGGGCGTCGGGGGTGGCGGGCCAGTTGAACGCGTTGCCAGGGGCTGAGGTTGCCGTAGACCTCACGGCGGGTCTGCTCCATCTTGCTCTCCAAGGATTTGACCTCCTTGGTGACATCCATGCCGGCACTCTCGGAGGAGGCTCGGAGGGAGTTGATCTTTTCTTCGAGCTCACGAATAGGCTTTTCGAACTCGAGGGTGAAGCGGGGCTTCGGGGCTGACATAGCGGTAAAGTTGAGCAATCCGAGGGGGCAGGGCAATTGAATTGGGGGGTGGGGTGGGTATGGGACAGGGATAGAAATGGGCCAAATATGGGATTATGTAGGGTTAGGGGTTTGGGGGTAGGGCTGACCACCTTGGTCAGCCGCTCGGTTGAGCGAGGGGGCTCAACCCACCCTATGACAGGTGCCGGATACGCTGTCCCATCCCTGCCCCGCCTCGAATTACCCTTTTCCCCGAACCTATGGTCCGCCAACCTGTCTACACTTTACCTCACCCCCTCATGCGTTCCCCCTCCCTGCTCATTTTCTTAGCCGCTGCCGGTCTTGTCGCCGCTGAAGGCTATACTGATACCCCGCTCATCCCGGGTACCACCTGGCACGTCCACGATTCCGCCCGCCCGCAGCCGCCCCGCGCCGAACTCTCGAAGCTCAAGTGCAATGAGGCCGCCGCCCCGGCTGGCGCCATCGTCTTGGTCGGCGGAAATGACTCTGCTAACGAGTGGGAGCCGGATGCGGTTCCGAGCGCCAAACTTAAGACGCCGACGACTTGGATGATTCGGGACGGAGTCATGATCGCTCACAGTAACCAGATTCGCACCAAGCGCTCCTTCGGCGATATCACGCTCCATGCCGAATGGCGTTCCGCCGAAGGTTACGAGAACGATCCCAAGAAGAAGAGCCAAGGCAGCTCGAACAGTGGCATCTTCTTCATGAAGACCTACGAACTCCAGGTCCTCGATTGCTGGAAGAACGAGACTTATGCCGACGGCATGACCTCTGCAATTTACGGCCAGCTGCCCCCGCTCTTCAACGCTTGCCTGCCTTCTCGCTCTTGGAACAGCTACGACGTCGAGTGGACCGCCCCGCGCTTCAACGCCGACGGCACTGTCGCCAGCAAGGCCCGCATCACCGTCGTCATGAACGGCGTTAAGGTGCAGGACAATTCCGAGTATATCGGACCCAGCAGCCATAAGAAGAATCCCCCTTACGTGAAGCACGACGACAAATTGCCGCTCGCCCTGCAGTTCCATGGCGACGCCGTCGAGTACCGTAATATCTGGGTCGTCGAAAAGAAGTAAGCGGTCTGAGACTGCCCCATGGACTTAACGAAGAAGTCGATCGCTCTCCTGGTCCTTGGGCTGGTCTTCTATCTCATCGAACGGGTCATGGGCGCGCGCCGGAGGCCAGGCTTCTTCCGGCCCGGCATGCTCACCGATGCGACGTATTTCTTCACGGTCGAGTTGTTCAAGCAGGTCTCCCGCTTCCTCCTGATCGGGCCGTTCATCCTCTTGGTCATCGGTGGCGTCACGACCGGTGAAGCGCTCAAGGACGGGCTATACCAAGGCTTCGGCCCGGTGGCCGCGCAACCGCGCTGGCTGCAGGCGATCGAGATCTATCTCCTCGTCGATTTCATGGACTACTGGTTGCACCGGATCTTCCACACCGGTGCTTGGTGGCCGTTCCATGCGGTGCATCATAGTTCCGAGGACCTCGACTGGCTCTCGGCCGTCCGCGTGCATCCCGTCAACGAGGCCGTCAACAAACTCGCCCCCGCTGTGCCCTTGCTCTTCCTCGGCTTCGACCCGACCGTGACGGCGGGCGTCGCAGGCTTCTTGACCTTCTACGCCATCTTCCTGCACGCCGACGTCGACTGGGATTTCGGCCCGCTGCGTTCCGTCGTCGCGACGCCGGTCTTCCACCGCTGGCACCACTCAAAGGATCCGGCGGCGATCGATAAGAACTTCGCCGGCTTTTTTCCGCTGTGGGACATCCTCTTCGGGACGTATTATATGCCGAGGGACCGGATGCCTTGTGACTTCGGCGTGCTGGAACCTGTGCCTAAAGCCTATTTTGGACAGTTGTGGCATCCGTTCGCAGGGTGGTTCAAGCGCAAGGGCCCGCCCGCAGTCTGAGGTCAAGATGCTTCCCCGTTTGCATTGGGCGTCACGACCTTTAAGTTAGATCTCCTAGCTGATGTATCCACAAGACCTTCGCGAAAACTGGCATGCCGGACAGGGCCGATGGCAAGATGTGCCCGCCGCGGAGTGGAACGACTGGCATTGGCAGCTGCGTAACCGGATCACGACGCTGGCCCAGTTGGAAGACATGCTCGCGCTCACCAAGGAGGAACGAGAAGGGTGCCTGTTTGCGCCTAACAAGCTCTCGCTCTCGATCACGCCCCATTTCTTTAATCTCATCGACCCCAAGGACCCAAACTGCCCGGTCCGCCGACAGGTGATTCCGCGTATCGAGGAGTCTTACGTCGCCCCAGGCGAGTCTGAGGATCCCGTTGGCGAAGAAGGCACCATGCCCGTGCCGGGCATCGTCCATCGCTACCCCGACCGCGTCCTGTTCCTGGTGACCGATCGTTGCGCTTCTTATTGCCGTTATTGCACGCGCAGCCGCCTGGTCTCCAACGCCCAAGCGTACGATTTCCATCCCGAACTCGAAGCTGGCCTGAAGTATATCGAAGCGCATACCGAAATCCGCGACGTCTTGCTGTCGGGTGGCGACCCTTTGCTGCTCTCCGACGCCAAACTGGACGCGCTCCTCGGGCGTCTCCGTGCCATCAAGCACGTCGAGTTTATCCGCATCGGTTCACGCATCCCGGTTTTCCTGCCCCAACGCATCACGCCGGAACTCGCCGAAGTTTTTCGTAAGCACGGACCGATTTGGCTGAGTATCCATACGAATCATCCGAAGGAGTGTACGGCGGAATTAGCAGCAGCTTGTGAGCGCCTGTCTTTCGCTGGCGTACCGCTGGGTAATCAGTCCGTGTTGCTGGCCGGCATCAATGACGATATCGAAGTGATGAAGTCGCTCGTGCACCGCCTGTTGATGATAAGCGTCCGCCCGTATTATCTCTACGCCTGCGACCTTATTGAGGGTTCGACCCATTTCCGCGCCCCCATCCAGAAGGGCATCGACATCATCCGGGCGCTCCGCGGCCACACGACGGGCTACGCCGTTCCGCAGCTCATCATTGACACCCCGGGCGGCGGCGGGAAGGTCCCGATCAATCCGGAATACGTCCAGGCCATCCATGATGGCATCGTCGAACTCCGTAATTTCGAGGATCGCTCCTTTGTGTACCCTTCGGGCACGAAGATGCCAGACGTGTATAACGTCTAAGCGGGTGGGAAGGCAATTCACGCAAAGGGGAACCGGAAACCGGATGATTGGCTGGGGTATTTTTAGACTCAGCCGCCGGAGTCTGGAGCCGACGGCCGATGTCCGAACTGCTGACCCCCGAGTGGCCGATGCCCCGATGGCTGTCACCTGGCACCCTTAATAGGTCCACAGCAACCTTTCCGGTTTCCGGTCTCCCCTTGTTCGGGGCTTTCCTGTTCGCCCACGGACGCCACGCAGTGGCGCCCCTACCTCATGCCGTAAACACAACTAACCGGGTTTTAATCCGGTTAGCGTTCAAAGGGGTGGGCTCGTAGGGATTCGAACCCCAAACGTCTGATCCGTAGTCAGAAATGATATCCATTTCACCACGAGCCCGTCGTGAGGAATTGAGCAAACGACCCCCGGCCCCTAAGGCAAGAAATTTTTCAGGCCTGCGCCTGGTGGAGAGCCACCGTGCCGAAAAGCATCCTTTTATGGCTCACCTTGGCGAATCCGACGGCCTTGAGCTCTGCCTCGAGGCCCGCGGCATCGGGGAAACCCGCGATGCTGGTGCCAAGATATTTGTAGGCGCCAAAGTCGCCGGTAAGAAGTCCGGCGAGCACCGGGAGTACGCATCGCACGTGGATGAAGTGAAGCGGCACGAACCAGCGATCGGGTTGCGAAAATTCCAGGATAAATAAGGTGCCCTCGGGGCGGAGAACGCGGCGCAGTTCACTCAGCCCTTTGGTCCGGTCTTCGAAATTGCGCACACCGTAGGCGACCGTGACGACATCAACCGAACGGTCGGGTATCGGGAGTGCCATGCAGTCGCCCTGTTTAAATTCCAAGGTAAGATTTTCCTTCTTTGCGCGTGTGCGGCCGAGCGCAAGCATCGGTTCGCAAAAATCGTAGCCCGTGATTACGCAATCGGCCGGCAAGGATTGCTTAAGCGCAAAGACCACGTCGCCGCTCCCAGTTGCAAGGTCGACCACGATTTTAGGTTGGGCCGCCACGACGGAGGTAATGAGGCGGTTGCGCCAACCGACGCAGAGGCCGAGGCTCAGGATGCGGTTCGCAAAATCGTAGCGCGTGGCGATACCGGAAAACATGCGTTGGACTGCGGGACCTTCGGGCATGGGATGAAGGTCTGGACAAACCGGATAAGGTCAAGGTTGCGAGGTAATGGGGTAGGGGCGCGACTGCGTCGCGTCCGTGGGCGGACGAACGTTGAACGGTTAAGCAAGCCTGCCCGTCTCGATAAGGGCTAATCTGCGAACGGACGCGACGCAGTCGCGCCCCTACCTCTTAAATAAACACTCCCCCGCCCATCAGAACGCGGTCATGATAGATTGCGACGACTTGCCCGGGGGCGAGGCCGCGTTGCGTCAGTTTAAAATCAAGTTCCACGGTACCGTCTGTCGTAGGCTTGAAATGGGCGGGCGTGGCCGCGTCGCGATAGCGGACCCGGGCGAGGATGTCCTGCTCGTCCGAGATGGGCTGATTGATCCAGCTGAAGGCATTGGCCCGAACGTGATCGGTGTAAAGTCCGGCGGTGCCAGGTTTGTCGAAGGCAACGTGCAGGGTGTTGGTCGTAAAATCTTTCTTCACGACGACGAAATATTCGTGGTCCGTGTTGGAGGGCAGTCCGATGCCTTTGCGCTGCCCGATGGTGTAGCGATGGAGTCCGCGATGTTGTCCGATGGTTTTGCCAGCGGCATTGATGACGGGGCCGGGCGCATCGGGGATGTGCCGTTCGAGAAAATCTTGCACGGGCACTTGCCCTAAGAAGCAGATGCCTTGGCTGTCTTTGCGTTCGGCGTTGGGTAGGCGAGCTTCGGTGGCGAGACGGCGGACTTCAGGCTTAAGCATTTCCCCGATCGGAAAAATAGCTTTCGCGAGTTGTTCTTGGCGGAGGAGGGCAAGGAAGTAGGACTGATCTTTGTTAGGGTCGAGGCCCTCGAGTAAATCAAAGCTGCCATCCGTGTTTTCGCGGCGCCGAGCGTAGTGTCCGGTGGCGATGTTGTCATACCCTTCGGCCAGGGCTCGCCGGAGGAAGACGCCGAACTTCATCTCACGGTTGCAAACGATATCCGGGTTTGGGGTCAGGCCGCGACGGTAGCCGTCGACTAAGTATTCGACGACGGTGCGTTTGTAATCTTCGACGAGGTCGATGATCTGGAAGGGCAGGCTAAGATGGTCGGCAACGGCTTGGGCGTTGCGGACATCGTCCTCCCAAGGGCATTCGCCGGGGAAGGGCAGGCCTTCCTCGTTCATCCAGGTACGAAAGTAGGCGGCATGCACCTCATGACCCTGTTGCTTCAGCAAAAGGGCGGCCACGGCGCTATCAACGCCGCCCGAGAGGGCTACGAGGACCTTGGACATACCACGTTAAGGTAGGGCGGGGCGGGAGCCGGTGACAGCGTTAAAATATAAACCAAACGGGGGGAGGGTCTGGGCCCGGGATTAATCTGGGTTTTAGAGGGGACGTTCGGACCTGTCCATAGGCTCGTACCCCCAGACTTGGAGCAACTCCTTGCCCTCCCACGCGTGGGGTGTTTTGCTGGGCTCATGCGTTTCAGTCTCGCCCTGCTTTGGGTCGGTTTAACTCCCCTGCTTGCCCAGAATACCCAGCTCGCCGGGATGCAGCAGGATTTGGCGGAGTTACGGACGGAAGTGGAAAAATTAAAGTTAGAGAACTCAGATTTACGCGAAGCAGTAGCTCGTCAAAAAGCCGGCCTAGGACAGTCGGCATCCAGCGCCGAAACCAACGCTAAGCTTCGCGCCGAAACATTGAATGAAGTTGACCGTCGCTTAAAACAACAGACGGCCGACATCGACCGGGCGCTCGCGGAGCTGACACGTCAGGTGAACGCGGCGCTCGGGAAGCCTTCCGGCGCCGCTCCCGTTCGTGCCGCCACGCCTGCGGTGACGGCCGTCGCGACCAATGCCGCCCCGGCCGCCTCGGATGACGGCTTTCCGGCGGAGATGCCGCGGACGGGCACGAAGGTTCGGGTGAAGTCCGGGGACACAGTGACGAAGCTCGCCCGCCTGCATAACTCCAAGGCGGAATGGATTATCATCGCCAATAAACTTTCCAGCGCTGCGGCGCTTCGGGCGGATGTCGAAATCTTCATTCCTCAAGCCGACGCCGCCGCTCGCTAATCTTACATGGCAACTCCTCCAAAGAAATCTCTGGGCCGCGGTCTCGGCAATCTCATCGGTGGCGGCTTGAACAAGCCAGCGGTTCCGGCCATCGCGCCCGTCGCCGCGGTGTCTGCCGTTCCTGGTTTGACGCTTATCGAACTAGCCGTCGGCACGATTATTCCTAATCCCCGTCAGCCCCGCCGCGATTTCGATGAAGGGGCCGTCAAGGAATTAGCCGAATCCATTCGTTCGGAAGGCCTTTTGCAGCCTATCGTCGTCCGTAAGGTTAAGGACGGATTTGAACTGATCGCCGGCGAGCGCCGTCTGCGTGCCTTTAAACACTTGGGGCAAAAGACGATACCCGCCCGTGTGATCGAAGCGAGCGATGCGGCGAGCGCCGTCTTGGCGTTGGTCGAAAATCTGCAACGGGCAGATCTGAATCCGGTCGACGAAGCCTTGGGCGTCGCCTCTTTGATGCGCGACTTCAGCCTGACTCAGGAAGCGGTGGCAGATCGGATCGGCAAGCCGCGGGCGACCGTAGCGAATTCCGTGCGCTTGTTGCAACTGGACCGGGAGATTTTGGGCTATTTGAGCAAGGGTCAACTTTCCTCTGGCCACGCGAAGGCTCTTCTGGGTCTGGAACAACCCACGCAACGCATTCAGATTGCGCGGCTGATTATCGAGAAAGGCTTGTCCGTCCGGGCGACGGAAGCCGAAGTTAAAACTTTGGCCGCTGGAAAAAAAAGCGATCGCCAGCGAACGGAAAAGACGGTCGTCGCGGATGTGCAAAAGCGGCTAACTTCACACTTTTCTTCCCCGGTTAGCGTCGTCCGCAAGGGCACCAAGGGCAGCATCACGATTCCTTTTAGTAGTGATGACGACCTCGCCCGTTTGCTGGAGAAGATTGGGATTAAACTCTAAGGGGGAAAGTGGGCAAGGTGACACGGTGACACGGGGTGATGGAGCTGCCGCATGAATTCTTTGGGTAGGGGCGCGACGCAGTCGCGCCCGTTCGCCAAGCGAGTTAGGTCGTTAATTCCTGGTGGCTAGTCTTACGGTATTTTTTCAACGGACGCGACGCAGTCGCGCCCCTACCTTTGGGTCCCTGCGCTTAGTGCTTAAAGTGCCGCATGCCGGTGAAGATCATCGCCATGCCACGAGCGTCGGCGGCGGCGATGACTTCGGGGTCCTTCACCGAGCCGCCTGGTTGGATAGCGCAGGAAGCTCCGGCGTCGGCCGCAGCGATCAATCCGTCCGGAAAAGGGAAGAAGGCATCCGAGCAGACGGCCGAACCGGTAAGCCCCAGTTTGGCTTCGCCGGCTTTCCAAATGGCGATACGCGAAGAATCGATGCGCGACATCTGGCCGGCGCCGACGCCGAGCGTGCGCTCTTTGCCTGCGTAGACGATGGCGTTAGATTTCACGTGGCGCACGACGCGCCAACCGAAGAGCATCGCCGTCAGTTCGTCGGCCGTCGGCTGACGTTTCGTGACGACCTTGAAATCGCGCGTCGTGACGGGTTTCTGGTCGCGGTCTTGGACGAGGACGCCGCCGATGACCGCGCGGACTTCGCGCAAGGTATCGGCGCGGAGGCCCACTTTGGCACGCATGAGCCGCAGGTTCTTTTTCTTGCCGAAGATGGCGAGGGCGTCGGCGTCGAATTCCGGAGCGATGATCACTTCGGAGAAAATCTCGGCGATGGCTTCGGCCAGGGCTTTGTCGACGGTGCGATTGGCGACGATGATGCCGCCGAAGGGGGCCTGGCGGTCGGTTTCGAAGGCCTTATGCCAGGCTTCGACCAAGGTGTCGGCGGAGGCCACGCCGCAGGGGTTGGTGTGCTTCAGGATGGAAATCGTCGGGCGCTCGAATTCCCCGATCAGGTAGGTCGCCGCCGTGATATCTAAGATATTGTTATAGCTCAGCTCTTTGCCTTGGAGTTGTTCGAAGGCTTCGTGGAACGAGCCGTAAAGCGCGGCTTGTTGGTGGGGGTTTTCGCCGTAGCGGAGGCGTTGGGCGAGCGACAGGGTGGTCGTGAAGCGGGAGGGTAGACCCAGCACGTTGCCCATTCCCGGTTGGGTCTGTGCTTCCAGGTAATTAGCGATGGCCGCATCATAGGCCGAAGTGCGCTGGAAGACCTTGAGGGCGAGTTCGCGACGAAGTTCGGCGAGGGCCTCAGGGTTTTTCATCGCCGCCAAGACGCGTTCATAATCGGACGGGTCGGTGACCACGGAAACGGAGGCGTGATTTTTAGCCGCGCTGCGCAGCATGGAGGGGCCGCCGATGTCGATGTTCTCGATGGCGTCTTCAAACGAGCAGTTCGGTTGGGCGACCGTGGCTTCAAAGGGGTAGAGATTGACGACCACGAGATCGATGAGGTCGATCCCATGCTTCTTGGCTTCGTTGAGGTGTTCTGAGGAATCGCGCCGGCAGAGCAGGCCGCCGTGGACTTTCGGGTGTAAGGTTTTGACGCGGCCTTCCATGATTTCCGGGAAGCCCGTGTGCTCGCTGACATCGGTGACCGGCAGTCCGGCATCGCGTAACATCTTCGAGGTGCCCCCGGTGGAGAGGAGCTTATAGCCGTGGTCTTTGACGAGGGCTTGGGCGAAGGGCAGGAGGCCTGTTTTGTCGCTGACGGAGAGGAGTGCGATGGGCATGGGAAAGGAAGCAATGGGGTAGGGGCACGAGACCGAAGGGTCAATAAAAGGCTTTTCCATGAAGGTGCTTTGGGCAGCTTAAAGGGGGTTGACTGATGAACGGAGACACTTTGGTTGATAAGATGAGGTTCATGAGCAGTATTCCCGAACCTTCCACCTACGGCATTTTTATCGGGGTTCTTTTATTGGCAGTGGTCGTGATCAAGCGCCAAAAAAAGATTAGTCGGTAACAGCTGGTCGAAACACGGCAGCCGACATTTTGGCCATACTGCTTTGTTTTAAAGCGCTTTGGGTGTTTCGATCGTGGGTTGGGTTACGCTCTTACCCTTGACCCTTGGCCTGATTTTCCCTCCTTCCATGGGGTATGTCCACCGCTTTGCTTTTTTCTGGTCAGGGTGCCCAGGCCGTCGGCATGGGGAAATCTCTCTACGAAGGTTCGCCCATCGCCAAGGCGCTTTATGATCGCGCGGCGAAGGTCTTGCCCTTCGATTTGAAGCAAGTCTGTTTCGAAGGTCCCGTCGAGGTGTTGACGGAAACGCGAGTCTGTCAGCCTGCTCTCTACGTGCAGGGATATGCGATTGCGCAGATTTTGCGCGAACGGGGAAAGCTTAACGATCTTAAGGCCTGCTTGGGCCTATCACTGGGCGAATTGACGGCTTATGCCTTCGCCGGGGTTTGGGATTTTGAAACCGGACTGCAAGTCGTCGCCGAACGTGGCCGGCTCATGCAGCTCGCCTGCGATCAGACCAAGGGTGGGATGGCCGCAGTCATCGGCGGGACGCGCGAAGATATCGCAAAACTCTGCGCCGCCTTTGATATCGACGCCGCGAATTTCAATTGTCCCGGGCAGGTCGTGATTTCGGGCGATGCGGAAAAGATCACCCAAGCCGTCGCGCGCGCAAAAGAATTTGGCCCCTTTAAGCTGGTCAAGCCCTTGGTTGTCGCCGGCGCCTATCATAGCCGCCTCATGGAGCCGGCGCGCAAAGCATTCGAAGCTTACTTGCAGGGTATCGAATTTAAGCGTCCGCAGTTCACGGTCTACTCGAACACCACGGGAGCTTCCTTGTCCGAGCCGGCGGCGCTGCGGGAGGCGTTGGTCAAGCAAGTCGTCTCCTCGGTGCTATGGGAGGATGATTGCAAGGCCGCGGCGGCTACGGGGGTGACGCAGTTTTACGAATGTGGACCCGGTGGCGTCTTGGCGGGGATGATGAAGCGTTCCGCCCCCGAGGCTCCGGTGGCTTCCTTGTCCGAGTTTGCTGATATTCCCGCCTAATCCTCCCTTTGATGGGGCTAACGCTGGACAAGCCCCCCATCCGTAGTCCTATTACACCCTTTCCCGTCGAATTTCTCTCCTTACCGTGTCCTTAGACCACATCCGCAATTTCTGCATCATCGCGCACGTCGACCACGGCAAGACGACGCTTTCCGACCGCTTGTTAGAGCATACCAAGACCATCGAAAAGCGGCAGATGAAGGAACAGTTGCTCGACGCGATGGATCTCGAACGTGAAAAGGGCATTACAATCAAGTGTCACCCGGTGACGATGAATTTTACGGCTCCCGATGGTAAGCAGTATATTTTAAATCTCATCGATACCCCCGGACACGTGGACTTCGCTTATGAAGTTTCGCGCTCCTTGGCCGCCTGTGAGGGGGCGGTCTTGCTGATCGACGCTTCCCAGGGGGTCGAAGCCCAGACGGTCGCCAATGCGACGTTAGCGATGAACCAAGGGTTGGAGATTGTTCCGGTCATTAACAAGGTCGACCTGCCCAGTGCTCGTCCCGAAGAGGCCCGGCGGCAGGTCGAAGATATTTTGACCATCCCAGCTCAAGACGCGGTCTTGGCATCGGGTAAGTCCGGCATCGGTATCGACGAAATCTTCGCGGCGATCATCAAGCGCGTACCGCCGCCTCGCTGGTCCGAATATCCACATCATCGCGCGTTGGTCTTCGATTCGCTTTTCGATTCTTATAAAGGCGTCATCAGTTACGTCCGCGTTTTCTCCGGCACATTCAAGGCCGGCCAGACCATCGAACTCATGTATAATGGGGTGCGTTCGGTCATCAAAGAAGTGGGGATTTTTTCGCCGAAGATGAAGCCGCAGGACGAACTTGGCCCCGGAACGGTGGGTTATATCGTCATCAATATCCGGGAAGTCGCAGACGTGAAAGTTGGCGATACCATCACCTTGGCGGCAGATCCGGCCAAAGAGCCGGTCCCTGGCTTTAAGGAAGTCCGCCCAATGGTATTCAGCGGCATCTATCCCCTCGACACGGCAGATTACGAAAAGCTGAAGACCTCCCTGGCGAAACTGGCGATTAACGATTCCTCGCTGACGTATACCGCGGAAAGTTCGACGGCCTTGGGCTTTGGTTTCCGTTGCGGCTTCTTGGGTCTCTTGCACATGGAAATCGTCCAGGAGCGTCTGCGCCGCGAGTACGATCTCGACATTCTTTCGACCTACCCGTCGGTCGTTTACAAGGTCTTCACCACCGACGGCGTCGAGCACATTTTGGATAACCCCGTGGTCATGCCGGACCCTTCGGCCATCGAGCACATCGAGGAGCCGACCATCCGGGCTCATATTCATATTCCGGGAACTTCGATTGGCGATATGCTGACCTTGGTGCAGGAGAAGCGCGGTGTCTGCGAGCGGACCGAGACGATCGACGGCGACCGCGTGATTTTAGTCTGTCTCCTGCCGCTCAACGAAATCCTCGTCGATTTCAACGATCGGATGAAGTCCATCACCCGCGGTTATGGATCGATGGATTATGAGTTGGGCGAATATGTCACCTCCGACCTCGTGAAGATGGATATTCGCGTCAACGAAGAGCCGGTCGATGCCTTCTCTTCGATTGTTCACGCTTCCAAGGCCGAAGGCCGCGGGCGCAACCTGTGCGAGAGGCTTAAGGAACTCCTGCCTCGGCAGCTTTTCAAAATCGCCATTCAGGCGGCGGTCGGTTCCAAGGTTATCGCCCGCGAAACCATTGGCTCCGTTGGGAAGGACGTGACCGCCAAGTGTTACGGCGGTGACATCAGCCGTAAGCGCAAGCTCCTCGACAAGCAAAAGGAGGGCAAGAAGCGGATGAAGCAGATCGGCAAGGTCGACATCCCGCAGGAAGCTTTCATCAAGATTCTTAAGAACGAGGGGTAAGTCTTATTTGGGCGATTTCTGGGCTTTCCCTTGGCGGGGGCTTCGCTAACTTGACCCTAGGTCTCTCCTCATGTCCTTCTACTATCGTCGCAAGCTTCGCAAAATCGGCCGCGGGCTGTTGGAATCTTCCGAGAAGGTCGTCCTTTACCGTCGGGATGTCATCGCCGCCAAGGACTTGAATGAGCAGTTGGAAATGGCCGAGCTGGTCCGGGCTAATATCAAGTTACGTCCGCGCGAAGTGGTCGAGACCGAAGCTTTATTGAATCGTTTTCACGCCGTGTTGGCGCGTAACGGCGGCAAGATTTATCCGGTATCGGCGGGGACGGATTACACCGAAATGATCATCATGGCCGCCATCGTGGCCGGTGCGATTCGGAGCTTCTTCCTGCAGCCGTTCAAGATCCCGACGAATTCGATGTGGCCGACTTATAACGGCATGACGGCCGAGGTGCGCCAACCTTCCGACGAAATCCCCGGCTATGCCCAGCGGGCTCTGCAGCTGTCGCAATGGACCTGGACGCATGTCTTGGATGCGGAATTTGAAGGTGAAATCGCCATCCCCATCATGGAAGTGGAAAGCGATCATGCCGATGGCTCGCGCAAATTCATGCCGCGTTCGCCCAATTCAGTGCCCGGGAGTGGAATCCTCGGCAGCGGTTTTTTCCGGAGCAACGAGAGCCAGTATCAACTTTTGATCGGACCAAACATCCAGACGATTCCGATGCCCGCGGATTTCGGCTTCGACGGCGTCTTGTTGCGGACATTTTTCCCAGCCGAAGCCAAGTTGCTCTTGCGCAAACAGGATGCGGATCGGTGGCAGGAAGTATTCCGTCGGGCCGCCGCGGATAATCGCATTCAACGCGGTCCCTTGGGTCTGATGTTGCTGACCGGTCGCAAGGCCCACGTCGGCGAACCTATCCTTAATTTCGACATCCTGACGGGCGATATGCTCTTCGTGGACCGGGTTTCTTATCACTTCGTCGAGCCTTCGCGCGGAGATACTTTCGTTTTCCGGACCAACAATATTCCTGGCTTGGCTGATCAATACGGCCGGCCTTCTCAAAATTATTACGTGAAGCGCATCGCCGGCGTGCCGGGACAGCGCCTGATGGTGAATTCGCAAGGGCAGCTCTTGATTGACGGGAAAGCTCCGACCTCGCCCGAACCGGTAGCCCTTAATAACCGACAGGCGATGGACCGGGGTTATTTCGGTTATCTGCCGGAGGCCGGAGGTTACCGGTATGCCTTACCCCTGAACGCTGAATATACTGTCACGCCTGGGCATTTCTTCGCCATGGGTGATAATTCGGCCAATAGTTATGACTCACGCGGCTGGGGCGAAGTGCCAGCGGCAGATGTCGTCGGCAAGCCGCTCTTTATCCTGCACCCCTTCACAGCGCATTGGGGCGCGGCGAAGTAGTGCGCGGACGCTGTCCGCCCAGGGCCATGCGGGCACGTGGGCAAGGTGACAAGGGGTTTGGTTCAACAGCCTTGCCAGCGTGTCCCCGTGTCACCATGCCCCCTGTGTAGCCATGTCCTGGACTCTTTACCGCCACTACAAAGGCAACCATTACCTCCGGCTCGGGGTTGCGGCGCATTCCGAGGACCTTTCGCCGCAGGTAGTCTATCGTTGCCTGTATGATAACCCTGAAGCGCGCACATGGGTCCGTCCGCAACCGATGTTCGATGGCGTGATCGCAGACGGCCGCCAGCGTTTCACACCCGTCGGCCGTCTGCGCCTCGTGCAGCCGGAGGACATGCGTACCGTCCTCGCCTTCGGCTACGACGCGTGGAAGCACGACAAGACCTTCGACCAGTATTGCGCGGCCAAGGATAGCGATCCGCATCATCAGCGCGGAACGCGTTACCTCCTCGAAGATGTCGCCGGTCAGTCCGTTGCCGCATTGAACGTCCTGCGCTTCCGCGAAAGCCTCATCGGGTTCGCCTCCGTGGCGACTTCGCCGGAGCAGCGCGGCAAGGGCTACGCCTCGTTGCTGCTGCGTGCTGTCATGGAACTGCATCGCTTCGCCCAGCCGGACCTTCGCTTCTTACTCTTTTCAGAAATCAAACCGGCGATCTATGAGCGCCTCGGCTTCCGCGTCTTGCCGCCCGAGCACCAGCACTTCCTGCCGACACCGGCCATGGCCACCGGCGACACACCGCTTTCCATAGTCGAAGCCGAGTTCCTGAAAGTTTATTTCTGACTCCGGAACGATTTCTGCCGCCAGGCGGCGTCGGCTTCTCGGTCCGTGCGGAATTCGATGACTCGCACTCCCTTGCCGCGGACTTCGAGGAGGCGACGCAGGTCGTTCCAGCCGTCGGCGAGATCATGACGCACCTTGTGCGCGGCGCAGAGTTTGCCAAGGTCGGCGGCCTGCGGCGTGCCCCAGAGTTTTTCGAAGTGGGCGCTCTTGGCGACGGCGAGGTGATTGAAGATGCCGCCGCCTTCATTATTAATTACTAAAATCGTGAGATCTCCGGCGTGGCCGTAGGCGGAAAGCAGCGCATTACTGTCGTGCAGGAACGTGAGGTCGCCGCAGAGCAGTACGGTGCGCTTACCGTCGAGCGAAGCGCCGAGCGCCGTCGAGACGGTGCCGTCGATACCATTGGCGCCGCGATTAGTGAGGACTTCCGGGCCGGGGCCGGGCGGATGGGAGAACCACTCGACGTCGCGGATCGGCATGCTGCTGCCGACGAACAGGCGATCGTCCGGGCCAAGGGCTTCATCGAGCAGTGAGACGACGCGGCCTTCGAAGGGCCAGTCGACGTTCACGATACGCGTAAGCTTCTTGGCCGCGGCTTTCTGAGCCGTCTGCCAAGCCTTGGCGTAAGCGGAGGCCTTCGTCGAAATCTTATCACCCGAAGGCACGAGCTGTCCATCGAGACGGCACCAGCGCGAATGGGTAGGGTCAGTGTTCTCGCCGGCGCGTCCAATCTGGAGTGCGGTGATATCGCCATCCTTGAGCCAAGTGCGGAGGACCTTGCTGGTCGGGAGCGGGCCGACGAACACCGCGGCCTGCGGGCGCAGCGCACGGGCGGTTTTGGCGTCGCGCAGGATGAGGTCATAGCCCGAGACCAGTGAAGCATCTCCCGCAAGGTCGCCGCGCAGCGTACCCGCGCCATCAGCGAGAATCGGCCAGCTGGTCAGCATGGAAAGTTCGCGCAGGGCGGCAGCGCTTTCGTCGCGATTTTCAAAAGCATGCGGTCCGACCACGATGACGCCGCGTTCGGTCTTGGGCAGTAGGCTGGCTACCGTGGCGGGCGTGAGGGTCGCTTGGACAATCGGGTTGGGCGGGAGCTTGGTAAAAGCTTCCAGGTCGAAACCGGCAGGGGTCTTAAAGCCTTTTTCCGACTCCGTGGGCACCAGAGGGTCGCGGAACGGGAGATTGAGGTGTACCGGACCAGCAACAGGCCTTTGAGAGCATTGCCAAGCGTTGACCAGCGTCTGGCGCCAGTGACGGAGCAGGCCGAGGTCGTTCGCAGGGACGGCGACTTCGGCAGCCCAGACCGGATAACTTCCGTAAATACCGTTTTGATTGATGGTTTGTCCGGAGTGGCATTCGCGGAGTTCGGGCGGACGGTCGGCGGTGAGGATGATGAGCGGCGTTCCGGATAGGCGGGCTTCGATGACGGCCGGCAGATAATTCGCCGCCGCTGTGCCCGAGGTGCAGAGCAGGGCGGTAGGGCAGCCCGTCGCCTTGGAGAGACCGAGCGCTTGAAAGGCGGCCGAACGCTCGTCGAGTGCCACAATACTGTTCAGCCCAGCGGTCGTAGCGAAAGCGTGGGCCAGCGGCGTTGAGCGCGAGCCAGGAGAGATGATCACATGAGTCAGACCGCAGCGCTGCAAAGTCTTGGCGCCCACGGCTCCCCAAAGAGCGTTCGTATTCAGAAATTTGGGCAGGCGAGCCATGGCGCAATGTAGTCGGTCAAGTTCGCGGGAGACAAGCGTGGGCTTGGTTTTAGGTTTAAGTCCGTTCGATTAGGCCTACCTTTTTCAATCAAATGGAGGTCTTTCTGTATCTGCTGCCGCTCGTCGGGTCCTTCGCGTTCGCCGGATTGCTCATCCATGCGATCTTTTGGGGCATGAAGTTCGCCGTCGATGCGGGACATGTCCGCGTGCGCGTCTATGGCTGGACCGTGCGCAAGGTCGCACTGGGTGATATCGAATGGGCGGCGCAGGATTGGTGCTTCTGGAACGAGCATTATACCAATACCGTGAGCTCCAAGCGATTAGTTTTATTACGTCGGCGCACCGGTCT
The DNA here is from genome assembly GCA_026397965.1 of Verrucomicrobiota bacterium. GTDB lineage: Bacteria > Verrucomicrobiota > Verrucomicrobiia > Opitutales > UBA953 > UBA953. The sequence continues at coordinate 36,650 of JAPLTU010000071.1, read as the reverse complement.
ATTCAGGAATTTTCTCATTAGTCCGGCTGAGCCTCAGGAGTTTTTGAAGGAACTGGCGGCTAAGGGCGTGACGATGAGATAGGTAGGGCGGGCTCTCCGAGCCCGTCGTTGACCCAATCGAGGTTCATGACTCCCTCCACGAACGGACGGCTCGGAGAGCCGTCCCTAACCAAGACAGAGAGACTTTTCGGGTCCTAGGTCTCGGCGTGGGGTGGTGGTGAGGTGAGGGACGCGACGACGTTGCGTCCGTTGGGCTAGGGCAGCACGTGGTGCTGCCCCTACCTCGTTAGGTCGCCCAATAAAAAACCCCGGTGGTCCGGAGTTTTGTTTAAAAGTTGGAGCGACGCTTATTTGCCGTGTGCTTCCTTGAGGTGCTTGGCGAGCGGATCGTACCCGAAATCTTTTTTGAGGTCGCGCCAGGTGGCGTGCACGTGGTTGGCACCATTCTGGGTGTTGTCTAATTCGAAGATGAAGTCCGGGCCGACGATGCTATAGTAGTGTCCTTGACCGACTTCGAGGCCGCCAGACCAAGCGAAGAAGATCTGATTTTCATCCACTTGGCTGATGGCCGCCATTTCCTGGAGGGAGAAGTCGCTCCGAGCCCGGCCGACGTATTCGCGGATGATGCCACCAAGAATTTTCTTCTGGTCCGAGGCCAGGGCTGAAACGGCGATACCTTTATGCTTAATGATACCATCGGCTTTAGGCTTATTGCTCGTGAGCACGTCTTTGGGGACGTCGCCGGTGAGGATGCCACTTTTGCGTTGTTCTTCGGTGAGGCTTTTAGCCAAGGCGCGTCCGAGGTTGTCTTCTTGGTCGAGGATCTCAAAGCCGACGAGGCCAGGATTATTATCTCCGACGTGAAGGGTATCGGCCTTGATCTGGCCGGGGTTGGTGCCCATGAAGGAAGGGGTCGCGCCGACGAGTTCGCCGTCCACTAAAGTGAAGTTCTGCGAAAGGTGGTGACCTTCCCAGCGCCAGCCCCAGGTACCTTTAGCATCGGGCTTGCCGAAGACGGAAACGAAATAGTTTTCGGCATCACGCTTATTAGCGCCTTTACCTTCTTCGATGATCGAGAGGAGGTGTTCGCTGGCCATGATCGATTCGGCCTTCATGTGACCGCGTTGGCTGAGGGTGCTGGAAAGTAGGGCTTGGGCGAAATGGCGTTGGCCGGGATTCATTTCCTTGAGCGGCAGACCCTTGCGCACGGCAGGAACGAAGATCCAGTGGGTACGTTCTTCGTTTTCAAAAGCGAAGGTGGCTTTGGCGCGCTGAGCGTCGTCGAGCGAACCGAGGAAGGCGTTGGCGGCCTTGGAGAGTTCTTCGCCAGTACCATGGGCAAATACCGAGGGGAGGCTTAGCGTTAGGGTGAGTAACGCACAGAGGAGACGGGGGAGGGGTCGCATAGGGGTATCAATTAATGACAGGGGTCTAAGGGAAGGGTTCCCTGAGAGCCAGAAAGGAATGGCGGGCGGGGCTGGCGCCCCGAGGGGGCATGTGGGCACGAGTTTGGGGTAGGGCTGACCACCCTTGGTCAGCCGTGTCTCGAGGTAGGGACGACTCTCCGAGTCGTTCGAAGAGCTTCTCGTGAGGGCGGGCTCGGAGAGCCCACCCTACCCGATGCCGAGAGCACGGTTGAGCGAGGGCGCTCAACCCTACCTTGCCCTATCAGGCTCCTTCCGCCTCGCTGAGCTTCTGCGCGGCTTGTTCCCACTGGGCAGTCGCGGCGTGTAGGGCGTTAATGGTGTCGCGAAGTCGGGCGTTCAACTGCTGCACATTGACCCCCTGCGTGTAGGTCGCGGGGTCGGCTAATTCAGCGGTGATCTGCGTCTGCTTAGTTTCAAGTTCTGTCACCGTCTGTTCCAATTTGGTGACCTCGGCTTTCATCTTACGGATGTCGGACGATGAAGGTTTGATGACGGCTTTGGGTTTATCTGCTTTCGGGGTCTCGAGCTGCTTCGGTCGGGCATCGGTAAAGCCGGCAGTGAGCGCGGCGCGCTCATTCCCAGACTTTGATTTTTCAAGGTAGTAAGCGTAATCGCCGGCGTACTGGGTCAGGCGACCGGAATGCACATGCAGCACGGTCTTGGCGATTTCGCGGATGAAGTGCACGTCGTGGCTGACGAAGTAAAGCGTGCCTTCATAGGTCTTGAGGGCGGCGATGAGCGCATCGATCGACATGATGTCGAGGTGCGTGGTCGGCTCATCCATCAGCAGGAAGTTTGGCGGATTGATCATCAACTTCACGAGGGCGAGGCGAGATTTCTCTCCACCCGAAAGGACCGAGACGCGCTTGTTGACGTCATCCTTGCGGAAGAGGAAGGTGCCGAGCATGCCGCGGGCTTGCTGCTCGGTGAGGCCGTTCTCGGTCGTGCGCAGTTCCATGACGTTTTCGAGGACGGTCAGCTTCGGGTTGAGGTTGTCGACGCGGTTCTGGGCGAAGTAGCCCGTGATGACATTGCCACCGACTTCGCGGACGCCGCCGTTGATTGGGATGACGCCGGCGAGGATTTTAAGGAGGGTCGATTTGCCAGCGCCGTTGGGGCCGACGAGCACTGTTCGCTGGCCGCGTTCGCATTCAAAATTGAGGTCCTGGTAGACGACATGCTCGCCGTAGGATTGTTCGACATGCTCCAGTTTCATCACTTTCAGGCCGGAACGCGGGGGTTGCGGGAAGCGGAATTGGATCTTCTTCAGGTCGTCTTCGGGTTCGTCGATGGCGACTTCTTCCAAGCGGGCGATTTGCTTTTCTTTCGATTTGGCGCGCGAGGCCATGGATGATTTGGCGCCGAAGCGATCGACGAAAGTCTGCAAGTGCGCGATTTCTCGCTGCTGGCTTTTGAAGGCTGCTTGTTGCTGGGATTTGCGGGCTTCGCGCTCGACCAGAAAGTCGTCGTAGTTGCCGGTATATTCATGCAGACGTTGGCCGCGTAGTTCGATCATGCCGGTGCAGAGGGCGTTGAGGAAAGCGCGGTCGTGCGAGATGACAACCAGGCCTCCGGGATAGCGCATCAAGTAATCCTGGAACCAGAGCAAGGCCTCGAGGTCGAGGTGGTTGGTCGGTTCGTCGAGCAACAGCAGGGTTGGCTCGCTGACGAGTAAGCGGGCCAGGTGTGCACGCATGACCCAGCCACCCGAAAAAGTCTTGGCTAATTTATCGTGGTCGTCTTCGCGAAACCCGAGGCCGGCGAGGATTTTCTTGGCACGCGGCTCGAGGGTGTAGTCGATATCCCAGTCGTCATCGTTCTCGGGCTCGAGTTTGCCGCCGCTCGTCGCGATCTGCAGAATCGACTCATCGCCGACCGGCGCGCTTTCTTGCGGAAGAAAGCCGAAGTTCGCGCCGCGCTCCCATTCGATCAGGCCTGCGTCGGGCTGGTCCTTACTGAGGATGATATTAAAAAGGGTTGATTTGCCGGCGCCGTTGGCGCCGACGAGGCCGAGCCGGTCCGTCCGCGCAATGTTCAACGAAACGTCCGCAAACAGGGTGCGGGCGCCGTAGGACTTAGAAACGTTGGCAATGGTCAGCATCGAAAGGGCGATAAAGAGGTCTCCGAGGGCGAGGTCAAGGGTCGCTTGGGCGACCGCTTGACCTCGCCCTCGAGGGGGCACGTGGGCACGAGTAACGAGTAAAGGGGAAGGGTTTAGGCTGTCTCGGGTCGGGCGGCCATTGCTATGGCCGCCGTTCGTAGCGGCGCGTGCCATGAGCTGGGCAAAATCACAGACCCTTCCAAGCTCCTTCCGCCCACGGACGTGATGGCAATCACGTCCCTACCCGTTGAGCGGGGGCGCTCAACCCTACCTAAGGCTGCAGGTAGGTTACTTTCCCCGTGTCACCGTGCCCCCGTGCCAACTTGCCCCCTCGTTTACGACCACTTCAGCTTACTCCGCAGGACGTCAAAATGCGTCAAGGACTTGGGGCGAAGTAGATGGAGTTGAACTTTGGCGGTCCGAATCACGATGGGAAGTCTTCCTTGAGCCTCAAGGGTTTCGCGACCATCGACCGATAGGCCGAGTTGGGCGCCATCTTCGCTGCGGATTTCCAGTTCGGTCTCACCATCGAAAATTACCGATCGATTTGAAAGCGTATGGGCGCAGATCGGCGTCAAGGCGATGACGGAGGCGGCGGGATCCACCAGTGGTCCGCCGGCCGCAAGGTTATAAGCGGAGGTACCCGTGGGCGTGGCCAAGATCAGGCCGTCGGCCCGGTATTCGTTCACCCGAGACCCATCGGCGAAGACGGAGAATCGGCCCATACGGAAGACGTCGCGGGTTTTGATGACGAGATCATTGAGCGCGAGGGCGAACGACTGGTCGGCGAAACGGATTTCGAGCAAGGCACGTTTTTCTAAGCGGAAATCGCCGGCGAGGATCGAGTGTAAAGAGGCACCGACATCTTCGCTGGGGTAGGCAGCCAGGAAGCCGAGCTTGCCGCGATTGATGCCAAAAAGAGGAACACCTTCCAATGCCGCCGCTTCGGCGACGCCCAGAAACGTCCCATCGCCACCGACGACCCCGCAAGCATCAGCGCCATGCAGGGCTTGGCGACTCACCGGCCAGCCGTCGGCGATAGTAAGAGCGACTTTGGCTTTCTGGGCTGCTTCTTGGACGGCCTGAACGATGGCCTCGACACCGGGCTTGGTGCGATTGACGACGAGCGTAAGACGGCGGATGGCCATGAATGACGACTAGCCGGCACCGGCGAAAGGGCAAGGACAAGCGGGGGCTGCCGGCCTATAAAACCCTTATTTCGTGGCCTTTTCTGGCTTCGGCGTGATGAAAGCCATCCGGCGGCAGGGGGTGGGACAGCGGTCGGATGTCCCGGGTGGAGTCGGGGCAAGGCTGTTTGACCATTCGACGTCCGTCCGCCCACGGACGCGACGCAGTCGCGCCCCTACCTGTTATTACACAACATTTGCCAAGGCCTCGGAGACCTTGGAGACGTCGGTGCCGCCGCCCATCGCTGCGTCGGGCTTGCCGCCACCCTTGCCGCCCAGCCTGCCACATGCGTCGGTGACAATCTTGCCGGCGGCCTTACCCGCCTTGACGGCGTCCGGGCCACAGTTGGCGACGAGAGAGACCTTGTCGCCGAAGACGGCAGCAAGGACGACGACGGCGGTAGGGCCGACCTTGCCGGCCACCTTCGCACCGAGGTCGCGGAGATCGTTCGGAGTCTCGGCGCTGACCTGGGCGATGACGTACTTCAGGCCCGCGCGGTCGCTCGCCTTGGCGGCGAGGGTGTCGGCGAGCTGCGAAGATTCCTTATCGCGATAACTTTTCAATTTCTTTTCGAGGATGGTGCCATGCTCGATCAACGCTTCGAAGCGTTTAATCAGGTCCGGAATCGGCGTGCTGCTTGAAGTCGATAGGGCCTTGAGTAATTCCGCTTCAGCGCGGGCCCGTTCGTAGGCGGCTAAACCAGCGACGGCTTCGATGCGGCGGACGCCGGCGGCGATGGCGTTCTCCCCGACGATGCGGAAGAGGCCAATTTCTCCGAGATGCCGGACGTGCGTACCCGCGCAGAGTTCCATCGACCAGCCGTCAAGAGCGGCGGCCATGCCTCCGACTTGGACGACGCGCACGGATTCGCCGTACTTATCCCCGAAGAACTGCATAATGTCCGGGCGGCCCTTGACGGAGGCGTAGGCGACTTCGCTCCACGTCACGGCGTCGTTGGCGAGGATGCGCTCGTTGACCAAGCGTTCGATGTCGATGAGTTGCCCGGGCGTGAGCGCCTGGCCATTGAAGTCGAAGGTAAGCTTCGTCGGGTCGACCGCAGAGCCTTTTTGGGAAGCTTCCTTGGAGACGACTTCGTGCAACGCCCAGTGCAGGACGTGTGTCACCGTGTGGTGGCGTTGGATGGCGTCGCGACGGGCTTGATCGACGGTAATCTCAATTTCGGCACCGGTTTCCGGAGTCTCTTCGCCTTCGACGAAGTGCAGCCAGGTTTGGCCGGATTTTTGCGTATCCACGACGCGCCATTGGCGTCCGCCTTGGGTGATGATGGCCGCATCCCCGACCTGTCCGCCCATCTCGGCGTAACAGGGAGACTTATCTAAGATGACCGCCGTGCGCTCCTTGATCTTGGCCACCTGGGCGACCTTGGCCTTGGTCTGCAACGACTCGTAGCCGGTGAAGGTGGTCGGGTGTTCCGAGCCGATGTCCGAAAGCGTGATGACTTCTTTTTTCTGCGCGGCGCGGGCGCGGGCGCGCTGCTCCTCCATGAGCTTTTCAAAGCCAGCGCCATCCACCGTGAGTCCGCGTTCGCGGGCCATAAGCTGGGTCAGGTCGAGCGGGAAGCCTTGTTCGTCGTAGAGACGGAAGGCTAAAGCGCCGGAAATGGCGCCTCCGGCTGGGAGCTTGGCGGCCGCTTCTTCGAAAAGGGCGATACCTTTGTCGAGCGTGCGATTAAAGGATTCCTCTTCGATGCGGATGACATCGGCGACAACGGTGCGTCGGCTCCGGATCTCGGGGAAGACGTCGCCCATGGTTTCCGCGAGCACGTCGACAAGTTTATGGAAGAAGCCACCCCTGAGGCCTAAGGTACGACCGTAACGCACGGCGCGGCGCAGGATACGACGCAGGACGTAGTTGCGATCGGAGTTGCCCGGCTGGATGCCGTCGGCGATGGCGAACGAAAGCGTGCGGATGTGGTCGGCGATGACGCGGAAGGCGATGTCGGACTTTTCTTGTTCGCTGAGGAGGGTCGCCCCGATGGCAGGCAGCGTAGAGCCGTATTTCTTGCCCGAAAGCTCTTCCAGGCGGCGGAACAGCGGCGTGAAGACGTCGCTCTCGTAATTGGAAATGACGCCCGAGAAGTCCTTGAAGTTCTTCGTGCACTGCATGATGCCGGCGACGCGTTCGAAGCCCATGCCCGTGTCGACGTGGCGGGCGGGGAGCGGGCTGAAGGTGCCGTCGGGGTTGGCGTTGAATTGAATGAAGACGAGATTCCAGATCTCCATGCAACGCGCATCGCTGCCGTTGACGAGCGTGCCCTTGGTGTCGCCTTCCGGCGTGAGGTCGACGTGCAGTTCGGTGCAAGGTCCGCAGGGTCCGGTCTCGCCCATCATCCAGAAATTATCTTTCTTATTTCCGTTCACGATGTGCACGGCGGGGTCGAGCCCGGCGGCGCGGAATTTCTCGGCCCACTTGTCCCAGGCTTCTTGGTCGAAGTCGGACGGGTCGCTTTTGCTTTTATCCGGTGCGTAGACGGTGGCGTAGAGCCGGTGTTTGGGGAACTTCCAGATTTCGGTGATCAGTTCCCAGGCGAAATCGATGGCTTCGGCTTTGAAGTAATCTCCGTAAGACCAATTACCCAACATTTCGACGAACGTGTGGTGATAGGTATCACGGCCGACATCTTCGAGATCGTTATGCTTGCCGCCGGCCCGGATGCATTTCTGGGTATCGGCGGCCCGGCCGGGGGTGTAAGGGCATTTCGTTTGGCCAAGAAAAATAGGCACGAACTGGTTCATCCCGGCGTTCGTAAAGAGCAGATTGGGCGAATCGGGCATCAGGCTCGAAGAGTTAACAATCGTGTGTTGTTTCGATTTGAAGAAATCGAGGAACGATTGGCGGACTTGGGCGGAGGTCATGAACGTTAAAGGTGAGACTATTTTTAAGCCTCCTTACGGGTAAAAGGGAAGGGTGGAATTGAGGGGGCAAGTGGGCACGGGGGCATGGGGACAAGGGGTTTCATGCCCTTGCCCACGATGCCCTTGCCCGCGTGTCCCCTCGCGGCTTCGCTGCGCTTACTTCCGGACGCGGGCCAAAATCCAACCTTCGAGTTCAGGCTCCGCGTAGGCTTTTTCCCAAGAGTTATGACCGACTCCAGGGTAAACGGTAAACTTGACGTCGGCGCCGTTCTTTTTGGCCGCTTCGATGGCCGCGAGATGACCTTCGATTTTCACGGAGCCGTCTTTGTTGCCGTGAAATCCCCAGATGGGCATGCCTTTGAGCGTTACGGTTTGGGCTGGATCGATGCCGCCGCAGACGGGAATCATGCCCGCAAATCGTTCAGGGTGCGCGCAAGCCCAACCCCAGCTGCCGAAACCACCGAGGCTGAGTCCGGTGATGATGACACGTTGGGTATCGATGCGATAGCGCTTCAAGGCATCGCTGAGCATGCCGTCAAGGGTCGCGATATTCCACTTCGTGTTCGCCGGACATTGCGGCGCGATGAGGATATAAGGCGTCGTGCCCCGTTGATCGAGTTCGTGGGGCAGGCCGTTTTTGCGGACGCTATTAATATCAGTACCGCGTTCGCCAGAGCCGTGCAGGAAGATCACCAGCGGCCACTTCTTGGAAGTTTCTTTTTCGTAAGTTTCTGGAAGGTAAAGAAGGTAGTGGAGGCTTTCGGGAGAGCCCGCTGGCCCGAAGGTTTCCGTCAACGGATGGAATTTGGCACCTGTAGGTTCAGCGGCCGAGGCGCCGAGCGTGAAGAAGGAGAGGAGAAAGAGGCAGAGCGGTCGCATGAGGTAGAGGCAGATGGATATGGCCTAGGAGTTATCCTTTAAGGTCAGTTCGGCGTGGAGGTTGAGCAAAGTGCCGATGGACTCGGCGTAGAATGACGCGATGCGTTGGATAAGCTCGTCGTTATGCCATGAGACGACGCCGGCTTTGAAGGTCAGGGTGGCTTCGCCTAAGCCGTCGGGCAGGCGTTTGGAAATCTTCTGATTGAAGTGCAAAGGAAATTTGAAGCTCTTGGCGTAGCGTTCTTGCTCGATCACAAAGGAGGAGATGGCCCCCAGTTCCGTCTGCCCGTTGAGACTAAGCCAGACCTTGGCTTCGCCCGGAACGTCGCCTTCGCGAGGTTGATAAAAGGCCCGTAACTTTGCCGTGGAATCCTTTACTTTGATCCGGGCGTTGAAGTCATCGACGGCGGTCAGGCGCGCCGAAGGATAAATTGTTTTAAGTCGGGCGATAACGGCCTGCCATAGCGCGGGTGTCATGGCATTGACTTTGCCTATCTGGCCTCCGCTGGCAAGCGGTTGGCCTGTCATAAGGTCGGTTGTGAATAAAAATAAAAAGGGCGTGCCCCGAAGCACGCCCTTGGTAGAAAAGGTTGCCGGAAGCTTACTTTTTCTTTTTCGCTGGTACGTCCTTCTTGGGTTCGGCCAGGGGATGCTCTTTCAAGATTTCTTCCACGCTATACATTGCGTTATTCTTGGCGGCGATGGCGGCCCGGATCTTCTTAACCTGCGCAGGCTGAACGGGGGGTTGGTCGTTTCCGAAGGACTGGCGGACATACGTGATGACTCCGGCGACTTCTTCATCCTTGAGCAGCTGACCCAAGCCGGTCATCACAGGCTGGCCGCTGGTGATATCGCCATAATCTTTGCCATTGTAGTTCATTTTACCATAAAGGCCGTTAAGGACCATTTTGATTACGCGGTCGGAATCGCCCTGGAGCCAGGGGCTGCTTGGGTAACCGGTTTCTCTGGCGAGTGGAGGGTAGGCGCCACGGGTCGGCTTCCCTTTTTCGGTCGGCATTTCCGCGCCTTTACCGTCGACTTGGTGGCAAGTGATGCAATGGGCTTCGCGGAAATAGACTTCTTTGCCCAGGTCATAGAGTTTCTTGTCCGCTTTGGAGAGTTTCTTGTCGGTTGGACCGTAGGAGGTCTCCTTCGGGTCGGCGAATTGTTTGAGGTCGATGCCTTTGCCTTCGGGCAGGGAGGCTAACTGCTTCATGGTTTCGCGGAGGCAGTAAGAAATCGTGGCATCTTTGTTGCCCTTGAGTGTCATCGCCGCGGCGATCGCCCGGGTGGCGTCTTTACCTGCGAAGAAACTCAGGGTCCGCACGGCTTCGAGTTGAACGCGCGGGTGAGGGTCTTTGATAGCGGCCTCGACGAAGCTGATGGCGTCGGGGATGCGGTCTTTCTGGTAGCAGATGACGCGGACGGCCTGGGCGCGTGCTTGATGTGCGGGTGAGGCGAGGACGGTCTTGATCAGGTCAAGATTCACCGCGTTATGCCATTGATGGACCCAGAGACCTTCGAGGATGTGGTGGGCGTCTTCGAGTTTCTTGGGGTCAAACTGTTTCAGCCACTTTTGGGTCGCGGCGATGACCTGAGCGCTATCGTGCTTATGCAGTTCGATCTTGGCGCGTTGGCGGACGTTGTCCTCGTGCTCGGTCAGTAGCGCGAGAAGGTTCTCGATGGATTCGCCGTCGATCTTCTTCGGGGTGAGTAAGGGACGCCCTGGGAAGGTGATCCGATAAAGACGGCCATGTTGGTGGTCGCGATTAGGGTCGCGCAAGTGGTGTTGCAGGTGCCCGATGAGCATCTGGGACCAGTCCATGACGTAGAGTGAGCCATCCGGGGCCACGGCAACGCCGGAAGGGCGGAAGTTCGGAGTCTTAGTGAGGTCGGTGCTGATAAGATTAGGCTCCAGCGACTCGCCTTTGATCCCGGCGCCCTCTTCCGTGATTTTCGCGCGGAAGATGCCCTGGATGGTGATCACGTTCGTGTTCAGGAAGGTGCCTTGCCAATCGTCAGGGAAGTGGCCGCTGCTGAGGATCGCGGTGCCAGGGCAGGGGCGGGAGGGGCGTTTCCAGAATTCGGTGTATTTCGGATGAGCTCCCGAATCGAGGTGACCCGAGAAGCCTGGTCCGAAGTAATTCACGTTACCGGTGGCGTCCGTGATGATGTCGTTGCCCCAATAATCAAAAACGCGGCCGTGCGGATTAGCGAAGCCGTAAGGAACGTGACGGTAGAATTTACTGGTCTGAGGCTCGAAACGATAGATGCCGCCGTTGGTGTTGCGGATCGGGCCGTTGAAGGTCTCGACTTGGGTACGGTGGAAGACGCCGTCGGAGAAATACATCGCACCTCCTGGTTCATAGCAGATGGAATTCGTCTCGTGGTGCGAATCCGCCGCATCCATACCGGTGAGCAGACGCTCGCGGGTGTCGGCCTTCTCCATTTTTCCGGAGGAATCGCGGACGAACCAGATGTCAGGAGATTGAATCAGGATGACGCCGTCTTTGTAGAACTGGAAACCCGTCGGGCAATTCAGGCCATCGAGGAAGACGTGAGAGCGAGCGACTTTGCCGGTCTTAGGGTCGAGGTCGAGGACGAGCAGTTTATCAAAATCCTTAGTGGTCGGAGAGGTTTCGGGGTAGTTCGGCCAGGCGGCGATCCAAAGGCGTCCTTTGGTGTCGAAGTTCATCTGGACCGGATTGATCAGTTCAGGAATGGTCGTCTCGTCGGCGATGAATTCGATTTTGCAACCTTCGGGGACCATCAGGTGGTCGGTGGCGGCGGAGCCAGCGAGATATGGGATGGGCTCTTTGCGGTTGGGCGGGACGGCGACGGGCCCATTCAGATTGTCGTCGGCAACTTCGAGTGACTTGCCCTGGGCGGCGGCCCAGACGGCCTGGTCGCGATTGGCGGTCTTGATATCGCGGTTGGCGAGTTCAGCGCCAAGGACGGTCGCATTATCGACGCCCTCATATTTGATCCGGGAGCGGCCGCCGTAGATATTGAACTGGTCGACGGTACGGTAGCGGTGGTGCCACTGGGTATTTTTTTCGAGCACGGCGGCCAAGGTGGCGGCGTTGGTGGTCGGCACGTTCTTTCCGAAGACAGCGGCGAACTGGATCGAGGCGAGGGCTTTATCGCCTTCGGCCGTTAGGTGGATGCCGTTGATGGTGAGCCGTTGGGCGGCGCTGGCGTAAAGTTTTTGGGATGCGTCGAACAGATTGACGAATTGCACGCCATTGGCTTTGGCGATTTCGGCCATGGCCGCCGTATAAAGCGCCAAGTTCTTATTATTTGAGGCCGCGAGGGTGGACTCAAAGTAGGCCGACTTCATGTCTTCATGGGCGATTGGAGAGAAAAGCACGATGCGGGGCTTACCTTTGCCGAAATCAGCGGCGAGGGTGACTTTGAGGAACTTATCGAGGTTGGATTTGAATTCAGGCAGGGCCGCTTCGCCACCGAAGGATTCATTAAAGCCCCAGTAAGCGAAGATCACGCTGGCGTGGAAATGGGCGCCAGCATGGTAGGTTACATCTGATTTGCCGACCTTCTCGGTCTTATCTCCCGGCACCATGTTCAGGAAATAATCCAAAGTGGGAACTTCGTCGGAGCGGTGGGGCTTGGCCGCGGACTTGTCGCCGGCCAGTCCGAGGCTGGTATTTACTTCGTCGCCGGAGATTGCTGGCGATCCGCCAGCCCACCGCCGATGAAGACGAGGTTATCGCCTTTCTGCAGGGTGAGGCTTTGGGCCGACAGCGACGCGATGGCGGTTATTGTCAGGAGGAGGGCGAGAAGCTTGCGCATAGGTTTCTGGTTTTGGTAAAATATTAGACCTAGCCCAAGAGGATGGGCAAAGCAGGGGGAAGGGAAAACCTGCCTTTCTTTCAACAATCTGCCAAGGGGAATGTTCCTGGCTGGGCCAGCAAATGAGCGTCAAAGCCACTCATTTGCAGGCCCAGAGGGACGGGGATAGGGATAGGGGCAGTTCGATTACATCAGGTTGGGGGTAGCGCCTCATACTGCCCTAGGGGTCTTGGGGGTGGGCTGAGTTCTCTGCTCGGCCGCGGCTGACCAAGGGTGGTCAGCCCTACCTCGAGACAAAAGGTTTTCAAGTAAAGGAAACCGGAGACCGGATGATGAGCTGGGGTGTCTTATGCCCGCAGCAAACTTCCCGGTTTCCGGTCTCCCTCGAAGGCTATCACTCTGCCTTAGGTAGGGGCACCCCTGCGTGGCGTCCGAAGGCGGACAGACAATGGTGGGCCGAGTATTCTGCCCGGTGATTCGCACGCACCGTGGCGAACGGACGCGACGCCGTCGCGCCCCTACCTCTCGCTTACTTCGCGATTGCGGCGGTAAGCGACTTCACGACGGCCTTGCCCAGTACGGCATATCCTTCGGCGTTGTAATGGACGTCGTGGGGGTTTTGAAGTTTGGCGATGTCCGGCGCGACGGCGGCGTTGAGATCGTCGATCGTCACGTCGTTTTCCTTCATCACCTTAAGGGCGATATTATTATAAACGGCGACATCACCGAAAGTGCGCGGCGGCGTGAGGGTGCCTTCGGGCACGGGAGTAGTCGTGCCGAAGATCAGTTTCGCACCGGTCTTTTTCATTTCGGCGACGAGGGTACGGAGATTTTTTTCGTAATCTTCCGGCTCCACCTGGCGCTTACCATCTTCCATGTGGCGCAGGTCATGCAGGCCGAAATTGAAATGGATGATGTCCCACTTGCCGGTGCCGAGCCATTTGGTGAGGCTAGCCGTACCGTTCTTGGTGGGGCCGCCGTTGGTCGGGATGCGGTGGATATTCGCTTTGCCTTCCATTTCTTTGCGAACTTCCAGGGTGTAGCCGATTGAGATGGAGTCGCCGATGAGCAGGACGCGCGGTAGGCCGGCGACATCTGTTATCTCAGCCATCGCGGGGTTGGGCGCTTTAGGTTTGGCTTTTACGGCGACCTTAGGCGCGGCTTTAGGAGGCGCGTCGGCGGCGGTTAGGTTTAGGGAGGCGAAGGCAAGTAAGGCGGTGAGCAGGATTTTCATGGAGGTGGGCTGACGATGGGGGAGGGTTAGGCCCAAGCAAGCACTTCAAAAACAGCGGCTGCTGTCCAAGGGTGGTCAGCTATGCCGGGATGAGGGAAGGCTGACTCATGTCTTAAGGTAGGGTTGAGCGCCCTCGCTCAACCGCGGCGGCTGCCTTGGGTAGCGCGGGCCCTCCGAGCCCGCCGTCACGCAATGACGAGCGGACGGCTCGGAGAGCCGTCCCTACCGCAGTTAATCGAGATGATTTCGGTCTCCCTTTGACGTTCAAGTTCTCTCTGGCCCGCTGGCCTTGGGTCCTCGAACGGCTACTGCCCCAACGGCTTCGACAGATCGAACTCAGACTTCGTGGTCCAGCGTTGCTTGAAGCCGGCCGGGGCTTCGACTTTGGTCCGGAAAATAACCGTGTTATCGAGGTCGAGGTCTTCGGACCAAATAAATTTAGCCCCGACGAAGTTTTCCTTGGCTTTGGTATAAGACTCCTTCGGGTTCACGCGTTCCTCGGTGAACTCGGTCGCGTTGGCCCACTTGCTATCGTCGAAATCGACGGCGAACCAGTTCGCGGGAAGGGGCGTGTGCTCGACCTTGGGGTTCTTGACGTCGCCGTTGAGGGGTCCCTTGAAGAAGTTCTTCGCCTTCCATTTAGCATTGGTGACGGTGCCGTCGGAGAACTTCAGGATCAGGCCGGCGTCGCCGATGTGGTCGCCGTATTCCAGTCCGGTCTTGGGGTCGGCGTTGTCCCGTCCCATCACGGCGATGGTCATCGGATATTCCGGCAGGATATCGACGGTGACGACATTGTGCGGCATGTAATCAATCGGGTCGACGACGCGAGGCTTGCCGTTAATGTAGAGGATGAACCAATTGTCGGCGTAAACGCTGAGTTGGATGGTATCGGCCATGGAGGGCTTCACCATGCCAGGCTTGTCGCCTTTGCCACCCTTGCCACCCTTGCCGCCCTTACCCTTTTCGCCACCCTTGCCCTTGCTTTCACCTGGAGGAGGTGTGGCTTGCTCGGCCTCTTCATCTGGTTCGGCATCCAGATTTTCACCCTTCGGCTTGGCGTCTTCGCCTTCAGCGGGAGGGCGCTTGCCCTTTTCGCCGCCTTTACTTTTACCTTTCTCACTCGCCTTGCCTTTGCCGCCGCCGGCCCCGCGTTCGCCCGGAGTATAGGTCTCGGTGGCGGTGGAGCCATCGGGGTTTGAGTAGATAAAGGTCCAAGTCTTGTCAGCGTTGAGCGTGTATTTCACGCTGAGGGACTTACCATTCAGCGTATAGTTAAGCGCGTATTTCTTGGCATCGGCTGAGGCGGTGAAATCTTTGATCAACGCACCGCGGAGCGGGCTTTGCGTGTAACTGGAACCGGTTCGACGGACATGGCTCGCGGAGGGCTGAGGGTCGACTTGGCCGTCTACTTCAACGACTTCTCCGTGAAAGCCGCCGTTGATGTAAGGATACTTCTTTTGCGCGTGGTAGTGGTAGCCGATCGCTTTGGTTTCGTGTCCGCCGAACGCGTCAAGTTTGCCCGGAGAAGAACCATCAGGCTCGTTGAAGCCATAGATTGCATAGCCGTCGAGGGCGACCGCGATGGGCTTGCCCTTGCCCAGCTCTTTCTCGAGGAAAACGGGGGCGTCGTGGTAATGGTAGTCGTCGGCTTTGCCGCAGTGGCCGCCGAAGTCGTCGAGCTCGCCAGCGGTCTTGGCGTCGTCGCCGCGGTTGTTGAGGGCGTTAAAAATCGGTACCCCGTTAGCCGCGAGCGCGATGGCCCCGCGCATGAAGTGGGTCTTGGCGGACATGGGCTCCTTGGCGGGCACGGGCTTGAGCGGAATCCGCCAAGCAGATGTCCCGGCGTAGGTCTGGGGAATGGGCACTTGCTGCTGCCAGGATTTGATCCCGGCCATGAGCGGGTGGTCGGGTAATCCTTTCGCTTCGACGTAAAGGTATTTTTCATCCCAACGGACGCTGACGTTCTTAGCAAAGGACTGGAAGGGGATCGCCGCTAAGGGCGCGTTCCCAGGCGAGGCGGCCAAGTAGGTACTTGTCATCACGAACTTGGCGCTGGGCGTCAGCAGCGGCGCCTCGGTCGGTGCTCGATATTTATCCTCGATCGGAGTGACGTGAGCGGAGAGTTGAGCGCCGAGGCCGGTGAGAGCGATGAGCAGGAAGAACTTGGGGAGTCGCATGGGGAGGGTTTTAAATAATAACAAAAATTACCTTAACTGGGGATTAAGGGCCAAGGCACACGTCCGGTGGAAGTTCCAAGATGGCGATTTACCCTCTAATTGTGAGCAAAAGTTCGATCTTTGCGAGATCGTCGGGCTTGATTTCAAATTTCCCACCACCGACAGTTTCCTTCAGCTGTCCGGGTTTGCGGGCACCGACGATAGCGGCGGTCAGGCGAGCCTTGCGCAGCACCCATGCGATGGCGAGCTCCGCGGTGTTGCGGCCATAGCGTTGGCCGATTTCCGCCAACGCTTTAGTGAACTCGATATTCTTGGTGAGTAAAGGTTCGACGAATTGTGGGTCCGCCCGGCGATGATCGTTTTCCGGAAGAGCGTTCGCCCATGCGCGGGTTACCTTGCCGCTGAGCAGCCCTTTTTGCATCGGGCTATAGGCGATGATGCCGATGTCGTTCGCTTCGCAGTAAGGGAGGATTTCGTTTTCAATCCCGCGTGACAGCAGGCTGTAAGGTGGCTGCAAGAAGGTAACCGGGTGGATGGGCTGAATCCGCTTGAGTTGGGTGACGCTAAAATTGCTGACGCCGGCGTGACGAACTTTGCCTTCTTTGATGAGTTCGGCGATGGCCGCCCAGCCTTCTTCGATATCTTCATCGGGCTGCGGCCAATGAATCTGGTACATGTCGATTGTGTCGAGGCCAAGCCGACTTAGGCTATCTTCGATTTCTTGCCGAACGCTGGCCCGCTTGAGGCGTGGAATAATCTGACCGTTTTCATCCCAGCAACGTTCGCATTTCGTCGAGATGAAAGGGCGTGGACCTTTGATTTCCTTCAAGGCCTTGCCGACAACTTTCTCGCTATGCCCGAGACCATACACTGCTGCTGTATCGATCCAGTTGATGCCCAGCGCCAAGGCTTCGTGGATTGTGCGAATGGAAAGCGCGTCATCCTGCGGACCCCAGCCGAATTTCCAATCGGGGCCGCCCATCGCCCAGGTGCCTAAGCCGATGGGGGTGAGGTGAAGGTCTGAATGGCCGAGCTTGCGAAGTTTCATGGCGTTGAAGATTATTTCAGCCAGGGAATGAGGGATGTCGAGACAGGGCTAAGATAGGGTCGATGGCTGAATCGATTGCAGATGGCGGCTGACAGATTAGAGGGCTGAGTGGAGGACTGAGTTAAGGACTGGATGGCTGGATGGAAACCCGCCACCTGCCACCCGGGGCCGCCACCCGCCACCCGAAACGAATTCCTAACACGTAAGGTCCGTTTCCGGTCTCCCTTTGCTGTTGCCCTCTGCTGCCTCGGGTAGGGGCGCCACTGCGTCCCGTCCGTTCGCCGAAGCGAGTTGGATTTACCGGGCAAGTCTTTCGTCCCTACCGCTGTCCGTCCGCCCACGGACGCGACGCAGTCGCGCCCCTACCCAAATACAAAGGGGCCTAGCGGCCCCTTCATTATTTCGACTGTCCCTGTCCCTAGTCCTGTCCCTGTGAAGTCAGCGAGCTTAAGCTCGTCCGACTTCACTTCACATCCTGGAGGAATTGCTGGTACTGCGCCTCGGTCTGTGCGGCGGTGAGCTTGCCCGAATGGATCAGGATGCGGAAGCGGAAGGTTTCTGATTTGCCCGCCTTGATCGTGAAGTTGAGCGTGGTCTTGCCTTTGGTAAATTCCTTGGCGCCGAATGGATTCGCCGCGAAGAGGCCGTAACCGCGGTTATGCCAGTAGGTCGGGTAGGTGCTGTTCTTCGGGTGGTCGAAGATCCCGACGCAGACGTCTTCGCCTTTCACGTTGCCGGAAAGGGTCATCCATTTCGCGCGCGTGCTCCAAGCTTCCTTCTCCCCGACTTTTCCTTCGCTGCTCAGGTAGATGCCGTTCACGCCGGTATTATCCATTTTGGCCACGGCCGTCGGTTTGCCCGAAGCGTCGGTGAAAATCTCGGGCTTCAAGGAAGGTTCTTCCAGCGATCGCGTGAGACGAATGGCGATGGCGCCTTCCTTGGAGTCCTTAAAGACGGCGTCCTTTTCCTGCGCGGTCAAAGTGATGATACGGTCGATGATGCGCAGGTCCTTGGAAGCGCGAAAGACGAGCGTCTCATCCTGTTGCAGCACCTTAGAGCCGTCGTTCATGATCCAATCCGAGGAAACTTCGAGGGTGGCGGCACCGGTGCCCGAGGCGAGCGCCTTGATGTTTTTATGACGGACGGCGCCGTAGGGAATCTTGCTGTCGCGGTCGAAGCCTTCGGGCGGCGAGTTCCAAAAATCACAGTCGTTGACGTTGCCGTAATTGAACCACGAAGAGATGTGATGCGGGTGGTCGGTGCGTTCGCCGGCGACTTTCTCGAGCGGGAAGCCGCGGGTGAAGATGTTACCCTGCGAAGTGCGCAAAGGGGAGAGCAGAGGCTTCTTCTGGTTGGACCAGTAGACGTAGGAAGTGAAAGGCTGGCCGTCGACGAGCACGTCGATCTGCTGTTTGTCCTTCTGTTCGACGAGTTTCACTTCTTCGGCGGGCGCGCCGAGGGCGGCCAAGAGGAGGGCGAGGAGGGGGAGCGTAGATTTCATGAGATAATTAATAGGACATACCTTTGCCCCAAAGGTTGCCAACCTGAAAGGGGTGGGAAATCGCCCAAGAAAGTGAATTTACTTACCGGAATCTTGGCTTCCACGCCCCAGACTCACGTCTCCGCGCTAAGCCTAGACGAATCATGTCCTCACAAGCAGGAGTCTTGCGTCTAGCCAGAAGAAGGGTTCAATTCTTTTCACAACTATGAAGGCCGCCCTGCTTCTTGCATGCTTATCTTTTTCTCTGTCCGCGGCTGATCAGCCCAAGGTTGCCCATCGCTTCGCCATCGACCGGACGGTAAAGCCCGCGATGGATGAACTGATCGCCGCTGACGCCAAGGTGGAAGTCTTGGCCACGGGTTTTACCTGGTCGGAAGGGCCCGTATGGTTTCAAAATAAACTCATCTTTTCGGACGTTCCTAATAACACCGCTTTCGCTTGGCGTCCAGGAGCCCAGGGGGAAGAAGTTTTTCTGAAGCCCAGCGGCACCTCGGAACCATCCGGCCGGCAGGGCTCGAACGGCTTGGCGGTCGACCTTAAAGGCAACTTGTTGCTCTGCCAGCACGGTGATCGCTGCGTGGCACAACTTTTGCCCGACAAGAAATTTAAGAAACTCGCCACCAATTTCGAAGGGAGTCGTTTTAATAGCCCGAATGACTTGTGCGTCGCCAAAGACGGAGCGATTTATTTTACCGACCCGCCCTATGGCTTGGGCGATGAAACCGCTGAACTAGACTTCCACGGTATTTTTAAACTATCGCCTGATGGCTCGGTTTCCTTGGTCTCCAAGGAGGTTAAGTGGCCTAATGGCATCGCGTTGAGCCTCGATCAGCAGACCCTTTATATCGCTATTTCCGATCCGAATGACACTCGGATTGCGGCTTGTGATCTCAATGGTGCTCATTTGCGCGACATTTTTAAGGCCTCGTCCTTGAAGGGTGCTAATCGTCCGGGAAATTGCGACGGATTGAAGCTCGACGAAAAAGGAAATATTTGGGCGACAGGTCCTGGGGGCGTCCTGATCTTATCTCCGGAAGGTAAGCACCTCGGCACGATTATGACTGGTCAGCCAACGGCCAACCTCGCCTGGGGAGCTGATGGCCACACGCTTTTCATCACTTCGAACAAAAACCTGCTGACCATTCAGACAAAGGTCAAAGGCGCGGGATTCTGACCGGCGGCTGAAGGCCGCCGGAAGGGCAGGGATTTAATTCTTGAAGGTTTGCCCGATTCAGCCAACCGCGGTCGAGGTAGGGCTGACCACCCTTGGTCAGCCGTTGTCATCGCCACAAAGGTAAGCAAAGGGCCAATCAGCTTCTGTTTTCACAAGCCCGGCCCTTATCGGGTTGGCCCGGACATAGGCGGTTTTGGCGCGAAGTTCGCCGGAGGACCGAATTCGGTGGTCGAAAAAGCCTTGCTGCCATTCAATGGCATGTCGTTTGGCAATGATGCCCTTGAATGACTGGATTGTTCTTCCAAGGCTTAGTCCGTGATTCCATCGAGCAATCAGGTGAAGATGGTCCGGCATTACTGTCATACTGTATAGGTTTAATTTCCCACTGCGGAAGTGAGTGAGGTAGATGCTTTCTTTGCGGTAGGTTTTCCATCGGCGGCATTTAACTGGGTTTCGAGGTAAACTTCGATTCGGTCGAATACCCAGGGAGTTCCGACGGTTGACCAAGGGTGGTCAACCCTACCCGATGCACCTAGGTAGGGCTGACCACCCTTGGTCAGCCGCGGTTGAGCGAGGGCGCTCAACCCTACCAAGTCTTGCCCTCTCCCCAAAACCCGCCTTCCTTTCCTCCGTGAAAGCCCTCCTGCTGACCGAATACAAAAAGATGTCCTATGTGGACGTGCCCAATCCGCTTTGCGGGCCCGAGGATGTTTTGATTCAAGTCCGTGCCTGTGGCATCTGCGGCTCTGATATCCACGGGTTCGACGGTTCCACCGGACGCCGTATCCCCCCCCTGGTGATGGGCCATGAAGCCGCGGGCGTCATCACGGGCGTCGGCGTTCAAGTGAAGGGCTTCGCGCTTGGTGATCGCGTGACTTTCGATTCGACGGTGTTCTGCGGCGAATGCGTCCATTGTCAGCGCGGCGACGTCAATCTTTGCGATAACCGTCAGGTACTCGGCGTTTCTTGCGGCGATTATCGTCGCCATGGAGCCTTCGCCGAATTCGTCACGGTGCCAGCGCGCATCCTGCATAAGCTCCCAGCAAATCTCGGGTTTAACGAAGCGGCGATGATCGAAGCCGTCTCGGTGGGCGTTCATGCCGTTCGCCTTACGCCGTGTGCTCCAGGGGATACCGCCATCGTCGTCGGCACGGGGATGATTGGTTTGCTGACGTTACAGGCTGCCAAAATCGCGGGCTTCGCGCAGGTCATCGCGGTCGATACGGAAGACTCGCGTTTGGCCGTCGCCCAGGAACTCGGCGCCACCCACAGCTTCAATCCCAAGACCGGAGGAGATCTCACCGAGTTCGTTAAATCGCTGACCAAGGGTCAGGGCGCGGATGCGGCCTTCGAATGCGTCGGTCTCAATGCCACCGTGCTCTCCGCGATCAACGCCGTGCGCAAAGGCGGTACGGTGACGCTCGTTGGCAATCTTACGCCGAAGACGGAACTGCCTCTGCAGATCGTCGTGACTCGACAGCTGCGTCTCCAAGGATCCTGCGCCTCGGCCGGCGAAATCCCGCGCTGCATCGAGTTGCTCGCCTCGGGTCAGATCAAGGTCGATAAGATCATCTCGGCCGTCGTCCCTCTGTCCGAGGGTGCCGCTTGGTTCGAAAAACTGCATGCCGGTGCGCCTGGCGTGATGAAAGTCATTCTCGCCCCCGCCGTCTAATCTCTCGCCATGTCATTCTTTGATCTCACCGGAAAGGTCGCCTTTATCACCGGGACGAGCCGTGGCCTCGGGCAGTATTTCGCGCGCGCGCTTGCCCAGGCAGGCGCCGATATCGCGATGTCGAGTCGCGACGCTTCTAAGTTGGGCGCGTTCCGCAAAGAAATCGAGGCTCTGGGCCGTCGGACTTGCGGGGTCGACCTCGACGTCCGCGACCACGATAGCATCAAGGCCGCCGTGGCTGCGGTGGAAAAGCAGCTGGGGCGTATTGATATTTTAGTTAATAACGCCGGCTGCAACGCCCGGAAGCCCGCGCTCGAAGTGACGTGGGAAGATTGGAACCTGGTCCTTGATACTAATTTACGTGGCACCTTCTTCACGGCGCAGGCGGTCGCTCCGGGGATGATCGCGCGCGGCTACGGCCGGATCATCAACATCGGTTCAGTGACTTGCGTCTCCGGCTATGCGGGTCTCGCGCCCTATGGCGCCAGTCGCGGAGGCGTGAAGCAGCTCACGATGAGTCTGGCGGATGATTGGGGTCGCCATGGCGTCACCGTCAACTGTCTCGCACCGGGTTGGTTTAAGACCGCCCAGAATGCGTTGCTCTACGAAAATCGTGAATGGGTGGAATACCTCTGCGACCGCATTCCCTTGAAACGTCCGGGTGCGCCGGATGACCTCGCCGGCCCGGTGGTTTTCCTGGCTTCAGAAGAGAGTCGTTACGTTACGGGGCAGACCTTGTTGGTTGACGGGGGCATCAGCACGGGTGCTACTCGTGCTACGGTCGCCCCGCCGAAACCCTGATTCCGTGCTCTTCGCTCTTCTTGCCATTGCCGTCCTGGTCCTGTTGGTGACCTGGCTGAAGTTTAACCCCTTCATCGCCTTGCTCATCAGTTCGCTCAGCTTGGGCGCAATGGTGGTCGTCGGGCAGGGCACGCTGACGATGGTCGAAGTGTTAAAGGCCTTCCAGACGGGCTTCGGGAATACGCTCGCCAGCACGGGCTCGATCATCGTGCTGGGCGTGATTTTTGGAAAATTGCTCGCGGAATCAGGCGGTGCGGGAGTCTTGGCGAAACAGTTCATCCGGACGCTCGGCCCCTCGCGCATCGGCCTCTGCATCATTCTGCTCGCGCTTTGCGTGGGGATGACGACTTGGTTCGCTGTCGGTCTATTGCTGATCTTGCCGATCGTCATCACGCTCGCCAAAGAAACCGGGCAACCGTTTCTGCGTCTCGTCTTGCCGCTCTTATCTTTCTTATCCGTGATGCATGGCTTGATGCCGCCGCATCCGGGGCCGGTCATCGCGATCGATGCGCTCCATGCCAATATGGGTAAGGTCATCCTCTGGGCTTTCGTCCTGGGGATTCCGGTCGCCGCGATTGCCGGTCCGTTCTTCGCCAAGCTGGCCGTGAAACGCGTGCAAGTGGCGACGCCGGAGTTCACGCCTTCCGTCAACGCCGGGCAGACGCTCCCGACTTTTGGCCTGACGCTTTTCACCGTGTTGTTGCCGGTATTATTACTTTTGACGGGGACGTTGGTCGAATTACTTCAAGCCAAGGAAATGCTCTGGGGAAGGGTGGGGATGTTCGTGGGCAACCCCGTCATCGCCCTGCTTTTATCGGTACTTTTCGCGATGTGGGCCTTCGGCAAACGTTGCGGGCGTTCAGCTTCGGAGCTGCTAAAATTCTCCGAACAAAGCGTGTCGGGTATCGGGATGACGCTCATCCTGGTCGGCGCCGGGGGTGGCTTCGCGCTCGTGATGCGCACGGCCGGCGTCGATCAGCAATTAGCGGCCATCGCGGCTTCCGCGGGCCTGCCGTTGTTGGTCTACGGCTGGCTGGTCTCCGCCTTTATTCGCGTCGCGACGGGTTCCGCGACGGTCGCGATCACGGTGGCTTCGGGCTTCATTGCGCCGGTTCTGGCTGCTCATCCGGGCACCAGTCCGGAGCTCATGGTCATCTCCATCGGTTGCGGTTCGCTCTTTCTTTCGCACCTGAATGACAGCGGTTTCTGGATGGTGAAAGAATGCCTGGGGCTCTCCGTCGGGCAGACGTTGCGTACGTGGACGATTACCGAAACTTTAATCGGTATCTCTGGCCTCGGTATGGCGATGTTGGCCGAGCGCTTTTTAAAATTTATCGGATAGGGATTCGTCGGCGTCTTACCTCAGCCGCGAAAACTTTAATCTCAGGTGTCGCGTCAATTTCGCGTTCTTGGGTCACCGGTGTTTTTAAAAAGGAAAACATCATCCGCCCGGATGCACAGGTGGGTTGCTCATTTTTAATCAGACTCCTTGCCTTTTATATTATAAACGGTCGAATCGGTTTCGGCAAAAGGAGGCAAAGCCGACTTTTATGATTTTGTTTAGTCAATAAAATGAGCAATTTGATTGTTATCATTCAATAAGCGCGAATTGATGGGTGGATGGATCTGAGGGGATGTATTCAGCCTGGGTCCCAATTTTTACTCACAATCAGTCATTTTGCCGTTAATCGGTTGTCAAAATAGAGGAAAAGCCCCAGAGTCTTAGTACCCCCAAAACAGAAAGGCATGAAAATGTCTTTCTTGTTTATACCCGATGAAATTTCCCAAGACACGCCCCTTATTTTCTCGCGCCGCGCTGATGGCCGCATCGGTCCTTTTGTCTTTGGCGGTGCCGAAGATTTCCAAGGCGGCAAATTACTATTGGGATGCCGACGGCCTCGCAGCGGGTAATAATTCAGGTACTGGCGCCGGTCTGGGCGGCTCAGCTGTGTGGGATGATAGCACAGCGAAATGGTGGGATGGCGTTTCGGCGTCGGATGTGGTTTGGCCTAATCAATCGATCTCTGCCGATTCGGTGATTTTCACCGGAACTGCTGGGACGGTGACGGTGGGTGGTTCGGTCGGTATCTTTGTCCGCGGTCTGACATTCAACACCTCGGGCTTCGTGCTCGCCGGCGATAATAGTCACGCGCTGATTTTAAGCACTACTTCCCCGAGCATCACTCTGGGCACAGGAGTTTCCCAGGCGACCATCGCGGCATTCTTAGGCGGGTCGAACGGTTTCACCTTCAATGGTGGCGCCAGCGCCGGCACCCTGCTGTTAGGGGCGACCGCCAGCGGAAGTAATTATAACGGCATCGTCGATATCAGCAGCGGGGTCGTACGCACGATGAGCTTGCTTGCCTTAGGCTGGGCGGGTGGCGCTGCTGATGGCACGAATGTCAATACCGGTGGCGCCTTGCGCCTTAGCATCGGCGGCACGAGTTCGGAATATGTCACGATTGCCGGCACCGGTGTCGGCGGGACGGGTGCTTTAATCCTGGATCCGAATCTGGCCGCGACTTTAAGTGTGCCGCTTACGGTTAGTGCGGCAGGTGCGACGATCAATATCGGAACCGGTGCGACCTTAACCTTATCCGGCGGCATCGTGGCGACAGGAAATCTGACCAAGACCGGCAACGGTACTTTGCTCATGACCACGACAGCGTCGTCGGGAACGGGGACCTTAACGGTCAACGGTGGGATATTTTCGATCACGAGCGCCACGACGGTTAACAAATGGCACTCCGGCAATATTACGGTCAATAACGGTGGTACCTTCCGCTTAACGGCGGCTGGTACGGATTCGATTCCGGTAAGCGGAACGAATTCGGCCACCGTTTCGCCGACCCTTACCATCAATGCCGGCGGGGGCCTTGATTGGCAGCAGACCGGTGCGGAAACCCTGACGAGCATTTCACTCAGCGGCACCGGTCTCAGTAATACGGGTGCCCTGTTGACGAGCGCAGCTACCGCGGGGGGTGCGATCACGGCCAGTAGCGGCATCAATCTGGCTGCGGCCGCGACCATCGGAGCTTACACGGGGGGTTCGTTGAAGTTTGTCACGGGAATCACGACGGGCGGATTCACGCTCACGAAAGCCGGTGCGGGCTCGTTGATTTATACGGCTAACTCGGGCACGCCCTGGGGCGTCGACGCTTTAGTTTTGAAGACTGGTTCGTTGGTGCTGCTTCCCGGTACGGCTTCGGCTGCGACTTATACAGGTGCGAATGCCGCAGTTGGCACGACCTTTACTTATGCGGGCGGTAATACTTTAACGTTAACGAAAAATACCACTTCGACGTTGCTTTATACCATCGGTAATGCCGGTGCTTCGCTTAACAGCGTCTTGGTCCGTGGTGCGAGTTCCCGCGGAACTTTGGTTTTGGCTCCGACCGCTTTGGCGAATTTAGGTGTCGCCGCCACCTTCGAAAATTTCGTCGTCCAAGGTAATTCGACGGCCGCCAATAAGAACAGTGCCGCGACCGCGGCGGGAATCTATGACGCCTCGGTTGTGGCCACTGGTACCGGTGCCTTTAACGCGACCTTCCCCGGCCAGGTGGGTACGTTCGTGCAATACCAAGCCAGCAATTGTTTTGGTGCCGCGACTTACACGACGGCAGTGAATAACGCTGTCATTGCCGCTACCACGATTTCGGATGTTGCGGCCAGTCTTAGTCTGGCGACGGGTAGTAATCCGTATGCTTTGCGCGTCGGTGGATTGACGGCCACGGCAACTTCCCCGACTGGTAATACGACTTTAAGTAACGCCACCGTGGCCGCTCTAAGTTCGACCGTAGGACTGCAGGTCGGTTCTTTGGTGACGGGCAGCGCGTTTCCTGCGACGACCTCCTACTACGTCACAGCGATCGATTCGGTGGCCGGTACGGTTACTTTATCCACGGGTGTCGGCGTTCTGGCTTTGACCGGAACGACGCTTAATTTCACGCCGCCGACGGTTGTGACGAATTCTGGCACCACGACGATTAACGGAGTGACTTCGGGGGTCAACAATAGCGGCCTGGGGGGTCTTATTTTAAATACCACCACCGGCTACGCCATCGTCACGGGCGGAACGCTCGCGTTCGGTGCTTCCGAGGGCCTGATTTTTACTCCGAATACTTTCGGACTCGGACAGATCACGAGTGCCATCACCGGTTCCGCCGGCGTGACTAAATTCGGGGTCGGTACTTTGGTCTTAGACGGAATTAATACTTTTACGGGCGGCTTACAGCTGAATCAAGGCACCCTTAATATCAACAGCGCGACGGCCTTGGGTGCGGCGGCCAGTGTCTTCACAATCAAGCCGGGCACGACATTCAATAACACCACCACCGGCGCATTGACGTTGACGAATAATAATCCCATCGGCTGGGAAGGGGATTTCACTTTCACTGGGACGCAGAGTTTGAATCTCGGTGCCGGCGCGGTGACTTTGACCGAGAATGGTGTCGCGACCGTCACGGCGAATACTTTGACGTTTGGCGGGGCAATCACTGGTTCCGGTTCGATTACTAAGCTTGGTGCCGGTACGTTGGTTTTAGGGGGTTCGAATTCGGGCCTGATCGGCGGCGTCACCCTTTCGGCCGGTGTCCTGCAGATCAATCATGCGAATGCCCTTGGGGCCACGGCGGGGGCCTTCACCGTGACGGCCGCTTCAACGATTGGAAATAGTTCCGGCACGGCCATCACCAATGCGGGTAACAACCCGATTAATATCCAGGGCACCACTGCCTTAACGTTGACTGGTTCGTTGGCGAACGACCTCAATCTGGGTTCGGGTGTGGTGACCTTGGGGGGTGGTGTGCTGACGATCTCAACCGCGGGCGCCGTTTTGACCTTGGGGGGTAATATCGGGGATAACGGCGCGAATATCGGCTTTACCAAATCCGGCGCCGGCACCTTGGTGCTCACCGGCACTGGTAATACTTTCACCGGTCCATTAACCGTCACCGCCGGGGCGCTTTCCTTCGCGAGTCTGGCCGACGGTGTGCGCTACGGTGGCGGTATCGGGAATTTGGCTTTCAGTAATACCGCGAGTCTCATCACTTATACCGGAAGCGGACTGACGCTGGTTAACCGGCAGTTAAGTCTCTATAATCAAGGGAGTTTGACCAACGCGACGACGTCGAATACCCAGTATTTGTCATCATCCGGCACGGGGCCTTTGATTTTTGCGAATACCAGCATCATCCCGCAACAGGTGGCGGTCCTCAATCTGCGCTATGTCAATCTGGGCGGCACCAACACGGGCAGTAATACCATCGCCGGCATCTTTGCGAACCAAGACGCCGCCTCGTCTACCACGTCTGCTTTCGGGATCATCAAGAGTGGGACGGGCACTTGGGTGCTGACCAATAATAATACCTATACTGGCACGACCACCGTGATCGGGGGCGTCTTGCACCTGGATGCGAGTTCGTCTCCTGTGCCTACCAGCGGCGTGGTGGCTGCGGGTAGCAACCTTTCGCTGGGTGGCGGTACGCTCAAGATCACCGGGGCGGCGACGAATACCACCCAGACTTTTGCCACCACGACTTTGGGTTCCGCCCAGCGTTGGTCGACGACGGGCACGATGTATACGGAGGCTAATACTCAGAGCACGCTCGAGGTCGTGGCCGGCGCCGGAACTTTGACGGTTAACACGGGCGCGATTACGCGTAAGGCCAGCTCGGTTTTAAATATTATCATCAGCGGCTCACCGGTCATCAACCTGACCAGCGGCTTGTCGACCTCAAACGGTCTGATTGCCTCCACCAATCCTTTGGCGGCCTTCGTGACGTTGAACAGCACCGATTGGGCGACACTCTCTGGTACCAATCCCGTCGCGGCGACTTATACGAACGATGTTTTCACGACTTCGGGGAATAATATCAATGTCACGACCTCGGCGACTTGGGCGGGGACTAAGCTGAATTCTTTGCGGTTCAATACCGGCACGCCGGCGACCTTGACCCTCACGGGAGCTAATGTCCTGACCTCAGGCGGCATCCTAATCGGCAGCGGCGCCAGTACCGTGGATATCGGCGGCGCGGGCGGCGGCACCCTTGCCGGCACCCTTTTTTCTGGTGTCGGTCCCGCTACTTATACCACCGGTGAGTTGAATATCATTAATTTCGGCGGGGTCGCGACCATCAATGCCAAGGTCATCAATAATCCCTCCGCCGCCAGTTATCTGACCGCCACGACGGACGGCGCCCGCTCCGGTGCCACCCTGAGCATCTTCGGCACGGGGACGGTGCTGCTTAATACGACCAATAACGCTTACACGGGCGGCACCAATATTTCCGGTACCGCGACCTTGAAGATGGGGCAGAATAACGCCCTGCCGTTTTATCCTATCGGATACAGCGCGACCATCATTTCGACCGGAGCGAAGCTCGACCTGAACGGTACGACGCAGGTGCTCAACGGCTTGGCTGGTTTCGGTAAGGTCGATAACACGTCGGCTTCCGCCGTCAATCTGTTCATCGGTGGTCCGGGCACGAGCGCGACCGGCGACACGTCGATATTCAATGGCGTCATCCAGAACACCGGAGGAGGGGCCATCAGTATCGTCAAATTCGGTAAAGGTCGCGTGAGTTTCTTCGATAAGCAATTATTCACCGGTTCCACGACGATCAACGAAGGCAACCTGCGGCTTTGGTTTTCTGATTCTGGGGTGCCCAATGGTCTCACGGCCAATATTTTACCCGTCAATGCGCTTACCATTGGAAGCGCGACTTTGACCCTGGATGGTTCGACTTCGTATAACGTCCAGAACTTCACCTCGCTCACGTTGGCAGGTGCGGCCAATGTAATCACGACCGGAACGACCCCGTATGCCCAGATCACCCTCGGGGCGATCACGCGCCCGGCGGGGACGGGTTTGGCGGTTTACTTGGGCACTTCTCCCAACGCGCTCGGTTTCACTTCGACCACGACCGCCAATACCGGAACTTCCATTCTCGGCGGTTGGGCCGTCTCGGGTGCCACCACGGCTACGACCTGGGCGGTCAGCGGCGGCAATGGCACCACGGCCGGGGCGATCACGGGCCTTTCCACCTACCTTACTGCCGTGGCTGCTTCTGCCAGCTACGCAGCCACTTCCAACGTCGATGTCACTGGCACAGTGACTTTGGACGGTGCGGTCAACATCAACAGCCTTCGCTTTAATACCTCCGGAGCCAGCACTCTTACCTTAACAGGAAGCAATACCATCACCACCGGAGGCATCTTGGTGACCGCTACGGTCGGCAGTAACAATCAGACCCTCGCTGGTGGCACGCTGATTCCCGGTGCTGGCACCGAGCTGATCATCAATAACTTTAACACCAACACGAACAAGACGCTGACGATCAGCAGCATCATCGCCAACAATGGTGGCACCCCCACGAACATTACCATCAACGGTACGGGAACGGTCGCCCTTAGCGGAGTTAATACCTTTACCGGTACGGTCGTGATCAACGCCGGTACCTATCAAGTCGGTGCCAATACAACGACGGCTACCTCGGCCGGCTCGCCCACGGGCTACACCTTGAACGGTGGCACTTTCAACTGGCTCATCGACGCTAATCTCCCCGCCACTTCCGTTCTTTCTCTCGGTCCGGCAGGTGGCACATTCTTCGTGACCGCAAGTTTGGGTAGTACGCGGACCCTCTTCCAGACCACGACCGTGCCAATGCTCGGCGTCGGTCCGCGCACCATGACTTTCGCCGGTGGAACCGGATCGCGCATCGCATCGTTCTCGGCGATTCTGGGCAATCCAACCGGAGGCTTGACCAGCGTTGCTATCAGCTCGGCCAGCGATACCGCTATCCATCGTTTCACTGCCGCTCAAACCTATACGGGACTGACCTTGATTACGCGCGGTATCCTTGATGTGAACCAGGTCGCCAATACCATCGCAGGCGGGTTCACCTCGTCGGCGACGACCGGAAATATCATCTTCGCCGCAACGGGGACAAACCGAGCGATACTATCGCTGGGTCCGACCTCGGGCGATTTCACCCGAAGCTTGGGTTACGGTGACGGCCAAGTGCATTGGGAAGGCAATGGTGGCTTCAGTAATAATACCGGAGGCTCCAATGCGGCAGTGACGGCGACTCAGAACGTCAACTTGGGTGGGGCTGCTAGTCAATTGACTTGGGGCGCCGGCGGCTTCGTGCCGACGGGTTATCTCCTGCAATTCGGACACGCGGGGAGTACGGGTAACACGGTCTCCGTGCAGGGTGCGATTAATTTTCAGAATGCCATCCAGTTGGGAACCTCCTCGCGCACGCTTGATGTCGCCAGCGTGGATGTTGCTCCCGCAATTTATCAAGCGGAGCTAAGCGGTGTCTTAAGCACGCTGACTGGTGGTGGCTTGACGAAGAGCGGCGTCGGTACGCTGTTGGTCACCAATGCCGGCAACGCCGCGGCCTCGGCCGGTGCGACGGTGACGCTGACCCAAGGGGGTCTTGTTTTCGGCAGCGCCGCTGCGATTCTGGGTTCTGGCGCTAATCTGACGCTTTCTTCCAATTTGGTGACAAATGCGTCAATCGGCCTGACGGGGGATACGAATCCGATCAGCACCTTAGGCAGCCGCATTGCCAACCCGTCGACCTCCACGACAGCGTTTCTCTTAGGCGCTGATAGTTCGGCGACTTTAGATTTCACGAATTTCCCCAACATGCGGTTGGCGGCGTTCCAATATACACCGGGAACCACCCCCTCAGGCGTTTCCAATGCCACGACCTTTACGGGTACGATTATTCCCGCTAATTCCACCTATCAATTGGGTGGCAGGCATGCGACCGTCAGTCTGGCTACTGGCATCACCACTTCGACTTTGGTCTTAGGTTCGAAAAATATCCTTACGTCGAGTAATGCGGCCAATTTTACTTTTGGCCAAACTACCTTGGCGGACAGTAATGATTATACGGGCGGTACTGTCATCAATGGTAATGCCATCGCGGCGGTACGACTCGGCGTCGGCAGCAATGCGGCCTTCGGTACCGGCACGATTTCCATTCAAGGTACCCAGGGCACACACTTGGGCACCATCAATGGCGACCACTTCCTGAGCAATAATATCAGCTTCGACGGCGCCTCGACGGGTGCTTTTGAGTTTGCGGCTGATCCGGGGACGGGTGGCATGCTGAGTAATCCTAATCAGGGGACGCTCTCTTACCTTGGTACGGTTGATTTTGGCGGACGAACGAACCCGACGATCACCGGTCGCCCGCGCGGCGGCTTGTTCTTGGGCGACATGAAGAATGCCACGGGCCTCAATTATACCCAAGGTTCAGGCGGTTACATGAGCTTATTGAGCACCTCGACCAACGGCGGGGTGGCAAAGAGTTTCGCGGGGACGCTTACCATCGCTAACGACACGATCTTGGTCATCGATTCGCCCAGCTCTTTAGGCTCAGCCACCGTGCTGAACATAAACTCGACGAACTATTCTACGCTTCAACTCCAAGGTGCAGGTACGATTACACTGAGTGGGTCGCTTGCACTGAGCAGCGTGGCGGCCGGAGCTTTCATGGTGAATACCCCTTCCGGTGCAACCTTGACGATACCCGGATCTATTACCGTCCTTACCACGGGTATTTTCTACAAAACGGGTCTGGGAACTTTGGTTTTAAGTGGCAACGCAACGGGGGGTGTTTCGACGGGGGGCTTGCAGGTCAGGGCGGGCACCTTGCGTCTCGATGCGGCCACCAAAGGCTCTTCGGTGTGGACGGCCGGACAGGGTCTGACCCTTGGCGTCGCCAGTGGAACGTTCGGTAACGGCGGCACCTTGGAAATCACCGGTACCTCGGCCCAGACCTTCGGTGCGGTCACCGTCAACGCCAAGGCGAATACGATTCGATTGACCGGCGCCATGGCGCTGACCTTGGGAGCTATCACCCGAACCACAGGAAGTACCTTGAATTTGTCGGTGGCGAGCGGCGGAACGGTCGTATCTGCGACGGCAGCCCTCCAGTCGTTAGTCAACGGAGCCACGACTTGGAATGGTGACGACTGGGCCGCGGCGAGCGGCTCGGCGATTACCCGGTTCACGGCCTACGACGCGCTCACAGGTACTTTGTCGGCGCCCACGATCACGACGGGTGCTTCTATCACCACGACTAAAAACTATATCATCAGTAGCGCGACCACGAATAACGTCGGCTTGGCTACGGCGGGTACGCTTTTGTTGCCGGTTTACATCAATACGATTAAATATAATGACACCCTGGACAGAACGCTCAACATCGGTTCCGCTGGCTTCCTTCGCTTGGGTACGGTCGCCGCCACGGGTGGCGTCACGGCTGCGGGTGGTATCCTTGTCGCGAGCGGGTCCGGGGTGCTGACGATTGGCGTTTCGGGGTCGGCCGGAACAATCATGGCGGGCGGAACTACCACGAGTTCCGGGCTGGGGGACCTAGTTTTCATCAATAATTCGACCAGTAATATCACGGTTAATTCCGTTATATCCTACAACGGTGCCACGACCGCAGTCACGCACGTCGTCTATAACGGGATGAGTACGGGTAAGCTAATTCTAAACGGGGCAAATACCTTTAACGGCACAATATTCATTAACAGCGGAACCCTGGAAGTCCCCACGGTCAATCTGGGTACGGTGGCTGGTCCATTGGGTATGTCCACCGCTGCCGTAGGTAATATCTTGCTTAACGGCGGTACCTTCCGGGCAAATTTAGCGGCTAATGGCGCGACGGACCACGGCTTTACGATCAACGCGCCCAGTACGATCGAAGTCGTCGCCAATACGCTGACGCTGACGACCACGCTCAACGGCGTGGCCTCCGTTAATCAGCAGACCGGCGTTTTGAACGCAGGTATCCTCAAAAAGACCGGCGCGGGCACGCTTGAGCTCAAAGACCTGACGACCAACGCCAATAACGCTAACCTAAGCATCGAGGTCGTCGCGGGCACCTTGTTGTTGAATAAGGTCTCCACTTCGACGATTTCCGCGATCGATCTCATCGGCGCCGCCGGCCTTATCATCGATGGCGCCTCTTCGGGCGCTGCTCCGACCGTCAAGCTTTCGGGTTCGGGTGGAAATCAGATTTCAGATTCCAGCTCTGTGGTGGTGAACAGCGGCACGGTGAGCGGCGTCTTTGACCTGAACGGCCTCAGCGAAACCATCGATGGCTTGGCCGGCGGCGGTTCGGTCACGAATACTTTAGGTTCTACGACTTCAACGCTCTCCTTGGGCGGTAATAACAGCGCGGGTCTGTCGGCCTATACGTTGGCTGCCTCGGCGGCCGGAGTTAATTCCACGGGCCTGAATAGTTTCTCGGGGGCGTTGTCCGATGGCGCTGGCACCTTGGCTTTGACCAAGGTCGGTTCCGGTACGCAGATCCTTTCGGGCACCAATACCTATTCGGGCCTGACCACGATCAGTGCCGGTACCCTCCAGATGGGTGCTGACAATGTCCTGCCCAGCGGTGCTGGCAAACTTGCGATCACAATCATCGGTACCAATAAGGGGTCAATCGGCGTTGTCTCGACCTCCAATGGTTCGGACCGGCTCTTTGCGCCTGGCACCCTCGATTTGGGCGGTTACAATCTGACGCTCAATGGTCTTAACTCCACTACTGGTGGTTTCGTGACCAGCAATCCGACGCTCGCTTATAATGGTAGCGCTTGGGCCATCGCAGCGGGGCGCCAGTCCGCGAAGAATCTGACCCTCGGTGCCGGCGACGCTTCGGCTTCCTTTAACGGCGTGATCCGCGATGGTTACACGGTCGCTCCCGGGGTGACCTCGACGGCCTATGTCGGCGTCATCAATCTGATCAAGACGGGTACGGGTACCCAGACGCTTTCGGGCGCGAATGCCTTCAGTGGTTCGACCTCGGTGCAGGCAGGCACTTTGGCGTTGGCTGGGGCAGACAATCGTCTGTCAACTTCGGCCACGGTCACTTTGGGTAATGGTTCCGACAGTGGCCTCTTGCAGCTCGGCAATTCCAGTGCCGCCATCAGCCAGCAAATCGCTGGCCTCGCCGTCAGCGGTTCGGGTGCCAATAACGCGGTCGTCGGTGGCTATGCTTCAGGGAACTCGACTTTAATCCTCAACCTGACGGGCTCTTCCGCCTACGCGGGTGGGCTTGGCGGAGCCGGTACCAATCAGAATAACCTTAATTTCACGTTGCAGGGCGGCGGCTCGCTTACCCTGAGTGGCGCAAATAACACCCTCACGGGTACGACGACGGTCAAAGCCAGCAGCACGCTGATTCTTGCCAACAGTTATGCCTCCTCGCCCATCATTCTGGGTGGAACGTCGACGGGAACCTTGGTTTCCAATCAGACCATCAGCGGCTTGGTCACGGTCAACGCTTTCGGTGTCATCGCTCCCGGGGCTACCGTCGCGAACGACTTAGCCACGATCACCTTGGCGGGCGGCCTGACGATGAATACCGGAGGTACGTTATCGCTCCAGGTCGGTACGACCGGAGGCTCCGCTCCCCAGCAGAACGATGTCATCTTGGTTTCCGGTGGCACGCTGACCTTCAATGGCGGCAAGATTTCCTTGATCGAATTAGCCGGACCCAATGGCGTGACCCTCGGGACGTATGACCTGATCAATTACACCGGTGCCTCTCTGGCCGGTTCGGGCATTTCGAATCTCAGTCTCTCATCCAGCGTGATTGGCGTGAATAATTATTACGTCACGCTGCAGAACGACTCCGTTAACCATCTGATCCAATTGGTAGTGGATAACGCGCGCTTCTGGTCAGGAGCCACGAACAGCATCTGGAATACGAGCGTCGCGAACTGGTCGCCGGCCAATTTCTTCGTCACGGGTGATAAGGTTCTTTTCCGGGATACTTTCCCGACCTCGTCCGGCGCCCCAAGTGTCGTCAATTCCACGGTGCAACTGGACGCTATTGTTACTCCGGCGGCGGTGACTTTCAGCAATTCGCTGGTCAATTACGTGTTGCAAGGTTCTGGAGCGATTGACGGTTCGACGGGCCTGACCAAGGGCGGCACGGGCGGCCTGACGATTAAAAACGCCAATACTTTCAGTGGTAATACTGTCATCAGTGAGGCTGGTTACATCGAGATGCAGAACGCGGCCGCGCTGGGTACGACCGCAGGTAGCATCACCGTCAATGATACCGCGACGTTGCGCCTCAGCGGCGGTATCAGCGTGGGCGCCAAAGCTTTGACGCTCATCGGCGCAGGTAACGCCAGTGGCGGTGCGCTTCGTAACATCAGCGGCAATAACAGCTATGCGGGAGCAATCTCTTTAGGCGGATCCGTACGCATCAACTCCGACGCTGATACGCTGACGCTTTCGGGTGCCTTGAATAACGGCTCGAGCACCCTGACTTTCGGCGGTGCGGGTAATGTCACCGTCTCGGGTATCATCGGGTCCGGCTCCGGTTCTCTCGTGGTCGACGGCACGGGCGTTGTCACGCTGAGCAACACGGCCAATACTTACACAGGCCAGACTTTCATCAAGAACGGCACCCTGAGCGTGTCGAACATCGGCAGCGTCAGCGTCGCGGGCGGCCTGGGAACGCCTACGACGACAGGGAACGGTACCATCGCCATCGGCGATGTCGCAAACACCGGCACGCTCAAGTGGACCGGTTCCTCGAACGAAACTTCCGACCGCGTCATCGACCTGACCGGCACCACGGGCGGAGCCACGATCGATGCCTCTGGCAGCGGAGTATTGACCTTGTCGAGCGCTGTCACGGCCACAGGCGCAGGTGCGAAGAGCCTGACGCTTACCGGAACGGGCGGAACCACAGGTTCTCCTAATGTCATTTCTTCGGGAATTTCCGACGGACCATCCGCCGTCATCAGTCTCATTAAGACCGGTACCGGCGTCTGGAGGCTTGATGCCGCCAGTTCTTACACGGGCACCACGACGATTCAGAATGGGACTTTATTGTTGGGCTCGGTCAGCCAAAGCTTCTCCGCCCTGACCTTGGGTGGTCTCTCCGGCGGCGCAGCCACCTTGGCTCTTGGTTCCTCTGGTACGGCGACCCTCACTGGCGATCTTACTTTCAGTGCCGCTAATAATCCTTCCGGTGCGACCATCAGCGGTAGCGGAGCTTCGACCCTCGACCTGAACGCCGCGACGCGGACGTTCGTCGTCGGCTCGAGTTCGTCGGCCAATGGGGCCGACCTGACCATCAGTGCTGTCATCGCCGACCCGCTTACGGGCGGGGCCCTGACCAAGACTGGAGCCGGGTCGCTCGTGCTCACGGGTGCCAACACTTATGTCGGAACTACCTCTGTCGACGGTGGCACACTTAGCGTTTCGCCTCAGGCGATCAGCAACAGCCTGACAATCAATGTCGGTACCAACAGCACCGCCGGTGCCCTCAACTTCTATGCCGATGGCGCGGTAGGCACCGTCAATCTGGCTAACGGCGCCAATCTTAACATCGGCGGCGCCTCGGCGGCCGGCGGGCTTGGTTTCAATTTAAGCGGAAGTAATGCGGACAGCGTTGTATTCTCTGGCACCGGTATCCTGACCGTCGGCGCCACGGGCGGACTCATCAATGCCCGCGCGCTCACCTCTCTGACGCCCGGAAGCTTCACGTTAATCGACACTACTAACGCCTCATCCGCCACAATCACCGGCTTCACCCTCGGCGTTCTTAGTGGCGGTTACAGCTACGCGCTAGACATTGCGACGGGTGGACAGCTGAAGCTGACGGTCGGCACTGCCGCCGCCGGTCCTTACTACTGGACGGGCGCGCGTAGCACGACCTCGTGGGCGCCTTTGGTGGACAATCTTGGTGCCACCACGAGCAACTGGGCCA
>JAPLTU010000009.1 GCA_026397965.1 Verrucomicrobiota bacterium | reverse complement strand
GTTTACTTCAACCAAGAGGAAGAATCGGGGCGGCTGGAAAAGGGTCTGAAACTTGGCTGCGCGGATTTAGGGTAGCCCCAGCTCGCCTAAGCCTAAACCCCGACAAGAGGGGGTTTAGGGTCACTATTCAGGGGCGGCGTGAGCCCGCCCTAAGGGTATTACGGTTTATCCTTAGGGGCCCCAACGGTGCCCTTGGAGGCCTCTATTGGTAGGTCATTTTGGACGCATGGAAATAGCCATGCCCACAAAGGCCTTCACCGGCCAAGTCAACTCGCGATGAAATACCTCCTCCTCAAATCGGCCGATCGGCTGATGCAAAAAATCCAGACCTGGGCCCGCGATCATCGCGACCAACTACATCTCGTCGCGGATTATCGCTCGAGCCTGGAAGTCCGCCTCGTGACCCAGTCGCCCATCTCCGTCCTTGATATTGATTCGGCTCCTGGCTGCACCCTCTGTATTCGACAGGATGCACTCATCGTCGCCTGCTCTCAAGCGTGTGCCGGCATCGAACTCAAGATCACTGCTTTCCTACAAAAGCAGAAGCTCATCGGAACAGGCATTCCCCTGGAGGAAATTGTGCCTTTCCGGCGGAAAAATATCCGCCATGACCACGAGCTAGGCCGACAGGTGTCCGCCGAGGCCAAGGCCAAGCGGCGCCAGCGACGGGAAGAATGTGCGAGCGTGCGACCCGAATCTAAATTCGTTGCGGTCATCGAAGCAGCCTTGTCCGCCGAAGAAGAAGCGGGGGCCTGGCTCATCTTAAGTGAACGCGCCAAGGAAACCGCACGGACTTCATGCTATGTCGACCCCGACTATGTGCACCAGGCCCTAATGGACCTAGCCCACGCCGCCAAATATAACGCCGATCACAAGGGACTAGGCATGTCATGGGCGGATTTCTTGGGGCAATTACGCTCGCATGATTTCGTCCCAAACACCTCTCCGAACACGATCAAGCGTCATTATAATGAGTATCACA
This sequence comes from Verrucomicrobiota bacterium, assembly GCA_026397965.1. Lineage (GTDB taxonomy): Bacteria > Verrucomicrobiota > Verrucomicrobiia > Opitutales > UBA953 > UBA953. Next base: position 4,035 of record JAPLTU010000009.1, on the reverse strand, counting down.
TCAGCCACGAAGGAGAAGATCTATGCATCGCGGCACACATCCGCCAAGGCAATGGCTCAGCACAAGACTGCTTGCGTATCTACGTTGTCCAGCCCCGCAAACCTGGTGACCCCATCATCATCGGCCAGATTGGCGCTCACCTACCCACCGACGAGCGACCTCACTGATTCCGCTCAATTTTTCCCCATGAAGCACCCGACCCCAAAAACGATGCGCCAACCTACCACGCCAAAGCCGTCCAGGCCTCCCATCAACTGGCCTGAGGGTCGTAATGGTCACCCTATCTCCCGGCACGTCTAATCCCAGACCCCAAAGATAGAAAGGATTCCGAATATGTACACCGACCCTGACGACGACAATCACGCCAACCAGTGCAATCCGAACAACGACGAGTACTGGCACAGCCGCGAGTAAGCGCGGCCGGCTTTCCGCGCGGGGCTACGAAGTGGCCCCGCTTTTTAAACCTCACTCTCCACCCTCCAAAATAGAAAGGATCAAATACATGCCCAACAACTACGGTAACGGCGGCGGCTATCCCAGCACCACCGGTAATTCCTCCGGCGGCGGCCGCTCCAACGGCCCGCGCGGAAAGTAAGCGAAGATAGGTAAGTAGACCGAAGCAGAGGGCCACCAGCAGGAGGCCCTCTTTGTTTATGTGATGCAGAGCAGAGGCGGTGTTAGTTGATTGGTTGGCCAGTTGACCGGAGGTGACAACTAGCTGGCCGGTTGACAAGTTAGCCAACAGGCAAAGGGCCGGAATGGGGGCTATAATCTTATGGATTATTTATAACACGAATCGAGGGGGCTGGGCGTGATTACGCTTGTCAGGATTTTGTCAGCCCGCACAAACCCGCTCCCGTTTTTTGACATTCTAAGAGGAATCATGAGGTCCGTCGGCCGTCAATCAAAGGGCTGGAGTCTTCTGCGCAAGCAGTCGGCTCCAGCCCTTTTGTTTTGGGGCGAAAAGCGCCCTGCCCCAATTCCGTGAACAGGTAGCCCTATAGTTACCATGACCTACCTAAAAAATACCTACGCCCTCCAGGCCTTCCCCTCCGAGAAACTCCTCAAAGAGTTCCTTCCCGAAAGGGGGATGGCCTTCTCGGGAGAAATCACCGCCAACTCGCACGATCTGGCGATCGCCGAAAACCTCCACGCCAACGCGATGATGGACCCGAAAGCCTGGAAAAATACGGGCTTCATCGTCGAACTGAGACCGATCTTCGAACGCATCGCCCAGCACATGGGCTATGAACTGAAATCGTTGCTGGAAGGCAACGGCGAGACGGGCTTAGCCGGACATTCCTGGACAATCTACGCCGACCCCGGACAAGGCCCGATGCTGATTCGCTGGAACATTGAGGACGCACAAATGCTCCTAGCAATCGACTACGGCCCCCGGAGCCTTTGCCCTAACAGCGTCAACCTCTACCTGCTCGGAGACAAGAAAGCCCTCACGCACCTCCAAAGTATCGGCGCTCTCTTGCGGGAGATCGAAACTCCGCAAGATAAAGCGCCAACGATGGAACTGCCCGTTGGCAATACCGTCCAGAAAATCGAGTTGGCGGACGGTGGAACATTCTTTGACGTGTATTGCACCTTATACGTCGACGACGAGACCGGGGCTAATGAGCTCCGGGCGAAAGAATATGCCGAGCTGATGAATTCGGTGAATGTGATCGTCGACACCCCAGCAACAGGCGGCTTGGGCCGGGAGATGAAAATGGAACTGAACGAAATCAGGGTCGTCGGAATCTTTAAGTGCGGTCAGATCTTCCGCTACACCGAGCATAAGCCAATCTCCTGGGAAATCATCCAGCACATCCACGCACGGAGCGTTCAACGGGTGCGCGAGCTGATGACGAAGATGTTGCAACGTCACCTGCGAGCCGAAGAAGACTCCGACCGGGCGGTCGAGATCAACGCCCAATCCGAAAAAGGCCCGGACGCCGCAAGTGCGGAGCGGATCCTGAAGCATGCCATGAATTGCCAAGCGATCCATCAGCCTGAGGGCGTCGACGTGATGAGGTTAGGATTTAACCCGCAGACGTTCGAACAACTCCACGGCAAATTACCGACGCTGGGCGAAGCGTTCGTCTGGACGCCCTGGCACACGCTGCTCGGCACGGAGGGCCAACTCGCCATGCGCGGCGGGGATGTCGCCCCTTCCGTCGACCTGCTAAGTTACCTGTTCCGCTGCTTCATGAGGGAGCTAAGCCGAGCCTATCCGACCGGCAGGGTATCCAAGGCCAAAATCAAACTCCAAGGACGCATGATGGGTAATGCCATCGCAGATAATTACCGGGACACGGCGGCGACTAACTTCCGCTTCCAAGATCTCGCCACCCCGTTCTATAGTGCGCATCGCGGCTTGCCGGTACGGATCGACAAAAGTCTCGTTGTCTGGCGGGCGAATGACACCGAAGCCTTGGCGGCGGATTTCTTCTACGCGCCGGAGTCGCGGGATTTGCATGTCGCGAACCTGTATCGCGTCAAAGTGCCGCAAGGCTGACGCGATACAGATTCGCGAGGGGGGACGCGGCGGAAGCGCCGCGAGGGGGCAAGGTGACATGGGGGCATGGGGGCAAGGGGATGCACTAGAGGCTCGGAGGACCAGAGAGAGGCAGTGCAAAGGTGCAAATGCGGCGGAGCCGCGTGCAAAGGTGCAAAGGTGAGCGCGGCAGGGCCGCGTCTCACTCTGAGTCGCGTATGAGGGGTTCCCTGCGTTGCGAAGAGAAACAGTACGGGCGAAAAGAGGAGGATGGAATTGATGTATTTGGATGAAAGCGGGGATGATGGCCATGGGGATGGTGCCTCGCGGTTTTTCGTCCTCACATGCGTCCGCATCCAAGCTGAAAAATGGATGTATTGGGAGGAACGTATCGGAAGGTGTCGGGCGGAGCTGGAATTTGCCATTCACCTACCTGCCCGCCGAGAACTCCATACCCGCGCGATTCTCTTACGAAAAGGGCCCTTTGCTGAACTACGGCGAGACGGCCTGGCCATCACTCGGCTGACCCGCGCGATCGGCCAGCTTGCGGACGAGGGGCCGATGGAAATTCGGACGGTCGTCATCGATAAACAAGGGGAAGTCCATCCGTTGAGAGCCGCCTTGCTCGCCCAGATGAATCACCGACCGGGGATGCGCCTAGCCATCTCTGACCGAGGACGCGTCCCGCGCATGCGGCAACTTATACGTTTAGCCGAAGCCTGCGGCAAACTACCCAACCCACCCATTGAACGCCTACTTGAAATCGAATCCAAAGATAGTGCCCTCGTGCAAATCGCTGATTTCTTCGCAACCGCAGGTTACCTGCGTGCCTGCCAAGAAGAAGGATTTCCCGTACACGCTCGGATCGACCGTGATGAGGCGGCGATGATGATTAAAGCAACAGAAGGGGCGAACCGGACTTATTGTCTGATTCGCCCCGAAGGCACCGCCTGAGCCAACGAGTCTTGGGCAGGTAGTTCGTTAATGAATGTACGGTACCTGATTATCAGGGCAAGTCAAAGTTGAGTGAATGAAGGGAGGTGACGCTGGCTTTATAGAGGCTCGGTTGATCAGGGAGATGCAGCGTTGGTTGACCGGTTGATTGGTTAGTCAGTTGGCAAGGGAGGCAGAGCAGAGGCGACCGAAGGTGCAAAGGTGCAAATGCGGCGGAGCCGCGTGCAAAGGTGAGTGAAGGGGCAGGGATAGGGGTTGGGGCAGGAAAACATTTCGGGTGGCGGGAATATTTTCGGGTCTCGGGTCTCGGCAATCGGGAGCCAGGTTCGGGTGTTCGGGTTCAGGTGCGGGTGCGGGATGGCCCGAACCTGAACCTGGTACTGATAACCTGAACCTGATACCTGGCGGCTGAGACCTGAGAATGAAATTACAGGCTATGTCGTGACGCGGTCCCGACCCTACCCGCAAGACAGCGGACGCGTCGCCGACGCGTCCCTACCCGAGGCAGGCTCAGCATGAGGTCAGATACGTCATGCGACATGACGAAGTCAGACCCCATACGGGGGGATTCCCGGGGTTGAGGGGGCGAGGGG
>JAPLTU010000047.1 GCA_026397965.1 Verrucomicrobiota bacterium | reverse complement strand
TAACGCTGGAGGATACGCAGGCTTTTCAGCCCCGGGAGGCGAAGCGAGTCCCGCAGGTCACGCAGGAGATGGTCGGCTTCGGACCGGAAATCGGGTTTCTTCTCGACGAAAAGGCGCTTCATGAAGTCAGCCCAACCTTGTTGCGGGTGGGGGTGGGAGGGCAAGGAGAGACGATTCACGGGCGGGGGGCCGCCCGCCATTAGTTGACCGGTTGACCAGTTGGCCAGTTGGCAAGGGAGGCAGAGCCAGAGTATCGAGTATGGAGTATACGGGGGTCGTTCCGGGTGGCGGGTGGCGGGCCGAGGCATCGGGTAGGGCTGACCACCCTTGGTCAGCCGCGGTTGAGCGAGGGCGCTCAACCCTACCTCGAGACAAGATGCAGCCCTGGGTGGCGGGGGACAGGTAGGGGCGTGCGGCCCGCGCGACCGCGGATGACCGGGCCGATCATCCCTACCCTAAGGCAAAGGACTAAACTCAAGGGGAGACCGGAAACCGGATGATTGGCTGGGGTATTTATCAGGAGCCGAAGCTAACTTTCCGGTTTCCGGTCTCCCTTGGCGACTTGGCGGCTCTAACCGCCAACCGCTAACCGCCGGGACGGGGGGTCCGTCCGACATTGACAGCCTACCCGCCATTCCCCTTCTTTTGCCCTTCAGGTTTGCACCCATACCTCCCTTCTCACCACTCCTTTACCCATGGCTAAAAAATCCAATAATACCTCCAAATCCGCCAAGTCGACCAAGGTCGTTTACACCTGGGGCGACGGCAAAGCTGACGGCGATGGCTCGATGAAAGCCCTCCTCGGAGGCAAAGGCGCTAACCTCGCCGAAATGACCCGCATCGGTCTCCCGGTGCCTCCCGGCTTCACGGTCACGACCGAAGTCTGCACCTTCTACTACGCCAACAAGCGTACCTACCCTGTTTCCCTCCAGGCTCAGATGGAAGCCGGCGTGAAGAACATGGAGAAGATCATGGGCACCCAGTTCGGCGCCACCTCCGGCATGCCCCTCCTCGTCGCCGTCCGCTCGGGCGCTCGCGATTCGATGCCGGGCATGATGGACACCATCCTTAACCTCGGCCTCAACGATGAGTCCGTCAACGCCCTCGCCAAGGCCACCGGCAACGCCCGCTTCGCTTGGGATTGCTACCGCCGCTTCATCCAGATGTACGGCGACGTCGTCCTCGGCGTGCAGAAGCGCGAAGGCGAAGACCATGAACCGTTCGAGACCATCATCGAAGAATTTAAGCATAAGAAATATAAGGGCGACATCGAAGACTCCGCCCTCACCGCCGAAGACCAGCAGGAGCTCGTCAAGCAGTTCAAGGCCCTCGTCAAGGCTCGCACCGGCAAGGTCTTCCCGCACAGCCCGTGGGAGCAGCTGAACGGCGCCGCGGGTGCCGCGTTCCCTTCCTGGATGAATGACCGCGCGATCGTCTATCGCCGTAAATATGGCATCCCAGCCGAATGGGGCACCGCCGTTAATGTCCAGGCCATGGTGTTCGGTAACACCGGCGAAAAGTCCGGCTCCGGCGTCGCCTTCACCCGCAACCCCGCCAACGGCACGGATGAATTCTATGGTGAATTCCTGATCAACGCCCAAGGCGAAGACGTCGTCGCCGGCGTCCGCACCCCTGAGCCCGTGCTCAAACTCAAGGGCGTGATGCCCCAGAGCTACGCTCAACTTCTCGACGTCCGCAAGAAACTCGAAAAACACTTTAAGGACGTCCAGGACATCGAGTTCACCGTCCAGGAAGGTAAGCTGTACATGCTCCAGACGCGTAACGGCAAGCGCACCGCCGCCGCCGCGCTGAAGTTCGCCGCCGACATGGTGAAGGAAAAACTCATCGACTGGGAAACCGCCATCATGCGCAACCCAGCCGACCAGCTCGAACAGCTGCTCGCCCCGATCTTCGATGTCGCGGAAGTCAAGAAGGCCAAGGCCATCGCCACCGGTCTCCCGGCCGGCCCTGGTGCCGCCACCGGCAAGATCTACTTCAATGCCGAGCGCGCGGTCATCGCCGCCGAGAAGGGTGAGAAAGTTCTCCTCGTCCGCATCGAAACCTCGCCGGAAGATCTCCGTGGCATGATCGCCGCCGAAGGCATCCTCACCGCTCGCGGTGGGGTGTCCTCGCACGCCGCGCTCGTCGCCCGCCAAATGGGCAAAGTCTGCGTCTGTGGTGCCGCCGCCGTTTTAATCGACTACGATAAGAAGACCACGACCATTGCTGGTCACACCTTCAAGGAAGGCGACTTCCTCTCCATCGACGGCACGGCCGGCACGGTTTACGCCGGCCAGATTAAGACCGCTCCTTCGGAAATCGTCTCCGGCCTGCTCAATAACGACAAGGCCGCGCAGAAGACCGAGAAGTATCAGAATTACGTCCAGCTGATGAAGTGGTGCTCGCAGGCCACCCGTCTGCAGGTCCGCACCAACGCGGACAACCCTGAGCAGACCGCCCAGGCCCTCGCGTTCGGCGCTCAGGGCATCGGCCTCACCCGCACCGAGCACATGTTCTTCGAAGGCGACCGCATCGACGCCGTCCGCGAGATGATTCTCGCTGACACCGTGGAAGGCCGCAAGAAGGCCCTCGCGAAGATCCTACCTTACCAGCGCGCGGACTTCACTGGCATCTTCAAGGCCCTCAACGGCCTACCTGCCACGATCCGCCTCCTTGACCCGCCTCTCCACGAGTTTGTGCCGCACGACGAAAAGTCCCAGGCCGCCCTCGCGAAGAAGCTCGGCATCAAGGCCGAGAAAGTTACCGCCCGTGTCAAAGCCCTCCACGAGACTAACCCGATGCTGGGCCACCGCGGTTGCCGCCTCGGTATCGCTTACCCAGAAATCACCGAAACCCAGGCTCGCGCCATCTTCGAAGCCGCGGCCGCGGTCCAGAAGAAGGGTATCAAGGTAAAGCCCGAAGTCATGGTCCCACTCGTCGGCTTCAAGCGTGAGCTCGACCTCCAAGTCGAAGTCATCCACCGCGTCGCCGCCGAAGTGCAGAAGGAACAGAAGGTCAAGATTGCCTACTCCGTGGGCACGATGATCGAAGTCCCTCGCGGCGCCCTCACCGCCGACGAAATCGCGCACACCGCCGAGTTCTTCAGCTTCGGTACGAACGACCTCACCCAGACCGCGCTCGGCGTTTCCCGTG
>JAPLTU010000037.1 GCA_026397965.1 Verrucomicrobiota bacterium | reverse complement strand
GGCGCTCGTGCCCAATGCCTTGCTCGGAGATCGCGCGATGCGCGAACGCTACCGGACGCAGTTCTTCGCCGTCTACGAGAAGAACTTCCAGTCGTACGACTGGCCGAAGCGGATTTTAGAACTGGCCGCCAACTCCAAGGCCAAGCTCACCCCGTTCGATGCCCAAGAAGCGAGGCGTTTCGATCAGCGAGGCCAAGAGGCCGCCAGCAGGGTGAAAAACCGCCTCACCGCTATCCGCATCCAGCTCGAGGACTCCGCGCAGCTCCGTTCTATCGGCGGCAAGGCAACGCTCGGTAAATACGCTTGGGAGCGCCAAGCCGACGAGAAGGAAGCAGATGAAGGCGACCTCGATGGGCGCAATTGCTTCCACATCAAGGCTGGCCCGAAGAAGGGCGGAGACTTCCGCCTACAACTCGCGACCGGTCCTGGCCGCTATCGCCTAACCGGCATGGTCAAGACCGCTGGCGTCATCGCGGGCAAGGATGAGCCGGACAAAGGCCTGCGCCTCCGTATCTCTGGCCTCAACGGCGTTCCTGCGCTCACGGGTTCGAACAACTGGCGCACGATGTCGGTCGAGTTCTCCGTTGCCGAAACCGACCCGGTACTCGTCCTCGAGCTGCGCGCCCAAGCCGGCCAAGCTTGGTTTGATCGTAATTCACTGACGCTCACGCGCATCCCCTGATCATGGAGATCGCGGCGCGCTTCGAACTCAAATACGTTCTATCGCTCGGTGAGCGGGAGGCCTTGCTGGCCCGTTTCGCCAGACGCATCCTGCCCGACACTCTGGGCGGACCGACGGGTTGCTATCCGGTCGTAAGCCTCTACTGCGACTCCGCCGACCGGAGATGCTACTGGGATACCTGGCGCGGCGTGCCCTCGCGGCGGAAGTTACGCCTCCGCCTCTACGGAACAAAAGATGGCGCGATCCCGGCGGCTACGTTCGTCGAGATCAAGCAACGCGACGGCGGCTCAGGCGCCAAGCGGCGCGTGCAGCTACCGCTCGAACAAGCTATCGCTTGGGTGAACGGATCGGCCGCTCCGGAAACCTCCGTGGCAGAAACGCGCGTCCTCGCCGAGGCTCGGCGACTCATCGCCGACGAAGGCTTCCGGCCCGCCTGCGTCATCCGCTACGACCGCCACGCGTACCGGCTCGTGGACGAAGCCGGCCATGAGCAGCTCCGGCTCACCTTCGACCAAGGCATCCGCTGCCGCTTCGAAGACCTCACGCCGCAGCCGGAAGACGATGGCTGTGCTCTGCCCGTCCTCGATGCCGGCCTCTGCCTGATGGAAGTCAAAGGCAACGCCGCAGCCCCGTTCGACTTTGCGAGCTTCCTCTCGGCCCACGGAATCTTTCCTCGCCCCTTCAGCAAATACTCCGAGAGTGTCCGCCAATACGGCGCTACCCCCGCCCTTTCCGTCTCATGAACCTTGTGCCCCGTTTTTTCCTCGCCGCCAACTCCGTCCCGACCGAAGCCGATGCGATGACCCGCCTCGTCACCGACCGCGCTGCCCCGCCAGGCGTGCAGGAGATTCTCTTCGCGATCCTGTTCAGCTTTGCGCTCAACCTCCTCGTGGCGTGGACGTACAAGCAGACCTACCGCGGCACGCGCTACTCCCAGGATTACGTGCACACCCTCCTCATCCTCGGCACGGTCGTCACGCTGGTGATTCTTGTCGTCGTGGGCAACCTAGCGGCCGCGTTCGGCATGTTCGCCGCGTTCTCGATCATCCGCTTCCGCCGGAATGTCGGCCAATCGCGTGATATTGGTTTCATCTTCCTCGCCATGGGCACGGGCCTGGCCGTCGGCGCCCGCCAATATGAGCTCGCCGCCGTCACCGTACCGCTCGTGTGCGTGATCATCTTCGCCCTCTCGCGAGCGAACCTCTTCTCCTCGTTCAAAGGCTCGCACCTCCTGCGGATTCGCGTCGGCACCGACGTCGACTACGACCAAGCCTTCGCCGGTCCGTTCGCGCAGCACCTCGCACAGCTGTCGCTCAAGTCCGTCGAAACCGTGCAGGCCGGCCTGATGACCGAGCTGCGCTACGAGGTCACCTTAAAGGACGGCGCCGTGATCGCCGAATTCGTGCGCTCTCTCCAGGCCGCCAACGGTAACAACCGCGTCCTGCTGACCTGCGTCGGCGAGCAGAGCGTCGTCGAGGCGGAGTGAGGAGGTAGGGGCTCTCTAGACCGGTAGGGCTGGCCACCCTCGGCCGGCCGCGGCCGAGCAAGGATGCTCGGCCCTACCCAATACCAGCAATATCATGACGCAAGCGGATGCGATGTTATCGCATCCCTACCCGAAGCCGCGGGGTCAGCACGCAGTGCTGTCCCTACCTCGATAGACAAAACAAGACGCGCGTCGCGCTCAGTCTCCGCCCTTGGAAGGCTTACCGGTGGAGGAGAAGAACTCCTTAACGCGGGCGCGGAGATAGTCGCGGTTGAGTTTGGCGATGACGTCGAGCGTGATGCTCTTCGGGCAATGCGCCTGGCACTCACCGTAATTGGTGCAATTGCCGAAGCCGGCTTCGTCCATCGTCTTGACCATCGCCAAAGTGCGACGATCGCGCTCGGGCTGCCCTTGCGGCAAAATATTCAGGTGATTAATCTTGGCGCCGACAAACAACATCGCCGAACCGTTCTTACAGGAAGCGACGCAGGCGCCGCAACCGATACACTCCGCGGCGTCCATCGCCTCATCGGCGACGACCTTACCGATCAAGGTGTTATTGGCTTCGGGGGCCGAACCGACCCGCGCGGTGATGAAACCACCGGCTTGGATAACCTTATCGAATGCGGAACGATTGACCGCCAAATCCTTGATGACCGGGAAGGCCCGGGCGCGCCACGGCTCGACCGTGATCGTCTCGCCATCGCGGAAGTTGCGCATGTGCAACTGACAAGTCGTGACGCCGGGTAGCGGGCCGTGCGGCATGCCGTTAATCGTCATCGAACACATCCCGCAGATGCCTTCGCGGCAATCATGGTCGAAAGCGAACGTGTCTTGGCCGGCGCGGATGAGCTGCTCATTGAGCATGTCCATCATCTCGAGGAAGGAAGCTGACGTGGGCACGGCCGCCAAGGCGTGCTCTTCAAAGTGACCCGGCACGCCGCGGCTTTGGCGCCAGACGCGCAGTTTGAGCGCTAGGGTGGTTTCGCCGTCGTGGGCTGATTTTCCGTGGACCATAAAATTACTTGTAAGAGCGGGTGGAAAGTTGGGTCTCCTCGTAGACGAGGGGCTCGACGTGGCGAGCCGGCAGTTGGCCTTCACCTTGCCATTCCCAGACAGCGGCGTGGGCGTACTGGGCGTCATCGCGCTTCGCTTCACCGGCGTCTTGGAATTCGGTCCGGAAGTGGCCACCACAGGACTCTTCGCGGGTAAGCGCGTCGAGGCACATCATGATACCGAAATCAAGGAAATCGGCCACGCGGCCGGCGCGTTCGAGTTCGGGGGCCAATTGATCGCCCGTGCCGACGACCTTCACATTTTCCCAGAAATCCTTACGAAGCGCCTGCAGGTCGCGGATTGCGCCTTCGAGACCAGCCTTGTCGCGGGCCATGCCGCATTTTTCCCAGGTGATTTTGCCGAGGGCCTTGTGGTAATAGCGCGGAGACTTCGTGCCGTTGACCGCCAGAAGTTTTGAGACCCGCTCGTTCACTTCTTTGACCGCGGCCTTAAATTCTGGCGCCTCGGTCGTGGGGCGGCCGGAAAGGCCGACACCCGCCAGATAATCCGACACCGTGTAAGGTAAGACAAAGTAACCATCGGCGAGACCTTGCATGAGCGCCGAAGCGCCGAGCCGGTTGGCGCCGTGGTCGGAGAAATTGGCTTCGCCGCCCACGAAGAGCCCGGGAATATTTGACTGTAAATTATAATCCACCCACAAGCCGCCCATCGTATAGTGCACAGCTGGGAAGATGCGCATCGGCTGCTTATACGCGTTCTCACCGGTGATGTTCTCATACATGTCGAACAGGTTGCCGTAGCGCGTGCGGATTTCCGCTTCGCCGAGACGGTTGATGGCGGCGGAGAAGTCGAGGTAGACCCCGAGCCGCTGGCCGTCGATGACCTGCCCGACGCCCCGACCTTCGTCACAGACTTCCTTGGCGGCGCGGGAAGCGATGTCGCGCGGCGCGAGGTTGCCGTAACTCGGGTATTTGCGTTCCAAGAAATAGTCGCGCGCCTCTTCCGGGATTTCCGCGGCGGGCTTGGCGCAATCCGCCGTGTTCTTCGGCACCCAGACGCGCCCGTCGTTGCGCAGCGATTCGGACATCAACGTCAGCTTGGATTGATCTTCGCCGTGGACGGGGATGCAGGTTGGGTGAATTTGCGTGTAGCAAGGGTTGGCGAAGCCGGCACCGCGGCGGTGGGCGCGGAACGTCGCCGTCACGTTGCAACCTTGGGCGTTCGTCGAGAGGTAGAAGACGTTGCCGTAGCCGCCGGTGCAGACCACGACGACATCGGAGGCCCAGGATTCGACGGCGCCGGTGACGAGATCGCGCGTGACGATGCCTTTGGCCTTACCGTCGATGAGCACGAGATCCAACATCTCGTGACGCGTATACATCTTGACAGCACCGAGCCCGATCTGACGCGAAAGTGCGGAGTAAGCCCCGAGGAGCAGTTGCTGACCGGTCTGCCCGCGGGCGTAAAACGTACGCGAAACTTGGGCACCACCGAAGGAGCGGTTGGCGAGCAAGCCCCCGTATTCGCGGGCGAAAGGCACGCCCTGCGCAACGCACTGATCGATGATGTTCGTCGAGACTTGGGCCAGGCGATAAACGTTGGCTTCGCGGGCGCGATAATCTCCACCCTTGATGGTGTCTTGGAAGAGACGGCGCACGCTGTCGCCGTCGTTTTGATAATTCTTGGCCGCGTTGATGCCGCCTTGCGCGGCGATTGAGTGCGCCCGGCGAGGGCTGTCTTGATAGCAAAAACAAGAGACTTGAAAACCCATCTCAGCGAACGAGGCGGCGGCGGCGGAGCCGGCGAGGCCCGAGCCAACGACGATGACATGATACTTGCGCCGATTGGCCGGACTGACCAAGCGCAACTTGGCCTTATGATTATTCCACTTATCAGCCAAAGGGCCAGCGGGGATCTTTGATTCGAGTTTCATGGGGACGGGCGCTTACTTGAGGCAGCCCGTGAGGACGGCCAAAGGAATGGAAATGAAGCCCAGAGCGATCACCCAGCCGTAAACCAGGGCGACCACGTCCAACCGGCCCCGCCAACGCTCGTTGCGCAGACCGAGCGTCTGGAACACGCTGCTCACGCCGTGACTCAAGTGGAGGCACAGCAACAGCAGGCTGATCATATAAAAGAGCGCGACCGCCTTGGAGCTGAAGCCCGCGACCACCATAGCGTAGACATTATCGCCATAATCCACGCCGTTCAGGGCCACGGCTCGGAAAGTAAAATGCAAGAGGTGAAAAACGATGAACGCGAGAATGACCATGCCCGAATAGGGCATGGTGCGAGAGCCGATTGTCGCTTGGCGGGTCGCCTCGGTGGCGGGGCCGCCGGCACGCGCAGCTCGATTTTCTAGGGAAAGTAAAATACCGGTCCAAATGTGTGCTAACACACTGATGATAAGAATGCTACGTGAAAACCAAAGCAGGCCAGCATGTTCGTGCAGCCACTGCGCGTAGGCATTGATCGCCCCCTCGCCTTGGAACATGAGCAAATTACCCGACATGTGCCCGAGGACGAAACCGGCCAAAATCAGGCCACTAAGCGCCATGACCACCTTCTTCCCAATCGAAGAAGGCCTACAGCTAGAACAACAAGAACTTTCGGGCATGGCAAAAAGAGGGATAGGCTGAGATGCAAAAACTATCAAATAGACCAATCGACCCCCTACCACCACCGAGACGCGCCAACGGGGAGGTATTAGCGATGCCAAAGCCTGGCGTGAAAAACCCTCATAGGGCCGGAACGCCTCGCCCAGCGCCCCTGGAGGCTGGATTTCGGAAAAACCGCTTGCCAGAACTTTTCTTGAGCATGCAATTCGAAAGTCCAGACCGGCTGACCGCACAGGACCAGCCGGTCTTATCTTTTTTACAAAACCCCCACCCGCCACGCCCCCCATGAAGTATATTTTTGTCACTGGCGGAGTCATCTCCTCGCTCGGCAAAGGCCTCACCGCGGCGGCCCTGGGCGCCCTGCTCGAATGCCGGGGAGTGAAAGTGCGGATTCAAAAATTTGACCCCTACCTCAACGTCGATCCGGGGACCATGAGCCCCTATCAACACGGCGAAGTTTACGTGTTGAATGACGGAGCGGAAACCGACCTCGACCTCGGGCACTACGAACGCTTCACCTCGGGCGAACTCTCGCGCTTAAATAGCCTCAGCTCCGGCCAAGTCTACGAGACCGTCATCCAGAAAGAACGCCGTGGAGACTACCTTGGAAAAACCGTACAAGTCATCCCACACGTCACCAACGAGATCAAAGACCGCATTCTCAAAGGCGGCGAAGGGGTCGACGTCCTCATCACTGAAATCGGCGGCACCACGGGCGACATCGAAGGCCTGCCGTTCCTGGAAGCCTTGCGCCAATTCCAACATGACGCGGGCCGCGAGAACGTCGCCTTCCTCCACTGCACGCTGGTTCCTTTCATCAAGGCGGCGGGTGAATTAAAAACCAAACCTTCCCAACAATCCGTCGCCAAACTGCGTGAAATCGGCATCATGCCCGACTTGCTCGTGTGCCGGACCGACCGCCCGATTGGTGAAGAAAACCGCCAGAAACTTTCGCTTTATTGTAACGTCGGCCTTGAGTCCGTCTTCGAATGCCGCGACGTCGAACACTCCATCTACGAGTTGCCCGTGATGCTGGCCGAGCAACGCATCGACGATGTCGTCGTGCGCCGGCTCGGGCTCCAGTGCCAGCCGATTGATATCAGCCCATGGCGCGAGATCGTCCGCCGTTTACTCGAACCGAAACATAAAGTCCGCGTCGGCGTGGTCGGGAAATATATCGAACTGCAAGACGCCTATAAATCCGTCTACGAATCGATCGTGCACGGCGGTATCGCGAACGAGACCGAAGTCGAAATTGTCCGCATCGACGCCGAAGTTTTGGAAACGGAAGGCACGGCGAAACTGGAAGGCCTGGATGGCATCTTGGTGCCAGGCGGATTCGGCAACCGAGGCATCGAAGGTAAAATCGTCGCGGCCCGTTTCGCCCGCGAACGGAAGATTCCGTTTTACGGCCTCTGCTTGGGCATGCAAATCACGGTCATTGAATTTGCCCGTCATGTCCTCGGCTTAAAGACCGCCCATTCGACTGAATTCGACCCCCAGACGGTCGACCCAGTCATCCACCTGATGGAGTCCCAAAAGAGCGTGGTTACCAAGGGCGGCACCATGCGTTTAGGGTCATTTGACTGCATTTTGACCCCGGGAAGTAAGGCGCACCAGGCTTACGGTACCGACCAAATCAAAGAACGGCACCGTCACCGCTTCGAATATAACGACACTTATCGGGCGCGACTGGAAGCCGCTGGCCTGCGCGTCGGCGGGGCGAATCCCCAAAGCGGCTTGGTCGAAATCGTCGAGGTCAAGGATCACCCGTGGATGGTGGGGGTCCAATACCACCCCGAGTTCAAGTCCAAGCCCAACCGAGCCCACCCGCTCTTTGCCGCTTTTATTAAGGCAACGGTTGAGAAGTCTCAGCTCTCCTCTTAGTTGATAGACGAAACCGGCTCCGCCGGACGCTGATAAGGAGGCGGTGCGCCGCCCCCAAAGTGCCCCCCCGCACGACATTTCCCCACCCTCATGTCCACCAACATTAACGCTGCAGGCACTTGGGTGCCGCGCATTCGTGAACAAATCGGCCGCGTCGTCGTCGGCCAACAATACCTCGTCGACCGACTCCTCGTGGGCTTGCTCGCCAATGGGCACGTCTTACTCGAAGGCGTCCCAGGCCTGGCCAAGACCCTTTCCGTCCGGACGCTCGCCCAAACCGTCCATGCGGGTTTTTCCCGAATCCAATTCACCCCCGATCTCCTCCCAGCCGACATCGTCGGGACTTTGATCTATGACCCCAAGACCGGAGATTATAACGCCAAGAAAGGCCCCATCTTCGCCAACTTTGTCTTGGCCGATGAAATCAACCGCGCCCCGGCCAAAGTCCAATCCGCCTTACTCGAAGCCATGCAAGAGCGCCAGGTGACGCTTGGCGGAGAAACCCACAAGCTGCCCACGCCCTTCCTCGTCTTGGCGACCCAAAACCCGATTGACCAAGAAGGGACGTATCCCTTGCCCGAAGCGCAAATCGATCGCTTCATGCTGAAACTGAACATCGGCTACCCGAGCCGGGAAGAAGAACGCAAGATTCTCGACGCGATGGCCACGACCTCGCCGAAGCTCGAAGTGGAAGCCGTCATTACGCAGGAAGAAATCTTGGCCGCCCGCCAAGCCGTGGATGCCATCTATGTCGCGGATAGCGTGCGCGATTATATCGTCTCGCTCGTCTTGGCCACACGCGGGCAACAACCCGATGGGCCCGACCTCAGCAAGCTGGTCCAATTCGGAGCCTCCCCACGGGCCACCATCAACCTTACCTTGGCCGCCAAGGCTTGGGCCTTCCTGCAAGGCCGCGACCATGTAACCCCTCAGGATATTAAAGATATCGCCCCCGATGTCCTCCGTCACCGTCTTATCCTGACCTATGAGGCAGATGCGGAAGGCCTCGACGCGGACACCATCGTCCGCCGCGTGCTGGATGCGGTGCGCGTTCCCTAAGCCTAAGCAACGCCGAGGTGGAAACCGTCGCTCCGATCAATCCGCAAGAGACGCTTCGTCGGGCGCAGCGCGTCGAAGTCGTCGCTACGCGGATGGTCAACGATGCGATGGTAGGTGCCTACCTTTCGCGCTTCAAAGGCCGCGGCATGGATTTTGAAGAACTCCGCGAATACGTACCCGGCGACGACGTCCGGTCGATGGACTGGAATGTCACCGCCCGCATGGGCAAGCCTTTCATCCGCCTCCACCGCGAAGAACGCGAACTGACGATGGTGATCGCCTTGGATATTTCGGGTTCTTCTGACTTCGGCTCAGGTGCCTCGACGCTGCGGGAAAGGGCGGCCGAAGTCGCGGCTTGCTTAGCGGTGTCCGCGCTCAAGGCGGGCGACAAGGTCGGGTTGCTTCTTTTTACGGACCGGGAGGAACTCTGGCTTTCGGCCCGCAAAGGCCGGCGGCACGTCCTTCGCCTCATCCGGGAGGCCTTGGAATTCAAGCCGCAGTCGCGGCAAACTTCTTTTGCTCAACCGATGAAACGCTTAGCCCGCGCGCTCAAACGCCGGTCGATGGTTTTTGTCGTTTCTGACTTTCTCCCGGGAGCAGAGGGAGCCGATGCCATGGCCGCCGCCTTAGGCGAACTTAACACCCGCCATGATACGGCGTGCGTGCAATTGGTCGACGCCCGGGAACGTCAGTTACCGAATGTGGGAACGATTGCGCTCGAAGATGCCGAGACTGGCGAGATTCGCGAAGTCGATACCAGCTCCGCCCAAGTTCGCGCACGATTCGCCCAGGCCGCCGAACGCCGGCTGAGCCATACCGTCACCACGCTGAACCAAGCGGGTATCGATAGCACGCGGCTTGAAGCCGAGGCCAAAGTCGCACCCACGCTGGCACGCTTTTTCGAACACCGTCGCCGGCGTCGCACATGATCATCGCCGCCGACGAGAACGTTTTCCAGCTGCAGAGCCCCCAGCCCTTGCTGGCTCCGACATTTTGGGAGACTTATGGCTGGTCGCTCGCGGTCTTAATAGTCCTGCTGGCCTTGGCGGGATGGGCGATCGTCGCGTTGATCCGCCAGCGAAGCCCTTCCCCGGCACCGCGCCTGGCGCTGGAGGCCGCGCTCAAGAATGCGGAAAGCAAACCAGACGAGACGAGCGCCCTAGCCCTCGTCTTGGCACTTCGCGCTTACCTGCAAGCAATCGACGGGCGGGCAGGCCTGGCGCTTTCGACGGAAGAGCTGGCGGCGCAGCTGCTACGCCTCCCGGCTTTTCTCCCGGCCAGACAATCGCTCTTGGCCGCCCTGCAAGCGGCGGACGCCGGTAAATTCTCTGGGGCGCAGATCCCGGCCACCCTGCTTATCGCCGGGGTGCGCGAGGCGCTGAATAAAATCGAGGAAGCCCAAAGAGTCTTGGCGATTAAACAGACCGCGCCTCTTATCCGGAACGCAAGCACGCCCCCAGCACTCCCTCGCAACGATTTTGCCTGATGGATTTCGCCTTTGAATTCGAACAACCTTGGGTCCTGTTATTCCTGGCCTTACTTCCGTTGTACGCCTGGTTGCGCGGTCGAATCGGCAAAACGGCAGCGCTCCTTTATCCGGATGCTAATCTATTACAGGAAGTCTCCCGCCCCATTCGCGAGGGCATGGGGGCGCTTCGTCCGTTCCTCAGACTCGCCACGACTGCGTGCCTCATCATCGCGCTCGCCGGACCACGGACCGCGAGCAAAGAAATCGAGCGCGAAACCGAAGGCTTAGACATCATGCTCGTAGTGGACCTGTCGTGGTCGATGATGGCCTTGGATATGAGCACCACTCGGTCCGAAGTGACGCGTTGGCAGGCGAGCCAGAATGTGATTCATGACTTTTTGGAAAAACGGCCGGATGATCGCATCGGCGCCGTCGTCTTCTCTGGGAAACCTTACTTACTAAGCCCCCTCACCATCAATAAGCTTTGGGTGGAGAAAGGCGTGGACCGCATGCACATCGGTATCGTCCGCGAAACGGGCACCGCCATCGGGGAAGCCGTGGCGATGGCCGTGGATCGGATGAAAAATATCAAAGGTAAGAACTCCAAGGTGCTGATCCTACTGACCGACGGCGACGACAACATGAGCAAGGCCATCTTACCCGTACCCTCCGCCGAGTTGGCCGCCGCGATGGGCATCAAACTTTATGCAATCGGACTGGGTAAAGATGAGCCCACGATCCTGCCCCAATTCGACATTCGCACTGGCCTGCTTTATCGAGACGTCTTCGGGAAAACCATCCCGATGCAGACCATCAACCCAGCTAATTATGAAATGCTGGGCAAGATGGCTAAACTCACCGGCGGCCGTTTCTACCGGGCGCTCGATCAAGATCAGCTCCTGCGCGTCTATAGCGAAATCGACCAACTGGAACGGACTGAAGTCAAAATCCGGGAGACGGTGATTTACGAAAGCCACCGGCTGATCTGGATCTCCTTAGCCGCCTTCGGCCTGTTCTTCGAACTGGCGCTCGCCCTGCTGCGTCCCCGCGCACCCTAAGCTATGGATTTCGCCGACTTCCATTTTGAACGCCCTTGGCTCTTAGCGCTCGGCTGCGTCGTCGCCGCGATGCTCTTCGTCCTGTTACGTTGGTCTCAAAATAAACGCCAACGTAGCCTGGCCACCTTTGCCGCCGAACGCCTCCTCACCCAACTCATCGCTAACTTCTCCGCGCCGCGGAGGCTCACCAAAGACATCGCCTTAGCTTTAGCGGCTTGGTTGATGATGGCGGCGCTGGCCGGACCTCGCTGGGGGCGGGAGATAAGCTCCGAGCCGTCCGCCTCTGAGGATGTGGTCTTCGTCCTCGATGTCTCGAAATCCATGCTGGTGGCTGACATGCGACCCAACCGCCTGACTCGCGCCAAAGCGTCGATCGCCAATTTCATCAAACGCAAGGGGACCGGTAATGTCGGCTTGGTCGCCTTCGCCGGCCAAGCCTTTCTGCAATGTCCGCTCACCCGTGATTATGACGCCTTCTTCCGCACGCTGGACGAGACCGATACCTCCAGCATCCAAGTGAGCGGGACGGATATCGGGCGGGCGATCGAGGAAGCTGAATTGGCTTTCTCTTCGGGTCGCAACCGTAAGTTGGTGATTATCCTGACTGACGGCGAAGACCTGGAAGCCGGCGGCGTTGAGGCGGCGAAGAAATTAGCCCGCAAAGGCTTGGTCATCCATGCCGTCGGCGTAGGCACTTCCGCGGGCGGCCCGATTAATATCATCACGCCCCTGGGCGCGATTGAGTCGTTGAAAAATTCCAGCGGTGAAGAGGTCCTCAGCCGTCTAGACGAAAGCACCCTGCAAAAACTCGCGGAGAGTACGGGCGGCCGCTTCGTCCGGCTGGGGCAAGCGGGCGAAGGCATGGAGTCGCTCCGCCTGGCGATCCAAGCTGGCACCGACGCCCTGGGCTCGATGCGACAGGGCATCCCCCGCGAAGAATGGTTTCTCTCCGTCGTCTTATTTCTCTTGATCGGCGAATCGCTCTATTCAACCCGTCGCCGCACCCTCCCATGAAATCATCCCTCTCGCTTCTTGGTCTCGTGGTACTGCTGGGCGCCGTCGAAAAACCCGCCGAGGACCTGAATAAATTCGACGCCCGCACGCTGCATAACCTCGGCACCCAACGCCTCGCGCAAGGCGACCTCAACGGCGCCGAAGAAGCGCTCAAAGCCTCGTTGGCCAAAGACCAAGACGCCATCCGCCCACCCGCTTTGCATAATTTAGGCCACGTCCGCTTCGGCAAAGGCCGTACCCTGCTGGGCGGGAAGACCGAAGGTGACGTCACGGAACTCTCGATGGCGCGCTCCTACCTCGAGGCCGCCGATGCGGATATCTCCGATATGAAAGATCAGATCGAAATCCTCGATCGCGCCAAAGCGGAGAGCCGGGAGCCCGATTACGTCCCCGCCGTCTCCGCCCTCGGCAGCGGCATGAGCACCTTCCGGACCATCAAGAAATTAATCCCCAAAGAAGAAGCGATGGTGGCGAAGCGGGCGAACGTCGTGGCGGCGTGGACTCGGTCAGTGGATGATTTTCGCGGGGCGCATGAATTAAATCTCACCGATGCCGCCGCGACGGCGAATGCCGAAGCCATCGAAGAATTACTCCGCAAGCTTAAGCGCGAAACCCAAGCCCTTGACCTCACCATCGCGGAACAACGGAAGAAACTCGAAGAACTGCGGGCGGTCATCCAAGAACTGATCAAGCGGATCCCGGATGAGAAACTCCCGCCGGACACGCAAGGCGACGAGGAAGACGAAAACTTCCTCCCGCCCGAGCGGCAGAAACCCAAACAAGGCGGCAACCAAAAGAAACCGGTCGAAGGCCAGGAACAGAAAATGACCGAACAAGAGGCCCGTGGCTCACTGGAGGGTTTGAAAAATGAATTCGGCCGGAAGATGCCGTCAGGCCAGAAGCCCGGCGGGGGCGCGAACGGAGCGAACCCGACGGACAAGAAAGGGAAAGATTACTAAGATGAGAAATGCCGGCTTCCTCCTCCTCGCTTGGCTCGCCCTGCTTACGGTACGGGCGGAAGATAGCGTCAGCTGGGAAATCACGCCCGCCGTGACCGGCCCGGGCCAGCCCTTCCGCCTGCAAGTCCGGATTGAGTCCGACGTAATCCTGGGGCCCGCCGACCGCGTCGGCAGAGAAATCAAGCCACCCCGCGGGATGGCTTTGCGGTTTTCGGGTCAGATTTTTCGTTCGGGCACGACCGAGGCAACCTTGAATTTCTCGGGGGTTTCGCCGGAGACCGAAGGGGCTCACGTGATTCCGAGTTTTAATATCAGATTTCCGGCGAAGATGATTCAGGTGCCGAAAATCACCTTGAACGTGAGTAACGCCACAGGCTTTCGCAAAGACGGGCAGGCACGAGCGGAGCTGGAGTTACCGGACCGCACCTTTTATGTCGGCGAACGTATTCCGGGCGCGATTTTGCTGCGCGGCAGCGAACAGGAATTCGTCTCCGGATCTTTCGGGCTAGAATGCGAGGCCGAGGGCTTTAGTTTTCAACTCCTAAGCGATCGGGCGCAGCCGCTTGATAATGGCCAAGGCCTCCTCACCGCCTTCGAGCTGACGCCCATCCGAACCGGCTCCAGCGAGCTTTCCCTGAACGGTATCATGCTGATCCAAGTCGGGGTCACGAGCGCGTTCAGCACCCCAAGTCGCGATCGACCCTTTACCTTCCGACGTCACATCAACGTGGAGCACGTCCCCGAAGCCGGCCGGCCCGCGAACTGGAACGGAGCCATCGGCAAGTTCTTAACGGACACCATTCAGCTCTCCAACCTTTCGCCTGAAGTGGGCGAGCCCATCCGCCTCCGGGCCATCCTGGCAGGCGAAGGCAACCTGGAGCGCATCATTCCTCCGGAAATCATCGGCGGAGAAAATTGGGACATCATCCCGGCGACCGAGCGGCGGCGACGAGCCGAAGATCAGCGCATCTTCGCGTATACGCTCATCCCTCGCCTCCCCGGGAAACTTCTGACGCCCGAGATTCGCTTGGCGAGTTTCGACCCAGAAACCCGTTCTTTCAACCAAGTGGTCTTCGCCCCGCAAGCAGTGACAGTCACGGGGACAGCGCCTGCCAAGGTCGACCTGGTTAAAGTCGACCCAAGGGCGGGAACGAACGGTGCGATGACCAAAGCCTTGGCCGGGCTGGCAACCCCCCAGCCCAATCTTCGTTCAGCGCTCAGCACTCCCGTCGCGTCGATTCAACCGCTGGCGGCGTCGAAATCTTTCTGGGCCGCCAACGGGATTCTTTTCACGCTCCTCACCCTGGGCCTCGGCGTCGTCCTGATCATGGGTTATCTTTCAGCGCATCCAGAAATTCTGGTTCACTATCACGCCCGGAGAAATTGTCGCCGCGCCGCGCGGCGGGCCCGACAGGCTGCTCAGACGCAAGATTCGGCGGCCTTTGCGCGGGCGATTGTCGCAGGTTTACGCATCGGCAGTGGCGCTCTCCTGCAAGCCAAGGCCCAAGCCCTTACCCACCGCGATATCTTACGAGTGCTGCCCGACGCGCCGCTTGCTTTGTTGGAAACGCTCTTTCAGACAGCGGAGGGAGATAAATTCGCCCCGCAACGGCTGGATACGCTCCTTGCCGAACCTTCGCTGGCCTTGGCCTTGCTCGCCCAACTTGAAGCCAAACTATGAAACCAAAATTTCTGAGTCTGGTCTTCTTGTTGCTAAGCGTCTTGACGGTCGTTGCCGAGCCGACCGCTGGAGAGATCGCTTACGCTCAAGGAGATTACGCGAGTGCGGTGGAGCAATGGCAAGAACAAGGCCACCGCGACGGCCTGACCGCGCCCTTGCTTTCCGCTTTAGGGAATGCGGAATGGAAGTTAGGTCGTAAAGGACGGGCGGTAATATGTTGGGAGCGCGCCCTCCTGCTTGACCCTCGAGATACGGTGGCCATCGCTGGCCTGCGTCATGCCCAGACGGCGGGCGGGATCGAACGGCCCACCGCAACGTGGTCGGAAAACTATTCCGCTTTTTTGAGAGCCGGTACCTGGCTCATCCTCGCCGGCATTTCTTTTTGGGGCCTGGTGCTCTGTGTCGCTCTTCCTAAGTTCCGCCGACAAATCAGAGGCGCGTGGTATCAGCGCGGCCTAGTAACCTTCGCCACTTTGTTGGCGCTTTCCCTCCCGGGGCTGTGGGGGTCGCATACCTACGCGCAACGGGCGGTCGTACGTCGGGCTGACGTCGCCCTCCGGCTTACCCCTACGGCCCAAGGTGAGCCCATGAGCGGCATCGGCGAAGGGGATGTCGTCCGGACGGAGCGAGGCTTTAACGGGCACACGCGGGTGCAAACGGCAGAAGGAAAAACCGGCTGGGTGCGGAGCGGCGAAGTGGAGGCCATCTGGGGGGGCGGCCTACCCGCCAACCTTGACCAGAAAGCTGCGCCTTGAGGCTTTCGCCTTGGAGAATCACTGGCACTGGCGTTGGATAGTGCCGTGCGCATTCTTGACCGCCACGTCTTACTCGAAACCGCCACCGCTGGGAGCGCCGCGACGGGTGCCTTTGTCTTCATCATGGTCGCCGGTAATGTCCTCAAGGACGTCATCGGTGCCATCGCCACCGGCAGAGTCTCTGGCGGTCAAGGGCTCGAAATGATCGGCCTGCTGTTTCCGGGCGTCATCCCTTATGCCTTACCGCTGGGGATGCTGACGGGGGTCTTACTGGCCTTTGGGCGGATGAGTTCGCAGCACGAACTGACGGCGATGAAAGCCAGCGGGCGGAGTTTAGCGCGCATCGCCCGACCGGCCCTGATTTTCGCCAGCGGGCTCGTTGTGTTTTCAGCCTGGTTAAACCTGGAAGTAGCTCCCATCGCGAACACAGAATTCCGGCGGTTGCTCGTGGGTTCGGCGAAAGATAACCCGTCCTCGATCATCGTGCCGGGCCAACTTAATCGCCAGTTCCCCGGTGTGATCATTCGCGCTGGCGCGCGAGAAGATGAGATCTTGCAAGACTTCTGGCTCTGGCGCCTCGACCCGCGCGGCCAACTCGTCCAGACAATCCACGCGCGCGAAGCCCGGATCGTTCGCGCGATTAATCCGGCGGGGGTGGCGGTCCTGAGGGTAAATCTTACCGAGGCCCGCATGGAGTCGCGGCCGCCGGGGGATACGGCCTTCAGCCAGCCGGCTTCTTTTGCTTCCGCCCAAGCTTCGAGTCTGGAATTTCCCGCCAGCAGCATCTTCAAAGAAAACGGGCCGGTGGAACGGAAGTTACGCTGGCTCACCACGACCGAACTCTGGGATGCCATGGACACCGGCTGGCAAGTGCCGCCCGAGGCGAAAGCCGACGAAATCGCCCTGCGGAAAATGATGGTGCGCACGCAGTTCATGTCGCACCTCGCCGGCGCCGTTTCCATCTTCTCGCTCTGCCTGCTGGCCGTCCCCTTGGCCGTGCGGGTCGGGCGCTCGGAAACATTCGTGAATGCCGCCGTGGCTCTCGGCGTCGCCCTCACCTATTATATGCTGACCTCGGCGGCGGCCTGGGTGAAGAACCCCGCCTATCATCCCGACCTGTTGATCTGGCTGCCTAATATCATTGTTATTTCGACCGCGCTTTGGCTGCTCCAGCGGGCCGGCCGGCATTAATCAACGATCGCGGCGATACCAGGCGAAGAAAGCCCACCCCATGTTGACGAGGGAAAAGATTTCGTTGAAACCCTTCATCACGGCGGCACCCAAGATCATGTCATCGCTGGCCGTGAGCCAGCAGATGCGGGGCGCAAGCCGGTAAGTCTCATAAATGGGGTGCTCGCCAAAAATCAAAGCCGCCCACAGGGGCAAATCCGCGATCATCAAGGCAAAGCAGTAGATCATCGCGCCGCCGAAACTGATGCGCGGCAAGACCCGGGAAAGGGACAAGAGCGGCCAGACCAGAAATAAGGCGGGCACGAACATCGACCAGTGTTCGACGATATGCAGCGGGCGGCTGCGCAAGGCGGCCTCATAAAACTCCGGAAAATGCCAGAGCGAAAAGAGCATCGTGAAACCCAGCCCGGCCGTGATCGGATGGACGGCCCAGCGCAACACCGCCGTGAGTCTGGGTCGCGCCAGCAAGAAGGGATCAAGGAGGTCGGGCGGCAAACCCGTCACGATCAGCGGGGCGGCAACATAGATCAGCAGCATGTGCTGCAACATGTGCGCCGAGAAAAGGAAGCCTTCGGCGATCTGGTCAAGGGGTGAGCCGACGGCGAGATAAGCCACGATGACGCCGGCATGAAACCGCAAGGCATGCCCGAGCGGATAGCGCGTGAGCGCGGGCGCGAATTTCTCCCGGCCCGGACCGACGACCAAAGCGTAGGCCCACGAGACCCCGACCACCAGTAGCAGCAAAAGCGGCTCCGTATGCCAGTGCAGCGGGATATTCATGACTTTCTTTTAATCAGGCCGAGCGCTCGCCGCAAGCGTTGGCACAAAAAAGGCCGGCGGTAAGGCCGGCCGATCAAGCCTAAGAATAGATTAGGCGAACCACTTGGTATCGATGCGCTCGACACCGAACAGGGAAATCAAGGCACTGAAAGTCGCGAAGGCGAGCAACAGTCCCGTTAAGAAGAGCCAGAAGAGCAACTTCTTGTCGTAGATCAAATGCATGAACCAAAGGATGACCGCGAAGAATTTTCCGGCGGACATTAGGCTCAGCACCATCAAGACCGCCAACGGCGGAATCGGCAGAAAGATTAGGACGATTTCAGCGCCCGTGATCGCCGCCAACCACAAGGCCAGCGTGATGAAGTGGTGATAACGACGAACTTCTTCGGCGAGAAAGTCTTGAGAAGGAGCAGCTTCGGACATGAGCGTAGGAAAGAGGGTTTATTTGGCGAGCGTAGGTAGTCCGCTGCCCCAGATGCCGCTGGGCCCGAGGTATTCGACCAGGTAGACGAGGGTGAAGATGATGATCCAAACGATGTCGACGAAGTGCCAGTAGAGACCAGCGACTTCCACATCGAGCGCCCCCATGTGGCCGCCCAGTTTGCCGGAGAAGCTATAGAAGTAGAGCAGGACGAGCCAGAGCACGCCGATGGCTACGTGCGTCCCGTGCGTGCCCGTGAGGACATAGAAGGTCGAGCCCAAGACGCTATTCTGGATCGTCAGGCCTTGGTGATAGAAGTGCGTGAACTCAAAGACCTGACAGCCTAAGAAAATGAGGCCGAAGAAAATCACTCCGAGGACATTACGACGGAATGATTTGATTTCCCCTTTATGCATCGCAGAAACCGCCAGTGCCATCAGGAACGACGACATCAGCAAGATGAACGTCGAGAAAGACGTCAGCTCGATGTTGAAGAGATTCTGGATGAAGTGCTGATGGCCCTCGGCGTCGGTAAAGCCGGTCGGGTAGAGCTTGCGATAGAGCAGGTGCGTCGAGATCAGTGTTCCGAAGAACATGCAATCTGAAGCCAGAAAAAGCCACATGATGAGCTTCTTGTGGTCGATTCCGGTGGAAGTAGGCGCGACATACGCGTCAGCAGCTTGCGACATAAATTCAGGAGGGCAGAGTGGAGAGAGGGCTGAATTAGTGGGCGGAGGTCGTGGCCACCGGAGATGGCTGACCCGAAGTGACAGGGGCCACGGGAGTCTTGAGCATGTAGCCGCCGGGGCCCTCGAGTGCCCAAAGCCAGATACCAACGAAGAGGACGGCGAGGCCGGTAATGACGAGCCAGCCTGCATGCGGAATGCGCATCGACATCATCGGCATCCCCAGCCCGATGAACAAGAATCCGGCGCCGGCCAGAAGTGGCATCCAAGATTGGCTGGGCATGTGGACACCGGCGTCACCGCCGTCGTTTTCATAACCAATGGGCCGACCGCCGTGCTTATCCTCAAAGAAAGCATCCCGCCTGGCGATGATGGGGCTTTGGGCGAAATTATATTCGGGCACTGGCGAAGGGAGCGACCATTCCAACGTCCGGCCACCCCACGGATCGCTGGCGCACTTCTTGCCCTTAAACGCCGTCCAGATTAAGTTCATGAAGGCGAGGAAAACCCCGGCTCCCAAGATGTAGGCGCCGATGGTGGCAACATAATTCCAAGTTTCCCAGCCATTGCCGGCGTGGTAGGTATGCGTCCGACGAGGCATCCCGGCCAGACCGAGATAGTGCATCGGCCCGAACGCCATATTAAAGCCGAGGATCACCAGGCCCGAAGCGATGTAGGCGAGCGGGGCGTTCGGCATGCGTCCGAAAATTTTGGGGAACCAGAAGTAGAGCCCGGCCATCAAGCCGAGCAATACGCCCCCGAGCAGCACGTAGTGGAAGTGCGCGATAACGAAATAGCTATCCTGCTGTTGCGAATCGGCGGGAGCGGAAGAGTGCATGACGCCGGAGAAACCGCCGCACATGAACATCCAGATAAAACCGAGTGCCAAGACCATCGGCGGCGTGAAACGGATGCGACCTCCCCAGAGGGTGCCAATCCAATTGAAGATCTTCACGCCCGTGGGCACGGCGATGGCCATGGTCAGTAGCGCAAAGGCCGCGGTGGGTACCGGACCCAGACCCGTGGTGAACATGTGGTGACTCCAGACGGCGAAACCGAGGAAACCAATCACGGCGCCAGAAAATACAACAATCGGATAACCGAAGAGTGCTTTGCCGGAGAACGTCGGGAGGATTTCCGAGACGATACCCATCGCGGGCAAAACCAGGATGTAAACCTCGGGGTGACCGAAGATCCAGAAGAGGTGCTGCCAAAGGACGGGTTGACCACCCGCCGAAGGGTTGAAGAAGTTAGCACCGAATTGGCGATCGAACATCAGTTCGATTAGCGCAACGGTGATCGCCGGAAAGGCCAAGATGATCAGGAACGAGGTGACGAGCGTCATCCAAGTGAAGACCGGCATGCGCATCATGGTCATGCCCTTGGCGCGCATGTTGATGATCGTACAGATGAAGTTGAACGAAGCGGCCAAGGATGCGATACCCAGCACCTGGATGCCGATGATCCAAAAATCCGTACCGACGCCCGTGAAGCGCGGAGCCTGCAGCGTGGCGGCATCGGCCTGACCGAACGTACCGGAGAGCGGCGCGTAGCTGAACCAACCATTGGCCGGCGCGAAATCGGTGTAAACTAGGGCCTTATGCCAGTCGAAAGAATTGAACCAGCCCGCGAGGTGTCCGAACTCGAAGAGCCAACTGGCGTTCAACACGAAAGCCCCGAAGACGAAGGTCCAAAGCGAGAAAGCATTCAAACGCGGGAAGGCCACGTCGCGCGCCCCGATTTGCAGCGGAACGAGGAAGTTAAAGAATGCCGCCGACAAAGGCATGACACCCAAGAAGATCATCGTGGTGCCATGCATGGTGAACAGCTGGTTATACATCCGAGCGGTCACGAAATCATTGTCGGGCCGAATCAGCTGCGTGCGAATCGTCAGCGCTTCCACGCCGCCGATTAAGAAGTACAGCATGGCGAAGGCGCCGTAGAGGACACCGATTTTCTTGTGGTCAACGGTCGTCAGCCAATCCAACCAGCCCGTGGTTCGGTCGGGGCGGATGAAGCCGAGGTCGCTGCGCTCGGGAGCGAGGTCTAACTTGGAGGCGACTGGGGCGTGATGAGTGTCGTGGGACATTTTCGGAAAGTTCGGGTTTTACTTTAACGTGAGAAGGTATTCGGAGAGGCAATCGAGCTCGTCGGCGGTGAAAGACTGATGGGTTTCATTGAGGCTCACGACGTTGAACATCTTGTAGTAATGCATCCGGTTGCCTGGCTTGACGTCTTTAGTCGGCTTACCATCCGCGCCGGTGGAAACACCCGAGGACCCGATCCACTTGATGAGATTGGCCTTGAGGGTGGCGCGGTCGACCTCGACGGACTGCTCGGTGTTCTTCAGCAACTGCTCCTTGGCCAACTGGGCCTTGGGATTGCGGTTGTCGAGCCAAGCACCGGCGAGCGACTTGCGCGAAGCGACGTGGGTAAGGTCGGGGGCAAAAGCGCCCGCGCCATAGTGGCCGCTGATGTTGTGGCACATCGCACAAGTCTTGGTGCCAAAGAGTGCCTTGCCTTTTTCGGCTTGGGTCTCTGCCGCCACGGGTGCCGCTTCAGATTTCTGATGTTGGACCCATTTGGCGAAATCTTCTGGCTCCACAACCTCGCAACGGAACATCATGTAAGCGTGAGAGTCGCCACAGAACTCCGCACACTGTCCGTAATAGTGACCGAGCTCGTTGCCCTGAATCCACATATGGTTCTTGCGTCCAGGCATCAGGTCGACCTTGCCGGCAATCTTGGGAATCCAAAAAGAGTGGATGACATCTTCCGAACGTAAATTAATGCGCACCGCCTTGCCGCGGGGAATCACCATCTCGTTCGGGACGGAATGCTTGGCGTCGTTGGTGAGGCCCAGCTGAGGGTATTCGAAGCGGAACCACCATTGCTTGCCGATGACGTCGATTTCCAAGACCTGCTCTTCCAGGGCCTTAGCATAAACTTCTTTGCCCGCTTCTAGACGAGGATACCAAGCCGAAAGTTTGGAAGTCGGTACGGATTCAGCCGGGACATCATCCGTATACCAAATAGCGCTCAACGTCGGGACGGCGATGAAGACCAAAGCTCCGATCGAAGCGGTGATCAGCCCGATCTCAACCAACGGGTTACCGTGGCCTTCTTCGATGATCGGGGCCTTATCGTCGTCGCCCGGACGGGAACGGAAACGGATGACCGCGTAGACCATCATTCCGCCGACAAGGGCAAAAAGCACCAAGACCAACCAAACGGTGTCCATGAATACATCGTACTGAATCTGGGCGACGGGACCCTTGGGATCTAAGGTCGATTTGCGTACCGTGTAGTCCGCCTTGGAGCAGCCAGCAATAAGCAGGGCCAGAAAAGGGGCGGCAAAAAGGCCTGCTCGACTAAAAAAGCGTGAAAACATCGTAGTGGTATTCGGACGAGTGTAACTTTGTAAAAAGGATGTCATTTGCAAGCCCCCCTTAGCCATCGGGTTACTTCTGGTCTCTGTTCCGATTTAGTGTGATCTTAATTATGTAGATTTTTATCTAAATTGTTAATATACAATGTTTTGTGATATTTATGCCTCTATCATTTTCACTAATATACCGTCCACCGCCCTCTTCTACCCCAAAACCTCCCTTGATGGTTGCTCCCCCGCCCGGCCCCCATAACCCCCTTCTATATGTCTTGGAGTAGCCCACATGACAGAGCATTGCCCGACTGGAGGGCCCGCACGCTGATCATGGGGATCATTAACGTCACCCCAGATTCCTTCTCGGATGCCGGCCTCGCCTTTTCCGCTGATGACGCCTTGCGACAGGCGGAAAAATTAGTGGCCGAAGGCGCCGACCTCCTCGACCTCGGGGCCGAATCTTCCCGGCCTGGGGCAGTGCCCATCGATACGGCCACCGAACTTACACGTCTGCTGCCCGCCCTAAAGTTGATTCGGCAACGCTTTCCGCAACTGCCCGTTTCCGTCGATACCTATAAGGCCGCCGTCGCTCGAGCCTGCCTCGAAGCGGGCGCGGATATGATCAATGATATTGAAGGCGCCCGCTACGAAGTCGATTCGAACGGCTCCCCGATGGCTCGGGTCTGCGCCGAATGGCGTTGCCCCCTTATCCTGATGCACCGCCGCATGATGCCGATTGGCGAGGACTTTTGGCCTGAATTAATTGCCGACCTAAGGCAGTCGCTCGCGCTCGCCAGGCAAGCCGGCATCCCGCCCCAACAACTCTGGGTCGATCCGGGATTTGGCTTTGGCAAATCGCCGACGCAAAATCTCCTCTTAGTTCGTAATTTAGAGAAAATCGCCGCCTTGGGCTTTCCCGTCCTGCTCGGCACGAGCCGCAAATCCACCCTGGGATTAGTGCTGGATAGAACCGATCCAACGGACCGGCATGAAGCGAATGTGGCCACGGCTATCTGGGGCATCGCCCAAGGTTGTGCCATGGTGCGCGCCCATGAAGTCGCAAAATTAAAGCCCTATATCATCGTGGCTGACGCCCTGCGGCATGGGCCAAGCTGGCAACCGCCCATCGGGGCCAAATAATAACTAAAAAGGCCTAAAACCTTTAAATTTAGAGGTAAATGGAGCCAGCAGACGGACTCGAACCGACGACCTGCCGCTTACAAAACGGCTGCTCTACCAACTGAGCTATGCTGGCCAAACACTCTATTCACAGGTTTGTTCACATTTCGTCTCTGTCAACCTTTGGTGACAGAACTGTTTAGGAGTTGAGTCTCGGAACAATTTGGACGGAATTTAAAGCCCTTGCCCCGCCTTCCTATGCGCCTCCCCGTCTCCCTCCTTGTCCTCTGTGCAGCCATTTCCGGTTGCACTTCGTCTTCTGTGTCCACGCAGACCGACACCGTCATGATCACTTCGAATCCGACAAGTGCCGCCGTTCGTCTCAACGGCAAAGCTGTCGGCCGCACCCCCACCAAGATCACCGTCGACCGGGTGAATAATTATGAACTACAAGTCGGCAAAGGCGGCTACACTCCCGAGAGCACCATCATCAAGCCAAGCCTGCGCAACGGCAAGGCGGGGATGGAGTTCGGCTTCCCCGAATCCGTTCAGGTGACGCTCACCAAGATTCCTGGCTCAGATGAGACCGCCGTCCCCGATGGCGATCTTTCCGAATTCCGCGCCCTCGTGCGCAAAGCTAATAATCTGGAGTCCGAAACGCCTGAATCGCTGCGCGCCGACATCAAGGCCGTCCAAGAAGCCAGCAAGAAGCTCGCTGAAATCTTGGCCGCCCGCGAAGCCGCCAGTGCCGCCAAGCTCGCTGATGTTTCTAAGGCAATCGCCGAAGCCCGAGCCGCCAAAGGCACCGATGCCGCCGCCGAAGCTCGCCTGACCGAGGCCGAATTAGCCCTCAAAGTCGCCACCGCCCAAGCCGAAGCCAATCGCGCAGACGCTGACGCCACCCTGCAAACGCTCGAAGCCCGTCGCGCCGCGCTCGAAGCTAAAACCGACAAGGAAGGCATCAAGAAGCTGGAGTCTCAAATGGAAGTGACCAAGGGCGATATCGCCAAATCTCTCGCCGCTGCCGAGGCCAAAATCGCCGACGCTCAAGCAACCCTCGCCAAAGTTTCAGCTTCTCGCCCGGCTGACGCGGGTGCCAATGATCGTCTCGCCGCCCTCGAAGCTCGTTATGATGAAGAAGTAAAGGCCATGAAGGCGGTGCAAGAAAACTCGGCTAAGGTCATCAATGATATCAGTGCCCGGGCTGAGGTGTTAGCCGGAGCCGCCGAAAAAAACTCTTCCCAAGCCGAAGCTGAAGCCGCCAAAGGCCTCGCGGAAATTACGAAAGCGAGCGACCTCGCAAAAAAAGCCTCAGCTGAGCAATTGGCTCAGCTAAACCAAGAACTCCAACAAACCAAGGCTGACGCCGCCAAGGCAGTCGCCGCCGCTACGGAAACCGCTGCGGCTCACTTGACGGCCATGGAAAAGACTTTGGCCGAAACGACCGCCAAGGCGGCGACCTCCGTCGACGAGGCTAAGAACGCCAGCGAACGAAGCATCGCTGAAACCAAAGAAGCCTCCAGCAAAGCCATGGCTGAAGTCCTGGCATCTGCTGAAAAGTCTAACACCGAAATAAAAGCTGCTTCCGATAAAGCCGTGGCCGACGCCAAAGCTGAAACCGAAAAGCTGATCGCCGATTCCAAGGCGGCCATCGAGAAAGCCATGGCTGATTCGGAAGCCAAAGTAGTCGAAGCCAACAAGGCCGCCGAGAAAGCCATCGCCGACGCCCGCAACGACGCCGAAGCCCATGTGGCCGAAGCCAATAAGGCCACCGCCGAAGCCAAAGCTAAAGTCGCTAAGCTCGCCTACTCTGAGTTCAGTGCTCGCTACGCCCTGCTGGAGAGCCGCCTCCGCTCCAAGGTAATCACGGACGACCAATACAAGAGCCAGTTGTCCGACCTCCGCAAAGAGCTCGGTCTCTGACCTTAATTTCACCCGCTGGCCTAAAGCCCGACTTTACCGTCGGGCTTTTTTGTTGGAACAGCCGCCGATCCCGAACACTTTCGGGACATGCCGGAAACGCTTGCCCGCACTCCTCTTTACGCCCTGCACGTCGAACTCGGCGCCCGCTTAGTCCCGTTTGCTGGCTGGGAAATGCCCGTGCAATATACCGGCATCATCGAGGAACACCTCGCCGTCCGCCGCACCGCCGGACTTTTTGATGTCTCCCATATGGGGGAAGCGCGCGTGCGCGGCGCGGACGCGGCCACATTCCTCGACGGCATCATGACTAACGAGATGGCATCCATTCGCATCGGCACCGCCCGTTACACGGTGATGTGCCAGCCGGACGGCGGATGCGTCGACGATCTAATCGTCTATCGTCTGGCTGAAACCGAATTCCTCATCTGCCTTAACGCCTCCAATGCCCCAAAGGATATTGCCTGGATGCGCTCGCTGATCGGCAAGGCGAAGGTCGAAATCATCGACGAGTGTAATGACTGGGCTCAACTCGCGCTCCAAGGACCGTTGGCCGAACAGATTCTCGCCACCCTCACTTCGCTCCCCCTCGCCACCCTGAAGCGCTTTGCCTTCGTCATCGGCGAGGTCGCTGGCGCCGCTGGCTGCATCGTCTCGCGCACCGGCTATACGGGTTCGCCTGGATTTGAAATCTACCTGCCCTCGACTTCCGCCGATAAGGTCGCGCGTGCGCTGCTTGCCGCCGGCCGTCCGTTAGGCCTGATCCCAACTGGTTTGGGCGCACGCGACTCGCTTCGCCTCGAAGCTCATTATCCCCTCTACGGTCACGAAATCTCGGAGCGTATTTCACCCATTCAAGCCGGCCTCGGTTGGACCGTGAAATTCGCCAAGCCGGCCTTTGTCGGCCGCGAGGCCTTAGCCCGCCAAGCCGAAGGCGGTCCGCCATCGTCGGTCATCCTGTTCTCGCTCGATGATCGGAGAATCGCGCGCCAAGGAGCCGCCATCTTTGCGGGTGAAATCTCGGTCGGCGAAGTCCTCTCCGGCACGCTTTCACCCCTGTTAAATAAGCCTATTGGCACCGCCCTGGTCGCAGCCGGCTATGCGGGTTCTGCCGACCTCTGCGTCGATATCCGAGGGCACCGCATCCCGCTGCACATCGCCACCGCGCCCTTTGTGAAGTGAAAGGTTGAAATAATCCTCCGCCTCCATACCTCGAACCTATGAGCAACGTCCCTGCCGATCTCCGATACACCAAAGACCATGAGTGGATCCGGCTCGACGCTGACGGCACCGCCACCATCGGTATCACGGACCACGCTCAGGCCGCCCTTGGCGACGTGACCTTCGTCGACCTACCTAAGGCCGGGAAAATTTTCGCCCACGGCGATGTTTTTGGCACCGTCGAATCCGTCAAGGCCGCCTCGGATCTCTATAGTCCCGTCGCCTGTGAAATTTTGGAAGCAAACGGCGCGCTCAACAACGCACCCGACTTAGTCAATCGCGAGCCCTACACGTGCGCGTGGATGATTCGCGTCAAGGTGACGAATCCGGCTGAGTTGGCCGCCCTTCTCGACGCGGCAGGCTACTCCGCCGTCCTCTAAGTCGCCGCGGCCCTGCCGCGAACTCTTGCGCTCGTCTGACTTTGGTTTAAATTATTATCCAATGTCTTTCGCCGACGTCCATGCCGCCCATCCGTGGGATGACGTGCTCGCCTCGGTTCAGGCGAAAACGGACGCCGATGTTCTCCGCTCGCTGGCCCGGGCGGAAAACGGCATCACCGAACTGGAAGACTTCAAAGCTTTCATCTCCCCGGCGGCGGCTCCGCATCTCGAGACCTTGGCCCGGCTCAGCCGCGAACGGACGCTGCGCCGCTTCGGGCGGACGATGCAGCTGTTTGCTCCGGCGTACCTCTCAAATGAGTGCCAGAACGTCTGCACGTATTGCGGCTTTTCGGCGGGCAACAAAGTGGCGCGACGCACCCTCAACCCCGGCGAAATCCTCCGCGAAGCCGGCGCCCTCAAGAAACTAGGCTTCGACCATCTGCTCCTCCTGACCGGCGAATCCAACAAAATAGAGGTCCCTTACTTCGTGGCCGCCCTCGATCTGCTTCGCCCCCACTTCGCTTCGCTCTCGATGGAGGTTCAGCCGTTGGAAACTGCCGAATACGCAGAGCTTCGCCGCCATGGGCTTAACGCGGTCTTGGTTTATCAAGAGACCTACCACCGCGAAACTTATAACACGCACCACCCCAAGGGGCGTAAATCTGATTTCGCCTACCGCCTCGACGCCCCCGACCGCGTTGGCGCCGCGGGTGTGCACAAAATCGGCTTGGGGGCGCTCTTCGGTCTCGAAGACTGGCGGGCCGAATGCTTCTTCACAGCGCTCCACCTGCAATGGCTCGAACGCAAACACTGGCAAAGTCGTTTCAGCGTTTCCTTCCCGCGCATCCGGCCGCACGAAGGCGAGCTCCAGCCTAAGGTCGAAATGACCGATCGCGATTTGGTCCAGGCCATCTGCGCCTTCCGTCTTTTTAACGGCGAAATCGAACTCACCCTAAGCACCCGCGAAAGTGAAACCTTCCGTAACCACGCCTGTCGCCTCGGCATCACCGCGATGAGCGCCGGCTCCCGGACCAACCCCGGCGGCTATGCCGAAGGCAAGGAAGCCTCCCTGGAACAATTTGCCATCGAAGACGATCGCTCACCCGCCGAGGTTGCCGCGATGCTCAAGGCCGCCGGCTATGAAACCGTCTGGAAGGATTGGGACCCTTCCTACGACCAACCGCTCGCCCTTTCCCGATGAGCCCCCTGCGCGTCTGGATCAGCCACGAACAGGCCCCCGCTTGCAAGCCTGGCGCCCGCGTAAAACTTTCCGCCGAAGAAAGCTCGCACGTCGTCCGCAGCTTACGTGCTCGGCGCGGTGACGCAGTGGTCTTACTCGACGGCGAAGGTCTGGTCGTCGAAGGCAAACTCGATTCAGCCGACGGCGACGGAGCGACCGTCGAAGTCGTCCGCGCTCGCACCTCCAATCGCCCCTGTCCAGAAATCACCCTCGCCCAGAGCATGCCCAAGGGCGGCACGATGGACGACCTGGTCCGCAGCGTCTGTGAAGCGGGCGCCGTCGCCGTCATTCCACTGGAAACCGCTCGCTGCGAATTAAAACTCGATGCCGATCGGGCCCGCACCCGCCGTTTGAAGTGGCACCATCAGGCCGTCGAAGCCTGCAAGCAATCCGGCCACCCTTGGCTGGCCGCGATCTCCGAGCCCCAGCGCCTGCGCGAATGGCTCGCCTCCCTACCGGCCTGCTCCCCCGATGAATTACGTCTCACGGGCTCGCTTGAATTCGATGCCGAACCCGTGGCTCATCTCGATTTTTCAAAAGCCAAGAAGGTCCTCTGGCTGATCGGCCCAGAAGGCGATCTCACCTCCGAAGAATATGCCGACGCTCGTGCGGCCGGCTTTCGCGCCGTAGGCCTTGGCCCAACCGTCCTGCGCGCCGAGAACGCCGCACTCGCCTGCGTCATCGCGGCGAACGTCTTAGCAAATCGAGTTTAAGCGGCGCGATGACTTACGCCTTGCCCGGTGCCCGCGCGACGACGGCTTGCATGCGACGCAAAATCTCGCGGAGTTTTTCGCGGGAACATCCGAAGTTAAGCCGCACGTGACCAGGGCCGCCAAAGTCGGCGCCGTTACTGAAACCAATCCCGCCTTTTTCAAATTCTGCATGCGGATCTTCGAAACCAAGCGAGCGGACGTCAAACCATGCCAAGAAGCTGGATTGCGGCCGGGCCTTCAGGACCACGCCTGGCATGGATTTCAACTCCTGCTCAATCAGGTCGAGATTGCCGCGCAGGTAATCGACGCAGGCGAGGCGCCATTCTTCGCCATGATCAAACGCCGCCTGCGTGGCCGCCAAGCCGAAGACGTTTTGATCCAGCGACAGTCCTTGCAGGACCCGGCGGAAACGTGTCCGCAACGGCGGGTCAGGGATAATCGCAAATCCACAGGTCAATCCGGCGATATTATAAGTCTTGCTGGCAGCCATGAGCGTGACGGTCCGCGCTGAAATATCTTCGCCGAGCGTCGCAAAGATTGTGTGTTCCGCCTTGGGGTCTAAAATCAGGTCGCAGTGAATCTCGTCCGAGCAGACGACAAGATCATGCTTCCGCACCAGAGCGGCCAGACGTTCAAGTTCGGCTCGATCAAAGACGCGTGCCAAAGGGTTATATGGATTGCAGAGCAACAGGACCTTGGCGTGCGGCTGCGCGCAGGCGACTTCGAGTTTTTCCCAATCAAAAGTCCAGCGCCCGTCGACAAAGACCATCTCGAGTTTGAGGGGATTGCGTTCTGAAATAACCGGAGCCGTCAGGAACGGAGGATAAACTGGCCCCGTGGTGACGACGGATTCGCCTGGCTTGCTGGCGCAACGGATGGTCGCATGAATGCCGGGCACCAACGAACACATGAACGTAATCCACTCTGGGCGGATTTCCCAACCGTGCTGGCGGCGGAGGTAGTTGACGATGGAAGCGAAAACTTCATCGCGCTGGGCCGGATAGCCGAAAATGCCGTGATCCGCCCGACGCTTGATGGCCTCCACGACCACCGGCGGAGAGGCGAAATCCATGTCCGCGATCCAGCATGGGATGATATCGCGGTTGGCATATTTGTGCCACTTAGTGCTATCCGTCCCAGAGCGTTCCGGACAGCTGTCAAAATTGAAAGCCATAGTCTGGGTAGAACCTTGGATTGAACCTGCCGACGGGCAAATGCATTTTCGGGGGCTGATGACTTTACTCATCCCCGAGATCCCGCCTGGGCCGACGTCTTCCCATGGGACTGCTCGATGACCTGGACCGGGGCTTGGTTGATTTGCTCTTCCCGCGAGATTGCGTCGTGACGCAGCTGCCCATGGAAGATGGCCCGCGCCGCCATCTCTCCGCCACCGGCGCCTTGGAATTAATCCGCATCCACGACCCGCGATGCTCCACCTGCGGGCATCCGTTTACCGGCCTACTGGAAGGCGACCGTGCTTGCCCCCATTGCCTCGACCTTCACCCCGCCTTTACCCGGGCCGTCTGTGCCTTTCAGGCCAAGGGTTCGGCTAGAGACATCATCCACCAAATCAAATACGGTCGGGCGCTCTACTTGGCCGACGATTTAGTCGACGCGGCCTTGGAAGATCAGGATTTTAAGCGACATCTTAGCGGCTCAATTCTTGTCCCCGTTCCACTCCACGCCCGACGCCAAAGAGATCGAGGCTATAATCAGACGGAACGCATTGCCCAGGCGCTCGGCCAGCGTCTACCTGGATGTGAAGTTCAATTCCTCTTAGCTAAAAATTCTGAGACCGCTTCGCAGACCCGACTCGACCGAGCGGCCCGCCGAAAGAACGTGGCCAAAGCGTTCGCGCTTAAACCCGGCCAGAAGATCGACGCGGCCCGGCGTTACGTGATTATCGATGACGTGCTCACGACGGGTGCAACCTTGCATGCGTGTGCGCAAGTCCTTCGCAGTGCCGGGGCAATCGCCGTCGATGCCGCGGCATTGGCTCATGGGTGAGACCGGGAACACGGCCGTGCAAAAGTGCAAAGGTGTTTTTCTTAGCGGGTAGGGGCGCGACTGCGTCGCGTCCGTTCGCCGAGAGATTATTGATGAGCCGGGCAAGCTATCCCGATCCTACAAAGAGCGTCCGCCTACGGACGCCACGCAGTGGCGCCCGTACCCATTGCCTCCCTAGTCAACTGGCCCACTGGTCAACCGGTCAACTAACGTTGTATCGTTCTGGCCAACTTTCTCTCGGCCTCTAGCTTCCCAGCACTTCATCCAACTGCTCAGCGCTAAACCCCATCTTCTGCAAGACGAAGGCCCGCATGTCCGGGGCCAGCGGAGCTTTAAAAATCCGCGTTAGTTTCGGCGACCGAAAATCCAGCTGCGCCGCATGGAGAGCCTGGCGACCCATTTCCAGCTTGGCGGCATGGCGCTCCGTCCAGCCGAACTCGGCGAATTCCAAATAGAGCGATTCATCGCCGCCGTAAAGTTTATCCCCCACCACCGGCACGCCCAACCATTGCGCATGCGCCCGGATCTGGTGCTTCCGTCCGGTGTGCGGCTGCACGCGCGCCAAAGTAAATCCGCCCCCAGTCAGGATTGGCTCAAAAAAAGTCGCCGAGGGCGAAGTCCCTGGGCCTTCGCGGACGGCCGTTCTTACGGCGACAGCGCTGGTCTCATCTGGACCCAAAGGCTGATCAACCAAGATGGGCGCCGGCAGGATGCCCTTTAATAAGGCATAATAAGTTTTAGAAACTAACCGCTGCTCCATCGCCGTCTGGGCGGCCGAAGCAGCCTCCCGATGCTTGGCGATGAGGATGATGCCGCTTGTCTCGCGATCCAGCCGACCGATGAGGTAAGACACTTCGGATTGCTTCCACTCTTTCACGGCGCCGACCAACGAGGACCATGGTCCGTCCTTCGACGGGTGGCATACCAGCCAGCCGGGTTTATCAAAAACCATGTAGTCGTCGTCTTCGGCGATGAGCCATTGAGGAAGCTCCGCCGGATCCACTTTCGGGACATTCTTTTTGGCGGTCAGCAAACGGTCCTGCATCCCCGCTTCCGGCAAGGCTCGCCCGTGCAGCCTAGCCAAGACTTCGCCGACCAGGTAGAGCGAGCCCAAGACCACTAACGGATCGCCAGGCGCGGCGCACTGTCCAGCCGCCGGAAATAAATCGGCGACCAAGGCCGTCCGCACCTCGCCTTTGTAAGACGGGGGCACGAGTGTCTTGAGTTCAGCCACCGAACAAGCCCGTTCATTATCCGGACGGACTAAAATAAGAAGTGCTGCATAACGTGCGGCGGCTTCAATCAAAGGCCGGGCCCGATGCGCGCCCAAAGCACCGACGATAATCGTCGGCTCACGTAGCTGCGCCAGGAGCGGCTCCACAATCCGTACGCCTTCTTCATTGTGCGAACCGTCGATGATGAGCTTGCGGCCATCGCTAAGCGTGAGATCTTCCCAGCGTCCAGCCCAGGTGACATTAAGCAGCGCTGCCTGCGCCAAGGCCTGATTAATCGGCAATCGGGTCGCGAGTTCGCTGGCAAGTAAAGCGGCGCCCGCGTTCCAGCGCTGGTGCGCTCCTTCAAGATTAGTCAGCGGCAATCCGGCCTTGAAGCGATCTCTGACAAAATAAAGTGGGGCGCCGACTTCTTGGGCTCGGGCGATGATTACGGCTTCGGCTTCGGGCGGCACCTTCCCGACCACGCACGGAATTCCAGCTTTAATGATTCCGGCCTTCTCCCCGGCGATTGCGGCCAAGGACGCTCCTAGATATTCTTGGTGGTCCAGGCCGATGGAAGTAATGACGCAAACTTCGGGCTGGCAGATGTTCGTGGCATCCAATCGGCCGCCGAGGCCGGTCTCGAGGATTATCACGTCGACGTGCTGCTCCTTAAATTCCAGAAGCGCAATCGCGGTGATCAGCTCGAAAAATGTCGGCGCCATGGCCTTGTCCTCTTGGGCAATCGCGTCGTAATGCGGCCGCAACTGCTCGGCCAGTTCACCGATGCGTTCATTCGTCGCTGGCCGTCGGTCGATTTGGACGCGCTCGCCGATTTCCATCAGGTGCGGGCTCGTATAAAGTCCCGTCCGGCGTCCTTGCGCCCGCTGAATCGCTTCAATCATCGCACACGTCGAGCCTTTGCCGTTCGTGCCGGCGACATGAAAAACGGGGGCGCATGACTCCGGCTGCGCCAAGCGGGCCGCCAACATGCGCATACGGTCCACGCCGAGGCGCGAACCCAGGTTACGTAGACTCGTCAACCAGTGGAGCGTGTCGGCGAGTTCCATCTCCGCAGCGCTTGCTTAGGCCGCGCGGCGCTTGACGGATTTGACCTTCACCTTGCGGTGCGCCAAGGCGCGCAGGAGACTCGCCAGTTTGGCTTTCATTTCCTTGCGGTGGACAATCATGTCGATTAGCCCGCGCTTAAGAAGGAATTCGGAGGACTGGAAACCTTCGGGTAGGTCCTGATTGGTGGTCTCCTTGATCACGCGAGCGCCGGCGAAACCGATGAGGGCACCAGGCTCGGCCACGATCACATCGCCCAGCGTGGCGTAACTTGCCATGACGCCGGCCATCGTCGGGTTGGTCAGGACGGCAATATAAGGCAGACCAGCGGTGCGTAATTTAGCGAGGGCCGCGCTGGTCTTGGCCATCTGCATCAAAGAAAGAATGCCTTCCTGCATGCGGGCTCCGCCCGAGGCACAGACCACGACACAGGGGCACTTCATCTTGATCGCCCGTTCGATGGCGCGGGTGACTTTTTCGCCGGCCACGGAGCCCATCGAGGCGCCCATGAAAGAAAAGTCCATGATGGCGAGCGAGACCGGCAGACCGTCCATCAGGCCATGCCCGC
Source organism: Verrucomicrobiota bacterium (assembly GCA_026397965.1). GTDB lineage: Bacteria > Verrucomicrobiota > Verrucomicrobiia > Opitutales > UBA953 > UBA953. The sequence goes on along the minus strand of JAPLTU010000037.1, from coordinate 9,550 downwards.
AGACCACGGAGTCGCGCAGGCCGGATTTCTTCTGGTGCTGGACTAAGCGCTCCGGGTAAGAACCGCCGGCCGTAAATTTGAGCGGATCTTTCGAAGTCAACTTGGAGTCGGTTTCCTTCCAGCTGCCCTCATCGATTAACAAAGCGATACGGCGTTTGGTGGGCAGGCGTTCGTGGTAGCCGCTGACCGGAAAGACATTCCAATTCGCCTCCAGGTCCTTGGTGTAGACCATCTCGCCATCGAGGGGACACTTGGTCCAGAGACCCGCCGGGATATCCTTTTTCTTCGGAGTCGGCGTGTGCGTACGTTTGCGGAAGACGGCCATGGTTAAGCCCTTAAGGTTTAGGACTTCTCAGGGTTTACGAAAGGGAAAAGCACGAGTCAACCGACCTAAAAAGGCCTAATTTGCCCTTTTAACGAAGAATTTTCAGCGGCGAGACGTTCCCGCCAACCGCTCGAGAATCATCTCGTAAGCGTTGGTGGCACGCTCGGCCATCTGGATTTCAAAATTCTCGTCCGGCGCATGTAGATTGGAGTCAGGCGTGAAGAGCCCAATCATCACCGAGTCGAGTCCGGTCTCGCGACGGATGTCCCCGATGATCGGGACGCTACCGCCTTCGCGAAGATAGAGCGGCGCTTTGCCGAAAGCTTCGGCAATCGCCTTGTCGGCTTCGCGGAACGCCCGGGCCAAGACGGGATTCTGATCCTTCGGGGTATTCGCCCGGTCGGGCGGACAAACATAATATGCCCCGTTGCCTTGCATCTCTTTGATGTCGACCCGCACACCTTTGGGCGCGCGTGCCCGGATGGCATCCGCGACTTGCTTATGAATATAAACGGGATCCTGACCCGGCACGAGGCGACAGGTGATTTTGGCGAAGACCTTGGAGGGGATGACGGTCTTGGAGCCCTGCCCCTGATAACCACCGCCGATGCCGTTGAATTCTAGAGTCGGAGCGAAACGTACGGCTTCCAGGCCGTTCAATCCCGGACCGGGATGCAATTCATCGACGCCCAAGAAACGGCGATAATCTTCTTCCGACATCGGCAGCTTGCGCAGCTCCTCGCGCTCCCAGCGTTGAGGCTGGTCGACGTTCTCGTAAAAACCTTCGACAGTCACGGCGTTATCCGCGTCATGCAAAGAGGCACAGAGTTCAGCGAGGGCCTGAATGGGGTTGTAAACCGCTCCGCCATGGAGGCCCGAATGCAAATCGGAACGCGGCCCCGTCAGCCCTACTTCCAAGCCGATGATACCGCGCAGGCCGGTCGTGATGACGATTTGGTCCGACGACGGGCTGGCGGTATCCGAGAGCATGACGCAATCCGCCTTCGCCAATTCGGCCTTATGGGCATGGAGAAACTCGGGGAAACTCGGCGAGCCGATCTCCTCTTCGCCCTCAATCAGGAAGGTGATGCGGAGTGGCAGATCGGGGCGACGTTTCAACAGACGGGTCAATGCTGCGACGGCGACCAAGTGCGGGCCCTTGTTGTCCGCCGTGCCCCGACCCCAGACCTTGCCGTCGCGCACGACCGGCGTAAACGCCGGCGTCGTCCAAAGATTAAGTGGATCGGCGGGTTGGACGTCATAATGTCCATATAAGACGATATGCGGCCATTCATCTGGACCCCGGCGACGCGCCAAGACGACCGGATGCAAAGGCGTCGGCACGACTTCAACTTCCAGGCCAGCCGACTTGAGCAAGCCGCAGATGTGGGCGCGTGCCCCATCCATCCCCGCCTTGAAGGCCGGATCGGTAGAAACACTGGCGTGGCTTACATACTCGATGAGTTCGCGAACGAGATCCATGGGTTGAAGTAAGATGGGAAAGGGACGAAGGGCAATCACTAGAGGCTCGGAGGCTCGAACCGAGGCAGAGTTGTATCGTTCTGGCCAACTGGCCCACTGGTCAACCGGTCAACTAACGCTGTATCGTTCTGGTCTCCGGTTCCCCTTTGAGCCCTGCCTCTTGCCCCCACGTTTGCACCTTTGCACAGGCCGTAGGCCGATTTGCACTTTTGCACCTCGGACAGCTCGGAGTGCCGTCCCTACCCCGTGCCCCCTTGCCCCCTTGCCCCCTTGCCCCCTTGCCCCCTTGCCCACTTGCGGCTACGCCGCGTTCTGGTCCACCGAGCCTCTGAGCCTCTGGGCCTCTGTTTTTTTCCTTCCCCCTTCCCTGTCTCTGGGAACAGTAATGGTATGTCCCCCGCGGAACAGTTGAAGGTCATGAAATCTCGCACCGAGAAATTCATCGGTGAAGGTGAAATCCTCAAGCGCCTTGAAGCCGGGAAAACCTTGCGCGTAAAGCTCGGCGTCGATCCCACCCGCCCCGACCTGACTTTCGGCCACATGGTCGTCTTCCAGAAACTCCGTCAATTCCAGGAACTCGGCCACCAGGCCGTACTGATCATCGGCGACTACACCACGCGTATCGGTGACCCGACCGGCAAGTCCGAGACGCGACCGGTCCTTTCCGAACAGGAAATCGAGGAGAACGCCAAGACCTACCTCGAACAGGCCTACCAGATTCTTGATCCCAAGAAAACCGAGGTCCGTCGCAATAGCGAGTGGTTCGGAAAAATGTCGTTCCTTGACGCCCTCCAGCTCAGCCGCCGCATGACCGTCGCGCAGATGCTCGCGCGCGATGACTTCGCCAAACGCCACGCTTCCAACACGCCGATCTCCATCGTCGAATTCCTTTACCCGCTCCTGCAGGGTTACGACTCCGTGATGCTGAAGTGCGACATCGAAATCGGCGGTAGCGACCAGCTCTTCAACATGCTCGTCGGCCGCGACCTGCAGGAACAAGACGGCCAGCCCCCGCAAGCCGTGCTCGGCATGCCGCTCTTGGTCGGCCTCGATGGCACGCATAAGATGTCGAAGAGCCTCGGCAACTACATCGCCTTCAACCACGGCGCGAAGGACATGTTCGGCCGCATCATGTCGGTGCCCGATGCAGCCATGTGGATCTATTACGACCTCCTCCTGATCTCGACGGCGGAAGAACTCGCCGCGCTCAAGGCGATGCACCCGATGGAAGCCAAGAAGCAGCTCGCCACGCGCCTGACGGACAAGTTCCACGGCGCGGGCGCGGGCGCTAAGGAACGCGCCGAATTCGAAAATGTCTTCTCCAAGGGCGGTGTCCGGACCGACATGCCCGAGTTCGCCTGGGCCGCCGTCTCTGGCGGGGCCGCCGAAGTCGGCATCGTCGACTTACTTGCCGCCACCAACCTCTTCCCCTCCAAGAAGGAAATCCGCCGCCTCATCGAGGGTGGCGCGGTCAAGATCGGCGACGATAAGGTCTCGGACCCGGCCTTCAAAGTCATCAAGCCCGCGGACGAACTAGTCATTCAGGCCGGCAAGCGGACTTTCGTGAAGGTTAAGTAAGGCCCGGGTCCGGCCCGCGGGGCCGCTGGGGCAGGTCGGCGAATAACCCCGCCGATTATGCCCTTCCCCTGACCTTCTTCCCGTCCCTATTATCGTCCTTTCCCGCATGGCCGAAAACAACAACAGTCGAGACTTCGTGCACCTGCACGTGCATACCGACTACAGCATGCTGGATGGGTGCAGTCGCATCGATCGGCTGATGGATCGCGCCTGCGACATGAACATGCGCGCGGTGGCCATCACCGACCACGGCAACCTCTTCGGCCTCTTCGATTTCTGGAACGAAGCCACCAAGCGCTCCAAGGGTGAGACGAAACTCAAGCCGCTCCTCGGCTGCGAACTCTACCTGGTCTGGGACCATGCGCTCACCGACAAGCCGGATCGACGAGAACATAAATATTACCACATGGGCGTGCTGGCCCAGAACTTCAAAGGCTACCAGAACCTCACCAAGCTCGTCTCCGATGCCCACGTGCGCGGGCTCCACTACAAGCCGCGCACGGACATCGAACAGCTGGCAAAGCACGCCGAGGGCCTCATCGGCTTCAGCGGCTGTCTGCAAGGCGTCATCCCACAGAACCTGCTGAAGGGCGATTACGAGGCCGCCCGCAAGGCCTGCGGACGGTTCGTCGAGATCTTCGGGCGCGAAAACTTCATCATCGAGATTATGGACCACGGTCTCGAAGAACAAAAGCGCATCATCGCCGACCTCTTGAAGCTCGCCGAAGAATTCAAGCTGCGCGTCGTGGCCACGAATGACGTCCACTACGTCGACGCCGGCGATGCCGCCGCCCATGACGCCATGCTTTGCATCCAAACCGGAGCGCGCCTCGCGGATGAACGTCGCATGCGGTATACCGCGCAAGAGTTCTACCTGAAGAGCCAAGATGAGATGTTGCGGGTCTTCGGCGAAGTCCCCGATGCCATCAAGAATACCGTGGCGGTCGCCGAGATGTGTGACGTCAAGTTACCCGTCGGCCAGAATAACTATCCCGTCTATATCTTCAGCGAAGGCGTGAAGCCCAAGGCCGACCAGAAAATCGATGCCATCCTTGACGGGTATGAACAACTTAAGAACGACCTGCTCGTCGCCGCTAAAAAGAACGGGGAATTCGCCATCACCGAGGATCAACGCAAGCCGATGCGGGCGAATGGCTCATACCTGCTGGATGTCGTCAAAAAAGGCCTGCGGGAGCGCTACGACGTCGACTACGACAGCCCTAAAGCTTGGGCAGATGAAAAGATCCCCGGCGTCGGCCAGTCCAGCCCGGCCGAACTTTGCCGCCGCGTCGACTATGAGATGGGCGTCATCGCGGGCACGGGCTTCGTCGATTACTTCCTGATCGTCTGGGACTTCATTGATTGGGCTCGTCGTCACGACATCCCCGTCGGCCCGGGCCGCGGGTCGGGCGCCGGCTCCATCGTGGCGTATTGCCTCAAGATCACCGACATCGACCCGATCCGCTTCGGTCTCCTGTTCGAACGTTTCCTCAATCCCGAACGCGTTTCCGCTCCCGACTTCGATATCGATTTCTGCATGCGCCGCCGCGACGAGGTGGTGGACTATGTCCGCAAAAAATACGGCGAGGACCGCGTCGCCAACATCATCACCTTTGGGACCTTCGGGGCGAAGATGGTCGTCCGCGACTTGGCCCGAATCCGCGACTTGCCCTTCGCCGAGACCAACCGTCTCGCCAAGCTTGTCCCGGATGATATCAATATCTCACTCGAAGACGCCCTGAAGAAATCTAATGAGTTGCGCGAGGAAGTGAACGTCAACCCGCAGGCGGCGAGCATCATCGAGACCGGACGGATCATCGAAGGCATGGTCCGCAACAGCGGCAAACACGCTTGCGGCATGATCATCGCCGACCGGCCACTCACGGACATCATTCCGGTGACGATGCAGGAAGGCAACCTGACCACGCAATACGCCAAGGACCCGGTCGAAAAACTCGGCCTGCTGAAGATGGACTTTCTGGGCCTCAAGACGCTCACCATCATCGACGATGCCCAGAAACTCGTCCGGAAGCACCGCAAGCAACCTGCGTTCGATATCGAAAAAGTAGAGTTCGAAGACCCCGCGACCTTTGCACTCTTAAACGAAGCCAAGACCGTCGGCGTGTTTCAGCTGGAATCCGGCGGCATGCAATCGCTCTGCCGTAAATTCCATATCACCGCCATCGACGAAATCGTCGCCCTTATCGCCCTGTACCGTCCGGGCCCGATGCAGTTCATCGGCGACTACGTCAAAGGGAAGAACGACCCAGCAACTGTCAAATACGCGCATCCGCTCCTCGAAAAGGTCGCGAAGGAAACCTACGGTATCCTTGTCTATCAGGAACAAGTGATGGAAGCTGCCCGCGTCGTCGCCGGCTACACCCTCGGTGGCGCGGATATGCTTCGGCGCGCGATGGGCAAGAAGATCAAGGAGGAGATGGAACAACAGCGCTCCATCTTCGTCGAGGGCGCCAAGGTCACCAATAACATCGATAAGAAGAAGGCCGAAGAAATCTTCGCGACGCTGGAAAAGTTCGCCGAGTATGGGTTTAACAAGTCGCACTCCGCCGCGTACGCCATCCTTTCCTACCGGACCGCTTATCTGAAGGCGAACTACCCGGTCGAATTCATGTCGGCGGTGCTTACGTCCGAACAAGGCAACGCCGATAAGCTCGCCGAATTCATGACCGAAGTCGAAGCGCTCGGCATGAAAGCCCTCGGACCCGACGTGAACCAATCGGATACCGACTTCACGCCGATGATCAAAGAGAACGCCATCCGCTTCGGACTCGGTGCGATCAAGGGCGTGGGCGAACAGGCGGCGCGCAACATCGTGGCCGAACGCGAGAAAAACGGGCCTTTTAAAGACTTTGGCGATTTCGTAGGCCGGATGGGCGAACAGGATCTCAATGCCCGGACGCTCGACTGCCTCATCCGGGCCGGGGGCTTTGACTTCACGGGCGAAGATCGCCGTCACTTGGTCGACTCCATCGAATCCGTGCGCCGACACTTCGCCGGCGAAAGAAAAGAACGGGCCAGCGGCCAGGGCTCGCTCTTCGACATGCTCGGGGCCGAAGACGCCGGCGCCGCCCGCCCGACGGACCTGATCCTCCGCAAGTCGGAGAAGATGCCGAAGCTCGAAATGCTCAACAGCGAGAAGACCCTCCTCGGCTTCTACCTGAGCGGCCACCCCTTAGCTGATTATCATGGCTTAGATGAAGCCGTCGCAACGCTCACCGTCACCCCGGACCGGATCGAACTTAATAAGACCGACCGCCACGCGGTCCGCATCTGCGGCATCATCGGCGGGCTCGAGAAAAAGATTTCTAAGAAAGATAATCGCCCGTGGGCCCTCTTCACCGTCGCCTCGCGCTCGGTGACGATCCCCGTCATGATGTTCTCCGACGCTTATGATGCTGCGGCATTGCTCAAGGATGGTGAGCTTCCGTTGCTCATGGATGGATCGCACGTCATCGTCGATGCCCGGCTCAACTGGCGGGAAGAACGCGGCGAATGGTCGCTCAGTGCGCATGCCGTCAGCCCGTTGCGCCGTGCGCCCAGCCTGATCAAGAAAATCCTCTTCGCCCTCAAGCCCGGCCCGGACGCCGGCGATTTCATGGAAAAGATTGTGGCCCATACGCGCAAGGTTGATGGCCCGACCATCGTCCAGGTCGGCTTCATCCAGCCCGACGGTCGTGTGCTCGTGGCGGAAGCCGCCCGTGGGATGACGACCCGCTTCGACACCGAGAGCTACGGCCTCTTCGGCCGCCACCCGGCCTGCGCCGGCGTGCAGATCGAACCGATCGCGCCCACCCAGCCCCCGCAACGTAAGTACGGCCCACGCAACTGAAGATGCGCCCGCTTCGTCTCGGCTTTTGCGACCATTACGCCGGCTTCGAGCCGCGCGGCAACCGCATCTGGAAGGCGCTCAGCAGCCGCTACCGGCTTGAGCTGACGGATGACCTGTCCAAGACCGACCTCCTCGTGTTCGGCGACTTCTCGACCCGCCATTGGTCATACGGCGGCAAGAAAGTCTACCTCACCGGCGAGAACATGCTGCCGGATTTCGACCAGTGCGATCTGGCGTTTACCCCGACGGAATCAAGCGATGAGCCGCGCGCCGTCCGGCTGCCGCTCTACGCCCAGATCCTCGACAACGCGACCCCGCTGCTCAGGCCGGCGGGCTACGACGCCACGCGCCATCTCGACCGTCCGGGGTTCTGCAGCTTCGTGGTGTCGAACCCGATAAGCCGGATCCGCAACCGGATCTTCAAGACGCTTCACCGCCGCCGAGCGGTCGCTTCCGGCGGCAGGCATTTCAACAACACCGGCGGCCCTGTGCCCGACAAGGACGCCTTCCTGCGCGGATACCGCTTCAACATCGCGTGCGAGAACAGCGACTCGCCAGGTTATATCACGGAAAAGCTGGTCGATCCGATCCTGGCCGGGTCCATCCCGATCTACTGGGGCGCGCCCGACGTTAGCCGTGATTTCGATCCACGCTGCATGATCAACGTCTCTGATTACGGCAGCCTGGACGACCTGGCCAGCGCAGTCCTGCGAGCCGATGCTGATCCGGAAGCCCGCCGACGGCTGCTTGAAGCTCCGGTATTCCTTGGCAATCGTCCCCCTGCATGCATGACGGACGAACATGTCGCCGGCCCTTTGGTCGACCTCATCGAGAACCGGCGGCCGTCGCCACGTCGGATCAGAGAAAGGCGGATACGTGAACACGTGAAGGAAGCGCAGGGGCCTTTTGCCTATAAGCGTGATAAAATAATCTGTAAAATGGAGAGCTTTTTCTGGAAACTAGGCTGGCATAGATGATTCCCTCGCCCCTACGAGTCCTGCTGATCTGTGACCCCTCCACTGAACGTGGCATACTGGCCAGGAATCGCCTTCATGACATCGGGCTGGAGCATGAGGTGTGCCCGGCCGTCTTTCCGCCCGCTGATCATCCTTGGTCACCTCACTATGACGAAGGCCGGAGGGTCGATGCCTACGGCTACCCGATGGTGCGCGGCGAAATCGGCTGCTTCTTAGCGCATCGCGAGGCCTGGCGGCGCGTCGTCGAAGAATCCGCCGATATGACGCTTGTCCTAGAGGATGACAACGTTCTCCTCGACTCCGACCTGGCTTCAATTCGGGAAGTTGCGTCCTCCCCAGAGATAAAAGACATGGTCACCCTTCTGTTCACGGGAAGCCGGCTAAGGTTCCGCCGTTGGCTTCACATCGGGAACACGTCGGTCGTCCGCCCCGCTGGCGTGACCTACGCCACAGTGGCCTACCTAATCGGGAAAAAGAGCGCGGCCAAGTTGTTGGCGGAATCCGAGACCTTCTTCTGCCCGGTCGATGAGTTCCTTAATCTGGAATACCTACACGGTGTCACGCTCGTCCACACCTACCCCTTCCTCGCCGGACATCCGGACGAGACCCCTTCGCTGATCGGGCTGCGCCCTAAACCCCGAATCACGAACCTCCGGCGATTTAAGCGCAACTGCCACCGCCTGATGAGATGTCTCCGTGACGGCGCGTGCCGCCTTCGAACCTTGGCAAAGATGGGATTGCTCTTCGCCAAGGTGGAGAAGCCCCTTAGCTCTGGCTCAAGGCCCGTCTGAAGAAACGGGCTCGCATCGCGGTCTGACACGTCCGAATGTCCGTACACGGTCGTCCCGTTCCTCCCAACGCCATCTCGCATGACAACCCGCGATCTCGTCTTGCTCCTCATCGTCGGTCTGCTTGCTCTGTCTTACCCAACTCTCCGTAAGATGTCGCGCTCGTGGCGCCGTAAGCGCCAGTACCGTCGACGAGCAAAAAAAGCCGAGGCGTTCTGGTCCGGGCTTCAGGTGACTCCAGCACCTCGAGATTCCCTGCGCATCATCGCCACCCTGACGACCGCGCCTGACCGCATCCACCTTCTGGAGCCCGTCCTCCGTTCCCTCACTTCCGGCCAGTCCCGACCGCCCGACGAGATCCACCTGAACATACCCCACCGCTTCGCGCGGACCGGGGCCGAGTACGTCATCCCTGATTTCATCGGCAAGTACCCCGTGCAGGTGTTCCGTTGCGAAGACGAAGGCCCCGGCACCAAGATCATCCCCACGATTCGGCGGACGCCAGCCGCCCGGGACGTCTGGTTCTTCGTCGTGGATGACGACGTCCGGC
>JAPLTU010000066.1 GCA_026397965.1 Verrucomicrobiota bacterium | reverse complement strand
GTTCGCGTTCGGCGCGGATGCCGCCGAGTTTACTCAGGTTCGGGCCAAGTTCTTGACCTTTGTCCCCGATCTTGTGGCACGCGATGCAGGCGCCCCGTCCGGATTCATAGACGGCACGACCGGCAACAGGGTCGCCCTTCTTCGCAGCCGCCATGGCCAGGGGGGCGAGGCGCTCCTTTTTGGCGTCATTGACCGCAAGGGCGGCATCGAACGACGGCTCAAGGACCTCATAGATCTCGCGGGGCAGGAAACTGAAGGCCTTACGCACGAGATCCGGACTGAAGGTGCCGAGCATCGGCGACTTGCTCAGGGCAACGGCGATCTTCCGGCCGGTGTCCTTTGACACGTTCTTATAATTCTGCGGCACGGCGAGCGCGACGAGGAGCTCGTTCTGCTCGAGTGGACCGGCGGTCGGCAGCAGTGCAAGATAAGCATCCCACTGTGCAGACGTTAGCTTGGTGTTGGCGAGACGCGCAGCGGCGTCCATCCGCAGACCAGGATTCGCCGGATCGACGAAGAGGTCGGTGAGCAGTTTGAAGGCCGGCTCGCTGAGGCCTTCGCCGCTACCGGACAACGCGAGTAAGGCCTTAAGGCGGAGCGAAGCAGGCTTGGTCGTGTCGACGGAGACGGCGTTTAGCGCTTCGTCGAAGCGCTTGTCCTTCACGCGAGCAAGAGCGTCGAGCAAGAGGGGCGAGGCACCCTGGGCGAGCTGCGCCTGGAGCGGCGCAAACCAGAACTGGGCGTCGACCTTGCCGGGCTGGGCGGCGATGGCGCGCAGCGCGGCCTGACGGACGGCGGCCTTCTCGTGTCCGAGCATACGGGCGATACCTTTCGCGACACCAGGCTGGGCGGCGAGCGCGCTGGCGAACTTGCCCATGGCGGCGACCTGCGTGGCCGAGGGAGCGGGCTGTGCGAGCCACTGGCCGAAGACAGGGGCGAGGACCGTATCAGCGTCAGGCGCCTTGATCAGGGCGAGGTAAGCATTCTTCGCGAGCGCGGCGTCAGCGGAATCCGCCTGGCTGAGCGCAAACTTCAGGACATCGCCGTAATCGGACTCCTTGGTCCGAGTCTGGGAGACGATGCGCAGGAGACGTGCCTGAGCGACCAGACCCTTGGCCGTGGCGAGATCGGCGGCGGTGAAGCCAGCGAGGCGCATGCCCGCGGTGAGGATTGCATGCTCGAGCACAAGGTCAGCCTCACGAGCAAGGAGGCCGCGGATAGCAGCGGTGACGGCGGGCGACTTAGCCTCGCGGAAGGTCAGGCCTTCGAGTCCGCGACGGACTTCTGACTGGTCGGCGGAAGAAAGCTGGGCGAGGAGTTCGGCGTCGGTCTTGGGCTTGGCGAGTTCGAGGGGCTTGTGGGCGGCGAGCACGGCAGCGTGCGCGGCCTTCCCTTCCGCGGTGCGGCGGATGCGGTAGATCATGCCAGGGACGTTGGCCGAACCCTGCAGACTCGAGGGGCAATGGGAATACCAGGTACCGGTGTCGAAGACGATGAGCGAGCCGTCGATATCTTCCATGACGTCGGTGAGGTGCGCGCCCTTTCGGTCGACGGTGAAGAATTCGTGCTCGATGGTACGATAAGTCGCCCCTTCCTTCTGCATCTCGTAGCGCAGAACCTTCTGCGAGTTATACATGGTCACCATCAATTGCAGGTTGGCTGGGTCGGCGGCCCAAGGTTGACCCTCCAACGCGAACTTGTTGGCATTCTTCCAGAAGGTGCAACCGCTGGGCACCATGTGGCCGAGCTCGCGGAGGATGGGCATGCGCTCGTGCGTACGCGGAAGGTCTTCGATGATGCGCAAGAAATCCGGGCGCTCGTAGACGCCTCCGAGCTGCCACTGCATCAGGGTGTCGACGCGCGGGCTCCCGAAATAAAGATTGGTGGTGCCGATGAGCTCGCCGGTGGGCGTGAAGTCGAGCCCAGTAGGATTGTCGGCGCAACCGAGCGCATGCCAACGGATGTCGGAGCCGTCGGGCTTCATCGACCAGATACCGCTGTTAAGGCCTTCGTGGACCGGCGTGCCGTCCTGCTGTTTGATATCATGACCCTTGCGGCCGTGCGTCCAATAAAGCCGGCCATCAGGGTGGAGACGCGGGCCGTGGCAATCGGCGCTATTCGCCGTCCACTGAAAACCGCCGACAATCAGTTCGCGCTTATCCGCGATGCCATCTCCATCGGTATCGGTGAACTTCCAGACACCGGGGGTATCCGTGACATAAAGACTGCCGTTCAAAAAATAGGCCCCCTTAGGGTAGGCGAGTTTGTCCGCGAAGACCGTGCTATGCTCATAGATGCCGTCGCCATCCCGGTCCTCCAAAAGGAGGATGCGATTGGGTAGGACGGTTTCGAATTTCTTTGGGCTCCAATTTACGCCAGCAGAGTCGCCTACAAAGAGGCGACCTTGGTCATCGACGCATCCCATCGTGGGATTGGCTACCATTGGAGAGGTGGCGGCGACGACCATTTCAAAACCCCGTGGGAGTTTGTATTTAGGAGAGGTCTGGGCGAACGGCTCCTTGCTAAGATCCATGACAGGTGGACGGGCGGCATAGGCGGGAATCACCTCGGCATCTCCGTGCGCCGGGGTCGCCGGCTTAGCCACCGACCATTTCTCCGTAAAGCCTCCGAGCGGATAAAGTTCATAACGACGCACGAACATCTCCGCCGCTTCGACCTGCAGCAGGATACGACCCTGACTGGGCTTGCACTCGAAAGCTTCGTTCACCTTTACGCCGTTGACGAAATATTGCAGCGTATCGCCTTTCGCGATCACCTCAAAACGGGTCCATTGACCGAAGGGCGATTCGATGTCGTCCTTGCCGCGGAAGCCGATCGTATCTTTCCAATCGACGTCGCGTTTCTGCCAGTTGAGTCGGCCGCCCTTCATGGTCTGACGAGGAGCACCCGGGGTCCAGATCTTCTCCTTGTCGCGATCAAGGCCGACTTCGGCGCTGAGCGAGGTCTCGAGCACGGTGCCGTCCGCCAACTTGGGTGCGAGGACGAGGATATCGCCCACGCCGCCTTCGATGATCTGGGCTTCGATACTGGCCATCCAGCTGCCTCCCACGGCGCCCTGCGGGCCGTAGCAGTGGACGAGGATGCCGTTGTCGCGCGTGGCCTTAGCGCGCTTACCCCAGGTCTTTTCGCCCCACTTGAACTCGATGACGAGGTGGTAGTCCTTGAAGCTATCGTTGGTGGTGATGCCGCCGTAGCCGTTACCGCTGATGTGGAAGAGACCATCGTCGTCGAACTTGAAGACGTTCTTGGCATCGTCATGAATATCGGCCTTAGGGTTGATGTGCATCTCGGCCTTTCCTTCGCGGAAAAGGTCGAGGACGTTGATCTTCTTGGTGACGGCCTGCGCAACCGGCTCCGGTGGCAGGACGATCTTGGCGACCAGCTCCTTGTTCTGCGCGGACAGTCCGGCGACGGACAGCAACGCGAACACGAAGGCGGCGATGGGGTGGTTTTTCATGGGGAAAGGTAAGGGCAGTAACGGAGGGGTTATGTTCCCAACCTCTGAACCCAATTCAACACATTCGCATCTAATGAGCGGAATAGGTCATTATCGGAGCGGAAAAGGCAAACCTGAGTTAACGTAGGGGACTGCGGCACGACACAGGGACCTTTCAGCGTCGTGGTAGGGGCGCCACTGCGTGGCGTCCGTTCGCAGCGGGTCTCCCTTCGAGCGCCTACCCGCCGTCCGTCCCTACCTCACCTCGCCCTGCCCTGCAATCCGCCGACCCGCCACGCTTTCGTAGAAACGTGCGAGGGTCACATCCATCGCCACGCTCTTGCTGCCGAAATAGGGGAAGTGACCGTAGTAGAGCGAAAGCTGCTCTTGGGCATCGTGATAAGAACCTCCATGCGCAGCGACATAAATAGCACAGGCGAGGCCGGTGCGATCGGAGCCAGCGCGACAATGAATCAGCAGTGGTTTCGGAGCGTCGCGCAGGAACTCGACGAGCTCCGCCATCTGCTGGGCGTCCAGTTCTTTATTCGCGGATAAACCCAGGCTACGAAATACGACCCTACTCTGACGCGCGACCTTCGTCTCGCCGTCATACCAAACATCGCCTGGCTGCTCCCCGCAGAGATTCAGCACCGACTTCACCCCATGGCGGACGATTGCTTTCTCCAGGCCTTCGGCACCGAGCCAAGAGGAACGATAGACCACACCCTTCTCCACTTCATGGAAGTTACCGCCGCCATGGACGTATGCATAGGCGCCGCCGAGGAACAGCAGGACGGCGAGCACGAGCAAACCGAAGCCGCGCAAGGCTCGGACAATGAGGAGGCGCATGGGGGGCGTCATTTCCCAATCTTGCCATGGAATTAAGCCAACTTGGCGTCACCTAAGTCACAACGTTGGTACGCCTCACCGCTGACATCCGCCCCGGCCCATCGGGACAAAGAAACCCGTCTGCACTTTTTCTGGCCCTCCGGCCAACTGGTCAACCAATCAACTATTTCGGCCCGTACTCCTTCGCCGCCCACTTCTTGAATTCACCTTGGGCCTGCCCGCCCTTACCCGGGAAGCCCTGGTGCTGGATCATCCAGACGAGCACGAGGCCTTCCTTGGTGCGCACTTCCATATTGGTCGCCTGGGCACCGCCGTGACCGAAACCCTCGGGGGTAACCTGCAGGCCGAAGCCGTAACTCTGCGGCAAAGCGGCCGGCGTCTGACGCGAAGTCAACGCCTCAAAAGATTTCTCGCTGAGATAACTTTTACCCTCCAATTCACCTCGATTCAAAAGCATGCGACAGAAGCGGGCGGTATCAGCCGCGGTGGAAAACAGTCCGCCCGCCGGCATCGGGAAACGATGCTGGCGATCCGTGAGATCATCCTGCAGCTGCCCCAGTGAACCGCGCTCAAGCTTCTTCTTGGTGGCATCAGGCTTATAGGTCAGGGCAAGCCGGGAAACCTGTTCGGCGTTTGGCCAGAAGGTGGTGTCCTTCATGCTCAACGGATCCAAGAGGCGCTTCTGCATAAAGGTTTCATACGGTAGGCCGCTGACAACTTCGAGGACGCGCGCGGCGGTGTTGATGCCGGCGTTGGAATACTGGTAATGCGTGCCAGGTTGCGTCGCGAGCGGAGCCTTGGCGTAAGTTTTAACCGCATCAGCCAGCGGCAGGCCGTCGAGCGTGGGTTTTTCTTCCTCGGATTTAAAAGGCAATCCGCTCACGTGAGAAAGCACCTCGCGGATGGTGATCGGATGCACCGCGGGCTGGGGCTCACCTTCAGGCGTCGAGACGGCCTTGGACGCTTGCTCCTTCTGCTTGCCCTTGGCTTCGGCCTTCGGGTCAGGTTTCGGCGGGGCGACGCGCTGGCCCTTGAACTCGGGCAGGTATTTCTCGACCGGATCGTCGAGCGCGATTTTACCCTCGTCGACCAACATCAGAACGGCAACGGCAGTCATACATTTAGACTGCGAAGCAATCCAGAAAAGCGAATCCGCCTGCATCGGCTTCCTTGCCGCGATATCCGCGAAGCCAACCGTCGTCACGCTCAGGACCTTATCCTTATTCGCGACGAGCATCACCGCCCCAGCGAGTTCTTCGCGTTGCACGAACGGAGCGATGACCGAGTCGGCGGCGACACCGCAGACCGACAGCCACAAGCTGAGACAGAGGACGAGGGGGCGCATGTGCCGAGTCTGCCCCCTCTACCCTGCTTGGCAAACTTAAGCCCTCTGGGCTGTCCTCAGAACGTCGCAGCTTAGGGCGATAACGACTAGTGACGCGCGGCTTTCTGCATCAGCAGATAATAGGTCAACGCCAGGCCCAAGGCCAAGCCCGCACTCACGCTGGTCTCAGATCGACCGACCGAGATCGCCAGCGGCACGGCCAACATCGCCAGGCTCAGGATAGATAACGCGGTCGAGACGCGGAACATAAATTGCACGGTCAGCATCATCCGGTCGACTGCCCGCTGTTCGGCCGTCGGGTGCTCCGGCAGCTTCCAGCCAGTCTCCATGGCGGCGAGCATCTCTCCGCCCGTCATCATGCGGAGCTTCTTTACGTAAGTCCCCTTCTCATCCGGACGCTGGCTCAGCGGCATTTCTAAAACGGCTTGTTTGGCTGACACGAAGCTTTCGGGATGAGCGAGCGTATCCTCACCTTCGGGACGAGTAGTCATATTCGCATCCAGCATCTCAATCCGGAGAATGGAATGCCCCTGCACATCGGTCGACTTACTCAACTTGGCTGATTTCGCCCGCACCGACTGAAACAGTTGCCCGCGGCCGTCCACCTGCCAGAGATGAAAACGCTTAAGGGTCTCCCCTTCTTTTTCCTCGGCACGAATCAGCAGGCCCTTGAACTGTCGGTTCAGTTTACCCGCCTGAATGAGGCCCGCCGGCGTCTGCTGGGCAGAACCAAGCAACACCTTTTGAAAACCATCCTCCGAGGCCGGTCCAGCCTCGAGGTTCAACCAAAGCGACGCGAGCGCCACCAGGGCCGCTACGGCCCACACGGGTGCGGCGATCCGCCAAAGGCCTATGCCTGAGGCCTTCATGGCCGTGATCTCCCCATCGGCACCCATCCGCCCAAACGTCAGGAGCACGCCCGTCAGGATACCCATCGGTAAAGCGTAAGGGAGCACGGTCGGAAATAGCAGGGCAATCAGTTCGCAGGCTTCCCACGAGGAGACTCGTCCGGATGAGACCGCCCCGAGCACCATCTGGACGACGTTGCCCGCCAAAAGTACGAAGACGAAAGCGCCAGTAGCAAGGGCGCTGGCGATGATGCACTCTCGTAGGACGTATCGGTCGAGGAGACGCACGCGGCCTTATTTATCCCCGAGGGTCGCCAGCTTCCGCATAGGACGAAGTTGGCTCTCCCTATAAGCCTTCAGGCTATTATCCATCGCCCACGACCCGCTCCATAAATAAGGGAAATGGCCGAACCGGAGCGAAAGCTGATCGGCCACGGCCGACGGCGGGTAACCGGATTCCAACAGGAACAAAGCGCAGGCCAGCCCAGTCCGATCGGAACCCGAGCTGCAATGGATTAGCACCGGCTTCGGGGCGTCTCGCAGTATCTGCGCCAACTCGTTCATCTCCTCGATGGTCAGTTCACGGGACGCACTCATGCGATAGTTGATGAAGCCCACTCCGAGCTTCTGCGCAGCATGGTATTCGGCGTCATACCAATCTTGACCGACGTTTTCGCCCCGCAGATTAATGACGGTCCGCAAGCCTGCTTGCTGGGCGAGGCTGACGAAATCCCTGACCGGAAGTTGGGCGGATCGGTACAGCAGACCAGGTGCAACAACGTCCTGGTTATATCCAACCTGCAGCAACCCATAAAATGAAAGGGGCAGCCCGATGACGGCCAGCAACGTCCACCCGCAGATGCGGGCTAGTCGCCAGTAGAGGGCGAATGGCTTAGGAATCGTCACTCAACAATCATAAGGCCACATCAATGCGATCAGGGCTGTATCAGGTGACAAGCAAGCGACAAACGGAGGCGTAGTCATCTCCAAGGCGCCACTCTCCCGCCCTATACTCCATACTCGATACTCTTTACTCGGTCTCAGGGCTTCAAGGCCTCGACCGCCGCCTTCAATACTTTCGTCCGTTCCTTGACGTCGCCGGACGTATCCATCGGTGCACCGACAAAAATCGTGACACCGCGGCGATACAACGGCCAGAGGCAGAAGAGGAAGATATTCTGCACGGTGATCGAGAATGGCGTCACCCAATGACCTGGATAATTACCGTAATGGAAGTAAACCGGGACCATCGGCACGCCGGCCTGCTGGGCGATACGGACCGCGCCGGTCTTAAATGGTAACTCCGCCTCGCCGAGTGCCTCGACGAGACCCGTCGGGCAGATCGCCACAGTCTCTCCCTGCTTGAGCAGTGCCACGGCGTCGTCGATCGAGACCTGCACGAAGCCCCAGCGGACGGCGAACTTCTTCAGGAACGGGAACGAGAATACCAGCGGGTGCACGAGCAGGCGCGCCGACGAACGTACCATCCCAAACAGAAAGACGTCGCGATAGCTGACATGATTAGAGCAAAGCAGTACCGGCCCTTCCGGCAAAGTGCCAGCGACCTTAACCTCGCCGACGAGCAAACGTACTACTAAGCGGGCCGGACGGGGGATGAGGGGTAGCGCGGCCGGCATGCTTCAGTCTGCCAAAGCCCGCTGACGAATGCAACCCAACCTCGCCTGGATAGAACATCGCGAAACCTCCCCTAAGGTCAGGCTGGGGCGCCCGTTTATTCAAAATCCGGGGCAAACCTTGGGCCCTCTCGCCGGACAACGGCTGGGATAGATACTCTGTAAGTATCGAAAATAACGATGCGCCCATCGAAAGATTAAGTCATCTGATGGCCCGGGCAGACATTTATGTATTAGACACCATATCCTAAACTTTATATTAAATACTTATGAGAAAAATAATCTTCTGCTTTGTCGGCCTCACCGTCGGCGTAACCGACGCCTGGGCACAATCCACCCTCTTCGAATCAGATAATGCCTACGGCTTCTACGAGTACAATGGTACGCGTTACTATCGTCATTCCTTTTACGGACGGGTCTATGGAGGTAAAGAAATCGAAATCAGCGCCCAGTTTGACATCGGGAAGATTGGAGCCGCAGGCCGCAGCGAAACCGCAAACGACTTCACCCGCATCTGGGAGGCGTTCCGTAAATCGCATGATTTTAACGATGGTGGTGAGTTTGTTGATCTCAAGGATGGTAACGCTGCAGATAATAAGTTTTCCCAGAATGCATTCCTTTACTTTGTAAACCAAAGTCACCCTTTAGTCATCGTTTCTACGGTTGAACAATGCAAGCGATGCGCCGGCCAAGGTAGCAAAAGAACCTTGGTTGAGAATCCTGATCCCAAGCTAAGGGGTACGACCATGGTAGGCGATGTTCCCTGTGGCGAATGTTGGGCCTCCGGATCTATTAAAGTGAATCGCACCTATTTCTTATCGTATACCGGAACCTTACCTGAGCGCCAACTACCTCCCCCAAAACCTAAAGCAGTCAGCAAGCCCATGGCTCAGGCCAACAACAAAGCGCCAACTATTTCAGCCCCGACTCCAGCCGCCTCGGCCCAGAGCGAACTTGCGATACCCAGCGGCACCGCAGGCCTCCGCCCAGCACCCACGCTTGAAGCCGAAAGAAGGCTGAAAATCCTGACGGACAAAGCCTTAGCTGGGGACGTCGAAATCCAATTTCTCCTGGGCAAATCATATTTCTCCGGCAACGGCGTTCACAAAGACATCGATGAAAGTTTCAAGTGGTACAAGATGGCCGCCAAACACGGCTTAGCCGTCGCCCAGTTAAGCCTTGGTATCGCCTATGACTCCGGCTTTGGCGCGCCGAAAGATTTCATCGAAGCTTACGCTTGGTATAACATCGCCGCCGCCCGAAACAACGAAGCCATCGCTTCGCGCATCACCTTAGAAAAAACCTTATCCAGCGATCAGATTAACGAAGGCCAGAAGCGGACGAAAGAAATCCTGGCCGAGATTGAAAAAACGAAAAACGCCGAACTCGTTGAGCGCGAAAAGCAATCCCACCTTGGTCGCTAAGGCCTCGCTCAGCCCTCCCATGAATTGTGGACGATTCTTCCTGCTGCTGACATTGGCCTGTTCCGCCCTATCTGGACGCCAGCTTGTCTTCACTCAGATCAATTCAGCGCAGTTTAGTTCGCTCAAAATCGAAGCTGAAGACGGCGATAAGGTCGCGCAAAACCTGGTCGCGACCTGCTACTACAAGGGCTACGGCGTCCCGCGCGATTTCGAAGAAGCGGTGAAGTGGTGGAAGAAATCGGCAGAACAAAACTCCGCTCTGGCCCAGTACAATCTCGGTAACGCCTACGCCGCCGGCGAAGGCGTCATCCGGAGCTCTGATCTCGCGGCTCGGTGGTATCTCTTGGCCGCCCATCAAGGCTTGGCTGATGCGCAATTAAGCATCGGGTTAGCTTATAAATACGGTGACGGGGTGCGAACGGATCTCGCGGCGTCGATCACCTGGTTGCGGAAATCCGCCGATCAAGGGTATGCCCTGGCCCAATTCCATCTCGGCGCTAGCTACTACAATGGGGAAGGTGTCGACAGCGATCTGGTTGAAGCCTACGCTTGGTATTCCATCGCGTCCTTGAAGATGACCGATCCGACCATGGCACGAGACCTCCTCGAACGGCTTTTGGATCGAAATCAAATCAGTGCCGGGAAGAAACGCGCCGCTGAGCTGACTAAACTCATCAAGTAATAGTTCTTATTTCTTCTTGGCGGCTAAACAGCCCGAACCGTTTCCCTAAAAGCGGCGACTTTAAATCAGATGGGCGGAGAGGACGGGCTTGATTCCGCTGAACTTCGGGCCTCCGGCCCGATGCCGGCGGCATCGCCTGCTCGGCCCCGTGGCCCTCGCCGAACCCACCAACATCTTCACCAGCGAGGTCGCCGGACGGGGAACACAACAGGGCGGCTCACTCATCCCCAAAGGTTGTCGAATCCGCCCAGCGAAGCAACCCGGCGAATTACCCTGTAACTCGGGAGCACGAACGGGGTTCCATCTACATACCTCCATTTCCATGCACACCTACCCCCGCTTGTTCCGCTCCGCTACCCTCCTCGGCCTGCTCTCACTTGGCCTCCTAGCCCCCGCCGTCCGCGCCGAGGACGCCAAGCCCGCGCCTGCCGCCCCGGCATCGGCCATCACTCCAATCTACACTCAGATGGAGACGTCCGAGTTCATCACTCTGACCAAGGCCACGCTCGAGGCACTGGCCGCCGGGAAGAAAGAGGCGATGGTCGCTAAGCTCACCGACCTCGAGACAGCTTGGGACGAGAAGGAGAACGCCCTGAAACCTCGCGACGAGAAACGCTGGACGACGATCGACAAGACTCTCGACAAAGCTATCTCGGCCTTGCGCAGTAGCAAATACAACGCGCCCAAGGGCAAGGCCGCCCTCGAACTCCTGATCAAGGAAATTACTGAATCCACCAAGCCCTAAACCATGCGATCCGCCCTGCTCTCGCTCCTGCTTTTCGCCGCTGCGGCCTGCGCACAGCAGACCCCGGCGACCGAACGTACGTTCCAACAATACAAGGAGGAAGCCGAAAAAGGCGACCTCGACGCGATGCATAAGCTGGCCTGGGCCTACGAACATGGCGCCGGCACCAACCGCAACAACGCAGAGGCCCTGCGCTGGTATCGCAAGGCCGCCGAAGGCGGCCATGCCGCCTCCCAAGAGGGGCTCGGCCAGGCTTACCTCCACGGAGACGGAGTCGCGGTCGATCAAAGGCAAGCCGTGCAATGGCTCGAGAAGGCTGCGCTCCAAGGCCGTGGCTCGGCCCAGTTCGCCCTAGCCGAATACTACGGTGGCGAACTGCGCTTCGTGACCACGAAATACATCGAGGCCTACGCCTGGGCCCACCTCTTCGCTAAGAACCAACCCAAGGAAGCGAAGTTCGCCCGGCATGAGGCCTTCCTGAAGTCGATCGACAACCAACTCGTTGACAAGTTGATGCTCGCCGACGCCCAGAAGCGCCTAGCCGAACTCGAGAAGCGCCTCGCCGCCAACACGCCGCCGAAGAAGCACGACGAGGGTAGGAAGTAAGCTGGCAGCTCCGAAAACAAGCAGATCGGCGGAAACGCCAGCCTTCTGCTTTTAGCCTATTGATTTAAAAAGCATTAATCAATTCAACTACTACAAAGCAAAATTGGCGGAGAGGAAGGGATTCGAACCCCCGGTACCTTGCGGTACGCCTGATTTCAAGTCAGGTGCAATCGACCACTCTGCCACCTCTCCGTGCGGGATAGTCAAATCCTCATGAGGTCTTCCCTCAAGCCCATTCGGTGGCTTCCCCTGGGCTATCTCCCCAATTCACTTCACGGCTTCTTCCCTGCTCTAATGCGCGATGAGCACCTGCGAACGCGTCGAAGAAATCGAAGGCCCTTATGGTCCTTTTGCCATTGGCGAGCGGGCCATCCAACGGCTCTGGGCCGCCGGAGAAGTGCGCGGCCCGATGTCATCGACCACGGGCACCGCCATTGAAATCATCCACCCCGGAGATTGGAATCGCGGCGCCGGGCCGGATTTTCTGGGCGCAGTCATCTCGCTGAATGGCAAACCGGCACGCGGAGATGTCGAAATCCACCTGCGCTGGTCAGACTGGCACGCGCACGGCCATGATGCGGATCCCAATTTCTCGGGGGTTATCTTGCATGCGGTCTTACTCCCCGGTTGCAAGACCGTCACTACCCTCAGCGGACATCGGCCTGAGACTTTGGTACTATTGCCGCACTTGCCCCGCGACCTCGAAGACCTCGCGGAAGAAGACGCTCTCTTAGAGCTTCGGGGCCGTTCGGGCGAAGTAGCCCGACGCGTGCTGGCGACAGAGACTAATATTTCTTTCGGCCTGCGCCAACGCGCCTCCCAACGCTTCAAAGCCAAAACCCATTACGCTCGCCAACGTATCAAAGAAGTTGGTTGGGAGGGAGCCTGTCATGAAATGTTCGTCGAATCACTCGGGCTCGGAGGCAATCGCGCGCCCATGTGCGAACTCGCCCGATCACATTCCTCAGAGCAGATGCTTATCTTGGGCCTGGATGCCCTTTACATGGAGAAATGCGGGCGGTGGCGGCTGCGCGGGCTGCGTCCGGCGGGACATCCTTATCGCCGACTGGCGCAATACTTGGAATTGAATCGTCGCCAACCAGAATGGCGCAAACGTCTCCGCACCTGGGCGGAAACAACCGACAGCACCCCCCTTCCCTCCCTGCGACGGCGTCTGATTGATGATGTCCTCTCCTGCGTTTTGCCCGATGGCCGGGCGGATACGCTTTGCATCAATGCCCTCTTTCCGCTCCTGCAAACGAAGTCGCCGATCTACGAGCAGCAGTGGCTGGATTGGCCGCCAGGTAATCATCCGGAAGATATCCAAGATGCCCGCGGACTGATCGGCCTCACGGGCCCCTCGCGCAACTGGGAGATCCAAGGTATCCTCGACGTGCTTCGCCGAGCCGGTGCGGCGGCTCTCGCCAAGCCGGCCTAGGCCATCATCTTGCGTACCTTCTCGAGCGAAATCGCCAGGCGATCGACTTCCTCAAAGGTGTTATAGAAAGCAAACGAGGCGCGGGCGGTCCCGCTGATGCCAAGGTGTTTCATCAGAGGCATGCAACAATGATGTCCCGTCCGAATCGCGATCCCATCCGCATCCAAAAGCGTCCCGACATCGTGCGGGTGTCCGCCTTCGAGCAGGAACGAAATGACGGCGACCTTCTCGGGCGCTTCACCCACGATGGTCAGGCCTTTGATGGCCTTGAGACGCTCGGTCGCGGCGGCGAGAAGTTTTTGTTCATGCGCATGCGCACCAACCTGCCGCGGCATAAAGTAATCCAAGGCCGCCGCCAAACCTAACGCCCCGGCGATGTGCGGGGTGCCAGCCTCAAAGCGCTCCGGCGCCTCGCGATAAGTCGTACCGTCGAAATCCACCTTACGGATCATGTCACCCCCATATTGATAAGGCGGCATCGCGTCCAAAATTTCCGGGCGCCCCCAGAGCACGCCGATACCGGTGGGACCAAAAGTCTTATGTCCGGAGAAGACGTAGAAATCGCAACCGAGCGCAGGGACATCGACCTTGAAGTGCGCGGCAGCCTGGCAGGCGTCGATGAGTACCGTGGCACCTACGGCCTTCGCCAGTCGCGTCATCTCGACAGCAGGATTCACCGTACCCAAAGCATTAGAAACATGCGCAAAGGCCACTAACTTCGTCCGCGGCGAAAGTAATTTCTTAAAAGCCTCGAGATCGACTTCGCCCCGCGACGTGACGGGGGCGACGACTAACTTGGCGCCCGTCCGCTCGGCCACCACCTGCCAAGGCACGATATTAGCATGGTGTTCGAGATGGGTGATCAGAATTTCGTCTCCGGACCGCAAATGCGCTCGGCCCCAACAGTCGGCGACCAGATTGATACCCTCCGTCGCTCCACGCACGAAGACGCAGCCACGAGCATCCTTTAAGCCTAAGAATTTAGCGACCGTCTGGCGGGCGCTTTCATAAGCCGTGGTAGCTTGCTCGCTGAGCAAATGTACCCCGCGATGGACGTTGGCGTTACTTTCGGAGTAATAACGCTCCAGAGCTTGGATGACGGCGGTCGGCTTCTGTGATGTCGCCGCATTATCCAAATAAGTCAGCGGCCGCCCATGCACCCGTCGGGCCAGGATGGGGAAGTCTTGCCGGATGGTGGCGACGTCGAACGCGGACATACGGCTGAACGTATGAGGAGACGCGGGGGGCGCAACCGGGAAGCGAACTTAGGGCGACGCCGGCAAGCGTACGGCCTTCCGAATGTAAGTCGGTACATCAATATCCTGACCGTCGATAAAAGTCATCGGAGTCCCACCAAACAGTCCTCGGCGCATGGCTTCCTCGGTTGCGAACTCAAACATCGGCTGCGAAGGGTCGCCAGCTTTGGCGCCCTTCTTGGCCTTCGCCGGACTCTTGGGCGCTGGCAGCGAAGCTCCCAAAACCGAAACTTCGATTCGATCGCCAAGGTCAGGATTAACCCGGGCGCAGACAATCGTGGAGGTCTCGCCACCAAAACGCGTCCGGACCGCAGCGACTGCCTCAAAGGCCGCAGTCGTCGTCAAAGTCGGACCACCCGTCACATGGACGAAGAGCGATGCAACTTTCGTGACGGAACTGGGGCCGTGCGCCAAAGGACATTCACTGGCGGCACGGGCGGCCTTCATCGCGGCGCCTTCTCCGGTGCCCACTCCAAAAGCAAAGAGGGTGGGTGAGCCAGGGTTAGCGAGAATCGAACGCAAGGCCGCCGGGTCAGCCGCCACCAACGCCCCAGGGGTAAAGGCTCCCGCCAGCGCACGCAAAGCACCGCCCACCCAAGCATCCGCCGCCGCAAAAGATTCTGAAAGCGGAGCGTCGGTGGCGACTTGTTGCAAAAGTAAATCGTTATGGACGACCACCAGCCCGTGACATTTTAAGCCCAACACTCCCGTGGCTTCGTTGGCTTGGCGTTGGCGTCGTTCTCCCTCATGCGAAAAGGGCATGGTCGCGAACGTCAACACAGTCGCCCCGACCTCGGCGGCATAACCGGCGACGACGGCCGCGGCCCCGCTTCCCGTCCCACCCCCAAGACCCGTGACCATTACTACGATGGGCACGCCGGTAAAAATCCGGCGTAAAGCGGCTTCATCGGATTCGGCCGAAGCGCTACCCAAGGCCGCTTCGCCGCCCGTCCCCATGCCCCGGGTCTGGGCCCGACCGATTTGCACGACCGTAGCACCGGGAAGTTGCTGAAAGGAGCGTGTGTCCGTATCGATCAGGGCCACCCCGATTTCCGGCGGCAACCGGGCGGCCAGCCGAGCGACAATCGAGCAGCCCGCACCCCCTAAACCAACCAAGAGAATGGAAGGCGGGCGTTCCATGGTTTAGAAGCGGAAGAGGTCTTTGAGCGACGCCCAAAAACCTCGCTGTCGACGCACCGGCGGTGGCGAATCCGTAATCGCGGCGGTCATCAGGCCGACGACTCCCGCATACTCCGGCTTGCGCAGCGAATCATTTTCGAAAGTCGGGACGCCGATTCGCGTCGGTAATTGCATGATGGCATGGACGGCGTCGGCAGCGTCGGCCAAATTCGCCGAGCCGCCCGTCAGGATGATGCCCGCCGGCAGGAAGTATTGGTCCAACTTCACCGCGTGTCCCGGGAAAAGCTGTTCGAGATGCTGCATGATATCTTTCTTAACATATTCGAACGTCTCCTGATAACGCAAGGAAAGCACCTGCGTGATCGTCCCGCGGTTGAATTGCTGATCGCCGAGCCCACGGTCGCCGTCTTTCCAGATGGTCTGATTGGCGTCCGCCTCACGATGTAGGGCCGAACCGAAACGAAGCTTAAGGTCTTCGGCCGTCTCGCGACTGATCCGCAAAGCTACGCTCAGGTCATTGGTCATATGCTCGCCGCCGACCGGAATCGATCCCGCACAAAGGATGTGCTCCTTGTAATAGAGAATCCAATCAGTCGTGCCGGCGCCCATGTCGACAACCAGCACGCCTTGCTTGTCAGAATCGCTCGCCGTCGCGCAGGCGAAGCCAAGATAAAATCACGGACTTTGATGCTCATGCCGTTCACCATGCCGACGCGCATCCGCATGTTGCCCTCTTCCATCGTTACGCGCCAGAAATGGACTTCCAAACGCTTGCCGGCCATGCCCACCGGATTGGCCACCGCGCGGCCGTCGATCGTCGTCGGCTGGCGCATGTAGAGTAACGTGGCCCGCCCTGCCGGCGGCTCCAGACGCTTCGCAGATGCGATGGCGTCCGTGACATCCTTGGCGGTAACTTTGCCGTCGTGCGCTGGAATCGCGTGAATGCCCTTGATTCGTTCCCCTTCCGCTGCTGGTCCGGAAAGTGAAAGGTAGACGTGCTCAATCGAGCGACCCGAACTACGTTCAACGTCATTGACGACTTCATGTACGCAATGGTGGAGCCGCTCGAGGTCGATCACAGTGCCTTTGACCACGCCATCGGTCCGACGTTCGCTGAAGCCCAACATCCGGGCCTTACCATTAATCATCTGGCCGACGAGGCTGACGGTCTTGTGCGTACCGATATCAATGACCGCGATAAGAGAAGGAAGCAGTTTGGGGGTCATCGGAGGGGGGCGGGCACGAGGCGGGGTTCGGGGACGGGCGGAGAGATGGTACGGTTTTGAATGGAAAGTTTCAGGACGTAAGCCTGAGCCGTCGCGTTCGGCATCCGCAGGTATTCATCGATCCTAATCCGGGGTAACAGCGCCAACTCTTTCCGCCAGTTAGCGGTGGAGAAAATGATGCCGACCAATGGCGGACGATCCGTCGGTTGCGCCGCTGTCCGCACCGTCACGTTAAGATTCGATCCCGGAGCGTCTTCTTGAGCACCGAAACAATCGCGCAAAGAAACCGATGCCCATTGTAGATAGAATCGCTCGTAACTCGTCCGGGCCGCCAGCAGGAAGGGACCGACCACTTCGATGCCTTCAATCGCCAATTGATCGCCCGTGCCGGTCGAACGGAAATCTTGGATTTCTGGTAAGCTCCGAATGGTCTGCTCAGAATAACCCGTGCCCGCGAAGGTCTGCCCGTCGGGGCTAACCAGACGCACCACCATCGGCCCGGTCGGTGGCGCTGAGGCGATTTTGGCAACCGCGACACGTTCGCGGAGGACGATTTCCAAAGTGCCATCGGCTCGCCGGCGCACATCGGCCGCCAGGACCTGATTATCGGTTTCTAAGTCGGCCTTGATCGCCCGGACGTTCTTGGCGGGCCCTTCAAACCCGGCCGAAATTACTTTCTGCACAAAGGCTGCGGGCAAGAAACCATCGGTCTTATAACGGAAACTCCGTCCGGCGGCGACCGGTACGGATTCATCGACCGAGAGATAGATGACGACGCCCAAGGCCACAAAAAATAAAATACTAAGGACCAACGGCAGACGACTCCGGACGGCGCGCTTGCGGCCGATATCATCCTCGGGCACCCGATTAACTTCTTGCGGTACAAGGGAACGCCAGTCCCGATCGGAGGGGCCCATGAAAGCGTCCCGACGTTTACCTAAGAATCGATCGAAGAAGCCCATACGTTATCGGGTTTGCGGCGCGCGCGCGCGCGCCAAAGCGGGAGCAATCATTCGCCGGGCGAGGGAGGTGAAATCAAGCCCGAGACAAGAAGCGCTCTTCGGCATCAAACTAGTTTCGGTCATGCCAGGCATCGTATTGATTTCGAGAAAATAGAAGTTTCCGTCAGGCTCAAGAAAGACATCAGCCCGGGCAAAGTCACGACATCCGCAGGCCGCATAGAGGGTTTCCGCCGCCAGCGCGATACCGGCCGCCTGCGCGGAGGTCACTGGGGCGGGATAACGGTAATCTGACGACCCCTTGGTATATTTGGTCTTATAGTCATAAACGCCTTGCAGGGGTACGATTTCCACGAGCCCCAGGGCCTGGCCGTCCAGTAAGCCAATGGACATCTCGCGGCCGCTGAGCCGCCGTTCGGCCATCCACTGCCCTTCGGCAGGGATATCTGCCAGCGCCGCGATAAGTTCATCCAACCCCTGGGTGACGTAAAGCCCCACGCTACTGCCCTTGTCGGCGGGCTTAAGGACGATTTGCTGCCCTAATTCAGCGATAAGCTTATCGGCCGAAGGCTTGGCCTTCCCGGCGAACACGAACTCCGGAATCGCCGGAACCCCTGCCCTTCTCATCAACTGCTTGGTGGCGACTTTATCGATACAAACACGACTGGCGGCGGCATCGCACCCGGCGAACGAAACGCCGCGCGCCTCTAATTCCGCCTGAATTTGTCCGTCTTCACCGTAGTCTCCGTGAATCACCGGGAAAACCACGTGACGACTGCCGTCTATCCACTCCGGCAGTTCATTGGAGGCCAACTCGACTAACCGAGCGCCGGCCATCACCGAAGCCACGGCCCGACCCGAACGAAGCGAGACTTCACGTTCGGGCGAGATCGCCCCACAAAGGATGATGATTTCTAAATGGGAGTTCATAAGAGATCCTTCCACTCGCGCCCAAGCGCGATGATTTCAGGTTGAAGTTCGACCCCCTGGCTAAGTTTTACCGATGCTCGCACCTCGCGCATCACCGAGATAAAGTCAGCCGACTTAGCTTCTCCCAAATTGACGAGGAAATTTCCGTGCACGGGCGAAACCGTCACGGCCCCAACTTGGTGACCCTTCAGTCCGCTAACTTCGATCAGCCGGCCGGCCTTATCCGCGACCGGGTTGCGGAAAACACAGCCGGCGCTCGCTTCGCGCGGCTGCGAGGCGCGACGCTTAACGGACATCGCCTCCATGCGCTGGCGGATGAGCGTGCCGTCATCCTTGCCCGAAGCGCGGAGTACCGCCGAGAGCACCACGGCCCCGTGCAATTGAGGGCAATCCCGATAGAGCGCATCAAAACAATCGCGGCGGGCGGCCCGGACCTGACCATGCGGGGCGAGCCATTCGATCGATTCAACCACATCGAAAATCCACCCACCCATCGCCCCGGCGTTCATCCGCAAGGAGCCGCCGAGCGTCCCGGGAATGCCTTCCAGAAATTCAAAGCCGGCTAAGCCTTCTTTAGTTGCGAAACCGCAAAGTTCCTTGAGTCGGACGCCGCCGTCGACCCGGATGTGATTTTCACCCAGCGAAGTCATGTTACCCCAATGCTGAGAAGTCAGATGCAAGATTAACCCATCATAACCTTCATCCGGCACCCACAGGTTGGAGCCACGACCTAAGACGAAATAACGTAAGTCGAGTTCGGCGGCCGCTTGCAGTAGCGTGACGATATCGTCGACGATCGCGGGTTCGGCGTACCAGCGAGCCGTTCCGCCCACGCCTAAGGTGGTCCGACGAGCGAGAGATTCATTGGCCCGCAAGACGCACCCGGCCGAAAGTCGGCCGGCGACCCTGTCAGGTAAATCAAGGGAGAGCATCGTCGCGCCTGAGCGTCGTAATACTTTGGCGTAAACTTCGGCATCGCGCTCGATATCACCCGCGCCCACGAAGGCCACGACAGTATCGGCGCCAGAACTTAAATCGTTTAACAACGAAGGTAACTGACGTCGGTCTTCGACCAATTGATGTGCCGTCCCGGCGACGACCGACTCGGAGCGCCCCCCCTCCATGGCAGTTTCACCTGCGGCATAAACGGGAAGCACGAGAGCGTGGTCGGCCATGGCCAAGGCTTGCCTGAATTCTGCGGCATACTGCCGCGTCCGTGTATGCCGATGAGGCTGGAAAACCACGATCAAACGGCCCACATGGGTTTCTTTAATCCACTGTAAAAGCGCTGAAATTTCCGTCGGGTGATGCGCGTAATCAGCCAAAACGCGAAGCCCGGCACGTTCAAAAAGGACATCTTGGCGCCGGCGGATTCCCCGCCAACGCGCCATGGGCTCGGGCAATAAAGATCCGGTGATAAAATGCGTCACCGCCAAGGCCATCGCCGCATTGGAACGATTAAAAGTCCCCGCGACCGGCAGCGTCACTTGTTGCGGTGTAAAAAGTCCACCGACTTCCAAGACCGACGTCGCATGATCGCCGGCGATCGGGCGCGCCTGGTAGTCGCCGCCTAAACCTACACGCCAAACCGGGACTTTCAAACCAACGGTCAGACGTTCGAGCCGCTCATTGCCGACGGGTATGATCACCGCCGAACGAGTCCGTTCGAATAATGCCCGAAAGACGGCCTCCAAGGCCGCTTCATCTCGATAGTAATCCGGATGATCCCAATCTAAATTCACGGCGACGGTGATATCGGGCGAAAAGGCTCCGATGGTGCCATCGCTTTCGTCGACTTCAGCCACCACCCAAGGCGACGAAACGGCCGAACGGGCGGGCGGAAAGGACGGATCGCGGAAAAGCCCGCCCAAGATATAACCAAAGTCAGCTCCGGCCGTCGAGAGTGCTGCGACGATCATCCCGCACGTGGTCGTCTTGCCGTGACTGCCACAGACGGCAACAAAGCGCCGTTCGGCGACCCTCTCCGCCAGCAATTCACCACGCCGCAAAATCCGCACTTCCTTGTTTTCCGCCAAGACCATGGCCTCATGGCCCGCTTTGACCGCGCTCGAACGACCGACCACTTCTGGATGCCGGCCGGCGGCCCAGGGATCACGTAACAAAGGTATCTCCGCATTCGCTAACTGTAATTCCATGGGACTCCCGGTCGCGTCATCCCAACCGGAAACATCCCAACCTTCCCCCTTCAGATAAATTGCCAAAGGTCCCACCCCCATGCCGCAAGCGCCCAACAACCAGGCCGAAGCGGTGGGCTTCATCGAGCAGCGCGCTCCTGCGCGAGTGCCAGTTTGATGGTTTCCTGCGCGAGCTCTTCCCATCGATTCGAAGCATCCGCCAAAGCCAGCGCATCCCGCATGCTGGCCAAAATTGTTTTATCATTGATACGACTGAATACCGCTTCGCTTAAGCGGGAGATTTCCAGCTCGGGGAGCAGGAACGCACTCCCCGCCTCGGCCGCTTGACGGGCATTGGCAGTCTGATGATCGTCCGTGGCTTGGGGATAGGGCACCAGAATCGCCGGCGTTCGGCAGGTCGCCAATTCCGCCAAGGTACCCGCCCCAGCGCGCGTGACGGCGAGATCGGTCGCCGAATACGCCGCGGCCATCTGATCGCAAAATGGCAGGTATTTGATGAGTGAGTTTCCGGAACGAATTTCTCCCTCGCGCCCACCTGGCCCGGTCAGACAAAGCACATGGATATCATGCTGCGAAAATTCTTCCTGATGGGTTTCCACCCAACGGTTCAAGACCGTGGCGCCTTGACTCCCCCCGACGACCAGAAGCATCCGCCCGAGCGCGGGCATGCCTAAGGAGCGGCGGGCGACCTCTCGAGCCAAGGGGCGAATCTCGGCCCTTACCGGATAGCCCGAATCATGCTGACGAGATTCAGCGATGCCTTCGAGGCGGACGCCTTGGGGCAGATGAATAGCGGCGGCGAAGCGAGCGATTAACCGTACCGCCTTGCCCGGCCGGCGATTTGCTTCGTGGACTAAGACTGGGACGCCCGAAAGCAGGCAGGCCAGAGCGGGGGCCACGCTCATGAAACCACCAAAGCACACCAGCGCTTGGGGCTTAAACTTTCGTAATAAACGCCAGGCCGACCAAACCGAAACCACGAGTGCGGGGAAAAATCTAATTTTATTAATCAAGCCTGGACCAAATCCTCGACCCCGTCCGGCCACGAATCGCAGGCGTGAATAGGGGGCCGTCATCTTGGCGTCCACGGCCTTACTACTCACCATCAACAAGCACTCGTGCCCTGCATCGGAGAGTCGCTGAGCTAAGGCGATACCCGGAGCCAAATGTCCCCCGGTGCCACCACAGGCCAGCAACATCCGGCTCATACGCGAGCCTCCTTCGGCACGAAGGCCGGCACGGACGAGTCGCGGATGCAGTTAAGCACGAGCCCCACCATGCAGGCCATAATCACTAAGTTCGTACCCCCGTAGCTGATAAACGGCAGCGAGATACCCTTGGTCGGAAGTAAACCGGTGACTACACCCATATTGACCAAGGCCTGCAGGACGAGAAAGAGCGTGGCGCCTAAACAGACGTTAAACCGGAAGAGATCCGGACAATGACGCATGGCGCGATAAGCCAAGATGAAGATCGAGAGATACGCCGCGGCGACGAGGCTCGTCGCGATCAGGCCATACTCTTCCCCGATGACCGAAAAGACGAAATCCGTATGCGCCTCGGGCAGATAGGCACGACCTTGAAGCCCGAACGCGGCACCCTTACCGGTGATCCCTCCTACCCCGAAAGCGACCATCCCTTCAAAGAGCTGATAAGCTTCGTCACCGCGACGACCCCACGGGTCGATAAAAGAAAGAAAACGCCGGAACCGATTTTCCCAATGCAAAACGAGTGCCGTGAAAGCAATCGCCCCCAAAATAAAAGTCGGGAGCATGTACCGCCACCTAGCTCCTGAAATATACATCATCGTTCCGCCCACCGCACAGCAAAGGATAATGGTGCCGAGGTCTGGGCCAAGGCCGATGCCGCCACAGATCACGACAATCACCACCGTCGGCTTGATAAAACCTTCTCTTAAATCTAACCAGCCCGCCGGCGTAAAAAAATAAGGAGGTCGATCGCTCAACTTAAACATCCGTGATTTCACCTTCAGCGTATGACGCTGCATCGACGCCAAAAAATCTGAGAGTAGTACGACCAAGGCAATCTTCCCGAGATCCGAAGCCTGCAAGCGAATGAGTCCCAGATCAATCCACCGCCAAGAACCATTGACAGATACTCCGATGCCCGGAACGCGGGCAGCGCACATTGCAAACAGGGCGACCCAGAATATATGCCAGCGATACTCGCGCACGCGCTCGAGGTTTAGCCGGTAAGCCAACCATCCGGCAAAGATTGCGAACGGTACGTAGAATAATTGCCGGTCAAAGGCTGCCGTCCGATTACTCGAAGAAAACGAAATGCCAGCGCTGTACTGAACCACCAACCCGAACACCGCCAAGGATAAGGCCAGCAAGGCAATCCCCAGGGAATACCCACCCAGGGACCCCGGACCGTCTTGCTTGACCTTAATCACCATAACGGACGTGAGTCAGAGTTATTTGGTCGCGGCCGGAGCGGCCGAAGCGTCGGCCGCATTAGGTTCAGCTGCCGCTGGATTGCTGAGCGAAACAATCTTCAAGGGCGAAAACTGCGGCGCCGCTGGAGCCGACGAAGTTGCGGCGGGAGTAACTTTGGGGGTTGTCTTGCCTGAAGAAGCTTTGGTTGTCTTGGGGGCTGGCGCCGAACCGGCGGCGGGAATCTTAAGTTTCTGCCCAGGGTGCAAAATTGCATTACGATCGAGCCCATTGGCGGCGCAAAGGGCAGCGATGCTGGTTTTTTCCCGTGAAGCAATGAGAGGCAAAGATTCCCCTTTAACAACCACGTGAACGCCGCCAGGGCCCGAAGCCGCAATGGGGGTCACTTTCGTCGGTGCGGGGACCACCATTTTAGCCGTTGTCGGCACCGCTACCATGGCAGCGGATGAACTCGCTGGGCGAGCGCCGCCGGAGAACGCTGCAGGATCGCCCTCCTGTTCGAAGCCGCTCGTACTTCGGCAGCCGTTAACTCCGACGAGGACGGCGATGACGCAGAGGTGCAGAAGCACGACGGCAGTGACGGTGATGATGGGACGCATGG
Organism: Verrucomicrobiota bacterium; assembly: GCA_026397965.1. Lineage (GTDB taxonomy): Bacteria > Verrucomicrobiota > Verrucomicrobiia > Opitutales > UBA953 > UBA953. Next base: position 18,145 of record JAPLTU010000066.1, on the reverse strand, counting down.
GTATTGGGTGGTTTGGGTGGGTGTTTTGATGAAAAAATCAGGCGCGGTTGGCGAGGGCCAGGGCGGCGCGTTCGAAGACCATGCCGCGTTCGACGTAACTGCGAAATTGATCGAAGCTCGAGAACCCGGGGCTGAGTAGGATCGCGGTGGGACCGTGCGCATCGTTCGTCGCTGCCACCACGGCATCCTGCAACGAGGGGAAGACCCGGCTGGCCTTGCCTAAAGCTTCGAATTGCCGGTGGAGCTCCTCGCCGGTTTCGCCGATGAGATAAGCAGCTTCAATCTGGGGCGTAATCCGGGCGGCAAAAGCCTGCAGGTCGCCGCCTTTCCATTTACCACCGCCAATCCAGCGGACCGGGATGGTGAATTGTCGAAGGGCGGCCTCAACGGCATGGAAATTCGTCCCCTTGGAGTCGTTCCAATATTCGACGCCTTGAGATTCGGCGACCTTCCGTAAGCGATGCGGAGCCAGCCGGAAAAGTTTGGCTGATTCTTCTAAGAGGCGGAGGGCGATACCCCGTGCCCGCCAATATTTGACCGCCACGGCCCAATTTTCGAGCTGAGGCCAGGTGCCGAAGAGGGAGCCCGCCGGAACGCTATCCGCCACTTCCGCCCGCGTTGCCACCAAAGCCTCGACGGGAAGTTCGATTCCAAATTTACGGGCCGCCGCAACCACTGATTCCCCCACGACCAAGATTCCGCCCGGCATCATCCGTTCGATTAATTTAAATTTTGCTCGGAAGTAATTCTCGAGATTGCCATGGCGATCTAGGTGATCTTCATCGAAATTCGTCCAAAGGACGGCTTCGGGTGTGAAGTTACGCAAATCTTCCGCTTGGAAAGAACTCACTTCGACCACCGCCAAGAAGGAGACGTTGGACTCGGTACGCGAAAGCGATGTCAGCGCGTGACCGATATTGCCGCAGGCGATAGCATCGACGCCCGAGCGCTTAAAGGCAAAGGAGAGGAATTCGGTGAGGGTTGTTTTCCCGTTCGTGCCCGTGATTGCAATCGCCGGACCCGTCCAAAGCAAGGCGCCGAAATCCAATTCCGACATGCATTGCATACCGACGCGCCGGGCCGCCAAGATCCAAGGGTGAGCTTGGGCAAAACCTGGACTATAGATGAGCAGATCGTGTCGCGCAGCCTGCTCAGGACCAAACACGGAGTTAATGCCCTTCTCGTCATAAATGACGGAAGCAAAACCGCCGGAGGCTAAGGACTCAGCAACAGCGCGGCCGCTCACGCCTTCGCCAAAGATGGCTGCCGGACGGGCGAGCCGACGCTTAAGACTTTCGGGGAATTCGCTCATCGTAGTTTCAGGGAGAGCAGGCCCAGGAGCCCGAAGAGGAAAGAGATAATCCAAAAGCGCACGACGACCTTGGTGGCCGGCCAGCCCTTCTTCTGGAAATGGTGGTGAATCGGCGTCATGAGGAACAACCGCTGGCCGCCGGTCCGTTTGAAATAGGCGACCTGCAATATGACCGAAAGCGCCTCGACGACAAAAATACCGCCGACAATCGCGAGTAAGAATGGCTGGTGCATCAAGCAAGCCACCGCGCCCAAAGCCCCACCGATACCCAAGGCACCGACATCACCCATATAAATTTCCGCCGGCGCGGCATTATGCCACAGGAAGACCAAACTACCGCCGATCAAGGCCGCGCAGAATATCGCCAGTTCACCTGCCCCAGAAACATAACTGATTCGAAGGTAATTCGAAAATTCGTGGTGTCCGACCAAGTAGGCTACGCTCCCTAAAATAAGCGTCGTAATTAAGACGCAGCCAATCGCGAGGCCGTCGAGACCATCCGTCAGGTTCACCGCATTGGAAGAGCCGACGCAGACCAGGATGAAAAACAGTGCCGCCACCCCGAAAGAAAGAAAGAAAGGTAGACCCCAGGAATGCTCCGTCCAGATTGGGCCGTTAAGAATCGGTAACCAGATTTCACAAAGACTCGAACGGTAGGCGGGATCGAGCAGGACAATGCCCAAAGCGAGCAAAGCTACGACCCCCTGCCCGCCCAGCTTGGTCCGGGCAGAAATACCATCAGCACTACCGCGTCTTACTTTAAGCCAATCATCAACGAAGCCTACAGTGCCCATCCCGATCAAACACCACAACGCAGCCAGCACGAGGACGTTCAGTTTGGCCCAAAGCAAGACGGATGGAATCATCGCCACGCCGATCAGTAACCCACCCATGGTCGGAACTTTGCCGCTTTCTTTAGCGAGTTCACCCATCAGTTTCGCGGAGCGTTCGGGCTGACGCAGTCGACTCAGGAGTCGAATCATCATCCCCGAGAATAACATACCCAAAGCCAAGGCCGTCAGGCCCGCCATAATCGCCCGCACGGAAATATACTCAAAAAGACGGAAAGGCCCCCAGAATTTTTCGAGTTCGCTGAGACGATAAAGCATCTTAGTGGAAAGTAAGCGCCGAGCGCAGGGAAAGGGGGAGGCAGCGCTCCAAGGCATGAGATCGGCTACCCTTCACGAAAATATAACCCACATGAGAATTCACAGCCTGCGCGACCTCATCGATGGTTTCGACGGCGAGAAGAGTGACGTCGGACCGACTGACGCCTTGCAGGTAAGCCGGCGCCTCACCGCCGAAGGCTACGACTTTATCTCCGGCCCGCAAAGGTAGCTTTGCGCCGTTTTCGCGATGGAATTGAACAGCGTTATTTCCTAATTCAGCCATCCCCCCTAAAATGAAAAGCCGCGATTCGTTTTGTTTGGAACTCAATCGATCGAAGCAAGCGGCAGCATCGCTAAGGGAAGCCGGACTGGAATTATAACAATCTAAATAGAAGGTCTGTCTTCCGAGCCCATGCACGCTTCCACGGCCAGCTGGCGGGGTCCATGCGGCCAGGGCTGGAGCAATCTGGTCATCCGATAGCCCTAAACCACGGGCGGCGACCACCGCCAACGCGGCGTTCCGAACTAACCCGTCCGAAAGCGCGCCCAAGCGGAAGGTCTTCCCGTCGAGAGCCAGAGTCCGATACCCTCTTTCATCTTCTCCGAGGGTGGCCTGAATTAAACGAGCCGGAGTCACCGCGGGCGCCGGCTCATCTTTAAACTGAACGGCGGTGCATCTATGAGCCTGCGCAGCAAATTCTGCCCAACCCAACAGCGCGACTGGCAAGATTGCCCGACCGGCGGGAGGTAAGGCCGCAACCAGGGTTGCTTTTTCGCGTGCCACCACAGCCATCGTGCCGAGTCCTTCAAGGTGCACCGGCGTCACGGCGGTGACGATGACGAGATCCGGACGAATGACCTGAGCGGAGATCGCCAATTCGCCTGGTACGCTCATGCCCGCCTCGATGACCGCGAAGCGATGCCGATCAGGCTCCACTCGGAGCAACATCAGCGGAACGCCGATAAGATTATTAAGATTGGCCTCCGTCACGAAGGCTTCGGCGCCCAGTAAGGCCGCCAGGAGCTCCTTCGTGGAAGTCTTGCCCACGCTACCGGTCACGCCGATGACTTGGCCTTGGAAACACTGCCGCCAAGCCTGGGCGATGCGGCGCAGGCCCGCCAGCACGTCATCGACCACGAGCTGCGGCAAAGCATCCGCGACCGGCCGAGAAACCAAAGCACAGGAAGCTCCTTTGTCTCGGGCATCGGATAAGAAGTCGTGACCGTCCCGACGGTCGGTCCGCACGGCGACAAACACGTCGCCGCGACGTAACGTCCGGGTATCGGTCCCAAAGCCCGAGAGGCTCGCCGGAGGCAAAGCCGTCCAGCGCCCTTGCGCCCAAGTCGCCAGATTGATGGCGGAGAAAGTCGTCATGCGCTGGCGCCTCCTTTTCGTAGTTCGAGAATTTCGCGGACGACCTGGCGATCATCAAAGGGCACCACGGTATCCGTAAATTCTTGGGTCGTCTCATGACCTTTACCGGCAATCACGACGCAATCTCCAGCCCGGGCGGCCGCTAAGGCCCGCCCAATCGCCTCGCGGCGATCAGCCACAAATTCGATCGTAGGCAATGCGCCCAAACCTTCGCGCATGTCCGCAAAGATGGCTTCGATTTTCTCCCTGCGGGGATTGTCCGCCGTCGCCCAAGCCAGATGGGCGTGGTCGCGGACGGCCTTCGTCATCGTTGGGCGTTTGCCGCGATCACGATTACCACCGCAACCATAGACGCAAAGGACACGGCCCGACGTGATCGCGCGCAACATACGCAAGGCATTACCCAAGGCATCATCCGTATGGGCGTAATCCACAAAGACGGGGAAGACCTGGCCGGCATCAACCCGTTCCATCCGACCGGAAACTCCGGGAAAAGAAGCTAGGCTTGCGCTCAGGCTTAAGGGATCGCGACCGAGCGCGGCCGCCATGGCCAAGGCACACAGCACGTTCGAGACATTATAACCGCCCGGCAGGGTGGAAGTAAACCGGGCCGTCTGTTGCCGCCAAGCCACCGAAAAAATGGCCCCGCTGGGCGACAAGGTTAATTCCGTCGCCCGCAGATCGGCATCATCGGCCAAGCCGAAAGTAATGACCGCACCGCGACGGCGACCGGCTTCAGCAAGTACGCGACCACTGGGGTCGTCGATATTAATGACGCTGACCGCCGGCACCGTGCCGTTACGGCCATCGAACAACGCCGTCTTGGCATCAAGGTATGAACCCAGGTCACCATGGTAATCCACGTGATCGCGTGTCAGATTGGTAAAGGCGGCGACTTTGAATTGGAAACCGTGAACGCGATCTTGGTGTAAGGCGTGCGAGCTCACTTCCAGACAAGCTCCGACGCAACCAGCATCGACCATCTGGCGGAAAAACGCGGCAAGGTCTGCCGACTCCGGGGTCGTCTTATAAGAAGGGATGGAGCGTCGACCGAGGTGATAACGGACCGTACCGATCAAACCCCAAACCGAAGCCTCTGCCTGCAGGAAATGCCGAAGTAAAAAAGCGACGGTCGTCTTGCCGTTCGTCCCGGTCACCCCCGCTAATGCCAACGCCTGTTCGGGGTGTCCGAAAAATCGGCGGGCGACTTCGGCCAAAACTTTCCGAGGTTCGGCGACTTGCGCCGCCGCCACCGCCGGAAGCCCATTCACACTCTGAACGGAAATGATGGCGGCGGCGCCCCGGGCAATCGCATCGTCCATAAAAGCATGGCCGTCGGTGCGCAGTCCAGGCAGCGCGAAAAACAAAGCCCCCGGGATAATCCGGCGGCTGTCAGTGACGATGCAGGTAATCCGGACCGAGCCGTCTCCCGTGCGCGAAAGAACCGGCAATCCTTGCAACAAGGAATTGAACGTAGGGTGCTCCATCGCAGTAGACATGAGGAGGGGCGCGGGTGTCATTGCTCAGTGCGGGCCAAGGGGCCGCGGGGCACCGCTGTCATGGGAGGGAGATCGAGCCAGCGAATACATTTCTCGGCGACTTCGCGAAAAATCGGGGCGGAGACTTTACCGCCATAAGCCACGCCCTCTCCTTGGGGTTCGTCGATGATCACCGTGATCGCCAAGCGAGGGTCGCCCACCGGAAAGAAACCGGAAAAAGAAGCAACGTGATGGGTCGTCGAATACTTACCGTTGATAATTTTCTGCGTGGTGCCGGTTTTGCCAGCGACTTCATAACCGGGGATATCCGCAATCGGCGCCGTTCCGCCCTTACCACAAACGGCTCGCAACAACGTGGCAACTTCGTGCGCGGTCGATTCCGAAATCGCCCGGCCCCGGCTTCTGGGCATGTAACTTAAGATGGGTGATTTGGTCTTCGGGTCTTCGACGCGTAAGACGAGTTGCGGCTGCATGAGCAGACCGTCCGCGGCAATGACCGACATGGCACAATGCATCTGCATGGCCGTCACGCTAATCGAGTGCCCCATCGGCATCCGGGAAATGGTCATGCCATCCCAATTCTTCGGCGAGATTAACAGGCCCGGGACTTCGGCACCCGTGATTAGACCCGAGTTTGAACCAAACCCAAAAGATTTTACTAAGGCGAAGAATTTTTCTTCTCCTAAGCGCTCGGCATACTGCATCCCGACCTGGACGGTCCCGCGATTGGAAGATTCGCGTACGATATGGCGAATATCGACGACCCCGAGAGGGTGCGAATCTGCCGGCAAGGAAACCATGCGGCCGCGGTAAGGCACGGAGGTCGCGCCGCAGTCATAAACTGAATTCGGCGTGATCAGATGTTCCTCCAGGGCTCCCGAAATCGAAACAATCTTAAACACCGAACCTGGCTCGTAGACATCGGAGACGGCGCGGTTACGCTGACTGTCCATCGGGGCGGACTTGGGATCCCAAAAACGGTTAAGGTCATAGGTCGGCCAATTGGCCAAACCTAAGATCCGGCCTGTCCGCGGTTCGCTCACGATGATGATGCCGCTTTTAGGATTATAACGGGCAGCGGCGGCGGCCAATGCGTCTTCGCAGGTTTTCTGGACAAGGCTATTGAGCGTCAGCACCACCGTACTTCCGTCGACCGGGGCGACTTCGCGCAAACGGATACTGGCAATTTCGCGGTGGCGGCCATCGCGTTCGGATTCGATCCAGCCATTTTGACCGACTAACAAACTGTTCATGACGCGTTCGATCCCAGCCGCGGGTTCACCCTCTTTATTGACATAGCCGATGACATGCGAAGCCAGCTGGCCTTTGGGATAACTCCGGCGGTATTTTAATTCCGCCCGCAGCGCCTTGACACCCAGCGCCTTGATCCGCTTGACGACATCTTCGCCACACTCGTGCGCTAAAATTGTCCACCGAATCTTATGCTCGTCACCTTCGGCATCAAGGCGGACCGAGTTATTGAAAGCTTCAATGACCTTTGTCGCAGGGATACCTAAGATGAGCGCAATTTCTGAAATCCGTCCCCGGTCGCCTTTTTGCAAGACGTCAGGATCGACCCCGATATCCCAGACGTTTTCCGAAATAGCTAAAAGATTATCTTGGGCGTCACGGATCTCGCCGCGGCGACAAGATTTGGACTGCAAGACCCGACGAGCTTGAAGCGCCTCGGCGCGTAAACGGGGAGCATCAATCCAATGCAGCCAGACCAGCCGGCAAAGAACGGCGACAAAACAGACGGACACCCCCCAAGCCAGCGAACGGTAGCGCATTCGTCTGGCATGGGGTAGGCTCATCGCGCAGTGCCGCCCCCCTGGCCGGTCAATGGGCGGAAGGCAATTTCGCGGGGGGTCAGACGAGGACTAATGATCGAAGAAAGCGGCGCCACTGAGACGGGAACCAAGGTGGTCCGGGAAATCCAAACCACCTGCTCGGGAGTGGGAGGCTTGAGGGCATCACCAATCCGCGACTGTAATTGTAAAGTGTCGAGCGATTGATCACGTTGCCGCTTCAAAGTATCAAGGTCTTTCTTGGTATCAGCAATCGAACGCTCCAGCCGCACGATGCGCGAACCGATGACGTCGGCTTCCATCCGTAACTTCATGATGGAAATCGTCCCAAGCGCAGCCGCACCCAGTGCGCCGCAAAGGAAAACCCAGGTCAGCAGGCTACGGAGATTCATAGGGCGAGGCGCCGGACGGCGCGGAGCCGCGCGGAGCGGCTGCGGGGGTTACGTACTTGTTCGGCCTCGGACGGTTGGGTCGCCTTACGCGTCAGCAGATCGGCCAGCTTGACGCGATCATCCTGCATCCGGGAGTCGTTCCGGTCAACGGGACGACCCGCCACGCCGTTGAGGTAACGTTTGACGATGCGATCTTCCAACGAATGGAATGAAATGATCGCGAGAACTCCGCCGGCATTTAATTTTTCGAAGGCCAAAGGCAAGGCGTCGGTGAGCGCGCCTAATTCATCGTTCACCGCGATGCGGATGCCTTGAAAAGTTTTCGTCGCCGGGTGCGGGCCACGCGGGCCAGGCTTAGGCGGGGCGGCCTCGGCGACAAGCGCCGCGAAAGCCGCCGTGCGGGCCAGACGTCCGGTACCCCGGGCGGCAAAGATCGCATTCACGACCCGAAACCAACGGGGCTCTTCGCCGTAATCGCGCACGGCACGTTCGACTTCGCCGCGTTCGCCCTGCTCAAGGAATTCTTCCGCACTGCGGCCCCGGCGCGGATCCATGCGCATGTCATTGGGGCCGTCGTTACGAAATGAGAAACCGCGTTCCGGAATATCCAACTGGTATGAAGACACCCCAATGTCCATCAAGACACCATCGAATCGTCCCGGAACGCGGTCAAGGTAGCGAAAATCTTCGGAATGAAAACGGAGTCGTCCCGGATAACGCGCCGCGGTTTCCGCCGCGCGTTCTGCGGCCGCCGGATCGCGATCCCTGGCGTCGACAATGGTGCCGAACGTCCGCGCCAAGATTGCTTCCGTGTGCCCGCCGCCGCCGAACGTACAATCCAAGAGCGTACTTCCGTCCTGGGGCGCAAGAAGTACCAAGCACTCCTCGAGCAGGACTGGAACGTGGCTGGTCATGGGCGGCGGTTGTGAATAAGGTGTGAGTAGTGTAAGTAACTTCTGGATACAGTTAGATACCCAGTTCACGTAAGGCGCGCAGGATGGTACGTGTGCTTTCGGAATCTCGATCGGTTTTCGGCGGCGTCGGCGCGGAAATCTGAAAGGTGGTAAAGCTGCCGCTGAACACGATATCGCGATCGAGCGCCGCTTGGTTCACGACGTGATCGTTCAGCGTGATCCGGCCAGCTTTGTCGCACGAAACCTGGATACTGTTTTCGCCGAGCAAACGAAGCGCGTTCATCTTATCCGGATCGCTCACGGTCACCTGCGAGGAGGCATCGCGAATCCGCTGCACCATCGATGGGGGAAAAACGACAATCGTTCCGAGGGCGGGGTGAAACATCGCCAAAAAACTGGTTTCACCCGCTCCCTCGAAGCGCCAGGCCGCTGGAATGGTGACGCGATTCTTCTCATCCAATTTTCCATTATGGATGCCGGTAAAGAGTCCGATGTTTGCGCCAATAGACATTTCGTGGGTTTTAGCCCCCTGTTCACCCACTTTTCCCCACTCACCTCCACTGGTCAAGATTTTAGCCCCAATTAGCCCCAATTTATTATTCACAGCCGCGCCCGATCGGCTTTATGATTAGTTTCGGTCTTATAATTTGTAACTAACTGTACATTAGTATCTTATGAATAAATGCTGTTTTTAAACCAAAAACTACCGCGCGGGGCGGCCAGATCCAGCCCAGTTGTTCGAAATTTTTACCGGCCTTAACCTCGACTTTGTAATGATAATCTCATTACAAAATGCCTGGTTTACGGCTTTCTGGGCAGGGCGAAATCGTTTGCCATAAAGCTCCGGCTATGCTTTGTCTGTTATCACTCAACCACGACTCTTGACCATGAAGAACGCCCTCGCCCTCGCCCTCCTCGCCGCCACCCTGCTTACCACGGGATGTAACACCCTTGTTGGCGTCGATAACGCTGACACCCGCGAGGCCTCGTTCTCCAATATCACCGGGGCACTGGTGACTCGTTACAATACCGACACCGAAGCGGTTTTTAATGCGGTTAAGCGCTCCCTCGATCAATCTAGCGGTACCCTTCGCACCGGCGAAAGCGACGAACGGGGCCCGAACAACGAGCTGCTGGCCGTCACGGTCTTTGCCCGCACCGTGGGTGACCTTGAAATCAAAATTGACGTAGCCAAGGTTGAAGACCCTATCACCAAGGTAGCCTTCACCCAGTGTACTGTAAAATACGGCTTCTTCGGCAATCTGCCCCAGAGCCAACAGCTGGTCTCCAAGATTACTTCTAACCTTCGCCGCTAAGCGTCGGGGCGGAACCGCCAAACGGACGCCGCCCGGCCCTCAGGCTCGGCGGCGTTTCTTTTTACCAAACTTTCTATGGGCAACATTCACGGCCAAAACTTCCGCATCGCGACTTTCGGTGAAAGTCATGGACCCGCCATGGGCGTCGTCATCGACGGCTGCCCGCCGCGAGTGCCCTTTGATATTAATTTTTTGAAAAGCGAACTGGCGCGCCGTCGCCCAGGCCAAAGTGCCCTGACCACCCAGCGCAAAGAAGAAGATCTTCCCGAAATCCTTTCCGGCATCTCGCACGATGGCTTCACGCTCGGCTCGCCCATCGCAATCGTCATTCGCAATGGCGACCAACGCCCTCAGGCCTATGCTGAAATGAAAACCGCTTACCGGCCGTCGCATGCTGACTACACTTACGATGCTAAATATGGTATCCGCGCGATCGAAGGCGGTGGCCGTTCGTCTGCCCGCGAAACGGCGGCGCGGGTTGCTGCCGGGGCCGTGGCAAAGACCGTCCTAAAGCACGCCTGCGGCGCTAAAATCACGGCCTGGGTTGAGAGCGTCGCCGAAATCAAGATGCCGACACCTACCCAGACCCCTTCGCTTAAACAAGTCGAAGCCAGTCCGACGCGCTGCCCGCACCCGGCCACGGCCGCCAAGATCGATGCGCTGATTCGGGCCGCTCGTGCCGAAGGCGATTCCGTTGGTGGCGTCATCTGTTGCGTGATTGAAAACCTTCCCCCCGGGCTGGGTTCGCCTGTCTTTGACCGCTTTGAAGCCGACCTCGGTAAGGCCATGCTCTCCCTTCCGGCGACGAAAGGCTTTGAAATCGGGAGCGGCTTCAACGGCACGCTTTTACGCGGCAGTGCGCATAACGATGAATTCATCCGCAAGGGCGGAAAAATTCGGACGGCGACTAATCGTTCCGGCGGCACCCAAGGCGGTATCACGAACGGCGAAGACGTCGTCTTCCGCATCGCTTTCAAACCTACGGCCACCGTCCTGAAACCGCAACGCACCGTGGGGCCAGACGGGAAAGCCACTGAGCTGAGCGCTAAGGGCCGGCATGACCCCTGCGTCCTCCCGCGCGCCGTTCCCATTGTCGAGGCGATGGCGGCACTCGTCGCCGTCGACCACTGGATCCGCGATCGCGGTCAAAATGCTCCCTTCGGTCGTTGTGGGCGCAAGGCATGACACCTCTCATCCTTGTCATCGGCCCCAAAGGCTCTGGCCGGGCGGACGCCGTCCGTGAACTCTCCGAAAATGCCTGGCCCGAGGGCCAGGTCATCCGAATTTTACGCGAAACTCGCGAAGGGGCCGAACTTCCTGACCAATGGAGTTTTACTAACGGGCAAGCCACCGTGCCGGCGCCAGGCACAGAGGAGGCGGCCATCCTGGTCCTGCATGGCGGCCTGTCCGTCATCGACCAGATGGAGGCCCTGCATCGGGCGCTCAAGCCCACGCTACCCGATGCGGTGTGGCGCGTGCAACGTATTGTCACGGTCGTCGATTGCCCGCTGTCTCAGCGGCATGAAGCGGTGGAGAAATGGTACGAGCCGTGCATTCACTTTTCGGACACTGTCGTCATTAATCGGCGGTGGGAAGTGCCTGGCCAATGGGTCACGCGTTTCTTGGCTCCGTATGAAAAAGCATTCTATCCCTGCCTGTTTTTTAATCTGCTCAAAGACGGCAGCATCGCGAATCCGGCCCAGGCCATCCACGGTGAACCCCTCCGTCTTTCGCATATCTTCGATGATATCGATGCCGTCGACGAGATGGAGTTTGATGAAGATAACCTGCCCGACGAACCGTTTGACCTGGTCCGTCAGCCGGACAAATATTTCGCCCGGGATGAATTAGGTCGCCGAAATATTTTAGTGACGGAAATCGGCGATATCCTCCGCCAAGAAGGTCGGAGCTAAAAATCCCGCATGCGACCCTTCATCGCGATCTATGCTTGGCTCTTGACTCGCCTGCCCGAAGGCTTTGCCCGGATCAATGCCGCGGGCTGGGGTGGCGTGCTATGGATCTTACGCCGAAAAATCCTCACCCGTAATCTTCGGGTTGCTTTTCCTGATCGTGATGCCGCTTGGGTGAAACGTATCGGCCAAACTTCCTGTCGGCGAGCAGCGGAGATGGGCCTTTTCTCCATCGCCTCCCCGCTCTTTTCACCCGAAGAAATCCGCCGCCGCGTCACGCTTGATGAGAGCATGCTGCGTGGCCCCTCCAGCCTGACCGAAACGGCGGAAGGCATCGTCCTCTTCGTTCCGCATTTCACGCCCATGGAAATGATGACGGTCGCCCCGCTGCTTCACCCTCAACTTGCGGAGAAACAGTGGGTCGTGCTTTTTCGTCCACTCAACCAACCGGGCGCCAACACTTGGGTCAAAAACGCGCGCGAGCGCTTCGGGATGCAATTGGTTTCGCGCCGCGAGGGCTTTGGCCGAGCCATGAAGGCGGTCCGCGAAAAACAAATCACGTGCATTCTGTTTGACCAAAATACCCCCCAAGGGATTTCCATTGATTTTATGGGCAGTCCTTGCCTCGCCACGGACCTTCCAGGAATCATCGCCCAGCGCTTCGGCGCGGAGAGCCGGATTTTCTGGGCGGAGCGTAAAAGCTTCTGGCAGTGCCGACTCCACTCCGTGGTACTTAACGCCAAAGACTCGACCGGCCTGACCATTGAATCAAACAACTGGCTGGCTGACCGATTACGCTCCAGCGATGAAGCCTGCGTGGAATGGCTCTGGGCACACGACCGCTGGAAGCACGGCCCGCAGGGCACCGGTTGATCGTTATTGAATGACCGGCGGAGGCGTCACCGCCGCCCCTTCGGGTCGAGGCTCTTCGGCCTTTGGACGCTTGACCGCCTTCTTCTCGCCACCGGATTTCTTTTCACCCTCCTTGGCCAACTCAACAGAAAAACGTTCGGCCTGCTGGCGGATGAATTCCTCACGTTGCTCGGGGGTGAGTCCGTTGATACGTACCCGCTCAGCCTTTGCCTTTTCGGGCGGGAGAGATTTAAAATAGTGATCCAGTACCCGGCCGTTGAAGCCACCGTGTTCGCGTAGCTCCTTGGTCAGCTTGCGTCGTTCTTCTGGCGTAGCGGTTTCAAATTTAGCTAACTTATCGGCAAATTCCTTCCGGGCTCCCGGCGGCAGCTTCTCGATGTGTTCGATCGCCCCGCGGATGCGTGAAAGGCGCTCGGGAGGAAGCTCCAGTATCTTACGGATGGTCTGAATTTCTTCGGCTGACGGCGCCGTATCTGCCGAACCTTTGCCGGCGGGGGCATCTGCTGCCCAAGCATTCATGGCTAACCCAAGCGCAATAAAAAGAGGTGCGAATTTCATGGTAATCAAGAGCCCGGAGACGTGAGGACATCCACCAAAGTGGATTTCTCGATGACAGGAGCTAAGACCGAAAGATCATTGGCCAAGCCTAAGATTTCGTTGAATTGAGCGGACTCATCGCTGGCGAGTAAGGCACGAGTCTGCCTGATTAAAGACTCTTCCGAAGGTTCTTTGGTGAGGAAAATAGTGACCAAACAGGCGGCGGCGGTGGTAATCCACGAGCTCCAACGGATTACGTTGGCGCGACGGCGCTTAACTTGGACTACCTCGACCACTCGTTCCGCAAACCCAGGAACCACCACGGCGGCCTTGCGGCCTAGCGCGGCCGAGAGGTCTCGTTCGAAGGTGGATTGATCAGAGTTATCCATGGTTCAGTTCGTTAGGTTAAACACCGTAGAAACGGCGAAGTTGCAGAGATTAAGCAGGTCCATAAAAGTCTTTGAGTAGCTCGCGCAGGCGCGCACGGGCACGATGTATCCAAGTTTTGACCGAAGAAACAGGTGCATCCATGATTTCGGCGATATCTTCGTAGGCCAGCTCCTGCTGCACGAGCAAGAGGATAGCCGTCCGCTGCTCGGGGGGAAGCTGCGCAATCGCCCGCTGAAAGGCTTCATCAAGCTCGTTCAACCGACGAGCGGAAGTTTGGCTATGATCGCCGGGCTCCGGGGTCGAATCCAGAGCCGTGGTTGGCTTACGCCCGCGCCGCCGCCATTCGTTTAGAACCAGATTCCGCGCGATATGAATCAGGTAAGTACTGAGCTTGGCCTCGGGCCGCCAGCGATTCGCCGCCCGATGCAAGCGGATAAAGACCTCCATGGCCAACTCTTCGGCCGTGGCCAGCGAGCCTACTTCGCCGCGCAAATAACCAACCAAGCGGGGGTGATGACGATTTACCAAAAGTCGGAGCGCGTCGTCGTCTCCGCCTGCCACCAAAAGCATCAGCCTCTTATCCTCCACATCATCGGGGAGGAGCGGCTCATCTTGGGACATCTTTAAAGTATAACTCCTTTAGGGGGGTGAAGTTTCAAGCGGCAGCGGAACTATCGTAAGCCGACCGGCTCCGGGCGGACACGGACCGCAAAGGTTCTCAATGTTTGCAGGAAAAACTGCTCCATGGCTGCCACCGACTGATAACTAAGTTCGAGTCGGGCGCGGGCCTCTTCCAGGTATTCTACGGCCGAGGCGACTTGAGCCCCGCACTCCGGATGCGCTCGACCCATAAGCCGGAGCCGTTCTTCGATCGAAACCAACATTCGATGCCGAACCCCCCGGCGAACCGACGACTCATGGGCTTCTTCGATTTCATCTTCGTCGTCATCGGTAGGCGGAGGCGGTGGCGCATCTTTCAGGGCTTCTTCGACAAAGAGTTCCTGTAAAACCTCAAAGCGGGCGCATAAGGCATACAGCGGGATAAATACCTCCGATACGCGAGAAGTCGGGCTGCTTGGGCCGTTCACCATCCTGGTCAGCAGTCGATCGAATTCCCGTAGCCAGTCCAACCAAGCCGGATCGGTAACCGCCGAAGCCTGCCCGCCAAGATGGAAACGTAAGCAACGGCTCAGGATCGTGGCCATGACGCGGTAGTAATTTGTCGTCTGCAAGATGATTAAGGTGCCCGGCGGAGGTTCTTCCAATGACTTAAGAAAAGCATTGGCCGCCGAAGATTCGAACCGGTCAGGCTCATGCACGATCACAACCCTCCGGGCGCCAATAGACGTCAGACGAAGCCCAGCGATTACCTGTTGCGTGCTCTCGATATTAATGCGTCGCGATTTTTTCGCAGGTCGGAGAACACGGCAGTCCGGACACTCAATGGGGTTCGTATCGTCCAAGTGAATAGCCGCCAATTTCTCCGCCGCTTTTTCGAGTAACGCATCGTCCGCCCCCGTCAATAAGACGGCATGCGGCATCCGGCCTTCGGCGCGAGCACGCAAAAGAACCTTCATGGCGGGCAAATCCGCGAGGTCAGAGGAAACGGCGTTGGACTTCATGCCAGATTATCTCGGAGATTTTTTCGGAAGTTTGCGCAGCATCGACCACGAAAAATCGGTGGGGTTCTGCTTGGGCCAGCGCATGATACATCGCCCGGACCCGTTGATGAAAGCCAACCTCTAAACCCTCGAACCGATCATGCTTTCCATGATCCCGCAAAGAAGCCCGGCCAAGGCCATGCGCCGGATCGAGGTCGAGCAGGATGGTCAAATCGGGATAGACCGTGCCACACGCCAAGCGATTGGCGGCATCAATGAGGTTTCGTTCCAAGCCGCGACCAGCAGCCTGATAGGCCACCGTCGAATCAATGAACCGATCGCACAAAACTACGGAGCCAGCGGACAAGCTCGGCATAATGACCTCGCTGACGAGCTGAGCCCGACAGGCGGCAAAGAGTAGCGCTTCGGCTTGCGGGACGATCATCGATCCGGGCTGCTTTAAGACCGCCCGCATTTGCTCTCCTAAGGCGGTCCCCCCCGGCTCGCGGAGGCGCAAAACCGTCGCACCCTTGGCTTCAAGCCGCTCAGCCAAACGAGCCACTTGGGTAGATTTACCTGCTCCCTCGCCCCCCTCAAGGGTGATAAACTTTCCGGCAATCGGCATGAAAAGATGATGGTAACCCGCCGACGCTAAAGCGAGCGGAGAAAACATCTAGACAACCCTACACCGTCCAAGACTGATGAAGGCAGCGCTACTTAACCCGCCGTCGGCGATGGATTAGGCTGCTCGTTCTTTTCCACGAGCTTCTGCACGTTATCGAGAATCTGCTGCAAGACTGGCCCGGTAGAGCCAGAACTAGGTGTATTTGACTGCGGAATGTGGCTGATCGAAGGCGGCACGGGCGGAACGTCTTTCTTGATTTCAGCAGGAGCGTCCGGACTAGCAGGGGCCTTTTTAGCTATATCCTCGATGCCCGCCGTAACTTCCGGAGGCAATGAAGATGACTTTACCAAATTTGCTGAGAGATCACGGAGCTGCACCGAGCTCATCTCGGCCATGTAGACTTCGACCGCGGCAATATTGCGTCCTAATTCAGGCAACTTAGTCGCAACGAGATTGGGAGGATTTAAAATCGGATCTTTAACGGCGGTCACGAAGGCCGTTAAGCGACGGCTAGGAGCAATCGCCACCGGACCCATACCATATTCATAAATCGTCGCCTCAACGGCTCCGCGCACGCATTCCACCTCAACCTTATCAAGTCCGGTGTTAGATTTACCACATTCGACCGTATAAACCGTACCGCGAATTGCCACCAGACCCACCGGAGTCTTAACGGTGTAGGTGGATGATGGATTCAACTTTCTGACTTCACCGACGATTTTACCCTTTAAAAGCAGAACTTCAGTCACCGAGGGGCTAGGCTCCTTGCTGACCTTCTGATAATCGCTTCCCACAATATCACGTGAAGGTACCTGCCTAAAAGTACGGAGTTCCAAATGTGAGTCTGGACTGATCAAGATTGTCGAACCGTTCGATAACTGAAGTTCTGCCGAAGAATTAGCGTCCGTGATGACTTGGGTGCCTTGCTGAAAGACAGTACCAACCGTCAGGGCCTTACGATGCGAAGTCGCATCAATCATGGTGACTTGACCGGAAACCTGACTGACCTCGACTTTTCCATTCTGCAAAGCAGCGCTGGCCAATCCAGGTAAAGCAGCGAGGGCAGCAATTAGAAATAGTCTAAGAAATAATCCCATAAAACTAAGTTCGGGAAATTAACCTCCGGTGCCGGACGGATTAGTCTGGACGGCTTTTTCTACATTCTGCTGCACCGTATCGGTAATTTTTTGCACAAGCTGATCGATTGCGCTTCCGCCACCGCCACCGGTTGAAGTCGACATGGGGGCCGTAGGTGCGGTGGAACTTGTAGCCTGGCTGGACTCCGCAGGTTTTTCAGTTGATTCAGCAGCAGGCTTTGCCGTTCCGTCGGCAGCAGGCTTTGCGGCTCCATCGGTAGCAGGTTTAGCCTCAACCGGCGGCGGCGCGAGCGTCGCTTGGGCACTAACTTCTTGTGCGAACGTCGGAGGGAGAGACGTTGAAGTGGCCAATGTTTGCGCAATTGAACTCAACGTTCTGGAATCCATTGCCGAAGTCGTAATAGAAACAGGCGTCGCAGGGGGAGCAGGCGGGGCTGGCTCAGAGGCAGTAGGAGCCGGGGCACCAGCAGCAGGAGCAGCGGCTGGGGCACCAGCGGCAGGCGCAGCGGTACCAGCGGCCGGTGCGGGGGCGGCAGCTGGTTTCTCTTCAGCGGCAGGCTTAGGTGGGGCGGGAGCGACGACAGTCACCTGCTGACCTGGCGCCACCGAAACCGGACCCGAGCTCGAAGCAAAGACCGTGGCCTCCACTGAGCCGCGGACGCAACCAACGCTCATGGTTGCCATACCTTTTTTATCCTCTTCGTATCCAACTTCGTAAATCGTACCACGAATACGAGCGACGCCGACGGGAGTCTTGATCGTGTAAGATGACATCGGATTCAGCTTTCGGACTTCGCCGAGAACCTTACCGCGCTTGACCTCAATTTCCGTGACCGAAGGGCTGGGCTCCTTGTCGAGCTTTTGGTAAGAACCTTCGATGATCAAACTAGAGGCGACTTGCTTAAACGTCCGGATCTCCAGCAACGTGTTCGGGCTGACGATCAAAGTAGAACCATTCGAAAGGATGAGTTCAGTTGTTGATTCTAAATTTGTCTCAACGGTGTACCCTTCTTGAAAAACCAGACCAGAGGCGAGAGCCTTCTTAGCCGCCTTCGGATCGATGAGCGTAGCGGTGCCCTTAACCAAGCCAACTTCGACCTTACCGTTCTGCAAAGCCGCCGAAACCAGCGCAGGAAAAAGAGCGATGAGGATTAAAACGGCTGGCTTAAAAAGATTTCGCATGGATACGTTATTAGGAAGGGATACCAAAAATCGGTGAGCAGCCCCCGGCTTGCAATCCGTAAACAAAAAAACCTACCCAAAAGAGTAGGCCTTTTAGACTTAAAACCGCCTTCAGGCCGTAACGTACTTGTCTAATCGGCGCTGCACCAAATTAGCCGAAAGTTGAGCGTATTTTGGAAGCCCCTGATCGTAAGGGAGTTGTAAT
>JAPLTU010000018.1 GCA_026397965.1 Verrucomicrobiota bacterium | reverse complement strand
GTCTTTGCGATCGCCGAAGACGCGCTCTCCACCGTGCCGAACTCCTTGGTCTCCGGCTCCCTCGCCCTCGGCGCCAGCCGCTGGCAGACAGTCTGGGGCGTGGTGGTCCCGACCGCCATCTCGGGTATCGTCTCGGGTGTCATGATCGGCTTTGGTCGCGCGATCGGCGAGACGATGATTGTCGTGATGGCCACGGGTAATACCGCAGTGATGGAGTCCAATCCTTTCAGTGGCATGCGTACGCTCTCCGCTAATATCGCGGTCGAGCTGCCTGAGGCCGCCGCTGGCCACACCCACTATCGCGCGCTATTCCTCGGCGCCTGCTGTCTCTTCCTGCTCACCTTCGTGATCAACACCCTCGCGGAAGTCCTCCGCCAGCGCCTGCGTGAGCGCTACAAAGTCGTCTGACCATGTCCTCCTCTTCCGACAGCAGCACGCCTCGCGGCGAATCCTTCGTCTGGTTCACGGGCCTCGGCCTCATCATCGGCTTGGGCATGGTCATCGGCCTGCTTTCGTTGGTGATCGTCAACGGCATCACGGTTTTCTGGGCTCCTCAAGTACCAGTCGCCCAGGTCGATGACGGCCGCACGCTCATCGGTCAGCTGGCCCAACGTCGCGTCCGCGCCGGTTCTCCTGCCGATAACCCCCGCTACGAGCTCCAGTATCAGGTCGGCCTGCGCGAACTGAACGGCAACTCCTACCTCTGGGTCGACGAAGCCAAGATCAAGTCCGAGAGTTTCCCCGCCGACGTCCTTGGCCTAGAGCGCGTCGAGAACGGACCGGCCTTCGTCCGTCCGCTGTCCCTGCGTAAGTCCGACGGTAAGGTGATCCCCGCGACGGATTCCGGTTTCGAGGAAGCCTTTCAGGCTGAAGTCGCCGCCGCCGCCGTGGTCCGTGAGAAGTTAATCGAGATCACCCGCCATCGCATCGGCGACGTGAACGAAGAGATGGACAAAGCCCGCGTGGCCTTGCGTCGCGCCGAAGACCTGAAGTTGGCCGAAGAGGTCGCCGTTCGCCGCCGCCAAATCGCGGGTCTAGAAGAACGTTTCGCCAGCCTCCAAGCGGAGGCCAAGAAGGTGGTCGAGGGCGGCGCAGTGGCTTCGCTCATCTCCAAAGACGCTTCGAATCGCGAAGTCGTCGTCCCGTTGACACAGGTCATTCGCGCCTGGTTCCCCAACCGCCTCGATACGTGGGGTCGCGTGAAGCTCTTCTTCTCTCGTCTCGGTGAGTTCGTCTTCGACGAACCCCGCGAGGCCAACACGGAAGGTGGCCTGATGCCCGCGATCTTCGGTACCCTGGTCATGACGGTCTTCATGAGCCTGCTGGTCACGCCTTTCGGGGTCATCACCGCGATCTATCTCCGCGAATACGCCCAGCAGGGACCCGTGCTGCGCATCGTGCGCATCAGCGTCAACAACCTCGCCGGCGTGCCCTCCATCGTCTTCGGTGTCTTCGGCCTCGGCTTCTTCGTCTACGTCCTCGGCGGCTCGATTGACCAGTTCTTCTTTGCTGACCAGTTGAAATATAATAATAATACACCGGTTTTCGGCACGGGTGGACTACTTTGGTGCTCCCTGACGCTCGCCCTGATGACGCTCCCTGTGGTTATCGTCGCCACGGAAGAAGCCTTGGCGGCCGTACCGCGAGGTATGCGCGAAGCTTCCCTCGCCACCGGTGCCTCGAAGTGGCAGACAATCCGAGACATCCTGTTACCGGCTTCCGCTCCGGGCATCCTGACCGGCGTCATCCTCGCCATGGCCCGTGGGGCCGGGGAGGTCGCTCCGCTTATGCTCGTCGGCGTGGTGAAGCTCGCCCCGACGCTACCGTTCGACGGTTCTGCCCCGTTCCTGCATATGGACCGAAAGTTCATGCACCTAGGCTTCCACGTCTATGACCTCGGTTTCCAGTCCCCGGACTCCGATGCAGCCCGCCCGATGGTCTTCGCCACGACGCTGCTACTCATAGTCCTAGTCGTCTGCCTAAATCTTGGCGCGATAACGATCCGCAACCGCCTTCGCGCTCGCTTCAAGGGCGCCGCCTTCTAAAAACAAACCACCTCATGCCCGAAATCATGAATCCTCCCTCGTCATCTCGCATCAAGGTCCGCCCCGCTACCGAACGCGAAGGCCGTAAGGACTACATCAGCATCCGCGACTACGGTTTCTGGTATGGCCAGAAAAAAGCCCTCGAAGGCATCTCCCTCGACATCCCGGAGCGCCAGGTGGTGGCCTTCATCGGCCCATCTGGGTGCGGAAAATCGACCTTGTTACGCAATCTGAACCGGATGAACGACCTCGTGGACGGCATCCGTCACGAAGGGGATATCACAATCAACGGGCGTTCGATTTATGATCCGGGCCTAGAGGTCATTTCCCTGCGCCGCCGCGTGGGCATGGTTTTTCAAAAATCTAATCCGTTCCCGAAATCTATTTTCGAGAATGTCGTCTATGCCCTCCGCGTCGTCGGGGTGCGTGATCGCGCCGTCCTGGAAGAGGCCTGTGAGACCTCCCTTCGTAAGGCCGCACTGTGGGATGAAGTCAAAGATCGACTGGACGACAGTGCTCTAGGCCTTTCTGGTGGCCAGATGCAGCGTCTCTGTATCGCGCGCGCCATCGCTAACCGACCGGAGATTTTGCTGATGGACGAGCCGTGCTCGGCCCTTGACCCGATCGCCACCGGCAAGATCGAGGAGCTCATCCACGAGCTCAAGGATCAGTTCACCATCGTGATCGTGACCCACTCGATGCAGCAGGCCGCCCGCGTGTCTGACCGC
>JAPLTU010000017.1 GCA_026397965.1 Verrucomicrobiota bacterium | reverse complement strand
CCGACACCGGATGCAAGACGGTGAGCCCTCCGAAATCCTTGCGCAGTTCGAGGGCTCGGAGCATCGGCAAGGATCAGCAGCAGCCCGATCCGGGCGCGCAGGCTGACTTATTCTGGAGATTGGCCGGGAAGCAGACGTCCTCGGCCAGGCAGGCCGTGTGGCGCATACCCAGGGAGATCACGATTTGCTTTTCCTCGAGTCGGGTGGCGATGACCGGGAAGACCGAGAGATAAGGGGCTTCGGCTTCCGCTTCGACCGGAAGATTGGTCGAACCCAGCACACCGGCACCCTTGGCGAGAATCTGGGCAAACTTCGCTGCCGTAATCCGGTGTTCCGTGTCGTCGGCCTGGTAGATCTGGAGACGGCAGCTCGAGTCGGTACGCAGCGTGCCGCCGCAGTCGACGAACTTCTTGTCGATGCGCGCGACCTCCGTCACGTGCACGTGCGGGCTGAGCAGGGTCGTGGTCGGGAGTTCGAAGCGCACGATCCGGCCATCCGCCTTGTTCAAGGCCTCCACGAGCTGCTGGAGGGTGAAGGGGATGGGGGAGAGTTTCATCGAGAGGGAAGGGCCTTGGCCACGTCGGCCGGCCAAGCGGCCAGCGGGCGAATCTCAAGACGACGGTATTCGCACTCGGCGGCTTCGGACTGGATCTGGAGTTTGCCGGCTTTGAGCGGGATGTCGGTCGTCGAACCCTTCTCGCGGTAACGGGAGTTCAGGATGACATTGACCGTCTTGCCGTTGAGTCGGAAGACCGCGTCTCCGTTGAGCGCGAAGCATTCGATCGTATTCCACTCGCCAGAGGGCTTCTCATGGTAATCCGTACCGTGCCAGATACGGGCTTCGGCTGTGGTCATTTTGCTCTTCGGGTCGTAGATGCGCTTCTTGACCGCGTCATCGGTGCGGAGCGGGGAATCGACAATCGCGCCGACGAGCGGCCACCAATCACCGATGTCGCCTTCCTGGACCTGCAACTCTTGGCTGCGCATCCAGTATTTACCTTGGGCACCGTGTTCGCCGACGCAGAAGATCAGGATGCCATTGTCGCGAACCGCCTGGGTGCGGGGTTCCCAGCGTTTTTCACCGAAGCGTTGTTCAGTCTTCCGTGAAGACTTTAAGCGGGTCGTTATTGAGCCCGAGCACCGGGTCGTCCTTCGGTTTGGCGCCGCGGACGTAGCCTGGGAGGTCATAGGCCCGATGAACTGGGCCGAGCCACTTTTCCCACTGGGAGAGCTGGGGGTCGAGCAGGGGCTGGAAGGACGGCTCTGCCGCCGCGGCGAGGGCGCCGGAGCAGAGAAGGGCAAGGAGCGACAGGCGCATCGGCTTAGCGGACGTCGCGCCAGAGCCAGGTCATCGCTTCCGGGAGGAGCTGGGCGCCGTGGCGACCGTTGTGGGTACCTTCGCCCATCACGAACTGAAAGTCGTAACCCTTGGCCTTCCAGGCTGCGGCCATGGCCTTGTTGGCTTCAGGCCAGACACCGAACTCGTTGGTCAGGTCATGGGAGCCGTCCTGGGAATCGTAGTCAGGCTTCTTGGGTTCGGCGCCGAGCAGGCTGATGGCCAGCAGGCAGGGTAGGAGGCGGAGGAGCTTCATAGGGGTGTTACGATATGAAGCCGCCACAGCGGCCGACACAAGCCCAAGCAGGTCAGGAAGAGGCCTCTTGGCCGACTTTCTTCAGCTTCCAGATTTCCGGGAACTTCCAATGCGTCAGGCCCATCACACCAAAGGTCGCGAAGCCACCAAAGACGACGGAGTTGACGGTTCCCATGAGACGTGCCGCCACTCCGGACTCCGCCATGCCCAACTCATTGGAGCAGCCGATAAAGACGGCTGTCACCGCCGACACGCGCCCCATCATCTCGGGCGGGACGCTCGTCTGCAGGATCGTCTGTCGGATGATGACGTTCACCGCATCGGCCGCGCCGGCAAAGAACAGGAAGACGAACGAGAAGAGGAAGGCCGCGTTGAGGCTGAGTCCAAGGGAGGAAGCGAGGACGCTCGAGAGCGCGAAGCCAATCGTGCAAATTCCGAAGACGGCGAAAGAACCATAGAGAGAGCGCCCGGCGTGATTCAGCGGAGGGCGAATAATGAGATAAAGCGACATCACCACCGCCCCGACCGAGCCAGCCGCACGGAGCATGCCGAAGCCAAAGGCGCCAACTTGCAACATGTCGGCAAAGATCGGGAGGAGCGCTACGGCGCCGCCAAGCAAGACCGCGAACAGGTCCATCGTAAAGGCACCAAGCATGATGCGCTGGCTCAGCATGAAATCGATACCCTGACGAAGGCTAACGAAGATAGGCTCCGGGGAACGTGTCTGGAGCGTCCGAGGCGACGAAACAGATCGTCATCGCGGTATAGGGTACGTTCTCCGCATGGGTGAGACCGTTCTTCTCGCCAAGCCAGACCATCAGGCCGGCTAGACCGGGACCGATGACACAGGCTAGCTCGAAGAGGGTATTGCGCCAACGGACGCCACCAGGGATGAGTTCGCGCGGCAAGATCTCCGCAATGAGGGCCTGTCGGGCAGTGGTGAGGAAACTCCGGGCTAGACCGCCAAGGATGACGACCCCGTAGATGACGGCGAGTTGAGCCCAGCGTGCGCTCAGGTACTCGGGCAGGAAGAGAAAGAGACCCAGCGTCGTCATCGCGATCAGGGCGCCGATGGCGATACGTCGACGATTGTTGGTGTCCGCCACATGGCCCGCGAAGAGCACTGCGCTGACGAAAGGAATCACTTCGGCGAGTCCGATGGCGCCGAGAGCCAGAGCGGCGTTGGCGCCTTCATCCTTGGTCAGGCGGAAGACCTGCCAGGCAATGGCGACGTTCTGAATCTGGATGGCCAGCGTCCCCAGCACAATTGCCGCCAGATAGAGGCGGAAAGACCGTGAAGCGACGGCGGAAGCGGGTGCCTGCGTGGCGATGGACATCGCCGCCACAACTGAAGGACGTGCCCCTTTTAGGCAATCACTGCTTTGATCACGTTGCCGGCGACGTCCGTCAGACGGTAGTAACGGCCCTGGAACTTGAAGGTCTGGCGTTCGTGGTCGACGCCGAGGAGATGCTGCATGGTCGCGTGTAGGTCGTGCACATGGACGGGGTCCTTGACGATGTTGTAGCCGAACTCGTCGGTCTGGCCGTAGGCTTGGCCGCCTTTGACACCGCCACCGGCCATCCAGAGGCTGAAGCAACGTGGGTGGTGATCGCGACCGTAGGAGTCCTTGGTGATCTTGCCTTGGCTGTAGGCTGTGCGGCCGAATTCGCCGCCCCAGATCACGAGCGTGTCTTCGAGTAGCCCGCGCTGCTTGAGGTCCTTGATGAGCGCGGCCGAAGCCTGGTCGGTCTGTTTGCACTGGCGCTTGATGCCGCCGGGCAATCCGCCGTGCTGATCCCAGCCTTGGTGGAAGAGCTGCACGAAGCGTACGCCTTTCTCGATGAGTCGACGGGCCTGCAGGCAGTTCGCGGCGAAAGAGCCGGGAGACTTCACGCTCTCGCCATACATCGCGAGGGTCTCGGCGGAT
>JAPLTU010000085.1 GCA_026397965.1 Verrucomicrobiota bacterium | reverse complement strand
AGGGCAAAATCGTAACCCAACCAGGTATCCGCCGGCAGGGTTTTGTCGGCAAGATTCAAGCCGACCCGCTTCGCCCGGAGCGGAATCGGGGCGATGATCCGCGGCAGGGTGATTGTCCAGGCATCGGGTCCGGATGCATCGAGCGGATTGAGTGAGGGATTAGCATCGATGCGATAAAATCCGATATGGTTGATTTGGACGCGGCTGAGCACCATGGCTTCGTCGGCTTTGAAGCGGATGGCTCCATCGAGTGCGGTCGCTTGGTCGATGGTTTGTTGGCTGGAATAGCGCGGATCGTCTCTTCGGCTAAGGATAATGCGAGCCGGGATCGCCGCCAGAGGCGCCTGCCTTTCGTCCGTGAGCTGCAAGGCGAACTCGCGTCCTTCGGCGATGAACGGAAGGACCAAGAGGAAAATAAAATCACGCATTGGGTTCAGCGCAAATCACCTTGGGTGATCATTGAAAGATAGAACGGATGGACGAAGGGGAGCGCAACATTCTTACAATCGCTGTGCAGCCAATGACCGGCGGTCGCCGCTTGGGTGTGTCCCGCCGTGGGCCAACGTCGAGTCATCAGGCGCCCTTCGGTTTCGAGATTAAAATTCGTGGTGCCCGTCTGGCCGGTTCGGAAGCTGCTCAGCTGAGGCATCGGTTCGGCCCCGGCGGCGTAGGAGAGCGAGGGGATGGCGCGAGCCAAGAGGTCATATTTTACTCTTGGGCCGCCGGCGGTGAGGTCGCCGACAGCATTTTGCGTAGAGAGTAACTGAGCGTTGAGAAACTTGGCGAAGAACGGATTAGGCAGCAGCTGCTCGGGTAAGAGCTGGGCCGCGATTTCCGGGGCGAGCTTTTCATAATAACCCCCGCGCCCGTTGGATTGGTTCCCCGGCACATAATTGCCGCGCCATTGCGGATTAAATCCCCAGCCCGCTTGCGAACGTCCCATCGCGATACTCGCCAGCGAACGCGCCCAGCCGACACCTTTTAAGAGCTCCTGGGTTTTCCAAACCCCGTAGTCGATGCTCTGGCCGGCCCAAAGGGTCGAGAGGACGGAGGCGGTGGAGATTTCCGCCGGGCAGTTGGTGATATTTTCGCCAGACGAATAATAATTCAGCGCTGAAGTCCTTTGTTTCACGAGCGAGAAGGCGTTACGCCAAGTCACGCCGGCCCGCCGATCCGGCTCGGTAAATGACTTGGACCAGGCGGCCGCCGTGAGGCGAAGCGGATAAGGGCGCCAAGCTCCTTCCGTCATCATGGCCTCCTGCGTACTCGTGGAGTCTTCGGGCGAGATGGCTTCAACGGGGACGGCGGCGTTGATCATGAAATAACGCGCGGGCACAAGTTTGCCGGATTGAATGGCCTGGCAGGCGACCATGTTGCCTAAACTGTGGGCCGCTAAGATGGTCTTGCTGGGATCGATGAAATATAACCGGGGGCCCAGTAGATCGCCGGTTTGGAAAGCGTGATAGACCGCTTTGTGGTAATCGAGTCCGGTATCTCCATTCCAGGTCACGCCGACGAAGCGGGCATGACTTCCGAGCGCATAGAGCCGTTTAAAAAACTCGGCCTGCCAACTCCGGGCTTTGTTGCCATCGACATTATACCCATGCACCAGGACGAACCAGCGATCGTTGCAATCGCGGTCGGGTAGCCCTTCCGGATTCTTGCCCTCGGTCGGTCGGCCGAGGATGGGTGGCGCGACTGGGGTGCCGTCCATGCCTCGGGGCACTTGGGTCAGGTTAAGATGCCGATACATCGACTCGACGGGCCCGATGGCCAATGGGAGCTGTAACTTGATTTCGACGACCCCATCTTTTTCGATGATTAATTCCAAAGGCTCCTGGGTAGACTTGCGCCCTTCGACGAGTACAACGCCGTAACCGCGTTCCGTCAGCGTGGTGAGGAACGTGGTCGGAATCGGGATGAGATTATCATCGGCCGAGGACGCGAGCGTCTCCGCGCCGCGCAGGTCTTGGGTGCCGGTTGGACCGAAAACCTTCAAATCGGGGTCGCGATGGATTTCACCGACGTCGGCGGGGCGGAGCGAAGTCAGGACAAACTGTACGGCCGCATCGCTTTGCCTGATCTGATAATGGTACCCGGCGTCTGGCCGATAGACGCGGAGCAGATTGGCGATATTTAGATTAACGGGGAAGAAATCGACCAAGTCGCGTAGCCCGTTGATACCGGGTTGGGCCGCATTATTCTGGGACGAGGCTGGCTCGGGGAGGTCCGTCGTTTCGTCATATTCTTCGGCATCGGTATCGTCATTGACCCAATAACGGAATTTCTTCCCGCGTGGCGGGAACTCGCTTCGCTCAATCCGCCCGTCCCGGTCGTAATCTATTTCTAACCCGGCCTCCATGAGCCCGAAGCCATAGAGACTATAACTACGCGTATCGTCTTCGATCGGCGTCAGCGTGAGGGTGATGGGGGTGCGGCAATCCGCGGCGGTCAGCGTGAGGGCGAGGATGGCGGTCTTATATTCGGGCGTGACGGGTTGCGGGCTAATCCAGCGATGCAGGCACCGTCCGCCGGCGTTCTTGATTTCAATGGCATATTGGTGAGGCAGGCCGCTCGCTCCGGTCAGGCCCGCTTGTCGCCAGATGAGCAGGTAGGATCCTGGTTTCGGCTCCGAGATTTCTTTGATGGCCATCACATGGTTATATTTTTTCGGGGCATACGGGTAGGTAAGGCCTCCGCTCACCCAGGGGTTGATGTCATCGTCACCGCCGCTGCTGCCGGAGCTGATGCTACCGAAGGCGGCCGTGGCGCCATTTGCTACGATGCCAGACGATGGCTTGGCGGGTTTGAGCGGCTGAAGGCCAGCGGTCTGGGCCGAAGCCGCTGCGTTGGTGATGCTGGTTGGGTCATGGGCGTTGGTGGGGTCGGTGCCGCGGATGATCTCAACAAGATCGGAGAGGCCATCGCCATCGGTATCCGCCCGATGTGGATCGGTGCCGGCGTGGATCTCCTCTGCCAAAGTGAGACCATCGCCATCCTCGTCGGCCAAGCCATCGGTGGGGTCGAAGGGATCAAGGCCTAGGCGCAACTCTTCGGCGTCGGACAGGCCGTCGCCATCGTAATCGATTTCACCATTGAAGGCGAGTGGGATGGGTGGAGGGGTTGCAGTAGTGCCGCCGGCAAGGGCGACGATGACGATGAGACTGAGACCGCAGGCGAGGGAACTGAAGAGGCGAAGATTTTTCACCCCACCCAGCATAATTTATCGTCGGCGATAACAATACCAAGACACTGAGGTTCATTGCCTGAGAGGATTAGAATGGGAGAGGGTAGGGACAGCACCACGTGCTGTCCTAGTTGTGCTCTGTAGGTAGGGGCGCCACTGCGTGGCGTCCGTAGGCGAACGGACATAATGAGATCCGATAAGCTTGACCGACTCATCGTGCCTTACGCTGCGAGCGGACGCGACGCAGTCGCGCCCCTACCCATTGCATTTCTGGTCAACTGGCCAGCTGGTCAACGAATCAACTAACGCTGCATCGTTCTGGCCCACTGGCCAACCAATCAACCAATCAACTAGTGTCTGCCATTTCAGGTGACGGGTGACGGCCACCAGGGCATCGGCCCCTCGGGGGTCGGCCTTTCAGCCATCGGCTATCGGCTTCGGGTTCCCGCGGCTGGTTGCCGAACGGCCGGATCCTGAACTCCAGTTTCCCGTGCCCGTCACCCGTCACCCGAAATATTTTCCTTACCAGAGATCCTTCTCAGATTTCAAAATCCGTCCCTGACTCGGACAACGCGAGTTGGGCGACGGTGAAACCGTTAAGGGATTTGTCGAACCGTTTGGAAACTTCGCGCCAGAGCGCCGCGACTTGCGGTCCAGAAGCACCTTTGAGCGTGATCTTAGTGTCGATTAGGTCCGGCTCCACGACGGCGAGCACTTGTTTGAGCGAGATATCTTCCGGGCTCTTCGCCAGGCGATAACCGCCCGTCTTGCCGCGCTTGGAGTCGACGAGCCCGCCTTCGCGTAATTCGTTGAGCAGCTGCACGAGATAATTCTGCGGAATAGCTTCGGCCTTGGCGAGTTCCTCGATGCGCGTGACGGCTCCGCCTTTATTCTTGCGGGCGAGCTGCGAGAGCACGCGGAGGGAATATTCGAGCTTGAGGGAGGCTTTCATGCTTTAGGTGAAGGGTCGGCTACGGCCGCCTTAGGTTCAGAGCCTACCAAGACAAAGGTACGGTCCGCAACCTCATCTGGTAGAATCGGGGCCTTGGGACGGGCGAAATACGAGGTTCCGAGAAAACAGATACCGGAATTCTGGACGACCTGGATGGCGCGATCATCCCAAAGCTCGATCATCCCGAAATCCTTGCGGTCGGTGACTTCGAGTTCGGGTAAGCCTTGGGCGACCAACCAAAGTTTGGTCGCAGCGATGCCTTCGGGGTCGCCGGCGCGAGCGGTCATGATTTTCACCCGTACGCCTTTATCTATCCAGGCTTTGACGCGGCGTAGCATCAGCGGAACGGCTGGGCCGATGTGGGCGATGCCTTTCCAGGGGACGGCAGCGGCGAGAGTGCCGTCGAGGTCGACGCCGACCCAGGGCTTATAATCTTCAGGCCGAGTTTCGGGCACACGGTCGGTCGGCACGGGCTCATCGGGAGCCTGCGAAAGATCCGGCTTTGAGGCTTGGGCGGTAAAGAGATTGCGTAACCACGCGAACATACGGGCAGAGTGGGGAAGGAGGGGAGAGGGGGCAAGGATTGAGGTAAGGGCAGCACCGCGTGCTGTCCTTAGGTGCAAAAGTGCAAACCGGCCTGCGGCCTGTGCAAAAGTGGAGAGGGGAGAGTATTGAGTATCGAGTATGGAGTATAGGGAGAGACAAGCCCTGGGTGGCAGGTGGCGGGTTCGGTAGGGATGTGATGACATCGCATCCGCCTGCAAGAGGTAGGGTCAGCACTGCGTGCTGACCTAGCTGCATCGGGTAGGGTTGAGCGCCCTCGCTCAACTGCGGCTGACCAAGGGTGGTCAGCCCTACCTATTGCATCCCTTGCCAACTGGCCAACCGGTCAACGAATCATCTAACATCACATCTATTAATTCGCCTCTGGGTATTTCCCTGAGTTGAGGAGGTTGTGTCCATGAAAAGCCTGTCACCATGTCCCCCGCTTGGGTTTCGGAGTCGACGGAGGAGTTCGCGCGGTCGTTTCGACGCTCGCGCAAGCGTCATGAGGCCAGCTGCGATGGCGCCCTAACCCGCTTGCAGCATTTTCAGGACCGATGGCTAAATAATCCGCAACTCGCTCCGGGCTTTCATTTGCCGGGCTGGGTTCATCCCGAAGGGAAGGGCGTCTTGGCGGTCGACCAAGGGACGAAAGGTAATTTAGCGGCCATCAGGCTTTATCTTTACCTCGATCATCCCTCCCGGCGCATCTGGCTCCTGCGGACGGGTGACAAGCAGAGTCAATATGCAGATATTGCATATTGCTATGCATGGGTCGGGCGGTTCAAATCAGGACATGGCTACGCGCACGACTAAGTCCCGCCAGCACCGCGACGTCTTCACGCTCGCGGCTAGTCTTGGTTATACGCCGAAGGCGGTGGCCGGCTTGCGGCAAAAGGTCGCCGACACGGATTTCACAGCTCAGCTCGAGGCGCGCCGGCAGTCGGCCGGGCTTACTCAAGCGGAAGTGGCTCGGCGCATGGGGGTGACGCAGTCGACGGTCTCCCGCCTGGAGTCGGATCGCTGGCAAGACCTCCGGCTCGGCGAACTGGATGCTTACCTGCGAGCTATTGGTAGCTAAGTTGCCCCATTATGCAGAGGCAATCGCTCAAAGGGAAACCGGAGACCGGGAAGGATGCTGCGGACATCTCATTACATTACTTCAGGTGACGGGTGACGGCCACCGGGGCATCAGCCATTCGGGAATCGGCTTTTCAGGTCTCGGGTCTCGGCCATCGGGTATCAGGTTCAGGTGTTCAGGTTCGGGTACAGGTTCGGGAGATGCATCGGGTAGGGACGCGTCCGCTGTATCGAGGGTGGGACAGCGCCGCGTGCTGCCCTAGGTGCAAAAGTGCAAACCGGCCTGCGGCCTGTGCAAAAGTGGAGAGGGGAGAGTATTGAGTATCGAGTATGGAGTATAGGGAGAGACATGCCCTGGGTGGCAGGTGGCGGGTTCGGTAGGGATGTGATGACATCGCATCCGCGCTGGCTCTCAGGTAGGGGCGCCACTGCGTGCTGACCTAGCTGCATCGGGTAGGGTTGAGCGCCCTCGCTCAACCGCGGCTGACCAAGGGTGGTCAGCCCTACCCATTGCATACCTTGTCAACTGGCCCACTGGTCAACGAATCAACTAACGTTGTATTGTTCTGGT
>JAPLTU010000006.1 GCA_026397965.1 Verrucomicrobiota bacterium | reverse complement strand
GATCCCCGGCGCGCCCGACGTGACCGCGCAGTGCATCGAGAACATCATCAAGCTGAAGCCGCAGGCCGATTACTACGGCATGCCGATGATGGTCGAACCGCTCGTCTTCCAGCCCAACGCGATCGCCGGCGGCTACATGGTCGACGGTGACCTTACGAAGATCCTTCACTTGGTCCGCCAAGCGGTCGAACTCGGCGCCGACGTCATCAAGGCCGACCCGACCGACGACGTCTCGCAATACCATAAGGTCATCGAGACGGCTTCCGGAATCCCGGTCCTCGTCCGTGGTGGCGGTCGCGTGAGCGATACGGAAATCCTCGCCTCCTCAAGCAGGGCGCCTCGGGCATCGTCTACGGTCGCAACGTCATCCAGCACCCTAACCCGCGCGGCATCGCAGGCGCTCATGGCGATGGTGCACCGGAACGCGTCGGTCGACGAAGCCCTGAAGCTCATCTGAGCCCCGTGCCCTCCCCCGACCCCACCGTCCTCGTCCGCCTACGTGAAATCGTCGGCGTCGAGAACGTGCTGACGTCGCCGGAGGACACCATCCCATACGGCTTCGATGGCACGGCCGCCCTCAAGGGCCCGGTCGGCGTGGTCGTGCTGCCCGGATCGACTCAAGAAATCTCCGAGGTGGTGAAGCTCGCGGCCGCTCGCGGCCTCGCAATCGTCACCCGCGGCTCCGGCACCGGACTCAGCGGCGGGAGCGTCCCCTCTGAAGGCTGTCTCGTTCTGTGCCTGGTGAAGATGGATAAGATCATCTCCGTCGACGCCACTAATCTCACCGTTCGCGCCCAGTGTGGCGTCATCACGGCCGCCATCGACGCCGCGGCGAATAAGCACGGCCTCTTCTATCCGCCCGACCCGGGCTCGATGAAGATTAGTACCATCGGCGGCAATGTCGCCGAAAACTCTGGTGGCCTCCGCGGTCTGAAGTACGGTGTCACCCGTGATTACGTGATGGGACTCGAGGTCGTGCTGCCCGACGGCCAGATCGCCCGCTTCGGCAACGCCTGCGTCAAAGATGTCGCCGGTTATTCGATGAAGGATCTTTTCATCGGCTCCGAAGGTACGCTGGGCATCATTACCGAGGTCCTGCTCAAGCTTCTACCCCGCCCCACCGCCCGGCGCACGATGCTCGCAAGCTATGCGCGCATGGAAGATGCCGCCAATACGGTTTCGGCCATCATCGCGGCGAAGATCATCCCGTGTACGCTGGAATTCCTCGACCGCATGACCATCGGTTGCGTCGAAGATTACGCTAAGATCGGCCTACCCCGCGATTGCGAGGCACTCCTGCTCATGGAGACCGACGGACATCCGGCCGCCGTGGCCGATGAATCCGAACAGATGCTTGCCATCGCCCGCGCCCATGGTGCCGGCAATATTCGCGTGGCCCAAAACGACGCCGAGGCCCTGCAACTCGCCACCGCCCGCCGCAGCGCCTTCTCCGCCCTGGCTCGCGTCCGCCCGACGACCATCTTGGAAGATGTCACCGTCCCGCGCGACAAACTCGCCGAGATGGTCGCTTTTATCGCCGAGGTGGCCAAGAAGCACAAGTTGCTCGTCGGCACTTTCGGCCACATGGGCGACGGCAACCTGCATCCAACTTTCCTGACCGATGAACGTGATGTCGCCGAGATGGCCCGCGTCCATGATGCCCTTGAAGAAATCGTGACGAGGACACTCGCGCTCGGCGGCACGATCACGGGAGAGCACGGCGTGGGGTTGGCCAAGAAGCCGTGGTTGAAACGCCAAGTCGGCGATAACAGCTACGCACTGATGCGACAGATCAAACACGCGTTGGATCCGCAAAACCTACTCAACCCAGGTAAGATTTTTGACTGAAGGATGAAGCCTTCGCTGAAACTTCTCGATTACTCGATCCTCCAGCAATGCATGCATTGCGGGATGTGCCTTCCGGCCTGCCCGACGTACGACGCCACAAAGAAGGAACGCCACAGCCCTCGTGGCCGCATCGCGCTCATGCGCGCGGTCGCTGACGAGGAATTACCCCTCAGCCCGGCCTTCGCCGACGAGATGAGCTACTGCCTTGGCTGCCTGGCCTGCCAGACCGCCTGTCCCGCCAGCGTCGATTATTCTAATCTACTCGAGACCGCCCGCGCCGAAGTCCAATCGGCCGGCCTGAATCAAACCTTCACGAGTCGCTTGTGGCGGGCGGTCACAATCCGCGGACTCTTCATGCGGCCGCGCCTGCTGCGTTTCGCCGGTCGCCTACTCTGGCTCTATCAACGCCTCGGACTCCAGACGGCTTTCCGAAAACTGGGGGTGACAAAGTTGCTGCCCAAGGATCTCCGTCGGCTCGAGCCCCAATGTCCGACCATCGCGACGCAGTTCTCGCCGCAACTCATCCGTCCGATCGAGTCGCCGACGAAAAAGCAGTACCGCGTAGCCCTGCTCACCGGCTGCGTCCAAGACCTGGTCTTCTCCGACATCAACCGCGACACGGCCGACGTCCTTCTGGCCAACGGTTGCGAGGTTCACACGCCGCCCGTCCAACCTTGTTGCGGGTCCTTGCACGCCCACAACGGCGAAGCCACTTTGGCGCAGGTGTTAGCCAGAAGGATGATTGACCTCTTTCCACCCGCGCAATTCGACGCGATCATCACGAACGCCGGCGGCTGCGGTAATCACCTCCGGCATTACGGACCACTTCTCGCTGAGGACGCGACCTACAGACCCTTGGCCAAAATCTGGGATACTAAGGTGAAAGATATCCACGAATGGATCATGGAACAAGACTGTCGCGCTCCACGCGCCGGGCTGGGCGACCTGACGGTGACGTATCATGACTCCTGTCACCTCACCCACGGCCAGAAAGTGACTAAACAGCCACGCGAACTCCTGAAACTGATTCCCGGACTAAAACTCGTCGAACTCCCGGAGGCCAACTGGTGTTGCGGGAGCGCAGGTATTTATAATATCACCCAACCCGAACAAGCCGAACAGTTGCTCGTCCGCAAAGTCGGGCATGTCATCGGCACCGGCGCATCCGTCCTCGCTACGGCCAACCCTGGGTGCCACCTTCAGATCGCCCGTGGCCTCCGCCAAGCCGGCTCCGCAACCACTCTCCTCCAACCCGTGACCCTGCTGGCCCGAGCCTACCGCGCCGAAAAGAAGAGCGCATAGAGAACTATCGACCTGCTTCTCGTACCCCTGCCCCCACCCCTACCCCTCTCCTCATGTCTCCCGTAAACATCGGCATTATCGGCGGCGGCCTCATGGGTCGCGAAATGGCCAGCGCGT
>JAPLTU010000062.1 GCA_026397965.1 Verrucomicrobiota bacterium | reverse complement strand
GTCATCGAGGCGCTTGAGCATGCCCAAGCCCGTGGTGCCCGCATCTATTGCGAACTCGTCGGTTATGGCGCCACGTGCGACGCTTATCACATCACCGGCCAGGACCAAGAAGGCAAGGGCTTGGCCCTCTGCCTCAATCGCGCCTTGGCCGAAGCCGGCATTGAGAAATCCGAAGTGGGCTACATCAATGCCCATGGCACTTCGACTTCGATCAACGACCGTTGCGAGACGCTTGCGATCAAGCGCGTCTTCGGTGAAGCCGCCCGCCAAATCTCAATTTCTTCGACCAAGTCGATGACCGGTCACTTGTTGGGTGCTGCCGGTGGCGTCGAGGCTGCGGCTTGCTGCCTGGCGATTCACCACGGCATCATCCCTCCGACCATCAATTACGAGAATCCAGACCCCGATTGCGATTTGGATTATACTCCGAATGTGGCCAAGGTCCGTAAGGTGGACGTGGCGATCTCGAACAACCTCGGTTTTGGCGGACATAACGCCTCGCTGATTTTCAAGCGTTTCAAAAGTTAAGTCGGATTTCCGTCCGCCATTTGGGCTGGATTGAAACTTTCACCCGCTTTTGGTGTATAACCTCGTAGACCTTACCCCATGGCCCTTCGCCCTATTTTTCTCGCTGCGCTGACGGCGATGACCCCTTTTCTTGCGGCGCAGACGCCTCCCGTCGTGCCCAATCCTTCGGTGCGGGTTCGCACGGTCATTTCGCATCCAAAGACGACCGGCAAGACCGATGTGCTAAGTACGCCGACGATTACGGCCGCTTCGGGTTCCGAGGCCCGTGTCATCGTCGCCGGAAAACCTGATGCCAACGGTAAGGTCGACAATGCGATGGAGATGACGGTCACCCCGACGGTTAATGTGGCCACGGGCGAAATCACCTTGGCGTTGCATATCGTACTTAATAACAAATCCGAAACGAGTGCGTTATCCGATAAGTCAGATAAGAAAGAAAAGAAACCACGCAAGGATGGCTCGCCGGTCGCCCACGAAGGCCTCCCGATTTTCCATTCCGCCTTGGCGGCCGATGGCTTATTTTCTTTGGAAGATTCGAAGGGCGTCCGTCGTTGGGTCCCGTTGCGTCGCACAATCGACGGTTGGAAGCTTGAATCCTACGATAAGGAAAAAGAAATCCTGATCCTGACTCAAGGGAGTGCCCGTCAAGAATTGCCCCTGCACAAGTCGGTCGTATCCGCCTCCATAACGGACATCAATACGGTCATCACGGTCAAGCCAGGCGAAGCCACTAAAGTGGTCGGAATGGGTGGAGTCGAGGTGACGATCACCGCTGATATTGTTCGGTAGTTAATCGGATAAGGCCTTGGTCCAGACTGCCGCTTCATTGGGCAGTCCGTAGTCCCTGAGCCCCGCTTGAATCATCTCAATCGTCGGTTCGTCGACGGCATGCAGTGGGTCATTGGCTAACTCTGGACGTCGTTTTCTGACGATAGCCCAAGCCGCCCAGGCACGCCATTTCTTGGTTTCAGCGCGTTCGCCGCGCACGCGGTCCGCCAAGTGCTGGTAGTGAATGCGAGCGTTACCCGTAAAGGCTTCCGTCGGCTCGCTAACCATCCAGCCGATCGTCGCATAGGGCAGAGGGTAGTCGATTAAAACTTCGGCCTGCTCGGGGATGTCGCAGTAGAGCGCGCGATCAACCGCGAGCAGGGCTCGGGCGGGGAGATCGTCGAGCCAGAGTTGTTGCGCGTAAGTGAGGCAAAGCAGATAAAGTTCCGGCCCTTGATCTGCGCGCAATTCCGCAAGATTTCGCCAGGAGAGTTCACGCCCACAGGTGGGTAGGAAAGGACAGGGCGAGGGCGTCACTTCGACGGATTAAGGTTTGGCGTACGGGTTAGTCTTCTTCTCGACGCCGACCGTGGTCTGGCCGCCATGTCCTGGAAGAAGTATGGTGTCATCAGGCAGGGTGTAGATGCGCTGACGGATGGCTTCCAGTAATTGGTTCCAGTTACCGTTCGGCAGGTCAGTCCTTCCGACAGATCCGGCAAAGATTGCATCGCCCGTAAAGGCCACCTTTTCTTGGGCGGCATAGAAAAGAATGCTGCCCGGGCAATGGCCGGGTACGTGACGGATTTCGAAGTTAAAACCACAGGCCTCGAGCGTGTCGCCTTCCGTGACCCAGCGGTCGACTTTGACCGAACAAAAATCATCATCTGTGAGCCAAGGGATCATCGATTGGTAGCGGTCCTTATAGGCTTCAATGTTCTCGATGAGTTGCTGATCGTCGCGGTGAGCGATGACTTGCGCGCCAGCGGCGGCGAAAAGATGAGCTTCGCACATGTGATCCCAGTGCCCATGGGTAATGAGCAGATGGGTCAATTTAAGGCCACGCGTCTTGATTTCAACCAAAAGGGCGGCTCCCGCGCCCTTGGGGGCGTCGACGACGCCGCAGGTCTTACCATCGTCGGAGACGATTAAGTAGGCATTGGTTTCGAACGGCCCCAACGGGGCGGCGCTGATATTCATAAGATTAGACCGAGGGACCGAAGACGCGTTGCAGGGCGAGCTCAACGGCTTCCGGTGGGCGAATCGCTTTAAAGTCTTCGCGCGTCACGAAGGCGTGGACAGTGAAGCCCTCGACGAGCAACTCATGGTTGCGTTCCACTTTGTAGGTTAAGCGTAAGCGGGCTTTGGGCTTTTCCGCCAAGGTGACGGTGATGCGGACGCGGTCGTCAAAATGCGATGGGTGGTGGTAGGTTAAGCCGGCTTCCAGCACGGGGAGGAAGAAGCCGGCTTTTTCAAGTTCGCGATAAGGGCAACCCAGTTGGTCGAGGAGCGCTACGCGGGCCATTTCAAACCAAGGGAGATAGTTCCCGTGATAAGTGACGCCCATAGCATCCGTTTCGGCAAAGCGGACGCGGGTTTCGACGGTAGCCTGAATCATGGCCTTGATTTTGACGACCTTCGGGGAGTTTCCAACGCCAAAGGCAGGACTTTGCGGGCGCTCAAGTGTCTTGTCCTTGCCGAAGAGCCGAGAGGAGTGAAGATGCCCGCATGGGACAGCGTGAACGTTTTATCCTCTTTCTGGTCGGAGCTCTGCTCGGCGTGGGTATTCTTTGGGGGCTTAATAACAAAGGCAATCCAGCCAAGGAGCAGCACCGGCGGGTGCGCGAGTCGCTTAACTTGCCTGGGATGATGTACGACTATGCCGTGACCCAGAAGGGGTTCTATGGTCATTACGTGAAGTACGAATCCGTGACATTACAAGCCGATGGTTCGCAACTCCGGTCCGTCGTGACCGGAGGTCGTCGTCGCTACGGTTCGGACGGACGTGAATTGCCCGAGGAATACCTTTGGATCACGGAGACCTACGCCGCCGGTACCCCGTTAGCGGAAGCGGGTCCGGTCATCGGTTATGATTTTGTCTATGCCGACCGCATCACGCTTCGCCTCAAGCCCGGGCATCAGCCAGCGGAAATCATACTTCCTTCGGGCGACATCGCCGTGATGGTGGCGGGGAAGACCGATCAGGCCGTGCTTAATTTGACGAAATGGCAACACCTTACCGCAGGCGCACCGTGGGGAAATTTGCCGAAACTTGTCCGCGAATTAAACCAGCATGCTGCCGTGGCTTCGGCCGAACTTATACGGATCGATTGGAAGGCCGAGGCCGACTTAATCAAAGCCAACAGTAAGCAATGATATGAGCGACCTGCAACGAGAAGGCACGCGTACGACCCTCTGGAGTTTCGGGGTGAATCTATTGCTGGCCGTTTCCAAGCTTACGGTAGGCTTCTTGGCGTCCTCGCAGGCTCTGCTGGCTGATGGTATCCACTCGTTGGTCGATATCGCCAGCGACATCGCAGCCTTCATCGGCCTGCGCTTCGCACACTTACCTAAGGATGACGATCATCCCTACGGCCACCATCGCTTCTCGACCCTCGCGACATTCTTTATTTCTGGGATGGTCATTATTTTCTGTGTCGGCCTGGCTTGGACTTCCTTGCACGGATTGATGCACGGAGAAGCAACCCAGCCTCCGGGCTTGGCGGCCGCCTGGGTCGCCGGTATCGCGCTGCTTTTAAAGGAAGGATTTTACCGCTATGCCCGGCGGCAGGCGGAACGTCTCGGATCGCGGTTGCTCATGGCGAGTGCGACCGATCATCGGGCAGACGCCGTCGCTTCATTGCTCGCACTGATCGCCGTGCTGATTGCCAATGTCTACCCCGCCTGGGTCGCAGTGGATAAGGTCGTCGGCTTAGTGCTCGCAGGTTGGTTGGGCTCTGAGGGTATCCGACTGTTCAAGGGAGCTTGTGATGACCTCATCGATACCGCTCCCGCGGCGACGGTGCTGAAGGACTTGAGTGAGCATATTTTAGAAGTGCCGGGCGCCAAAGGATTTCATGCCTTCCGGGCCCGTCGTCTGGGCGATCGTTTTGAAGTCGATTTCCACCTGCAGGTTGCAGAGACGGCAACGGTTGCCGAAGGTCATGCGATCGCCGGTCAGGTCAAATCGAACATCTTAAGGCTGCACCCTGAGGTCGTGGCCGTCTTGGTCCATGTCGAGCCTGATGCTCCCGAACACCGCAAGCAGGATGGGCATCACGGCCGGATTGATTGACCAAGTGCTGGTGTACAAAACCCACAAGTAACCTATATCTGGCTTACCCCTTTCCTTATGCGATTCCCACGAGTGATGTTTTTACTTTGGTTTTTAACGCTGAGTTCTTTGCGAGCCGCCTCACCCGTTCCGCCGAATGTCGTCTTCATCTTTGCCGACGACCAGAGGGCAGATACCATCGCTGCCTTAGGCAATGCCGTCATCAAGACGCCGAATTTGGATCGGCTGATCAAACGCGGCGTTTCTTTTACGCACGCTTACATGCAGGGCGGCAATGGTGGGGCTACCTGCGTGCCCTCGCGCGCCATGCTCCTTTCCGCTCGTTCGCTGGCCAATATCGACGAGAAACTCATGAAGCATGAGACCTGGCCCCATGCCTTCGGCGAGGCTGGTTACGCTACCTTCACCGCCGGCAAGTGGCACAACGGCCCGCCTTCCATCCCCAAGTCCTTCCAGCAGGCCAAGGCGCTCTTTGTCGGCGGTATGGCTAACCCTTTGAAAGCGCCGACCAGCGACATGCTGCCGACCGGCAAGCTAACCCCTGCGAAGATTTCGCCGAAGCATCTTTGCGAAGAGGCGACGGATGAGACGCTCGCATTCTTGAAGTCCCAGGATGGTTCGAAGCCCTTCTTCAGTTACCTGGCTTTCGATGGTCCGCATGATCCGCACATCGTGCCTGAAGGTTACCCTGTGAAATATGACCCGGCGTCGATTCCGTTACCGCCTAACTTCCTGCCGCAGCACCCTTTCAATAACGGCGAAATGGTCGTGCGTGACGAACAGCTGCTAAAGTGGCCCCGCACCCCGGAAGCCGTGCAGGAAATGCTGTCAGAATATTATCGTTATATCAGTTTCTTGGATGGTCAGGTGGGCCGCATTCTTGACGCCGTCGACGCCTCGCCCTTCGCCGCCAATACTATCGTCGTCTACTCCGCCGACTCTGGGGTGGCCCGTGGTTCGCATGGCCTTATCGGCAAGCAGAATCTGTATGAGCACTCGATGCGGGTGCCGCTGATTTTCGCCGGACCAGGTATTGCAATCGACCAGCGGACCACGGCGATGTGCTACCTTTACGACGTCATGCCCACGCTCGGAAAACTCTGTGGTGTGACGGCTCCGAAGGATTCCCAGGGCGGCGAGTTCTCAGCCGTCCTTAAGAATCCGTCCCAGCCCGCCCGCCCGTTCTTGATATTCGGTTACAAGTCACTCCAGAAGGCGCTGAACGACGGCCGATGGAAATTAATCCGCTACCCACATATTAATCGGACCCAGCTCTTTGATCTACAGGCCGATCCGCATGAACTCAATGACCTGGCGGCGGCGCCGGAGCAGGCAGAACGGGTCAAGGCCATGCTCGCGAAACTAGGCGAAGAGATGAAAGCTGATGGCGACGCCGACCCCCTCACGGCCAAGACCATCGTGTCTGGTGAATGGGTAGCCCCCAAGAAGCTCCCTAAGCCGGGCGACAAAGGCTTCTAAGGGTCTTCCGAGGCCTTAGGCGGGCAGCAGGTAGGCCTTACGCCCGAACTTCTTGGCTAGCCACTCTTGAAGCTCTTTGAAGTCTTCCGGCGGCTCAACCGAAATCGTGATTGGCTTGCCGGTCTGCGGGTGCGTCAAGGTTAGGCGGTGGGCGTGAAGCATGACGCGTGACATAGGCCAACCGGTATAGGTCGGGATATCAAATTTGCCATAGGTCCGATCGCCGAGGATAGCGTGACCGAGGTGTGCCAAGTGCACGCGGATCTGGTGGGTGCGGCCAGTGTGCGGGAAGGCCCGGACGAGCGCCGCATCGGTGGCATATTTTTCTTCGACGCGCCATTCGGTCACGGCATCGCGTCCGTCTTCGCGGACGGCCATGCGGACGCGCACGGTGCGGTGACGATCAATCTTGGCTTGGATGATACCCGAAAGCAGGCGAGGTGCTTTGTCGACCAGAGCGAGGTATTCTTTCTGAGCCGTCCGTTGGGCGAATTGCGCAACGAGGGCGTGGTAGGCTTTGTCGGTCTTGGCCAGGACGATCACGCCCGAGGTTTCACGGTCGAGGCGATGGACGACGCCGGGACGCGGCGCGCCCCCGGCTGGAGCCAGTTTTCCTTTGGTGTAATGGAGGAGACCGTGCACGACGGAAACTTCATCAGAACCCTGCACGGGGTGCGTGAGCAGACCGGCGGGTTTGTTGATCGCAATCAGGTGAGCGTCTTCGAAAAGAACTTCGAGGGCCATCTTGACGGGGCGAGCGGTTGGCTCGCCCGGGGAGGGGAGGGCGACTTCGATATGGTCGCCAGGTTTGATGATCGTGCGACGGTCGGCGGCGACGCTGTTGACCTTGACCATCCCAAGGTCGAGGGCTTTTTGCACCCGCGAACGACTGACCCCGTCCAGTAGCGTCGAGACGATCTTATCCGCCCGCGCGGCTTCGACTTCTTCCGGGACGCGGGTGGTGACGATTTCGTCGGGGCGATTTTCTTCAATCGGTGCTTTTGCGGGCCGGGCGGCATAGGGTATATGCGGCGCTGGTTTGTCTTTACGCTTCAACGCCTTGACGGTGCGCGCTTGGGGACGCGACCCTTTGCGCGTGGGCTTAGGCTTCTTGGGCTTTTTTTGGTTGGCCATCTTAGCGGGCCTTACCGAGGAGGTATGAAGGGTTCAATTTTTGGAGAGGTTGAGGGAGGAAGATGCCGTCTTTGCGGATGACTTTGCCGTCGAAACGAATTTCTCCGCCGCCGTATTCGGGGCGCTGGATGCAGACCATGTCCCAGTGGATGGAGGAGTGGTTGCCGTTGTCGGTCGCTTCATAGCATTTGCCGGGAGTGAAATGGAAAGAGCCGGCAATCTTTTCGTCGAACAAGATATCCTGCATCGGGTTGAGGATGTGCGGATTGAAACCGATGGCGAATTCCCCGATGAAGCGGGCGCCGCCGTCGGTATCAAGGATCTCATTGAGGCGCTTCGTGTTGTTCGAAGTCGCTTCGACGATTTTACCTTTTTTGAAGACCAGGCGGATATTTTCAAACGACGTGCCGCTGTAGACGGTCGCACAATTATATTGGAGGACGCCGTTGACGGAGTCCTTGATGGGCGCGGTGAAGACTTCGCCGTCGGGGATGTTATATTCTCCGCCGCAAGGAACGGCATTCATGCCTTTGATCGAGAATTTCAGATCAGTACCTGGGCTGGTGATATGCACCTGATCGGTGGCTTCCATGGCCTTTTTCAAGGCGGCCATGCCGGGGATCATGCGCGAATAATCCAAGGTGCAGACGCGGAAATAAAAATCGGCAAACCCTTCGGTGCTCATTTTCGCTTGCTGGGCCATCGAAGCGGTTGGCCACCGGAGCACGACCCATTTGGTCTTATTGACGCGCCAGTCGAGTACCGGCCGCATGAACTCACCTTGAAGCTTCGCTTGATCGCTGGGGATGTCGCTGCCTTCGAAAATATTTTCAGAACCGCGCACCGCAATGTATGCCTGCATCTTCTTCATCCGGGCGAGTTCATGGTCCCGGGCGAGTTTAAGTTGTGCCGGGGTGGCTCCGAGAACCATTTCGCGGCTTACGCGAGCCCGGTGGAGGTTGACCATAGGCGTGGCGCCGCAAGCCCGGACGGCGCGGACGAGCGCCAGGACGAACTCCTCCGGAATATCAAAAGCATCGATGAGCACGTTCTCGCCTTTTTTAAGGCGGGTAGAAAAGCCGCAAAGGACTTTGGCCAGCTGTCCGAATCGTGGATCCATGAAGGGCTAACTTGCGATGCCATCCGGGCTTTCCAAGCGTGAAAGGAGCGCTTGCGGACTTCTTCGCAGGCTTCAGCGTGGGTGGATGGATTCTGACTCACCCGTAAATCGCGCCCTGGGCTTGGCGGAGGAGGCGGCCTTTGATTTTGCCCTCGGCGATGAAGCGGCTGCCTTGGCGAAACTGACCTCAGCCGTCGCCTTGGATGCGAATTGTTTCGAGGCCTGGCTGGCTAAAGCCGAGGTCCATTTCGCACTGCATCAATATGACGAGGCCTTGGCCGCGGGGGAGCATGCCCACGGACTCCGACCTAAAGATATTCATATTCATACTTCGCTCTCCCGCATTTGGATGGAGCGAGGGGATAAGACCAAAGCCGAGTTCCATGGCGCCCAAGCCAGAATTCTGGGGTG
Source organism: Verrucomicrobiota bacterium (assembly GCA_026397965.1). GTDB lineage: Bacteria > Verrucomicrobiota > Verrucomicrobiia > Opitutales > UBA953 > UBA953. Next base: position 31,769 of record JAPLTU010000062.1, on the reverse strand, counting down.
GGGCGATCAATTGAAAGAGCCCGAGGGTAAGTTGCCGGGCGAGATTGCTTGAACGACCGGTAAGGTAGACCTTGGCGTGTCCCACCCCTGTGCCACCCTGTCCCGTTGAAAAGGGGAACAAATGGCCTCCAAGGCGGTCTTTAACCAAGACTGACCCCGAAAAACCCCTAAATCGATTGCTTATCTTCGCCAAAACCGTTTTGGCATCTGTTCTGCAATCTTACTTTGTCCCCCGACGCACCTCTACCCAAACTAACTACCATGGCCAAGACTACCAAATCCAAACAATCCGTACGGCCCCTCGCCGACCGCGTGCTTCTGCAGCGCTTCGAGGAAGCTGAAGAAATCAAGGGCGGAATCATTATCCCTGATTCTGCCAAAGAGAAGCCACAGGAGGCCAAGGTGATCGCCTTGGGCACTGGTGCTCTCGACAAGGATGGTAAGAAAATCCCTTTCTCCGTGAAAGTCGGCGACAAGGTTCTGGTCGGTAAATATGCCGGCACGGAAGTGAAACTTGATGAAGAGATTTACCTTCTGATGCGCGAAGAAGAAATCCTCGCCGTCATCGACTAATTCGTCTCTCCCCACTCTAAACCCAAACTACTATGTCCAAGAAACAGATTCTGTTCGATGAAGCCGCTCGCCGCAAGGTGCTCAATGGCGTCTCGATTCTCGCCCGTGCCGTCAAGGTCACGCTCGGTCCTAAGGGCCGCAACGTGATGATCGACAAGAAATTCGGCGCTCCGAAGGTCACCAAGGACGGTGTCACGGTCGCCAAGGAAATCGAACTCGACGATCCTTACGAAAACATGGGCGCCCAAATGGTGCGCGAAGTCGCCTCGAAGACCGCTGACAAAGCGGGCGACGGCACGACCACCGCCACCGTTCTCGCCGAAGCCATCTACAAGGAAGGCCTTCGTTTCGTCGCCGCCGGTGCCAATCCGATTTTCGTCAAGCGTGGCGTCGACAAGGCTTCGGAAGCTATCGTCAAGGAACTCGCTAACATCTCCAAGAAGATCAAGACCCGCGAAGAAATCAAGCAGGTCGCTACCGTTTCCGCTAATTGGGATTCCTCCATCGGCGACATCATCGCTGAGGCCATGGATCGCGTTGGCAAGGACGGCACCATCACGGTCGAAGAAGCCAAGACCATCGAAACGACCCTCGACGTCGTCGAAGGTATGCAGTTCGACAAGGGTTACCTCTCGCCTTATTTCGCGACCAACGCTGAAACCCTCGAGGCCATCCTCGAAGACGCTTACATTCTTCTGTACGAAAAGAAGGTCAGCGCCATGAAGGACCTGCTGCCTCTCTTGCAGGAAGTCGCCAAGACTGGTAAGCCTCTCCTCATTATTGCCGAAGAGATCGAAGGCGAAGCCCTCGCTACCCTCGTCGTCAATCGCCTCCGTGGCACCATCAACGTCTGCGCCGTCAAGGCTCCAGGCTTCGGTGATCGCCGTAAGGCCATGATGGAAGACATCGCCGTCCTTACGGGTGGTCGCTTCGTCACCGATGACCTCGGGATTAAGCTCGAGTCCGTAAAAGTCGCTGACCTCGGTCGCGCCAAGCGAATCGTGGCTGACAAGGAAAACACCACGATCATTCAGGGTGCCGGCAAGTCCGCTGACATCCAGGGTCGCGTGAAACTCATCCGTCGCCAGATCGAAGAGACCACTTCTGATTACGATAAGGAAAAGCTCCAGGAGCGTCTCGCTAAGCTCGCCGGTGGCGTTGCCGTCATCCACGTGGGTGCTGCGACGGAAACCGAACTTAAGGAGAAGAAGGACCGCGTCGATGACGCCCTTCACGCTACCCGAGCCGCCGTCGAAGAAGGCATCGTCCCTGGGGGCGGTGTTGCCCTGCTTCGTACCGTCAAAGCCATCGATGCTGTGATCAATAGCCTCGTTGGTGATGAAAAAATCGGCGCCCAGATCGTCCGTAAGGCGATTGAAGAGCCGCTCCGCACTCTCTGCTCCAATGCTGGTGTCGAAGGCTCCCTGATTGTTCAGGAAGTCATGCTCAAGCATAAGGGTGGCAATGGTTACAACGTTGCTACTGGCGAGTACCAAGACTTGATCGCTGCCGGTGTCGTGGATCCTACCAAGGTGACGCGTACGGCCATCATCAACGCCGCCTCGGTGGCTGGCCTGCTTCTGACGACTGAGTGCCTAATCACCGACATGCCTGAGGATAATAAACCTTCGGCCGGTGGTGATCACCACGATCACTGAGGTCTGGGTTCTTAATCCGATAACTTACGAACGGCGCCCTTTGGGCGCCGTTTTTTGTGCCCAGCTCCCTCGGGCTTTTATGATTACGACATCCGACACGGTCCGCTCGCAAGAACGCCTAGGTTTTGGCGAGAGAACCTATTGCCAGAAGTAGGCCGCAGGCTTTCATTACGGCATACCCCTATGCGAATCTTCGCCGTCTTACGTGTTATCCTGCTGCTGTCGGTTTCACAGGTCTTCGCCGCCGAAGGTCCGCTGCGGATTCTTTACCTTGATACGGCGGGTAGCGAACAGTCGGCCAAGGGCTCGCTCCATGATTTGATGGCGGCACTCGGTCGCGAGGGTATTTGGTTCGATTATGCGACGGGAGCGTCTCCTGACGCGTCACGTATCGGCTATTACGACGCCATTTTGGTAAAGCCAGCTGCCGCCGCTCAGCCGGCCTTGGGGTCAGTTTATCCATTACCGTCCGGACAGGCTCTGCCGATTTTCATGCTCTCGGCTGAGGCTACGGCGCTTTCGTTCCGGACGGAACTTGAGTCACGGCTTTCGCCGGAGCGACTGGGTGCTTGGCGAAATTTCCTCGCCCAGCGCGAACCGGAAATCCGCGAGGAAAATCCGAACGTAGCGAACTACGAGAAACGTTCCAAGCCGTTGACGTTCCAGCAGCCTTTCTCGGTGAAGGGTAGCATGGAGCGCACGCAAGTCCCGGCCGACATGGAGCTGAAGCTCTTCGCTTCCGAGCCAGACATCATGAAGCCGATCGCGTTCGCCTGGGATCACCGCGGTCGCCTTTGGGTAGCCGAGACCTCCGATTACCCGCACGGCGTCATGGAAGACCAGCAGCAGGGTCACGATAAGATTGTTATCTGCGAAGACACCGACGGCGACGGCCAGGCCGACAAGTTCACGGTCTTCGCCGATCATCTTAATATTCCGACAAGTTTTACCTTCGCCCATGGCGGCATCATCGTCTCCCAGCCCCCGAACTTCCTGTTTCTGAAAGATAGTACGGGCGGTGATCATGCCGACGTCCGTCAGGTCATCATGACAGGCTGGGGTATTCGCGACACCCACGCTCAGGCCAGCAATCTCTCCTATGGTTATGATAACTGGTTACGCGGGGCCGTCGGTTATAGCGGTTTCGAAGGCAAGGTCGGGGGTGAAGACAAGCGATTCGCCATGGGGAGTTATCGCTTCACGGCTGACGGGCAAAAAATCCAGTTCCTCCATCAGTTTACTAATAACACCTGGGCCCAGAGCGCGAATGCGGCCGGAGATGAGTTTGGCGGTACAGCCAATGCCGCTCCGATTTTCTACGGCGGCATTCCGAACTCCGTCCTTCCGAAAGGCGCTCGCACCATGACCGCTAAGAAAATCAATCTGGTCGGCGAGGTCCACACCATCACCCCGAACTTCCGCCAGGTCGACGTCATGGGGGGATATACGGCCGCCGCCGGCTCCAATTTTATCTACTCCGCCCAACTACCAGAACGTCTCCAGGGCATGGTCATGGTCTGTGAGCCGACGATGAAGGTCGTGACGCTGATGGATGTGCAGGCCGACGGTGCGGGGTATGTCGCCAAGGACGGCTTCAATCTGCTCGCGAGCTCCGATGAATGGCTTTCGCCGGTCTATGCGGCGGTCGGCCCGGACGGTGCCATCTGGGTGGCGGATTGGCAGAACTTCATCATTCAGCACAATCCGACGCCAAGTACAATTCGTGGCGGTTACGATGCAAAGACCGGCGGCGGGGGCGCACACGAGAATGCGCTGCGCGACCACAGCCGTGGACGAATCTATCGGGTAATTTCCAAAACCAAACCCGTGGTCTCGCCGGCGCTCGGCTCGGCTGATACCGAACTGCTTGCGGGCTTGTCGGGCTCGACGCAGTATGGTCGACTGCGCGCGCAGCAAGCCATCGTCGAGGGGCAAAAAATCGGACTAGTTTTGGAACTGAAGAAACTGGCACGGGATGAAAAGTCCGGCATCGCTGCTGTTCACGCGCTCTGGGCGCTCCAGGGGCTGGGTCAGTTAGATGTCGAAACCCACCAGAAGGCTCTGCTGTCGCGCGACGACATTTTACGTCGAAATGCGATCCGGGCACTCGGCGATGATGTTGCCTCCCAGGGGCTCTTTTTCGGAGCAGGTGTCGTCGCGGATAAGAATCCTGTCACGCGTCTGGCGGCATTCGTTAAACTGGCTGATTTTTCCACGACGCCCGAGGTGCAGACGTTGGTGCGTCAGCTCTCCTCCGACGCAGTCGTCAAGGCGGACGAATGGCTCAACGAAGCCGCGCACCTGCTCGCCAAAAAGCATAAGACTGCCAGTTACGTCGAAGGGCCAAATTTGCTTCCCAATCCCGGCTTTGAGGAGCTTGCCGCGGATAAGAAACTTACCGCTGGCTGGAAGCGTCGTGATTATGGCACTAAGTCCGGTAATAAGTCGGTGGAGTGGGGCGTGGTGACCGACCCTAAACTAGTGCATTCCGGCAAGGTCTCCGTGCGCGTCATCGCCCGCGGAGATGTCGATACGAGTCTGCACGCCGACGTGGAACTCAAGCCGAACACCGAGTATCGCTTGAGCGCTTGGATCAAGACCCACGCCCTGCGGGGCAAAGCCAGCCTGAATGATCATATCGGCCGTGCTGAGACCGAGAAGATTGTCGCCCGCGAATCGGAGTGGGGCGAAGTTGACGTCGTCTTCAATAGTGGCAATCGGACCAAGGCCAGCATCAATCTTCTACAGGTTGCTGCCGCTGGCGACGCCTTGTTCGATGATGTGAAACTGTGTGAACTGACTTTAGTGGGCGAGGCTCCCGTGACTGCGGGTGTGGCTGCCCGCGGCGAGCAGATCGTTCTCAAGCATCCGATTGCGGCCTGCGTGAACTGCCACATGTTGAAAGGGAAGGGCAGTGCTATCGGCCCGGCTCTCGATGGTATCGCGACCCGGGGGACTCCGGCCTACATCCAAGAGTCATTGCTGGAGCCAAATAAAGTCCTGGCCAAGGGCTTCGAGAAGCTTGGCGTCTCTCCCATGCCCCCGATGGGCTTGATCTTAAAGGCGCAGGAAATCGAAGACATCAAGGCATTCTTGCAGACGTTGAAGTGACGATTTTGCCGCCGCTTCATATCTGATTGCCACGGTATCCGTCTGGGTTATCTCCACCGAGATGTGCGCCGTTAAGCTCAAGGAGGAGTCGAATCCCTTCGTTAATATCGCCCTGCTGCTGGGTACGACGCTCCTCACGGCCGCAATCTTGTATTATGGGATTCCGAATACGGATTTTCGCGGCGTACGAGCGGGAGTTTTCTTTCCGCACACGGTCGAATTGCCCGAAGACGTTCGGTTCATGGATAACCGAATCAAATGCGAGGCGCCGGAAGCGTTGGTCTTGCTCCGGGCAGCCGTTGTGAAGATCAAGCCCGACTACCCCGTCGAATCGCTGACCTTGCGTTTCCAGAATTATTCCTCCGGTTATAAGTATAATATCAGTTACGCGAGCTACTATGCGCAGCGGATTAACTTCGCGGGGGACGGTGGTTATTTCCGCAAAGGCGCCATCGTGGGTGATCCGGTTCTGGATGCGGAAGTGAAGGCCAAGGACGATGAACTGGAGAAGGCCATCCGCGATACCCTCGAAGCTTATTTCAAGGCCAAGGGCGCGCAGTAAGTCACCCGAAAGCGCACGTCCGGCGTCGGCTTATTTTTTGGCCTTCTTGGGCGTAGCTTCGGCCGCAGGCTTGGCTTCATGCAGGCGGACTTCCGGAATCGCCGGATGGGCCTTAAGCGTCGCTTCCCACGCAGGGTTTGTGCCGGCTTTGATCGACCAGACCGTGACGTTGTCGATTTCCAAGTGCCCGGCTTCGAGCCCGGCGATCATGACCGCGTGAGGCTCGCTCTTGTAGCTGGCATGTTTACCGTGAAAGGAAGGACCGTCTTGAAACTGCACATAGATTTCATCTGCGCGACGTTCGGCCAGCACTGTATACCACTTCTCGGTTTCGAGTTTGAAGCCTTTCGCGGTATCAATCGCCAAACTATCGGCATCAGCGAGAAGCATCGCCCCCTCGGCTCCCCACGAGATCCGGGAGATGTGGTGACCGAACTCGAGGAAAGGTGAGACCGACTTCCGGTTGGCGGCGTCGAAGGGTTTGCCGTCGATCAACCGGAACGAGAACTTGACCGCATATTCCGCCGGGGTGGCGTTAAGGACGATGCGGGGATGTAAGCCTTTGTGCGTAACGTGCGAGCTTTGGTATTCCGGCGTGGAGGCTTGGCCCTTGAGGACGCCATCGGCGACAATCCAACGCGTCCCTTGATTAGGATTCCAGGGTTGAGGGGCGGTCGCATTTTTAGCGGCGGCTCCGGCGGTTGCTTTGATGTCGCGGGCTTGGGTGAAGTCGTCGGAGAAAATCACCTTATCGATTTCTACCATCAAAGGTTTGAGTTCCGCGGCCAAGGTGGCCAACGGGAAAAGGGCGAGTAAGGCGAAGCGCATGGGGTTACCTAAGAAACCCGCGACGGAGGTACAAAGTTTCAAGGGGCATCGATAAATAAGAAAAGCCCCGGATTGCTCCGGGGCTTTAAAGATGGGGTGATTGAGGGGACTTGAACCCCCGACCCCCGGTACCACAAACCGGTGCTCTAACCAACTGAGCTACAACCACCATTCGAGCCTTCTTCGCAGAAGGAAGCCCTATGCAGGGAATCTGCCACGAATTGTCAAACTCTGACAAACTGGCCGCGTAAGTCGGCTCCCCAGGTCAAACTTGCCTCCTTTCCTAATATTCCATCGTTTATCCTTCCCCTTTACCTCTCCGTATCGCTTTCTCATCCTTCTTTATGTCTACGTTTTCCGATCTCGGCCTCCCCGAGCCAGTCCTGCGCTCACTAGCCGAACATGGTTATGTGACCCCTACGCCCATTCAGGCTCAAGGCATTCCAGCTATTATGGCCGGCAGAGACATCATCGGGGCAGCTCAGACGGGTACCGGTAAGACCGCAGCGTTCGCTTTACCGGCTCTTTCCATCCTCGGACCCGCGGCCGGTAAGCCTCGTTGTCTGGTCCTGGTACCGACGCGCGAGCTGGCCGTGCAGGTTGACGAGAATTTTCAAAAGTATGGCAAGCACTTCGGGACGCGTACGGCTTTGCTCTATGGTGGCGTCGGTTACGGAGCCCAAGTGAAGGCCTTGGAAGAGGGGGTTGACGTCGTCATCGCCACGCCCGGCCGCTTGCTCGACCTTCATGAGCAGAAGCTGCTCGACCTTAAGCATATCAAGATCCTGATCTTGGACGAAGTGGATCGCATGCTCGACATGGGTTTCATCGAGGACGTGACCCGAATCGTGAACTACTGTCCGAAGGGTCGGCAGACATTGTTATTTTCTGCGACCATCAGCGAAGCCATCGGTCGGATCGCTGGCTGGGCCTTGCGCGATCCCGTCACCATCGACGTCCGGACCGGCTTAGGCGCGGCGGATACGGTCGAACACGCCATTTACCCCGTCGATATTTTTCAGAAGTACGACCTGCTTCTGGCCCTCTTGAATAAGAGCGGTTACAAGTCGGTCATTGTTTTCACCCGCACGAAGCGTGATGCCGACCGCATTGCGGAATGGATCGAAGGTCATGGTACGCCAGTGGCCACGATGCACGCCGACCGGACGCAGACCGAGCGCGCCGCGGCCTTGGCCGGTTTTAAGTCAGGGAAATTCTCCATCATGGTCGCGACGGACATCGCCTCGCGCGGGCTTGATATCCGCGGCGTGACCCACGTCATCAATTACAATGTCCCTGAGCATGCTGAAGACTACGTTCACCGGATCGGCCGGACGGGCCGGGCTTCCGCGGAAGGCGAAGCTTTCACGCTTTTCTCTCCGGATGAAATGCATCACTTGCAGCAGATCGAGCAACTGCTGGGTCGGGCGATCGAGCGCCGTAAATTAGAAGACTTCCGTTATTACTCCGAACCTCAGTTGGTGCCTGGTAGCGCCAAGGCGGCGTTGGTTTCTCGTAAACGTAATCGATAATCGTGTCTCTTGTTCCGAGCGAGCCCCCTATGCGCCGAGCTTTGGAGCTCGCTCGCCAGGCTTGGGGTCAGACTCACCCTAATCCCATGGTCGGGGCGGTGATCACGGAAGACGGCAAGATCGTTGGCGAAGGTTTTCATGCGAAGGCGGGCGAACCGCATGCCGAGGTCATGGCACTCCGATCGTTGGGTCGTAAGCCAGGGCCCGATGCGATTTTACACGTTACGCTTGAGCCTTGTTGCACGCACGGTCGGACGCCGCCTTGCGTAGAAGCCATCATTCAGGCTGGTTTTCGCACCGTCGTCATCGGCGCTTTGGATCCTAATCCTGCCCATGCCGGAAAGGGGCTCGACCTGCTGCGTGCGGCGGGGATTCAGGTGACCGAAGGGGTCTTGAGCGAAGAATGCGAAGACCTTAACCTAATTTTTAACCATTGGATCACCACCCAGCGGCCACTGATGGCCGTGAAGGTGGCTTCCACCTTGGATGGCAAGCTCATGCTAGCGCCTGGCGAAGGAAAGCAAATCACTGGCGCCGCGGCGCAGGCCGATGTCCATCAATGGCGCCGACTTTTTCCGGCCATCGCGGTGAGCGCCGATACGCTTATGGCGGACAACCCACGTCTAACCTCAAGAGGATCGAGCGGTGAATTCTCTCCGATACGTTTCGTCCTTGATCGTACTTTCAAATCTGCCGGAAGGGTGGGGCTGAATCTTTTCCAGGATCATCACCGGTCCCGAACAATCGTGGTCGGGCTGGCGGCTCTTGCCCGTAAATCCGATCTGGCTTGGTATGAAGCTGAAGGAATTAACGTCTGGGTCTTATCGGGTGATGCGGAAGAATTTCTCGACACCTGGGCCGAGCGTTGCGCGGCGGAGCGTCTTACGGCGGTCTTGATTGAAGCAGGCCCCCGTCTCGCAAGTTCGCTGCTGCAAGGCGCCTTTGCGGATTACTTATTCGCTTATGTGTCACCTCGTGTACGGGGCGACCCCGATAGTCCGGCGTGGTTCGAGGGTGCCGAGCTTCCGATGGTGGCCGTAAGGACCTCGGCTTTGGGCCAGGACGCCCTTTTCCGTGGTTATTTGGGGTAACCTCGATTGATTTCCCTAAAGGCCGCCAAGGCCAAAATTAGCCCCTTTGTGCCTTCCCGTGAGGGTGGGAGGTTTCTTTTAGCACCAAGACGGCTCCGCCTGACGGTTTTGGCTCGCCTTTTCAAGAAAAACTTACATCACAGCGAGTCCGCTTCCCTGCCTAAAGCAGAACGGGCCTAACCTTCTAAATCCTAACTACTTATGACAGACAAAATCTTAGAACACAAGCGGAAGGAAAAGCCCTCATTTACGTCTCTCATCGAAAAGAAGCGGGACGGCGGTGAGTTTTCGGCCGACGAGATTCGTCAGATTATTGATTCAATCATGGATGCGGAGATGCCCGAGGCGCAGCAAGCGGCTTTGGCCATGGCGATTTACTTTAAGCAGATGTCAGCTCAGGAAACGGCCATGCTGGCCGAGGAATTGCGCCTCTCCGGTGATGTCATCGATTTGGACCGCCTTACTCAACCCAAGATCGCCAAGGTTTCGACCGGTGGCGTGGGTGATAAGACTTCCATGGTGCTCGGTCCTCTCGGTGCCGCCGCTGGCGTCATCATGCCGGGCATGAACGGTAAGGATGAAGAATTCTGTATCTCGACCGTCGAGAAGCTCAGCTCTATCCCCGGCTTCAAGGGTAAGGCGACGATGGATCAGTTCCGCCAGCAACTCGAGCGCGTGGGTTGCGCTGTCACCGAGCAGTGCAGCGAGATCGCTCCTGCCGACGATATCCTTTACAAACTCCGTCAGAAGACGGGTACGATTCCCTCCCTCCCGCTCATCACCGGCAGCATTCTTTCCAAGAAGCTGGCCGAAGGCTGCGAAGGTTTGGTAATCGACGTGAAGTGGGGCAACGGTTCCTTTATCCGCGACCTCGAGCAAGCCAAGCAGCTCGCCCGCATCGTCACCCGCGTCGCCCGCTCGCTTAACCGCAAGTGCGTGGCTCTGGTTACCGACATCAATCAGCCTCTGGGTGATTCCGTCGGCACCGGCCTCGAAGTCCTCGAAGCCGTCCGTCTCCTCAAGGGCGAAGGACCAGAAGATCTTCAGGATCTCGTTCTCAAATTAGGCATGGAAGTCGTCCGTCTGGCTGGTGTCGCTGGTTCGACCCTTTCCGCCAAGCAGACGGTAGAGAAGCATCTCAAGGACGGTTCGGCTCTCGAGAAATTCAAAGCGATGGTCCGTGCCCAGGGTGGCAAGACCGATTGGATCGATGATCCAGAAAAATTCCCGAAGGCGAAATTCATCCGCAAATTGCCTGCGCCTAAGCGTGGCTACGTGCACACCATCGACGCCGGCAAGATCGCCCAGGGCGTCCGTCTCCTCGCTACTCTCAAGGATGGCACGCTCGACCCGTCGGTCGGCGTCACCGAGATCCGCAAGGTCGGCACGCAGGTCAAGCAGGGCGAGCCGCTGATCATGATCCATTACAACGACGAGGCCAAGGTCGACGCCGCGCTGCCGTACTTCCGCGACGCCTATCGCCTCGCTCCGAAGCGTCCGAACATGCCCCCGCTCGTCGTCGAGCGCGTGGCCTAAGTCGGGCCGCCAAGAAAGAAAAAGAGCCGTGGAGTGATCCGCGGCTCTTTTGTTTTCAGCCTTCGCCAGCTGGCGTGCCGTCGGATTTCAGGATAAGGATGAGTTTCTGGCCATCCTTGCCCGTGAGTTCTATTTCGATTTCGAGGGCGGTCTGCAGATTGCGGACGCCCTTTGGGCCAGAGATCTGGGCGCATCCGTGGGCCTTGAGGAAGTCGGCCGCCTCGGCGCCGTTCTCAAGCATGACGAGTCGTCCCAGTACGGTCTTCCCGTCGGCCGCGCCGACCTCGAGTTTTGCCGAACGGTCGAGGAAAGTGTCGTCTAGTTGGGCCCAGGTCACGACGTCTCCCGCGCTGAAGCCGTGCTCGCCGGAAGTACGCACCGCGCTGAGCTCCGCCGGCGTCCCGCGCTGTGTCTCGATTGTCGGCTTGCAGCCGACGAGCACGAGCAGGGCGAGTAGCGGGAAAAGGGCGAGTCGCATGATCAGCCGCCTAGGGTGGGCCGATTATCGACCAAGGAAGGCCGGCAGCAGGGCGGGTGGGAGGTTCTTGAGCATCGAGCCCATGCCTTTTTGGTGGGCGGTCACGACGACGACGAGATCGGCCTCCGGAAACGTGAAGATAAATTGGCCACCGGCACCGCGTCCTTCCATTGCGTGATAGGATTTGTCGCCGATCTTGAAGTCATCGGTCCACCAGAAATAACCATAACCATTCGTGTCGGAGTTCTCATGGATGCGCGAAGTGGCCTTGGCCACGTATTCGGCGGGGATCAGCTGTTCGCCGTGCCACTTACCCTTATCAAGCACGAGCAGGCCCCACTTGACCATGTCACGCGACAGTAAGCCGGCGCCAGCTGCTGATTTAGGCCAGCCGCTAATGGTGTCAGTTTCCCAGTTGTAATTCGTGATGCTGAGCTTGCCGAAGAGCTCCTTGCGGATGAATTCCGCGGCGGAGCCCGGTACGGTGGCCTGTACGACTTGCATGGCCATGCTGGGGTCAGAGGATTGGTACTTGAAGGTGCGCGGCGCGGCCGGGATCGGCGCGCTATGCTGAAAGTAGGCCTGAATCTGGCCTTGCCCTTTAAGTCCGGCAGGATTCTTGACGAGTTCTCCGACCTTGGTCTCGTCGATGCGGACGCCCGATTTCATATTCATCGCCTGCGCGAGGGTGACATCTTTGGCGCCCGCGACGAACTTCGCCGGCTGAAGTTCATTCAAGAAAGAGTAAACGGGGCGGTCGAGGTCCGACATCTTCAGGTAACCGAGTTGAATCGCGCGTCCGACGGCCATGGCCGTGTAGGACTTGGTAATCGACATCTGATAGTGAGGGTAGTTCTGACGTCCTCTGCGATAATAAGATTCGAAGAGCAGCTGCCCGTGGTGCGCGATGAGTAGGCTGTCGATTTCGCCGTGCTTACCGTCCGCGATCTCGTGGGCGAATTTTAATACGGTTTCTTTCTGCGCACCTTGGAGCTCTCCGACGGTGATGCCATCCTTGAGCTCCTGCGGCTTGGTGCTGAGGAACGGCTTCTCGAGGTCAGGTAATTTGGCTTCCAGGGCGTAGGAGACGGCAGCCGCGTTGAGACCTGCGACCTCGGGTGCGAGGCCGTCGCTGGGTTCGGCGAGTAGGGCGGAGGCCGAGAAGAGCAGGAATGGGAGGCGGGCTTTCATTTGAGAGGTAAGGGGGTTGGAGCCGATTTTCTCAGCGCTTATGGCCTTTGAATCCGACCTTGGCGAGCATGGGGGCGACCTCAGGGTTGTCCATGAAGAGTTTCCAGCACAGGCCGGTGCGGTGGTTTTCGATCATCGCGATGATGGGCCCCTGGTCGATGGCCAGGTAAGACTGCGCGTACCAATCGAGGTCTGGATTAAAGGCATCCCGAAAGCCGTATTCGCCCCATAGCTTAGGACCGTAGTTTTTGTAGAGATGGCGAAGCGCCGCCATGGATTCTTTCGGGGCGAAGGGCATCGCGCTCAGGCAGGCGGTCGGAGCGATGGTGCCGAAATCTTTCTTCCCAGGGGCGGACGGTTGATATCGGTCTGGTCCGATGCTGGGCGTGAGTCCCCACACGTTCTCCCCGTAACCAGCATGTTTGCCAGGGTTGTCGATGGCATAGGCTCGGTGGATCAGCGTTGTGTTGCGGTTATTCGCGAAGTAGTCGCAGAAGGCGTCAGACTTGCCGCGCGGATCGAACCCAATGAAGGAGTATTGGGTGAAGAAAAGCGGTTGACCCATACTGCTGCCGACGGATTGCCGGAGGCCGTAGTATTCCTTGCCGTTTGCGTAATGCTTGGAACTTGCCCATCCTAGGGCATAACAATCGGATGGAATGGGATGCGTGGGCGAGGCGATCGCCAAGAGGTAAGCAATCATGCCTTCGTTCCAGCCCGTGATGCGCAGGTTCTTCTTCCAGCCGAAATTAGGCGACCAGTGCCAGTAGAGGGATTTTCCGCCTGACTCCTTGAGAAACCAATTCCAATCGACGGCCTTCCAGAGGCGCTCCGCTCGCAGATGGATATCCCTTTCAACTGCTTCGTTGCGATTAAAATACTGCCGTGCCGCTAGTACGCCTTGCATTAGTAAGGCCGTCTCGAGGAGGTCGGCTCCGTCGTCGAATTCCGAGAAGGGGCGCGTTTTACCGGTCTCACCATCGATCCAATGCGAAAAAGCCCCGTGATAGCGTTCGGCTTTGTCCTCCAAGAAGCTGAATATTTTTTGAACCCTAGCAGCAGCTTCAGGGCGAGTGATGAAGTGGCGTTCCGAACCGATGATGATGGCGTAAATCCCAAATCCCGTGCCGCCGGTGGCGCATTTGGGGTCAAAGTTCGAGCGTTCACGGATGAGTCCGCTGACGGGATGTGCGCCCTGCCAGAAATAGCGGAAGGTGGCGGCCTGGACGGAGGTCAGCAGTTGGTCATCCGTCATGGCGGCGGGTGTCGCGGTGGCTGTGGCGGATCTCATTGCAGGCCCTCCTTTGCCTGCTTCGACGGTGATGCGATAGCTGTAGCTCTGTCCGTTAGTTCCTAAGAAGTCGCTGTACTCGCTCGGACGATATCCGTGGGCGATGACAGTGAACGGCCCGGAAGGTTTCTCGGCCCGTTCGATGGTATAGCGCTCCGCTCCAGTTGCGAGAGGCGTCCAAGTCAGGTCGACGCGACTTTCATGGCCGGTGGCGGTCAGGGACGGTTGCTGAGCGGATCTGGCTGGCGATACTGTCCCGGCTATTAGGAGGAAGGCGCAGAACAATCTTCTGAATCGGGGCATGACTTGGCTTTCAGCGGCCGAGCGCGGTCTTAAGGAAATTCTCCATTTCGATTCAGGAATCCCGGTCGGCCGTGGCGTTGTAAGCGGCGCCCTTGGAGTTGTCGTTGCCGGCGGCCTTGTGCGTGAAGCTGTGGACGGCACCGGGATACTTGATGAGCTTATAGTCAACGCTGGAGGCCTTCATCTCGGCTTCGAAAGCGGCGACATCCTTGGCGGCTACGAAAGGGTCGTCCGCGCCGTGTAAAGCGAGGATCTTGGCCTTGATATTCTTGCCGTCGGCAGGGGTCGGAGAATCCAAGCCGCCGTGGAAGCTGACGACGCCTTTGATGGCGGCGCCGTTGCGGGCGAGTTCAATCACCGTGGTGCCACCAAAACAGTAGCCGGTCGCGGCGATCTTCGAAGCGTCGGTACGGGCGTCGTGGCTAAGCACGTCGAGCGCAGCGTTGACGCGGGCGCGGAGCAGCGGCTGGTCTGCCTTGTATTTGCCGGCTTCTTTGCCAGCAGCCGGAGGTTGCGGGCGGATGCCTTTGCCATAGATGTCGGCGACGAGGACGTTGTAGCCGAGCGCGGCGAGCTTGTGGGCGGCTTCCTTCTCGTGGTCGCTGATGCCGGTCCACTGGTGCACGACGAGCACGCCCGGGCGCTGGCCGCTCACGGCGTCATCATAGGCCTGCCAGCCTTCGCAGAGAACGTCGCCGGACTTATATTCCAGAGGCTGCTCGACGATAGCCGCGCCGAGCGAGCTGAAGGTACCGAGAACAGCGAGAAGGGAAAGTAGGATAGCTTTCATATCCGCCAACCTAGGTAAGGGCTTTGACGGTGCAAGCGTCTACCGTACTTAGGCCAGGCCGCGCTTGGTTGACGCCGCGAAGTCCACGAAGGCTTTCACGACCCGACCGGAAGCTTCGGTTAGCGTGCGGGCCTTCTCGATGGCCTGAGTGGTGTTGAGCCCGTCGCGGTAGAAGAGGCGGTGCATCATCTTGGCCGTAGCAATCTCGTCGTCGGAAAATCCCGAACGCTTTAGGCCGATGGCGTTAATCATCTTGGTCTCGCAGGGGTTGCCATCGGCGATGACGAAAGGAGGGACGTCTTGGACGCACTTCGAGCAGGCCGCGACCATGGCGTGGTCTCCGATGCGACAGTATTGATGAATGCCCGCGTTCCAGCCGATGTTGACATGGTCGCCGACGTGGACGTGTCCGGCGACGGCGGAGTGGCTCGAGATGACAAGGTGGTTGCCGATGACGCAGTCGTGCGCGACATGCGCGTAGGCGAGTAGGACGTTATCGTCACCAAGGATGGTCCATTCGCCTTCTTGGGTGCCAAGGTGGACGCTGACGTATTCGCGAAAAGTGTTACGGCTGCCAACCATCAAGCCGGGTTTGCCGGGCTTAGCCTTCAGATCTTGGGTCCGGCCGCCGATGACGGCGAAGGGGAAGACCTCACATTGAGGTCCCAATTGAGTAAAGCCTTCGACCGACGCATGATGGTGAAGGACGCAATCGTTGCCTAAGGTCACGTCGGCTCCGACGAAAGCGTAGGCGCCGACCGTCACATTCTTGCCCAGCTTAGCTCCGGGTTCGATGATAGCGGTCGGGTGGATTTTTTCGGCCATACGGCTTAGGTGCTGAGCGAGTCTGCGACGGTGAAAAGCAGTTCGGCCGACGAAACGCATTCACCATTCACGAAACATTCGCATTCGGCGGCGGCGATGCGCCCGCGAACCTTCGTTAGTTTGGCACGGATCTCCAAGGTGTCACCCGGGGTGACGGCTTTACGGAATTTGACCTTATCCGCGCTCATAAAGAAAACGACCTTAGGGGCTTCGTCCGGGGCACCGCGGCGTAGCATGATGAGGCCAGCAGCCTGAGCCATCGCTTCGATTTGAAGCACGCCGGGCATGACGGGTTGTCCGGGGAAGTGTCCTTGGAAATAAGGCTCATTGATCGTCACGTTTTTGATCGCGACCAGTGAGTCATCGGTGAGTTCGACCACGCGGTCGACCATCACGAACGGATAACGGTGGGGCAGGGCGTTGAGAATCTGGCGGATATCCAACGCACTGCCGATAGGCGCCTTCGGAGCTTCAATTTTACGGATAGCTTCGGCCTTGGGCTTAGGTTCTTTGGACTCCTGCCATTGCTTGCGGACGGAAGCGGCCAAGCGGGCGTTTAAGGCGTGTCCAGGGCGTACGGCGATGATGTGCGCTTTTAGCCGGATGCCGGCGAGCACGATGTCACCAATGATATCCAAAATCTTATGGCGAACGAGTTCGTCTTTGAAGCGAAGGGGTTCTTTGCTGACGACTTTATCTCCTTTTAGGATGATGGCGGAATCAAGTGAGCCGCCTTGAATCAGACCTTTTTTCAAAAGCTCCTCGATGTCTTCGTAAATTGTAAAAGTGCGAGCGGGTGCAATCTGAGCTTCGTAAGTTTCCGGGTCGATATCGATTGTGAGGTGCTGGGTGTGAATGCCGCGGTCGTCGGCGGAAGTGCAGGTGATCCGTAAGCCATCAAACGGAAGCGCGATAATCGAACGGCTTCCTTCATTGATAGTGATCGGATGCGTCAGGGTGAAGACCTCGCGCTGGGCGTCTTGCTCGACGATGCCGCATTGATGGATGAGGGTGGTGAAAGGGCGTGCCGAACCGTCGACGATGGGGGGCTCGGAAGCGTCGATTTCGACGATGGCATTGTCTACGCCCATTCCCGTCAGGGCCGAAAGCACGTGCTCGATGGTATGTAGTTTGACCGTGTCCGATGAGACCGTCGTTTTGCGTTCAAGTTCGGTGACCATTTCTGAAACCGGCCGAACCTCAGGTTTGCCGAAAAGATCGATGCGACGGAAGATGAGCCCGGTGTTAGGTGCGCTCGGCTTCAGGGTAAGGGTGACCTCCTGGCCGGTGTGCAAGGCTTTACCTTTTACCGAGGCTTCCCTTCCAAGTGTGCGCTGTTTCATGCCTTTAACATAGTTATTCACAGCTGGCCTATCTGTAAAGTCCTACTTTTGAGGGGGTTGTGGGGTAATTCACGATATGCGACAAAGGGGCCCGGATGGGGCAGGAGGGAGGGCAAGGCGGGGGAGAATAGGGCGTCTGGGGCTGGCGGCTGGATTGAGTCGCTTGAGCAGGCAAAGACGGGCACGCACGGCGCTTCAAAGCGAGAGATCAGCTGGGCTGCTCGTGCTCGAAACTTCCATGAATATTTTCCTCTTTCGCCTTCACGATCATTGGCGAACAACAGACTTTTTCGTGCCATCAAGATGCCTGCTGCGAACAACTTTGTCCGCCGGCTCAGTTGTTCACACGGCTGCTCCGTTCCTTGACACTTAGACGCGACGGGCAAATCGTTTCGTCGTGCTCCTGGTCATCGATAATTACGATTCGTTCACCTACAACCTTGTCCAATACTTTGGTCAATTAGGCGTTGAGCAAAAAGTTTTTCGTAATGACCAAATCACCGTCGAGGAAGCTTTGGCACTCAACCCAGATCGCGTCATGATTTCGCCCGGTCCGTGCTCGCCGGTCGAGGCTGGCGTGTCATGCGATATGATCAAAGCCTTCGCTGGTAAAAAGCCGTTGCTTGGGGTTTGTCTGGGCCATCAGGCCATCGGTCATGTTTTTGGCGGCCGCGTCATCCGAGCGCCCCACTTGATGCACGGGAAGACTTCGCCGGTTTTCCATAATAACACCGACTTGTTCAAGGGCTTGCCCAATCCTTTCGCCGCCACGCGTTACCATTCGTTGATCGTCGAGCGTTCGACTTTCCCTTCCTGCTTGGAGGTGACGGCTTGGACCGATGACGGCTTGGTCATGGGGCTCCGTCATCGTGAGATGCCTATCTGGGGCGTACAATTCCATCCGGAATCTTTTGCGACCGAGCACGGTTTGGAGTTATTGGGCAACTTCTTGAAACTCTGAGCGATGTTCTGCCCGCGCTGTAATCACGAGGATACGAAGGTCTTGGAGACCCGCCTCGGAAAGGGTAACCATTCGATCCGACGTCGCCGCGAATGCCTGGCTTGCGCCCACCGTTTCAGTACGATCGAAGAAATCGTCCGCGAAGGTCTGGCTGTAGTTAAACGTAATGGAGCCAGGGAGGAATTTGACATGGGCAAAATCGCCGCCGGCATCCGCAAGGCTACGGATAAGCGACCCATCGAGGTCGAACGCATCAATCTTCTGATTTCGGAGGTCGTCGAGGGCTTGCAGGCCAAATTCGAAGACGAAGTTCCCTCGAGCGCAATCGGCGAAGAGATCATGGCCAAACTTCAAGGCGTCGATCAGATTGCCTATGTGCGTTACGCCAGTGTCTATCGCGAGTTCCGTGATATCGAAGAACTTGCTAAGGCCATCGAACAACTGCGCAAGGGAGGAAAAGCGAAGTGACCGCGGCCTTGCCCAAGTCGATCCGGCTGCGGACTCTTAATGCGCTAATCGCTTCGATGGTGGGCACGGCTCCGCAATTAAGCCGCGATGTGGATGCGGTCCTCCGGGTTTTTGAAAACGATGAGCAGACCGATCCTAGCTTGGGCGCTACGGAGTTGGCCGCCGCCGCCGCACAGATCTTCCGCTTGCTGTCTCCGCATCAACCCGCGCCTTCCGTGGCCGTCTTGGACCACCGGGCCGAGCCGTTTGACGCCCTTTGGGCCTCGGAGCGGGTCGAGGCTGCCTTGGCGACGACGGGCGATGCAGCGGATGTCTTGTTTTGGGCGGTAGGGCTTCAGGATCAATACCTCACCGGCCCGCGGGCCCGCTCGAGCAAATCGCGCCAAGCCTACGATGAAGCGGTGGAATTCCTGCAAGGTCTCGTCGCCCGCCAGGCCGGCCGCCGTCGCGTGACGGTGGTCGTGTTATAATCACCTTATGAATAAGCCTAAGACGATTTTCCAGAAGATCGCCGACAAGGAGATCCCGGCTAGGATCGTCCACGAAGACGCCCTCTGCGTCGCGTTTCATGACGCCGCTCCGCAGGCCCCCATCCATATTCTCATCGTTCCGCGCCAACTGATCGCCCGCGTCGGTGAAGCCCAGGCTTCCGATCAGGCTTTGTTAGGGCATTTGCTTAGGGTAGCCGGGCAGGTGGCACGCCAGCTGGAGCTCGCCAAGGGTTTCCGTCTGGTGATCAATCATGGTCCCGACGGGGGCGAATCAGTCCCGCACCTCCACGTTCATCTCTTGGGTGGCAGGGCCTTGGGTTGGCCCCCAGGCTAATCCGCATGGCTTTGCCTGAACCATGTCTGGTCATCGATGGCTCGGCTCGTGTCGGCGTCCGCGTGGGCGTGATTTCTGCTACTCAATGGAGCGGTCAGGCAATCGCTGTTGAGGGCGCTTTGGAATCTACTTTTGCCTGCGCCCGTGCAGCCCTGGCGGAGGCAGGTTTACAGTTGAGTGATATCAAAGCGTTTGCCGTGTGCGTCGGTCCAGGCTCGGTCTTAGGCATCCGCATCGCGGCTATGGCAGCCCGTACTTGGGCGACGTTGGTCCCCCGGCCGATTTATGTCTGGGAATCGCTGGCCGTTTTGGCCGAAGCAGCGGCCCGTTCGGGCCATCTGCCTCCGTACGCGGTCGCTTTGGAATCTAGGCTGAAGCGCTGGAATTGTTTGTGCGTTGATGCCGAGGGCAAGTCCGGTGCTCCCAGCGAAATGGAGGCGGATCAACTTCGGACCAAGGATCTTCCGATCGTGACGACCTCGCCGGAAGCCGCCGCCGTCTTCCCGCTTTGCACAGTGATAGAATCACCCTGGGCGCAATTGCCGGATTTATTTTCGCGGTCGCCCTTGCTTCGTCTGGAGCCAAAGCCAGAAGCGCTTAATCCTGCGGCTGATTTCGCAACTTGGGGCGGTGAACGCCATCGTGCCTCCTGATGAGTCCCGCCAATCATGACGCCGCAACGCGCGCTTGGGTCGAAATCGATCTTCCGGCCATCGATCGTAATGTCGGACGCATCAAACTAGCCCTGCCGCGCCATGTTCGCTATGTCGCCGTGGTAAAAGCCAATGCCTATGGGCATGGCATGCCTGAAGTGGCAACGCGTCTAATGCAGGCGGGCGTCGATTGTTTTGCGGTGGCGAATGTCGAGGAGGCTTCACGGCTTCGCGAGATCGGCCATGAAGGGGATATTCTTTTGCTTAGCCCGACTTTGCCCGGCGAGATGGCGAGGGCTGTCGCGCTTGGTTTGGATATCACGCTTAACTCTCTAGCGGAAGCCGCCGCCTTGGCTGCGATCGTCAACGCTTCGGCGCTGACGGCCAAGGTTCACGTCAAAGTCGATACCGGGATGGGGCGGGCAGGTGTCTGGCATGAAGCCGCTCCGGAGCTTTTTACCTATGTCCGGAGTCAAGCGCGTTTCAATTGGCGCGGCATTTACACCCACTTTTCCGAAGCGGCTTCGGATGCCGGTTTTACGACCGAGCAACGCCAGATTTTCTTGCGTCTGCTCGCACTTGTAACGCCGGTGGAAAAAGCCCGGATGCTGATTCATGCGGACAATAGCGCGGGGCTGGAAAGTTTTTCCGCAGATTCGCCTTTCAATGCCGTCCGTATCGGTCTGATGCAGTATGGGTTGCCACCTTCGGCGGGGTCATTCTTGGCGAGCCTTAAGCCCGAGCCGGTTCTTTCGTTTCACGCCCGCGTGGTGCTGGTGAAGGATCTTCCGGCAGGTACGGCCGTCAGCTATAACCGGACTAAAGTCCTTTCGCGTCCGTCGCGCGTGGCCATCGTCGCTGTCGGTTACGGAGATGGCGTGCCGACGGCGGCCAGTAATCGCGGGTTCTTTCTGTTACACGGTCGACGCTGCCCGATCCTGGGCCGGGTGACGATGGATCAGACCATCCTTGATATCACGGATATTCCTGAAGTTGTCGCGGGAGACATCGTTACGATTCTAGGGGCGCAAGGGAAGGACCGCATTGCCGTCGCCGAGTTTTGCGCGTGGGCGGATTGCATTCCATGGGAAGCGCTCTGCACCCTTACCCAGCGGGTGCGCCGAGTCTATCGAACTGACCGGACCTGACCATGCGCAGCTTCCTTCTCATCGGACTGCTTTTTCTGCGCGCATCTGCCGCGGAAGAAATCGTTCCATCGGTGATCGCTTATGCCAAGGCGCATGCCGAGGGTGATGTGACCGCAAGTTTCCGGGCCGCAGATTACCGCGGCGACCTTAGCGATCTGCCTATCGGCGTCTTTGATTCCGGCGTCGGTGGTCTCACGGTGCTGGAAGCGATCAAATCCCATGACCGTCATCATAATCTGACCGGAGAAGAAGGCGCGGATGGTGTACCGGATTTCGTCGGCGAGCGCTTCGTCTATTTCGGTGATCAGGCTAACATGCCCTACGGCAACTATTCCGCCGCTGGCCGCACGGGTTTCCTGCGTGAGCTCATCCTGCGCGACGCCTTATTTCTACTCGGACGCCGTCAGGCGAGGGGCGAGAAACCTCCGGTGAAAGCCATCGTCATCGCTTGCAATACCGCCACCGCTTACGGGCTCGAAGACGTCCGCGCCGCAGTGAAAGCGTGGGGGCTTCCGGTCATCGTCGTCGGGGTCGTCGAAGCGGGCGCGCAAGGCTTGGCCGAGACCGCCCATGGCGCGCAGGGCGGGGTCGCCGTGCTCGCCACCGTGGGCACCTGCGCCTCCAACGCCTATCCCAAGGCCATCGCCAAGGTCACCGGTCGTCCCGTACGCCAACTGGGTTCGGCCACCCTCGCCGCCGCGATTGAGGGTGACCCGTCCATAAAGTCACCAGTCCGAGATATCATCCGAGCGGACGTGGGCACTTTCCTCCAAGCCGCGGCCGCCGATGGTGCCGCCCCTATTGACACCCTCGTCTTCGGTTGCACCCACTATCCCCTGGTGGCTGATGAGATTGTCGCGTCGTTCGCTTTCTGGCGCGATTATGCCGAGGCCGACGGGAGCAAGCCTTACGCCCAGCTCGTGGCGTCGCAGCTCAGGCAGGTGAATCCCGCGGCTTGGACTGCCGAGACTTTATGGCGGTCGCTGCAAGCTGCCAAGATGATGGCCAAGGCTAACCCGGTGACCGGCGATTATTTTTATATCTCCGTACCGAATCCTGCCTGGAAGGGTATCGGGCTCGCTCCCGACGGGTCGCTGAATTACGAATTTAAATATGGGCGCAGCGAAGGGCAGGTCGACCGTGAGGATACAATTATCGTACCGTTGCGGCCGGACAGGCTGCCAGGTGCGACCTCCGAATTGGTCCGCAATAAGTTGCCTCTTACCTGGCAAAGTATGCAGGCTGTACGTTGATTTTAGGTCCCCTTCTTAGGGTCTTTGGCTGCGGGCTTTTCTTCGGTCGCAGGTTTGCTACCGGGCTTGCCGGCTACGATACCGGCCTCTTCCATGGCTTGTTTGAATTCATCGCCGTGAACGTAACCTTCGTAGATGAGCACCTTCTTGGAGTTAAAGATGAAGCAGGCCGGGGTTGTCTTGAACCATTTTCCTTCCGGTAATTTTTTCATTCCTGCGGCGACAGGCACCTTGACGTTGGCTTTTTTGACGGCTTTACCGAGTTCGGCTTGTTCTTTTGCGGTTTTGTATTGTGAAGTCAATTCGACGGCGACCATGAAGACGGTGTTGCTGTACTCTTCATTGATTTTCGAAAGACGCTCCATGTTCTCCTCGCCGTGTACCTGCTTTTCATTGGCCCAGCCGAACAAGATGATGCCTTTGTCTTTGGTGCTGGCCTCTGTGATCGCGGGACCGGAAATAATCTTCCCCCAGGCGAAATCATTAAGGTCATATTTCTTTTCCTTTTTCTCCGCCGCTGGGAGGAGCATGGGCACTAAGAGCAGCAGGCAGGCTAGTTTTCGCATAGGATGATGAATGGGGGATAGGATAATTGGGAAGGGGGTTACTTGCTGATCGCGGCGATGGCGTCTTTGAAATCTTGGTTACCTTTGTTGGGTTGGCCGCTGTAGATTAGTTTGCCGTCGGCATTGAAAATCAGGCAATGCCCGTCGCGCGGCACTTCAAAGGGTGCGTGCTCGATGCCGTTGACGAGCGTGAACTCTAATTTGAACTTCTTGGCATATTCGGCGTAATCCTTGGGAGCGAGACCCTTGCCCCAAGCCGCCCCGATGACGGTTACTTTGACGCCGCTGCTTTTATGCAGGTCTTCGAATTCGGGAGTCCAAGCCGCCGCCCAGGAGTGCGGATTGGAGGAGAGGGTTCCCATGCAGACGATGGCGGTGGCTTTGCCTTTCATGGCGCCTTCGGAAATCCGTGGCCCGGTCAGATAGCGACCAAGGTTGAACTCCCGGAGTTGATGCGCCTTGTCCGTCGAATCGGCTGCACCAAGAGCGAGGCAAGAGGTAATGAGCAGGAACAACGTGCGCATAAGGCGAATTTGCCAAGATTTTGATCGTTGGCAAGTCATCAGAGACCTGAGGTGGATGCCTCAGGTCTCTTTTAAACTCTTTTAAACCCTATTTTTTGAAGCCGAAATACTGGCTGGCATTGCCGTAACAGACGTCGGCGACCAAGCGTTCATTCCATTCCTTGCGGTCCGGGATGCGGCCGGATTCGACGTCTTGGCCGACGAGGTCGCACAAGATACGACGGAAGTATTCATGGCGTGGATACGAAAGGAAGGAACGCGAATCGGTGATCATGCCGATGAAGCGACCGAGTAAACCGAGGTCCGACAGGGCGTTGATCTGGTCGCGCATCCCGCGCTCTTGGTCGAGGAACCACCAGCCAGAGCCATACTGGATTTTGCCCGGGGTGACCCCGTCTTGGAATGAACCTGGGAGGCAGGCGAAGAGCGCCGTGTCGGCTGGGTTCAGGTTGTACAAAATGACTTTACCGAGGGCGTTCTCGCCCGAGAGGGTGCCGAACCAGCGAATAAGGCCCGGGCCTTGGCGGAAGTCGCCAATGGTGTCGCAGCCGGCGTCGGAGCCCAGGCGTTTGAGTAGTCCGAGATTCGGGTCGCGGACGGCGCCAAGGTGCAGCTGGGTAGCCCAGCCTTTGGCGTGATTGAGTCGCCCAACATGGAGCATGATGTAGGCCGTGAATTTCCCGGCTTCGGCGACGGTAGCGGCATTACCGGCGATAGCCCGATCCCAGATGGCTTTGGCCTCGCTCTCCGTGCAACTGACGTCGGGGAGGTAGTTGAGGCCGTGGTCCGTGGCACGGCAGCCCGCGGCTGCGAAATCGTCGTGCCGTTGATTGAGACCCGCGATGAGGCCAGCAAAGGTGTCAGCGCCTTTGCCGGTTACGCCTGCCAATTTCTTCGCCCAAGCTTGGACACGTTCAGGGGCGTCGACTTTAAGGCAAGCGTCAGGACGGTAGGTCGGAACGATGCGCGTCGCCAAACCGGACTTGGCAATCTGATGATGCAATTCGAGCGAGTCTGCCGGGTCGTCGGTCGTGCCGACGACATCGACTTTCATCATCTTCAGGATACCACGGGCGGTCAGGTCGCCGTGCGTAAGCTGGCGATTGGCTTCGTCCCAAATTTTCTGCGCCGTCGCGCCTTCCAGGACTTCGGTGATACCGAAGTGGCGTCGAAGTTCGAGGTGCGTCCAGTGGAACAGCGGATTGCGCAACGTGTGCGGGACGGTCTCAGCCCAAGCTTGGAACTTTTCCCGAGACGTGGACTTATTTCCCGTGATGAGGTCCTCGTTGACTCCGTTGGCTCGCATGGCGCGCCACTTGTAGTGATCACCGGCGAGCCAGATAGCGGTCAAGTCTTCGAAGCGACGGTCGTCGGCGATATCCTTCGGACTAAGATGGCAATGGTAGTCAACGATCGGCTGGTCTTTGGCGATGCCGTGGTACAGCTTTTGCGCCGTACCAGTCGAGAGGATGAAATTGTCGTCCATGAAAGCCATCGTCGCAGTCTCCCGTTGTTAGATGGACATCGCGGCGAAACCGCCGTCGACGACGATCTCGGCGCCGGTGACGAAACTGCCGGCGTCGGCAGCCAATAACAGCGAGGCACCGATGAGTTCCTTGGCGTCGCCGAAACGATTCATCGGGGTCTTGCCCAAAATCGTGGCCACGCGTTCGGGGGTCAGTACCTTGCGGTTCTGTTCGGCGGGGAAGAAGCCCGGGACGAGCGTATTCACGCGGACGCCTTTGGCCGCCCATTCGCGGGCGAGGTTCTTCGATAGATTATGCACCGCGGCCTTCGAAGCCGAATAGGTGAAGACGCGGGAAAGGGGCAGGATACCGGATTCCGAGCCGAGGTTGATGATCGAACCCTTGCCGGCTTTGACCATCGCTTCGCCGAAAACCTGACAGCCGAAGACGACGCCTTTGATATTTACGGTAAGAATCCGATCGAGCTGTGCTTCGTCGATGTCGAAGAAGGGCGTCGGGGAGTTGACGCCGGCGCCATTCACCAAGACGTCGACTTTGCCGTGCTTGGCCAGGATGGTGTCACGCAGTTTGATGAGCTCGGCTTTGTTCGTGGCTTCGCACGAAAGGAATTCAGCCGAACCGCCGGCGGCTTTGATGAGGGCCAGACGGGAATCCGCTTTGGCGGGGTCGCGTCCGACTAGGATGACGTGGGCGCCAGCGGAGGCAAAGCCTTCGGCCATGGCGCCGCAAAGTTCGCCGGTGCCGCCAATGACGACGGCGGTGCGACCTTTGAGTGAGAAGAGTTCAAGTGAGGACATGGGACTAGAGTAAGGAGTATTGAGTATAGGGAGGGCGATTACCGAACGACACGGGCGCCGCCACCGGCGAGCTGCTTCTCGACTTCTTTACGGGTGACCATGGAGGTGTCCCCTGGGGTTGTCGAGGCGAGCGCTCCGTGAGCCGCACCATAATTAACGGCCTTCTGGGCATCGTTGTATTCGAGGAAGCCGAAGACTAGCCCCGAAGCGAAACTGTCACCTCCGCCCACGCGGTCGAGAATTTCGAGTCCAGAGAAGGAGATGCTATCGTAGAATTTACCGTCGTGCCAGCAGATGGCGCTCCAGTCGTTCTTGGTAGCAGTAATCACCCGGCGTAGGGTGGTTGCGGCGACTTTGAAATTAGGGAACTGTTTGACGGCTTCGCCGATCATATCCTTGAAGGCTTGGGTTTCGATGTGCGAAAGGCTGTGGTCGGCACCTTTGACTTCGAAGCCGAGCGAAGCCGTGAAGTCTTCTTCGTTACCGATCATGACGTCCACATACTGGGCGATCTCGCGGTTGACCTCTTGGGCTTTCTTAAGGCCGCCGATGGTCTTCCAGAGCGAAGGCCGATAATTGAGGTCGTACGAAACGATGGTGCCATGCTTCTTGGCGGCTTTCACGGCTTCGATGGTCACTTGGGCCGTCGATTCGGAAAGGGCGGCGAAGATGCCTCCCGTATGGAGCCAGCGGACACCCAGTTTGCCAAAAAGGTATTCCCAGTCGAAATCGCCGGGTTTGAGTTGCGAGGCGGCGGTGTTGCCGCGATCAGGGACGCCGACGGCGCCACGGATGCCGAAGCCACGTTCGGTAAAATTGAGACCGTTCCGGACGGTGCGACCGATGCCGTCATCTTCGCGCCATTTGATGTAATCAGTGTTCACGCCACCTTGCATGACGAAATCTTCGAGCAGGCGTCCGACTTCATTGTCGACGAAGGCCGTGCAGACGGAAGTGCGAAGACCGAAACATTTGCGGAGGCCGCGGGCAACATTGTATTCGCCGCCGCCTTCCCAGACTTTGAATTCGCGTGTCGTGCGGACCCGGCCTTCACCTGGGTCGAGACGAAGCATGATTTCTCCGAGGGAGACTTGGTCGAAGGCGCAATTTTTGGCCGACTTGATGATGAGGGACATGGCTGGTAGGGTGTTAAGTTAGAGGATGACGGCGCTTAGGCGACGAGGAGGGTGGCGAGGTCGAAAGGTTTCGCACCGCATTCGTGAGCCAGTTCGTTCAGCGCTTCCACTTCGGCTTTCGAGAAGAGCAGGCCACCTGCTTTGATGCTACGCGCTGCTGCCGCTGCTTCGAGCTGGCCAGGCAGCATGCACTTTTCGTTACCGTGGCCGAGGACGTCGGCGAGGACGGCTTTGACGTTCTGCGATTGGTTGCGACCTTGGGCGAAGACGCCCGAGCTGATGGCCTCGGGGTGGATTACTTGGAAGAAGAAGGCGCAGGCTTGTTTTTCACCAGGCACATGCGTGCGACTACGAATCGTAGGCAATGAGCCGCCAATGAATCCGGCGACGATTTCGTTGATCAACGAAAGTCCGTAGCCTTTGTGGGCGCCAAAGGGGATGAGGGAGACCGCTTGGTTCGGGTCGAGGGTGATCTTCCCGTCTTTATCCACGGCCGCATCGGGTGGCAGCATCTTGCCTTCACGCTTGAGGACTTGGACTCGGCCCATGGCGATGACAGAGGTGGCCCAATCGATCACGATGGGGAAGCCGACGGCATCCGTCGTGGGGAAGCCCCACGAATGCGGATTGGTACCGAGCGTCGGGTGCTTGCCTTGGAAAGGAACGACTTCGGAGAGCGTCGCCGTGCAATTCGTATAAGCGATATAACCACGTTTCGCGGCTTCCATCACATAGCCACCACCCCAGAGGTAGTGGAAGGCATTGTCGACGGAGACCGTGCCCACGCCGTACTTATCAGCGAGCTCGATGCAACGATTGATGGCGTCGACGGCGACGGCCTGGCCGAGCTTCTGATGTGCGTCCCAGACTTCAGCGGCTTCGAAGCGTGAAGCCTTTTTGGTGACGGTGGCATTGGGCGTGCAGCCCGGTACCTTGGCGCCAGAGCCGAATAATTCGTCGAGGTGAAGGGCTTTCAGGGCGTTGTGCGTCCGGATGCCGTGGTGCGTGGCCATCGAGGCCATCTGGGCGGCCTGGGCCGACTCTTTGGCGCCGAAGCCGCGCTTCATATACGCGGCGGTGATCAGAGCCTCATGGGCTGCGACGGGGATGACATGGAAAATTTCGCTCATGGTTATTTTAAATATCTAGGTGAGATTAGACGACTTTCTTGACCGGAACTTCCGGGTTGATCTGGGCCAGCGGTTTTTCGCCATGCATCGCTAAGATCAGGTTCTTCACCGCGGCCACGGCCTGGCGTTGGACGCTTTCGGCGGTGCGTGAACCGATGTGCGGCGTGACGACGCAGTTGGGGAGCTTGGTCAAGGGGTGGTCCGCGCGTGGGGGCTCTTCGTCGAGCACGTCGGTGCCGTAGCCGCCGACCTGGCCTGACTTGAGAGCGGCCGCGATATCATCGGTGTGCACGATTTCGCCGCGGGCGCAGTTGAGGATCAAGACCCCCTTCTTCATCTTGGCGATGGTCTCGGCCCGGACTAAGTCGCGGGTTTCAGGGGTTAGGTTGGTGTGAAGCGAGAGGTAATCGGCAACGGCGAAAACTTCGTCCATCGCAGTTGCACGCTTGATGTCATATTGTGCGGCGAATTTATCGTCCCAGTAGAGGTCGAAGCCGATGACCTTCATGCCGAAAGCGCGGGCGCGGATGGCGACTTCTTTGCCGATGCGACCCATGCCGATGATACCGATGGTCTTATCGAGTAATTCACGACCCGTCTTGCGCTTCCAGCCGCCCGAACGTGTCGAGTCGGTGTGAAAGTAGAAATTCTTTTCCATGGCCAAAAGGAGTAGGAAAGTGTGCTCGGCGACTGTCGTGTGGTTGACGCCAGGGGTGAAGAGCAGGGGGATGCCTTTGCTGGTGAGGTGTTTGACGTCGATCTTGTCGACGCCGATGCCGTATTTGGAAACGACCTTCAGGCGGGGCAGGGCTTTTTCGATGACCGCAGCCGTGATGAGGTCGTCTCCACAGATGTAACCGTCAAATTCCCCCATAAGCGCGAGGGTGTCCGCTTCGTTGAGCGGCCCGCGGGCAGTGACAACTTCCCAGCCCGTTTCGGCCAGAAGCTTGTGATGCTCGCCGGGGGTGTCTTGGAAGGAGGTGGTTGTGAGGAGGATACGCGGCTTCATTATAGGTATAATCTCGTCCATTTGTGGCTTTATGAGGGGGTTCAGTCAACAGGACTTCTAAGGTCGACAACCTAAAAAATGGCCATTTGTTAGCAGAACCCCTTATTAAGATGAAAGATTCCAACCTAAGCACCAAACCCGCTGTCTCCTCGCATCGATGGGTCATTCTGGCGCTCCTCTTCTTTGCGACGACGATCAATTATATCGATCGGTCGATTCTCTCGCTCATTAAGCCCGAGTATCTGGATAAGGAACTTGGCTGGACCAATACCCAGTACGGTTATGTGAATTCGGTTTTTCAATTTGCCTATGCGTTCGGACTACTGGGCTTCGGCTGGTTCATCGACCGTTTTGGGACTAAAATCGGTTACACTGTTTCCATCGTGGCGTGGTCGGTCGCGGCCGCTGCTCATGCTGCGGTCGGCTCTGTAATGGGTTTCGCGGCCGCCCGGGTTGGTTTGGGTCTCGGTGAAGGGGGTAATTTTCCCGCAGCCATTAAGACGGTGGCCCAGTGGTTCCCCCGGGCTGAGCGAGCTTTCGCCAATGCGCTTTTTAATTCCGGTTCGAACATCGGCTCGGTCGTCGCGCCGCTCGTTGTCTTGCCGGTAGCCGCGGCTTGGGGCTGGCGCTCGACTTTTGTCATCGCCGGTATCTTGGGTGTTATTTGGGTTTTCTTCTGGATTCCGCTCTTCCGTAATCCTCCCCTGCAGGAGGATGATGCCGGTGAGCCGACTGAAAAGGTTTCATGGGGTCAGCTTTTCGGTACACGCCAAGCTTGGGCCTACATGGTGGCAAAATTCATGACTGACCCGGTCTGGTGGTTCTACCTGATCTGGCTGCCTGACTATTTTAAGAAGGAACAGCACCTTGATTTGAAGGCCATCGGTTCCGTCCCTAGTCTTTTTCATCCTTTTGAATTTTTCGGTTGGATGTTCAGTCAACCTCTCGTCGTCCTTTATTCGATCGTCACCGTTCTTAGCATCTTCGCTGGCTGGGCGGTCAAGAAGTTCGCTGAATCAGGTTTCGATATCGTTAAAGTGCGTAAGATCTCGATGTTGATCTTCGCCCTTTGTTCGCTGCCTATCTTCTTCGTGCGCGGTTTAGGCATGTGGGAGGCGGTCTTCCTCATCGCTTTCGGCGCATCCGCCCACCAGGCCTGGTCAGCCAGCCTTTACGCTACCGTTTCCGACACTTTCTCGAAGAACGCCGTCGCTTCCGTTTCGGGCATGGGTGGCTTTGCCGGTTCCATCGGTGGCATGATTTTCCCGATTGTCGCGGGGGCCGTTCTGGACGCGAATCCCACCGGTGGTTACGCGCTCTTGTTCAGTTTCTGCGCCTTCGCTTACGTAATCGCCTTCGTCATCCACCACGCGTTGGTGCCGAAGCTCGAAAAAGCGGTACTCTAAGAGAATCCTTAGCGTAACAAAAAGGGCCCCGTGACGGGGCCCTTTTTGTTGGCATGGGGCGCGGAGCTTACCCGGCGACGACGATGTTCACCAGCTTACCCGGGACGACGATCTCCTTCACGACGGGTTTACCGTCGGTGAATTTAAGCACGTCAGGATGGGCTTTCGCGAGCGCGAGCAGGGCTTCCTTGGAGATGTCCTTGGCGACCTTAGCGGTTGCCCGGACTTTGCCGTTCACCTGAAAGACGACTTCGGCGGTGGTTTCGACGAGTTTCGAGGCATCGAGTTTAGGCCAGCCGGCGGCGGTGACGCTTTGGTTGTTGCCTAGGCGGGCCCAGATTTCTTCGCACACGTGCGGCGCAAACGGGGCGACTAACCGGACGAAATCTTCCACGGTACTGCGCCGGACGATCGGCGATTTTTCGGCGACGTTCATCAGGATCATCATCTGCGAAATCGCGGTGTTGAATTGCAGGGTTTCGATGTCCTTCTCGACTTTCTGGATGGTGCGATGGAGCTCGCGGACGAGGTCTTCGGATTCGGCGCCGTCTTGCGAAAGTTTCGGCGAAACTTTGCCGCTGATCTCATCGACGGAAAGTCTCCACAGGCGGCGCAAGAAGCGGGTGATGCCGGAAATGCCTTCCGAACTCCAAGGTTTCGAGGCTTCGAGCGGCCCCAGGAACATCAGGTACATGCGCAGGGCGTCCGCCCCATGGTCCTTGACGATGGAGTCAGGGTTCACGACATTACCGCGACTCTTCGACATTTTTTCGCCATCCTCGCCCATGATGAGGCCTTGGTGGAAAAGTTTCTTGAACGGCTCCGCTGTCGGAACAACGCCAATTTCATGCAGGAAACGGTGCCAGAAACGCGCGTACAATAGGTGGAGTACCGCATGTTCCGCGCCGCCGATATAGAAGTCGGGGCAACCCCAGTATTCCATGGCTTCCGGTGAGGCGATGGCTTGGCTGTTCTTCGGGTCGAGGTAGCGGAGGTAATACCAACAAGAGCCTGCCCACTGCGGCATCGTGTTCGTTTCACGCGAGGCCTTGATCCAAAGTGGGCCCGGTTGGGCTTGCGATTGAGGAATGGTCGCGGCGGAAGCGGTATCGTACCAGACTTCGGTCCACTCGGGTTCTTTGGAGAGCGGCGAATCGCCGGTGGGCGAGGGCAGGTAAGATTTGACCTGAGGCAACGTGAGCGGAAGTTGCTTCGACGTCAGCGGTACGGCGCAGACTTCGACGCCGTTAAGTGCAAGTGACGGGTTCCTTGGGGAGGAATTCACGCACTTCGG
>JAPLTU010000068.1 GCA_026397965.1 Verrucomicrobiota bacterium | reverse complement strand
CCTTTCGGCCAAACGCATCGAGCGCTCTTTCGTCACTGCCGCTAATTCGGCATAGGTCGGCGCGGCCGTCTTCTCCGCCATTTCGAAGGCTGCGAGGGCCGCCGCGGCGTTGGCTCTTTGAGATTGGTCAATGACCTTGGCCGCAGCCAGCGCCTTGTCCGTTGTCACCAGCTGAGCCTGGGCGACAACTAAAGCTTGCCGGGAGGCAGCCAAAGCTTGCTGCGCAAGCAGCAAGCGCTGCGCCGTCTCCTGCTTCTTCGCGATGTAGTGGAAAGAAAAAAGCGCCTTGAATTGCCGCGCCACCGCGAAGGATTGCGCGGCATTGGCTTCTTGCGTCACAGCGGATGCTTGCACCCCCGTCGCAGCGCTCGCAACCTTCTCGGCCAGCGCGACCGCCTGTCGAGCGGCCTCAGATTTCGCCAAAGCTTCTGCTGCCGAGGCCTTGGCCTTGCTCATCGTCTCATGCAGCGCTGCCGATTGTTTCTTCAACCCATCGCTTTTCAGCGTCAACTCGGTAAGACGGACCTTAAGCGGGCTCGTATATTTATCGCGATAAGCTTCGACGGCGGCCTTGATCACCGTCACCGCCGCATCGCGATCCTGACCGAGCCGGACCATGGCCTCACTTTCGACTTCGATCATCTTGCCCTGGCCTTCGATCTTCCCCTGCGCTTCTGATTCGACGAGTCGAAGCGGCGATAAATTTTTATCTAAACTTACGAATTCGGCTTTCAGCTTCAGCAGTTCATCCTCGAGCTTGGGCAATAAATCTTGGTTCTGGGCGATGGTCTTGCGGGATGACTCGATGCGGGCCGCACCCGTGATCTTGGCGGCCTCATTATCCGCCTTGGCGGTGATCAAATCAGCAATGTCGGTCTCAAGCTTGGCGAGTTTATCGGTCTCCGAGAGCACCCCGACATTGAATTGGGCCGCTTTAAGCGTGACGATGCGTTCGCGGTGCGCGGCGATCTCGGCGGCGACGTCGCGCGCCTTGGCCTGGGCGGTGGCGAGTTCGGTCCGGGCCTTGGCAAGCTCGGCTTCGGCGGTGCGGAAAGCGGTGGCGGCTGGTTTAACCTTGGTTATTTCCTGCCCTAGGTAGGTCAGGCCCCCTCGGCAATCGGAGATACCCTTCGTGGCCGTGGCTTTGTCCAAGGCGTTGGCCGCCTTCTTCAACATGCCCTGCCAATATTCGAGTCCCTTGGCGACTTCGGCATTCTTGGCCTCATGTTCAGCCAGCTTCTTGGCGGCAGGTTCGCCGTCGACTTTCACCTTAGCCAACGCAGCCTCGGCGGCGGGGATGCCGGCTTCAGCGGCCTTCGCATTAGCCTCCGCGGGGGCGAGCGCTGGTTCCAATTCGGTCAGACGCTTCTCGGCGATGGTCACGCGATCGGCAATCTTAGGCGGATTACTGGAGACTTGGGTGATCTCGCGCCCGGTCGCGGTCTCGAAGAAACGGATCTCTCCCAGCCAATTACTCGAGACGAAAGCCTTCGAGTCGTAGAGCCCGACGACGCGGGCGACTTGATCGTTTTGCTTGATACCCTGAGGATGCTCAAGCCGCTTACCCTCGATGCTCCACATCGCGGTGGTGCCGTCGCCGCCGCCGGAAAGGAGCCGTCCGTCTGGCGTAAATGATACCGATTGCACGTTGCCTCCGTGGGCGGACCAATTCGCAACTAATTTCCCCGTCTTCATTTCCCATGTAGAAATCGTCCCATCAGCGGCGCAACTCGCCAGGATATTGGAATCCGCCCGCCAAGAGAGGTCGGTGACGCTGCCCTTATGTTGGCCCAGATTATAAAATTCGCCGCCATTATCGGCCTCCCAGACGAAAACATTTCCATTGCGGTCGGAAGTGGCGAGCAAGATGCCGTCCGGGCTGAAATCCGCGCCGGTCACCCACTCGGTGTGCTTACTGATCAGGTAAAGCTGTTCGCCGGTGGCGACATCGAAGCATTTCACTTTCTTAGTGTTCGTCGCTAGCACGACCTTGCTGTGATCCGGCGAAATATCCGCCGACATGATCTGGTCGAACTCCTTGCCGACTTCCGTCACGCGTTTCCCCGTCTTGACATCCCAAACTACGGCATGGCCGAACTTACCGGTCCGCCCGCCACCCAAGACGAGCAGCGACCCGTTCGAACTAAATTTAAGCGAGCGAGCGTAGCCCTCGGGGTAAGGCAGGATGCCGGCGAGCTCTTTGGTATCGGTATCGTAAAGCAGGATTTGTTTCTGTCCTGCGACGGCGAGCAGAGATGTCCACGGGCTGGCGGCCATCGCGGTCACGGCGGTCGTGCGAGGCGTGACGATGACGGGCTCGAGCAGGACGTTTTCCGGCCGAGCGGCGGGCCCGCTGGGCTTACCAATATCGCCATTGAACGTCAGGTCGACCTTGGGGCGGTTTGATTTGCGGGCCACACTCCCTTTGGCCTGCAGCACCCCGCCAGCGATCCACTTCGACAACAGCGAGAGATCCTTCGCTTCAAGGGGGGCCCCTTCCGGCGGCATGTAAGGTTCTTCTTTGTGCGCACTCATGGTCCACAGGCGGCTCGCCTGCGGATTGCCAGCATCGACGACGCTGCCCCCGCTGCCCCCGTTCAGGAGGCCAGCGTAACTCGTCAGCTCGAGCCCGCCCTTCTTCTTATCCGGATTATGGCAGGAGAAACATTTATTCTCCAGCAAAGGCCGGATGTGATCGTCGTAGGTTAGTTTTTCCGCTTCTTGAGCCCAGAGTGCGGTCGCGGATAACGTGGTCGCCGCCAACGTCAAACAACGGCGACTCAACCAACGAAAGGGCGGCAAAGCGGAGGACATGCGAAAACGGCTTAGTGATTAAAGTAGAACTCTTTGGCATTCATCAGCGCCCAAAAGGCGTCTTCAAGCACCACTTGACGGTTCGTCGGTTCGGTCGCGATTGCGTCGGTCACCGACTTCATCTCGACGGCTGAAGGCAAGCGGCCGAACACTCGGAGGAAAAGCTCGCGAATGATATCCGCATCCTTCCTTCCGGCCGTCATCATTTTTTCGAC
Organism: Verrucomicrobiota bacterium; assembly: GCA_026397965.1. GTDB lineage: Bacteria > Verrucomicrobiota > Verrucomicrobiia > Opitutales > UBA953 > UBA953. The sequence goes on along the minus strand of JAPLTU010000068.1, from coordinate 32,456 downwards.
GACCTGTCCGCGGCGAATCCGATCGTTGACCGCGTCGCCGTTCATCAGGTGCAGAGCCTGGGACAAGTTCGGATCGGTCTTCACCTCGCTCGAGGCGACGGATTCGCGCTTGGAGCGGCCAAAGGTCGTCAGGAAATAGTTCGAGACGGCGCCGTCGGCAATCTGGACTGCACGGGCTCCGACCGGCAGGCCCTGGAACTTGTTCGGGGTCTCGGTAATCTGGGAGATGGCATCGAGGAGCACCTCGGCACGGACCCGGCGGACTTGGGCACGGGCGAAGTTCAGCTTATCATTGGCGTTCGTCTCGTTGGTCTTCGAACTGCGCTGGTAGGCAGCCGAGGCGGTGATGTCGCGGACGAGCTTGCGGACGTCATATTTATAATCCGTGAGGTGCTTCGCCAGTTCGTCGAGCAATTCGAGATTGGAAGGCGGGTTCGATACGCGGACATCGTCGACTGGATCCACGACGCCGACGCCGAGGAAGTGGGCCCAGACGATGTTGGCGATATTGCGGGCGAAGTAGGGATTGCGGGGCGAAGCCAACCATTCGGCCATCACGCGACGGCGATCATCCCCTGGCTTGAGGTCGGGCTCTTCGCCGCCCAAGAACTTAGGCTTCACATTCTTCTTGGTCAGGAAATGCTGCGTTTCCCCACCCTTGCTGTTAAAAACAATCACCTCCTGCGGGTCGTCGGTGGCCTTGCGGCCGATCTGGGCGAAGAAGGCGTTAAAGCCGTAGTAGTCGTTCATTGTCCAGCGGTCGAACGGATGGTTGTGACACTGCGCGCACTGGATACGCATGCCCATGAAGACCTGGGCGACGTTCTCGGACAGCTTGAGACGGTCAAGCTCGCTCTGGTAGTAGTTCACCGCAGGAACGGAGACCGTGCCGCCGTTGGCCGATAGCAGTTCGACGACGATTTCATTAATCGGGCGGTTCTTCCCGATCTCATCGGCCATCCAGTTATAGTAGAGAAGCGCGTTTTTGTAGAAAGGCGGGACGTTATTATTCCCGGCGATACTGGAACGGATCTGGAGGAGTTCGGCCCACTTCATCACCCATAACTCCGTGAATTCTTTTCGTTGCAACAGGCCTTCGACCAAGAGCGGGCGCTTGTCGGGGCGCTTGTCTTCCAAGAAAGCCTTCAGCTCCTCGGGCTTAGGATACAGGCCGACGACATCGATATAGACCCGGCGGACGAACTCCTCGTCGGTACAGACGCCCGAGGGCACGATGCGCAGGCGGTGCAGGCGTTCATTGACGGCCTTATCGATATAATTGACCTCGGCGGTCTTCGGCCGCTCGTAAACCAAACCCTTCGGGATGACCACGACCTGGGCGGTCACGCTAAAGACGTTGAAACGCGCGAGCATGAAGGCGGCGCCCCGTTCGGCCGATTTCACCACGCCGTCTTTGCTGATCGCAGCGACCGGATCGTTATTAGACATGAACAACGCCAATTTCGTCACATCGCGGTCGGTGCCGTCGGAATAAGTCGCCCGGACGGTGATCTGCTGCGTGGACTCCTTGCCTTCGAGGACGATCTGCTTGGGGAAGACCTCAATACCCGTCACCTTCGCGATGTCCACGGGGTCGTCCTTAGCCCCATTCGTAATCCACTCGAGGATGGCTTTATTATACTGCGAATCGGCATCGTAAAGTTTGTTGCCCGAATGCGGGACCGCACCCGTGGTCTTCTCCACCATGGCACTTTCTTCCGGAATCGCCAAATTGATGCGGCGACCAATCATCTCCCGGGTCAGACGAATGTAATCGCCATCCGGATCCATGCCGAAAAGGGAGAGGCGGAAACCGTCTTTACCGCGGGCGGCGCCGTGACAGCCGCCACTATTACAAGTAGAGCGCAAGAAGACCGGCATGACGTCGAGGCGAAAGGAAATCGCCCGGTCCTTCTGTCCATCTTTCACCGCGACGGGCGCGCGCGCCGTCTGCCCACCAAGCTCGGCCACAACCTCGGTCTTGCCGCTGTCCGCGGTGGCGTGGACGGAGTAGCCATCAAACTTGGCAATCTTTTCGTCGCCCATGCGCAGGTTGGCGAAAGCGGTCACATCGCGCGTGGTGGCATCTTTGAAGGTGGCGAAGACCACGAGCCGATGAAAATCCCGCTTCGTCTCGAGATTGATACTTTCGGGAAAAATCTCGAGCTTCTCTAAGGTCGCCAATTTTTGTTTCAAATCGGCAACCGCTTCTTCTTTCGCCTTATTCTTGGCGACCAGCGTGACGCCGGCCGGCCAGAGCGCACCTTCGGCCACCCAGCGTCGAAGGACATCAATTTCGGCCGCTGGCAACGGTCCGCCCTTGGGAGGCATGATGTCCTCGTGGTCCTTTGGTAAATTCAATCGCTTCAGCAGCTCACTCTTATCGGGATCACCCGCGACCAAGGTCGTGCCGCTCTCGCCGCCTTTGAGGAAGCCTTCGCGCGAAGTTATCAATAACTTTCCTTTGGTCTTATCAGGATTATGACATTCCAGACATTTTCCCTCCAAGATCACGCGCACTTCCTCAAAGGAGACCGGAGCGGCCGAGGCAAAGGCCGCCAGGGCTAAAAGCGTGAAGGTAAAGACGGATGAAAGGACACGGGCGGGCATGAGAAATCAGTTCTTCGGGGTTTCCGTCTTTTGGCGCAGTTGCTCGAGTCGCGAGAGCACCACGGGAGCGGCGGAGGGTGCCGGCGTCGCGGGCTTAGCGGCCGGCGCACCGGCAGCCTTAGCCACCGGAGCCGGGGCGGCCTTGCGCGGAGCATCCAAGCGCAGAATTGAACCGACCGCCACCCGATGCGTGGTCGTGCCCTTGCCGGCGGGAATATCTACCTGCACGAAAAGATTCTCCTTCTTGCCCACGGGAGACTTATCGTTGGTGACCACCGTGAAACGAAGTTCTTTTGTATCCTTAGTCACCTTGATTGAAGGAATCGAGATCGTATCAGGGACGCCGACGAGCGTGGCCACGGCCTCGCCTTCGAAGGGGCGTTGCACTTCGAAATTAGTCACCATCAGGCCTGGCGTACCGATTTCCATCGCCGTAAGCGGGATGGCGTTGGCGGCGACATAGGGAGCTTCGGTGATCAGCTCGGCGAAAGGCGAGGCATTATAAACACGCCCATTGCCGGCATCGGCCTCGCCCATCACCACGAACTTCCAAGCCTTGGTGTCGATATTGCCGTTAGCGTTCAACTGGAAATAACATTCGTTCGAATCTGCCGCAATCGTCTGTTCGCCCAGCGACGAGATCCCCGGTGGCGTCCAGGACATGAAGACGCGAATCGGGCCCTTGAATTCCGCCTTACGATTCGCGACGACCTTAAGATTGAACACCCCGTTGCGGACCAACGGCACGAGAGGCTTCTCGATTTCAAGGGAATAGGGAGCTTCCTCCACGACGGCGACCGCCATCTTATCTTCGATGCCTTGGTAATAGATCGTGTTCCCGAGCCGGACGATGTCATAGATCTGACGCTGCTGGCCAGTGATCTTATTCTTAGGGTCGATGGGCAGCAGCTGAACGGTAGCCACGGCGCCGGCGAGCGGAGCGTCGGCGGCGGCCTCCAGGACGAGAGGTACGCCGGGCAAATCCCCGGGAGCAGAGTCGGAGAGCAGCTTCACTCCGGCAGGCAAACCTTTCACGTCAAAACGATAATCGCCACCGACACCGTTACGGGTGAAGTTTTCGAGCAACACCATGCGGCCGCCGCGCGGGATGGCCATAAATTGCCGGTAATTGGTATCGTTGACCGAATAGTCGGGCGAGGCGAACGTCAGGCTGGGTTGCGATGCGATCATCTCGACGCGATAGACGAAATTCGGCCCGCCTCGTTCGAGGTGATCCGTGATGCGTACCGAATAGATGCCGTCCGCTGCCACGGTAAATTTAAACTTGGAATCAAGGCGCCGCATGCCGCCGCCGTCATCATTGGAACTCATCGTATTTCCCTTAGGCCCGAGTAAGGTCACGGTCGGATCGAGCGGCGAGCCCAACGCTTGGGCGAAACAGCGACAATCAAAGACCTGTCCTTTTTTTAGGGCTACCTTGAAGAAGTCTACGTCCCCCGGCTTATCGATAATTCCGTTGAGCGCGTAAGTCTCGGATTCCTTGGCAACGGTGGCTTGCTCCAGGGTATTGTTCGGTTCGATTTCGAGCGTATTCTCGAAGGCCGAAAGGCGGAAAGTATTTCCTGAAGGCGCCGGCGTCTGCGACTTCGGGTAAAGCATGAACTCCGGATCCTCTTCGGTCGGCAACGTCACTTCTTCCGCAAATGATTCTTTATTATCGACGAAGTTCACCTTGAGCTTGGAACCTAATTTGCCACCCGCGGGATAGATGGCGTCGGGGCGGCGGAAGCTCCCGACGTGGAGCCGATAAAAAGAGTTCGCTGAGCCACGGTAAGAAGATTCGCGAATCATCACGTAGTAATCGCCATCGTACTCGGCGGTGAAAGAGCAGAAGCCATCCTGGCGATGCAGGATCGTGTCATCGGAAAAGGCTTTCTCGAACTTACCCTTGTCCAGGATCGCGATGTACGGATCGCAGACGCCGTAGCCTAAACGCAGGGCGTCGACTTCGAGGCTGATGCGTTGGCCCTTCTTGACCGTTAGTTTGAAGTAATCGACATCTTCGGGCAAGATGACGCCTTCGATGGTCTGATTGAGCTGAATCGGCTGCGCGTTCGCGAATTCCGAATTCGGCTCGACCTCGTCCACGTTAGGAAATGGGCTCACAAAAAACTGGCGGGCGTGGGAGATGCCCGACTTCGTCCGGATGCGCACGAGGTGATTGCCCGGCGGCACGTTGGGCGCAATCGCCAGGGTCAGTTCAACTTTATTACTGGCGCGCGTTTCCACGCTCTTCACCTTGAAGCCCGGCGAGAAAAATAACAGATCTTCGAAGTCGGCCAGACGGGCACCGTTGAGCGTAAGCTTTAGTTCCGAACCCAATTGGCCACCGTTCGGTTTCGTGGAATTGAAATCCGGATAAGCTGCCCGCGCGAGGAGCGACGTGAATACCAGGGCGATAAGGAAGCGGGCGAACATATAGCGTTTCAGCGGGGCCCAACCCGTCTGCGTGACCTTAGAGGCGAGCGACACGGCAGGGCGCGAGATCAGGCCAACCAGTCGGTCATGATGCGACCACCGTTGACGATGTCGATCGGACGGCCGCCGTCGGACATAATGCGCTTCTCGGAGTTGATACCGAGGAGGTGATACATGGTCTTGGCGAGGTCGGCCGGGCCAACGGCGTCGCGGTCGGGCTCGCCACCGAGGGCGTCGGAGGCGCCATGGATGTAACCTTCCTTGGTGCCGCCGCCGGCCATGGCGATGGAGAAGACGCGCGGCCAGTGGTCGCGGCCGTTCGTGCCGTTGATTTTCGGCGTGCGGCCGAACTCGGAACTCACGAGCACGAGCGTGCGCTTGAGCATGCCGCGGTCCTGGAGATCGGTGATGAGGCGGGCGAAAGCTTGGTCGAAATTCGGGGCCTGACCGTCGAAGGCGCTCTTGATGTTCGAGTGGTGATCCCAGCCGCCGAAGGTGACGGAGACCATGCGGACGCCAGCCTCGACGAGGCGACGGGCGAGGAGGAAGCGCTGACCGGCGGTGTTACGGCCGTATTCATCGCGCAGCTTGTCGGATTCCTTGGAGAGATCGAAGGCCTCGCGGGCCTTGGCACTGCTGACCAAGCCATAAGCGGCTTGCTGGAAGCTATCCATCGCACCGATGGCATCAGACTTTTCGGTGGAACGGAAATGTTCGTCGACGGCTGCCAACATACTGCGACGACGGTCGAAACGCTGCGACGTAACATCTTTCGGACCTTGGAGATCCCGCACGGCAAAAGCCTTGTCAGCGGGATCGCTACCGAGCGCGAACGGACCGAAGGCGCTGCTCATGTAACCCGTGCCCTGATCAGGAATTGTCTGGCTAGGCACGACGACATAAGGCGGCAGGTTATTGCGGCTGCCCTGCTCGTGCGAGATGATCGAACCGTAGCTCGGGAACTTAATGGCGGGACTGGGGCGATAACCCGTGAACATGTTGTGCGTGCCGCGCTCGTGAGCCGCTTCGCCGTGCGTCATCGATCGGATGACCGTAAGTTTGTTCATGATCTTCGCAATGTTGACGAACTTCTCACCCACGTATTCGCCGGGGATGGAAGTCTTGATCGGCGTGTAAGGCCCGCGGTAATCGGGAGAGGCGAAAGGCTTCGGATCCCACGACTCGTGCTGCGCCATGCCGCCCGGCAGATAGATGTGGATGACGGAGTCCGCCATCGCTGCATAAGCTTCGACCTTAGGCATTTCGGACGCCTGCAAACGCAACATATGGGAGAGGCTGAAACCCATCGTTCCAATCATGCCCACCTGAAGAAAATCGCGCCGACTTAAGCCCGATAGGGAGTCGGGGTGGTTGCCCTGGCAATGCTTGTGGAGTTTCATGAGGATAGGGGTGCTTGAGTTTTAGACAGACGGACTTCCAACAGGTTGCAAATATAAGACCTAAATGAGGCGGCTTTGATACGATGGTTAATAATCATATATCTTAAAGTTCATATTTTTTCGAACATATGTTAGCGGTGCCTTAATGACCTTTTGACACCTCCCCTAAGTCCGAGTTAAAAAATACACGCACTACCCCCAATGAGCCCCCCTACCCATGATGACCCCTCCGGCGATGAGCCTAAAAGCTTAAGTTGGGGCTTCCGCTTCATCTTAATCACCTCGGCTTTATACATCGCAGGATGTTCGGCATTCTTCTCGGTTCGGGGATTGGGCCTACTCTTCATCGGATCCGATGTGCAGGTCATGATTATGGCTGCGAGCCTCGAGATCGGCAAACTCGTAGCCGCCTCTTTCCTCTATCGTTATTGGGAATTAATCAATGGTGCGCTGCGCTTTTACCTTACCCTCGCCGTCCTGGTCCTAATCGCCATCACCTCCTTGGGTAATTACGGTTACCTGGCCCGCGCCTACGAGAAAACCGTCATCAATAACGCGCGCAATGAAGCGGCAATCGCCGACCTCGACAAACAAATCTCCGAGGTGCAGCACCAGATTGAAGAATCGCGCGGCAAAAACTCCCGCATCAATAACTCCGGCCGGGAAGATATCGCCAAGGCCCAGGCCCGCCTGACGCAGGCGACCGAATCGCTCAACCAATCGCTTGCCCGCCTCCAAGAGCAACGCAAGGCCCTGAGCGAACGTCGGACGCAGGAATTAGCCGCGCCGATGCAACGCACCGCGGAGCAAGTGGGCGTCATCACCAAGAGCATCGCTGCGGAAGAAGCCGCCAGTGCCAAGGCCGTGGGAGCGGAAGAATCGACCCTCGCCGGCCTTAACGACCGCATCAAAAATCTCGACCAAGCCGTCGAAGGTTACACCAAGCAAGGCGTAACGAATCAGCTCTTGTTCTTCGAAAAAGATAACATCCGTCTCGGCCAGGAACTCCGCGAACAGCAGAAGCCCGAGCGCGACCAGATTCTCGCCAAGCTCACCGAAACCAGCAACCGCATCGAAAAGATGCGCAGCGAGGCTAACGCCCGCATCGAGCGCCTTCGCGGCGAACAATCGAAGAATAACGAAGCGACCACCAAGGAAGTTTCCCAGCTCCGCGAGTTCTTCAACATCGAACTCACCCGCATCGATAATGAAGAAAAGAGCCTGCGCAAGAGCGGCTCGGACGGCATCGCCGACTTGGAAAAGCAACTCGCAGCCCTGCAGGAAAATTCCCAAGGCAAGGCGACCATGACCGATGCTGAGATCGAAGGTCTTTATAAGAATATCCGCACGCGCAACGACGAGATCCGCCAGCTGCGCGATACGATTGCAGCTTCCGACATCGGCTCATACCGCTTCGTCGCCCGCGCCTTCGACGCCGAAGCCGACGATGTTGTCAAGTGGCTCATGCTGGCGCTGGTCGCCGTGTTTGACCCGCTCGCCGTGACGCTGATCATCGCGTTTAACATGGCCGTCCAAGTCCGCCGCAAGCGCCGCACCAGCGAAGCCCGCGAAAGCCAAGGTGCCGCCGGCCAAGCGGCTCGCACTGCCTGGAGCGCATGGGAAATCACCGTGGTCGTGGTCCTGACCAGCATCATCGCGCTCCTCGCCGCCTGGCTCTGGGCCACGGAACGCTCCAATCAATCCGCTCGTTCCAACGCCGGCACCTCGAGCCTGATTCCGGGCGACAGTTTCGCCGTCGTGACTTTTCGCCCCGACGAACTTCGCCAAAAAGGAAGCCAAGCTTTCCCGGAATGGCTCGAACGCACGGGCGGCAAAGGGATGACGGTGGCGATCGCCGAGCTGTTGAAGAACGGCCTCGACCCCCATTCTGAAATTTATGGCTTCGCGAAATTTCCGACCAACAAGCTAGGCCAAGGCACCCACCAAAACCCGGTCATGATTTGCGGTGCGATTATCCGTGTCACCGATCCCGTCGTCGCCGAAGTCGCGCTCTCGCGTATCGCCGATCAGATGAACGAAGCCATCCGCAGCGAAACCGGCCGCGGTGCCTCTAGACTGACCCGCAGCCGTTCGATGGTGAAATATGGGGAGGGCCGTTACATGGACCCAGAAGGCGGGTTTTTTACCTTTGGTCTGACGAACCGGACCGCCATCATCTTAGTTGAGTTCGAAGGTAACAGCGCGACGCCTTGCGTGGAACAAGAAATCCGCGAATGCCTCACCCGCTTTGACTCCAAAAATGTTAAGTCGGGAGAGTTGCGCGATAAACTCCCCTCTTATGCCAAAAGCAGCCCAGGCGCCTTGACCTTCTGGCTCGACTCCAATCGGTTCTTTCGTCGCCTGCCGATGAGCGACGTCACCCGCGTTCGCTACGAACAGATGCAGACCGCGCTGGATTTCGAGTTGCTGATGACCGTCCGCACAAACGGCAATGACAGCTTGGTGCTGAACGGCCGCTACGTCTATCAATTCGACCGCTTCCGCGAAGGGGCCAGCCGCGACCCCCTGCAGCTCGTCTCTTCTGGCATTAATCCGAAGTCACCGGACTTGGGCTGGAAGATGATCAATCGTTGCGTCGACACGCTTGACTACGAATCGATGGTCGAACGTATGCGCGGAGCCTTGAGCGACGAAAAAGCCGTCGGTGCCCAGCAGGTCCTGGTGGAGAAATCCAGCAGCACCCCACGCGATGCGAAGTTCACAATTAATACGCGCTTCGACGCCAAGGCCGGACCGCCAATCATGGCCGCCCTGCAAATCCTTTCGCAATAAGCCCATGAGCCTGCGCACGCACCTCAATCTCGGGCTCATCGCCGCCGGCGCGGGATTGCTCACCGGCTGCGCCGCAGGTTCCGCCGACAAAGGGGCGGACGCAAGCAATGCCAGCCCAACAGCGGTCAAAGAATCTCATTGGTATAAACCCGATTGGCTCAGTTTGCCCTCCTGGAAGATCTTCGGCGGAGAAGAGGCCAAGCCTCAACCCAAAGCCGTGGCAGCCAAGAGCCCGCCCCCCGACGCCAAGGATACCAACGCCGAGGCCTGGAATGAACCCAAGGCAAAGCCCAGCAGCCGCGAGGCAAGCAAAGAGGAGACCAAGCCCAAGCCCGTCGCCCCAACCAATACGGAGACCAAGCCTAAGCCTGAAACCACGGTGGCAGTCAAAACGGCCGTGACGGTGGACGATTCGAAAAAGTTCAACTCAACAATCATCAAGTTATCCGAGATCAAAACCCCTTCGACCGCTGCCTCAGCCCAAGGAGTGGCGATCAACGGCGCCGGCGGCAATGTGAGCAGCAAGCCGCGTATCCCCTTGCCTTTTCGTCTCAGCGAATGGATCTCGGACGAACAGGCCCATAAGGCGTGGCGTGAAAAACAGGTCGAAAAACTTTCGGACGAAGCCCGCAACCGACTCGAGCAACAGCAGAAAATTCACGGGGCGATTGCTCGCTTCAAGATCAACGAACAGACGGGCGAGATCGAGAAAGTAGCGGAACAGCCAGAAAAGAAATAACGCCCGCTTCATTTTTCCCTTAAACAAAGCAGGGCGGGATTGCTCCCGCCCTGCTTTGTTTAAATCGAGCCGAAGCTTACTTGATTTCGGCGACCGCAATGTTGCGATACTCGACCTTCATCTTCACGCCGCCGTGGACCTGGAGGCCAATCGGAGCAGCCTTTGGGTAACCTACGTCGACGTAGTTGGCGACCTGCTCGCCGTTGATCCAGACGGTGTAGGTGTCGCCTTTGGCCTGAAAGCGAATCTTGTTCCATTCGTTATTCTTCCAGAGCGCGGCGACCTTCGGAGCCCAACCAGCTTCAGGATACTTACCGATATAGAAAGCGCCGGTCATGTCCTTCTTAAGGGAACGAGAAACGCCGATCTGCATCTGGATGTCCTTCTTACCGGCGGCGTCCTTGCGAACCATGATGCCGCTGTCGATTTCGCCGCTGAAACGGCATTCGCACTCGATGATGACGTCCTGGTAGGACTTCTCGGTATAGAGCATATTGCCCTTTTTGTAGTCCTTGAAAGCTTCCTTGTTCTCGCCCGTGAGAACTCCATCGGCGGCGGTCCAGAAGGCGTCGTCGCCAGAAGTCTTCCAGCCGGCGAGATCTTTACCATTAAAGGCAGACTCGAGCTTTGGCTCAGCGGCGGAGGCCGAGGCGATGAGAGCAGCGAGAGCCGCAAGGAAACGGAGGGATTTCATGTGCGTTGGGTTTAGGGGTAGCGGTAGGGATAGAGGTCGAATCAAAAGATACAATAAAAGAGCGATGCCGAAAACGGGTTTCCGCCTGCCGTAATCCATTTGCAAGCTGTCGCGCCAGCCCCTACCCCTTTCCCTACCCCCAGCCCTATTTCCCCATGTCCACCCTCCGCATCCTAACCCTCCTCGCCGTGTGCTCTCTCACCCAAGCTGCCGATGTAAAATATGAATTCGTGCCTAATTTCTTCGGCACGCCCCCCGGCAAGGAACAGATCGGGAACGGCCACGGCGAAATCGCCGTCGACTCAGCGGGCAACTTCTACGTCAGCGTCCAAGATAAAGACGCCGGCCTGCAAGTTTACGAAAAAAACGGTAAATACCTCAAGACCCTCGCCCTGCCGATGTCGCTCCACGGCTTCGTCATCCGCAAGACGGAAGAAGGTGAGTTCATCTTCGCGGCGGTCCTCGGCGAACAGCGCTTCATCAAAGCGAAGCTCGACGGCACGATCGTCATGGAAATCAAGTCCGACGCCTTTCCCGAAGCCCAAGGCAAGACCAAGGACGGCAAGAACGCCCTGAAACTCACCAACTGCGACGTAGCGCCAAATGGCGACATCTACATCGTCGACGGCTACGGCAAGAGCTGGATCTTCGTCTTCGATAAGACGGGTAAGTTTAAGAAAATCTTCGGCGGCCCCACCCAGATGGTGGACGGCAAGGCCTTTGCTAACACCCATAAAATTTTTATCGACCCGCGCTTCTCGCCGGTCCGGCTGCTCTGCCTCGACCGCGGCAACAACCGCATGTTCCACCTCGACCTCGACGGCGGCAACCCGCAGATGATTGCCAACACCGGCCTACGCAACCCCTCCTCCGCCTCGTTCAACGGCGACCTGATGTGCGTCGCCGAAATCGCCGGACGCGTCTCGGTCTGGAACAAGGAAGGCGCCATGGTCGCCTCGATGGGCGATAACGACCGCATCGCCGAGGACAAGGCCAAGGGCATCAAGAAGGAAACCAATACCCCCAAGGTACCCCCGTCTGACTGGCGCGAAGGCGTGGTGACCTCGCCCCATGGCATCACTTTCGACGCCCAAGGAAATATCTTAGAAACGGAGTGGAATCAATTCGGCAGAGTGCTACGCTGGGACCGTAAGTGATCCGCACGCTCCGCAGATTCATCCTGACCGGGGGAGCACTTTTGCTCCCCTTGTTTGTTTGCGCCCATAACGGCGAATTTCTGCTGGCAAAACTTCAGCTCCACCCCGACGGCTCGTGCACGCTTAAGGTCACGGCTGATGCTGAAGCTAATTTCAACATCCAAGATCGTGCTCAAATGATGGAAGCCTCTCCGCGCTTCTTCGAGCTCTCCAGTGGCAAGGAGACACGATCGCTTGCGAAAGTCGCCGGTGAGCCGACTTATGCGACCGCCCAAAAGCTCGATCCAGAGGCGCCGCTGGGACATTCTCCCGAAGAACTCGCCAATAGCTATCGGCTCGAAATGGCGGAATGGAACTGGGTCCCTGACACTTCGAAGTTTGTCCTCCGCGTCCCGGAGATGAGCCCGCACACGTTCATCCTCTGGCTGGTTGATGAGCGCGTACCCGCCCAAAAACCGCGCTGGGTAATGATGATTGCGGAAGACGAGTCGCCATTGATCGAACTGTCCAAGTCCACGGAGGCGCCGCGCGACGGCTGGGATATGCTTCTGATCGCGTTGGTGGCTTTTACAATCGGCACTCCCCTGCTCGGCTCGGTCTTTGTCTGGTACAAGAATCGCCAACTTTCGGGGTCGCGCGGATAAGTCAGGCCATCACGGCATCGATAAAACCAGCCCGAGCATCGAAATGCGGATTATGTCCGCTTTCCGGCAAGGTAACCCCATCAGCTTGCGGAAAATAGCCTTTGATCTGAACCGCATCGGCATCGCTGATATAGTGGGATTTGCCGCCGCGGATAAAACGCGTCGGCCCTGGCCAATTTTCCCCCGGCACCAGCGGATTCGAAAGGATTTCCGGTAAAGCCTGGGTGAGCGCCTCCCGATTGACCATCCAGGCCCAACGCCCATCCGGACCCTGGCCGAGGTTTGTCAGGATAAATTGCCGCATCCCCCATTCCGGCACCGCCGTGGAAAGTTTCTCTTCGGCATCCTTGCGCGATTTAATCTCGGACAAGTCCAACGCGTTCATCGCCGTGAATTCCTGTCGGATGCGATCGGCGTAAGCGCGGGGAGCGATATCGACGACGGTGAGGCGAGCAACCAAATCAGGCCGGTCCATCACCAGACGCATCGCCACCTTGCCGCCCATGCTATGCCCGAGCAGATGGACGGGCCCGAAGGATGATTTCTCTAAAAGTGCGATCACATCCGCCGCCATGGCCGCATAGGAACAATCCTCGCCCCAAGGGGAAGCTCCGTGATTACGCAGATCCGGCGCCAGCACGCGATGGCCCCGCTCCGCCAGCGCCACGCCGGCCGACTGCCAATTCCGCGACGAACCCAATAAGCCATGCAGGACGACGAGTGGCGCGCCGGAGCCGCCAAGTTCACGGACGACGAGAGGGAGAGCTTTCGGCACGGAGATAAAAAGATAAGTTGAATAAGAAACCCTCGAGGTCGATGCATTTTCCAGACTGCTGGGCTTGTATCCTGAAACTGGACGGCTAAGCGTGGTGCATGCTTCCCCGTTTACTCGCCAGCCTCGCCCTGACCGCTACGGCATGCGGTGCCATCGAAGTCGTCAAACTCCCAGGCGCCGAAGACTTGCACGAGCCTTTCAGCATCGCCTTTGACGCTAAAGGCGACGCGTACGGGGTCGAATTCCAGCCCGCGAATCGCATCTTTCATCTCCACGACGGCAAGATCGAGTACATCTCCGGCGTAAAATGGAACAGCACGGCCAAGAGTGCCAAAGTGCCGGCCCCGGCTAAGCTCCTCGACCTGTCGCCGGCCGTCTATAACGGCATGCACGATATCTCGATCGCGCCCGACGGATCAATCTACGCCTCCGATAGTTTTCAACATCGCATCATCCGCCTCGACCCCAAGACGCACGGTACGACGGTCTTAGCCGGCACAGGTAAATCTGGCTTCGCCGGCGACGGCGGCCCCGCCGACCAAGCGCAGTTCAATATCCCGATGTGCGGCGTCATCGACCCCACCGGCAAATTCATGGTCATCGCCGACATCGGTAACCACCGCGTGCGCCAGATCGACCTCGCGACCAGAGTAATCACGACCATCGCTGGCAATGGTAAGAAGGGATTGCCGAAGGATGGCGACGACGCGCTGCATACGTCGATGGGCGACGCCCGGGCGGCCTGCACGGCTACGGATGGTACGGTCTACGTCCTGCTCCGTGGAGGCAACGCGCTTGCCGCCGTCAAGGACGGCAAGGTCACCGTCGTCGTGAACAAGGCGGGCAAGGCTGGTCCGGCGACCGATGGCCCCGCCGCCGAGGCCACGATGCGCGGTCCGAAATATGTGACCATGGACGCCAAGGGTAACGTGCTCATCCTCGACACGGAGAACCATTGCCTCCGCCTCTTTGATCCGGCGAAGCTGACCATCCGCACCATCGCTGGTAACGGCAAAAAAGGTCAGGCTGTCGGTCAGGGTTGGGCCAGCACGCAGCTCAATCGCCCCCACGGCGCCCGCATCGGACCAGACGGTCGCCTGTACGTGACGGATACGGAAAACAACCGAATCCTCATCGGTCCGGCCCCTTAATCAGGCTTCTAAAGGCCTGGCGGGGTTTTGAGTTTGTCTCTTTTGGGAGGGGACGGTTGTTTCTGAGGTCAAATCACTTCGCAATGTCTTCGCCTGGTTCCAGCCCTTCTCGCCGCTCCTTTGGCCCCCGCGCCTTCGTGGGAGCCCATACGGCCTTGGTCACGCCCTTCCTCAACGGAGCGGTATCCTGGGATGACTTGAAGAAGTTGGTCGAATTCCAAATTCATGACGGCATCGACGGGCTGGTCGCGGTAGGCACGACTGGCGAATCTCCCACGCTTGATTACGATGAACATATCGAAGTGATCCGTCGCACCGTGGAGTTTGCCGCGGGCCGCGTCCCGGTCATGGCTGGCACGGGTTCTAATGCCACGACCGAAGCCTTGGATCTGACGAAGCGGGCGGACGAAGTGGGAGCCGATGCCTTTTTACTGGTCGCCCCTTATTACAACAAGCCTAGCCAAGAAGGCCTCTTCCGCCATTTCGCGCTCCTCGCCGAGTCTACCGCCAAGCCGATTATCCTTTATTCGATTCCAGGCCGTTGCGGCGTCGAGATCACGGTCGAGACCACGCTGCGCCTGCGCCAGAAGTACCCGAACATCATCGGCATCAAGGAAGCTGGCGGTCAGGTCGACAAGGCCGCTCGCCTCGTGCGCGAGTCTGACCCCGAGTTCATCGTCTTGAGCGGCGACGACTCCCTTACCCTGCCCTTCGCTGAAGTCGGTGGCCAAGGCATCATCTCCGTCGCTTCCAATCTCATTCCCGGGCCCGTCGCAAAATTGGCGAACCTGGCGCGCCACCAGCAATTCATTGAAGCCAGGGTCTTGCACGAAAAGCTCGCCGCGATTTTCAAGACGCTATTCATCGAGCCTAATCCTGTGCCCGTGAAGCATTGCATGCAGCGCGAAGGGATCATCCAGTCCGCTGAAGTCCGCCTACCGCTCTGCGAGATGTCTGACGCCAATCGTCTTCAAGTCGAAAAGGTCTCCGACGCCACCCTCGCCTCTTTCCGATGAGCCAACCTATCCGCATTCTTCTTAATGGTGCCAAGGGTCGCATGGGCCAGGCCATCCTCTCCGTCGCCCCGTCCGAACAGGGCGCCATCGCGGCGGCCGTTGACCAAGGCGACAACCTCGCTGCGCACATTGGCGCCGTCGACGTCGTCATCGATTTCTCTTTTCACGCCGTCACGCTCGGCGTCGCTCAGCTCTGCGCTCAACACAAGAAGCCGCTCGTCATCGGCACTACCGGCCACACCGCCGAAGAAAAAGCCGCGATCCAAGCCGCTATCAAAGGACTCCCGGTCGTCTGGGCCGGCAATTACTCCGTGGGCGTCACGCTGCTGAACGCGCTGGTCCGCCAGGCGGCCCGGTCGCTCGCCGATGCCGGACGCTGGGATATCGAAGTCCTCGAGATGCACCACCGTCTAAAGAAGGACGCTCCTTCCGGCACCGCCGAGACACTCCTCAAGATTCTGCTCGAAGAACGTAAGCTTGCGACCGAGACCCTGAAGCATGGCCGCGACGGACTCGTCGGCGAACGCCCGCTCAACGAGATCGGCGTTCATGCCATTCGCGGCGGCGACGTCGTGGGCGACCACACCGTACTCTTTGCGGCCGAAGGCGAACGCCTTGAACTCACGCACAAGGCTTCCAATCGCGAGATCTTCGCGCGAGGCGCTGTGCGCGCGGCCCGATGGCTTGCGAGCCAGCCTGCCGGTCTGTATGGCATGGAAGATGTGTTGGGACTGAAGTAAGGGTTAGGGGGCAACATAGTTGACCGGTTGATCAGTTGGCCAGTTGGCCAGTTGGCCAGGGATGCAAATGGGTAGGGACGGCTCTCCGAGCCGTCCGTTCGCCTGAAGGTCATACGGATCATATCCAGTTCAGCGGCGGGCTAGGAGAGCCCGCCCTACCCAATTCCCCAGCTAACTTTCCGGTTCCCGGTCTCCCAATATATTATGTACCGGTTGCATCGGGCAGGGGCGCGACTGCGTCGCGTCCGTTTGAGACCGAAGCCAGAAGTCATCGGGTCTTAGCCAAGGGCGAATGAGGCCCCCATCTGCGGTCGCGAACGGACGTGATGGTGATCACGCCCCTACCCATTACATTCCTTGTCTCCCTGGCCAACTGGCCCACTGGTCAACGGGTCAAGTCGTGTTGTCTTTCTTCTGGCCAACCGGCCAACCGATCAACAGGTCAACTTAGCCTCCCCCATGCCCACGTGTCCCCTTGCCAGCGTGTCCCCTCGCGAGGGCGCCTCAGCGCCCGAGCGCAGCCTTCACGAGCTGATCGGCACTGGCACCGGCACCGAGTTTCGTCAGCGCGGTCCGCACGCCCTTATCGGCATCGGCCGGCTTGAATCCAAGCGCGATGAGCGCGGCCATGGCATCGGAGGCCGGGGTCGGCGCAGCTGCCGAAGCCGCCGGCAAAGTCGAGACGACCGTTGCGCCCGGACCTTCCAGGCCGACCTTATCTTTAAGCTCCATAACGAGGCGCTCAGCGGTCTTCTTGCCGATGCCCGGGCACTGGGAAAGTAAGGCGACGTCGCCGCGCAGGATCGCATCACGCAGAATGGGCAAAGCCATCCGGCTTAAAATATTAAGCGCCATCTTAGGGCCGACTCCGGAAACTTTCTCGACGAGTAGTTTGAAGAACTCGCGTTCCTCGGCGACGGCAAAGCCGTAGAGTGCCTGACCATCTTCGCGAAAGACGTGGTGAATGAGCAGAAAGACTTCCGCACCGAGCTTCGGCAGGCGCTCGGCGGTGGTGACGGGCACATTGACCTCGTAGCCCACGCCCGACGACTCGATGACGACGCGCAGGACGCCGGCTTCGATGAGTTTGCCGCGGAGGGAGACGATCATGGTGCGATGAAAGCGGAAGCGGGCCGGGAGTTAAGCCCGAATCTCGATGATGAAGCCCTTGAGGTAACGGCTCTCAGGGAAGTTCAGCAGCACCGGGTGGTCCGCCGGCTGGGACGTGCGCTCCAGGACCACGGCCTCGCGGCGGGCGTCCGACGCAGCAGCCTCGATGACCTCGAGGTACATCTCTTCCGAAACGCGGTGCGAACAGGAATAAGTAGCCAGGATACCGCCGGGAGCCAGGAGGCGCAGCGCACGCAAATTAAGTTCCTTATAACCCCGCAAGGCACCGTCGACCGAGTCTTTGCTGCGAGCGAACGGCGGCGGATCCAGGATGATGAGGTCGAACGAGGCTTCGCGGTGTTCGGTGAACCAATCGAAGACATTGGCGACTTCGAAAGAGGCGTTTAAGCCGTTACGTTCGGCCGCAGAGCGGGCAGCCGCGATAGCATCCTCCGAAGAGTCGAGCCCCAAGACACTCGTCGCGCCAGCCTTGGCGCAGGCCAGACCGAAGCCACCCTGATTACAGAAAGCGTCGAGCACGCGCCGACCCTTGGCGAGTTTGGCCACATTCGCATGCTGGTCGAGCTGGTCGAGGTACATCCCGGTTTTTTGGCCACTGACGAGATCAATCTTAACCTGCACGCCGCCGACTTCCATCCACGAAGGCTCCAGAACTTTGCCTGAAGCCGTCCGTATCTCGACGTCCATACCTTCGAGTTTTCGCGAAGGTGCATCGTTACGGATGACGATTTCGCGGGGCTTCAGTAAACGCTGTAAAATATCGAGAATCACGCCGAGTCGCTGATCGATACCCAACGTCAGCGCCTGGACGGTGAGTAGATCGTTATAACGATCGACGACCAAACCCGGAAGACTATCCGCCTCGGACCAGATCAGGCGACAGACCGGCTGGCCGGCGCGACGTTGTACGGCGGCCGTGACCAGCTCTTCGAGCAAAGGCCCGTCGAGCGAGATGGGCCGACGCGAATAACGACGCCAAGCGATTTGTGATTTTCCGTTCCAGAGACCTGCGCCGACGCAACGACCTTTCACATCGCTCAATTCGACGCACTCGCCGTCCTGCGGCGGCTGACCGGCAAAGTCGACTTCCCCGAGAAAGGCCCATGGGTGACCACGGAGGGCGCGCGCGGGACGTCCGGGGCGAATACGAATAGCTCTTAGCATGATGATTAATTAACCGCCTTCAACTTCGGCACCACCCAAGCAGCCGTCAAGACTACGGGCAACCAAGCCGCGACGATGGGCGGCAGGGCCCCACTCTCGCCGAAGGCGGAGCAGAGCGACGAAACAAAGAAGTAGACGAGGAAAAGTCCGAAGGTCTTGGCCACCCCAACCATCGGGCTGATGCGCCCGCCCGCAACAGAAAAAGGAATGGCGACGGCGATGACGACCAAGCAAATCATCGGTGCGGACATGATGGCATGATAACGCATCGCGTAAGCGGCGTTACGGCCGGTCGGATTCGAGCCCGTCTGCTCGACGAAACGACTCACCTCGCGCAGCAACAATGTGTCCGGTGCGCGCGTCGCAAAGAGCATGACCTCGGGGTCGTCGTCGTAATCGGGCACAGTCAGTTCCTTGAAACGAGGCTGCGATAACAGCGAGCCGGTCGCGGGATCGAAATGTAAATCACGCCCCTCGCGGAAAGTCCATTGCCAGCGCCCGGCGACTTTCTTGAAATCGGCGAAACGAGCGGAGACCGTCCGGAGTTCGCGACCTTTTTCGTCAAAAGAATGGACGATGACCTCGAAGGCCTGGCCGGTCGTCAGTCCCAGGCGAGTCATGAACCAGAGACGATGGGCCTTGGTATTATCAAAGGAAATGAATTCGCTCTGATTCGAGGGCAGCACCGCGCCACCCTTCTTACGGAGAGCAGCGAATTGTTCGCGTTCGTGGATTGCGGTTTGCTGCTCCAGCGTATCGGGCACCCAATAGGCATTCAACGCGGCGAGAAAGCCGGCAAAAAAGAGCCCTACCGCCCAAAGCGGGGCGGTCAGGCGCCACATGCCGATACCAGCGGCACGGGCGGCGGCTAGTTCCTGGTTTCGATTCATTGTCGCCAAGACAAAGATGACCGAAATCAGCAAAGAAATCGGAAGGAGCATCGACATGAACGTCACCAAAGAAAGCCCGAGATAAGTGGCGATGGTCGTGAAAGAAGAACCCCAGGAAAGGAATTCCGGTATCCAATTATAAGCCTCGGAGAGCATCAGCAACCCGCCAAAGCTCAGGAGGCACAAGGCGAATACCTTGACCCATTCCGTCAGTAAATAGCGATCGAGGATGCGCACTGGAACGCATGACAACACGGACGGGCTTTCCAGCAACCTCAAAGGGTGGCGGCCGTTCCTTGTTTACCGCCCAATCGGCCCGCGGTTAGGCTTAATTATATTGAAACCTTTGGCCGTATTCCCTGTATCATTCATAAGACTTGAACCCAGTACAGGCCACTCACCCGGCAAGCCGATTCATTACCCCACCCAAATTTGTAAAAGTTCATGCCGCGGACGACCCTCCCTCTGCCGATCCTGATTGCCGGCCTGATTACCGGCCTGCCCGGTGCTTCGTTCGCCGTCGAACCTAAGCCGCTCGACTTCAACACCGACATTCGGCCGATTCTCTCCGAAAATTGCTTTTATTGTCACGGGCCAGACGCCAACAAACGCAAATCGAAACTCCGCTTGGATATCAGGGAAGAAGCCCTCAAGAAAAAGGCTTTCGTGCCCGGCGACATCCATGCCAGCGAATTAGTCAAACGCCTCTATTCAAAAGACTCGGAAGAAGTCATGCCCCCGCCGGACTCGCATCGCAGCGTGACGGAGGCCCAACGAGCCATCTTGAAGCGCTGGATTGCGGAAGGTGCCATCTACAAGCCGCACTGGACCTTCATCGCGCCCGTCCGTTCTCCACTTCCCGCGAACGGTGAAAAAAATCCGGTAGACGCGTTTGTGGTCGAAAAGCTCGCCAAGGCTGGCCTGACACTTTCACCCGAGGCCCCGAAGGCCACGTTACTGCGCCGCCTTTCTCTGGACCTTACCGGCCTGCCCCCCTCGCCCGAAGAAACCGCTGCCTTCATCGCGGATACGAGCCCCGTTGCTTACGAGAAACAAATCGACCGCCTGATGGCCTCGCCCCACTACGGCGAACGCATGGCCCTGCCTTGGCTGGATGCTTCGCGCTACGCGGACAGCAACGGCTTCCAACAAGACGGGGACACCTTCCAATGGCTCTGGCGAGATTGGTTGGTGAAAAACCTCAACGAAGACAAGCCCTTCGACCAGCTCAGCACCGAGATGCTCGCGGGCGATCTGTTGCCCAACGCCACGCCCGAGCAAAAAATCGCGACGGCTTTCAATCGCAACCACATCCTCAACGGCGAGGGCGGCAATATCGCCGAAGAACAACGCTACGTCAGCCTCTTCGACCGCGTCGAAAGCACCACGACCACTTGGCTTGGCCTCACGGTCGCCTGTGCCCAGTGCCACGACCATAAGTACGACCCGATCACGCAAAAAGATTACTATCAGTGGATGGATGCCTTTAATCATGTGAAGGAACGCGGCACGCCGAGTGGCGGCCCCACGCAGACCGGCGGCCGTAGCCGCTTCCGCCTCGACACCACCGTCGTCGAAGCCCCTTCCGCCGAACAGGCCGCGGAACTCATGAAGCTCCAAGCCAATTTTGACACCAAGAATAAAGCCTTCTTCACTCTCCAAAACACAGCCTTTGCGAACTGGCTCGCAAAACCCAATAAAGATAAAGGCATGCTGCCTAAGGAAATCGAGGCCCTGCTCGTGCCGGACAAAAAGCGTACCGCGGCGGAGACGAAGAAGCACCGCGCCCACTTCGATAAAGTCGTTTTCATCGAAGAGCGTAAAAAAATCCCGGGCGTTATGACTATCGATAAGGCAAAAGCCGCGCTCGACGGCTACCGCGGCGACGTCCTGCCTCGAGTCATGGTGATGAGCGACGACATGCCTCGCGATACCAACATCCTCGACCGCGGCGCTTATCTCTCGAAGAAGGAAAAGGTCACCTTTGATGCCCCCGGCTTTCTTCCACCACTACCAAAGGACGCACCTAAGAATCGCCTCGGACTGGCCCAATGGCTTTTCAGCCCAGAGCATCCGCTCGCGGCGCGCGTGCAAGTGAATCGGCAATGGCAACAACTCTTCGGCAAAGGCATCGTGCGCACCTCCGAAGACCTCGGTGTCCAGAGTGATCGGCCGACGCACCAAGAACTGCTGGATTGGCTTGCCGTCGAATTCCGTGAATCGGGATGGAAGTTGAAAGCGCTCCAGAAACTCATCCTCACGAGCAAAACCTATCGTCAGTCCAGCCACATCACGCCGGAACAGCTGCAAAAGGATCCGGAAAATAAACTGCTCTCGCACGCCCCTCGACTCCGGTTGCCTTCGATGGTCCTGCGCGATGTCGCCTTAGCTTCCAGCGGTTTACTTAACGGAAAAATC
The DNA here is from genome assembly GCA_026397965.1 of Verrucomicrobiota bacterium. Taxonomy (GTDB): domain Bacteria; phylum Verrucomicrobiota; class Verrucomicrobiia; order Opitutales; family UBA953; genus UBA953. The sequence goes on along the minus strand of JAPLTU010000068.1, from coordinate 10,695 downwards.
GGCGGCGTTCCCGTCTATCCTTACCTGCCAGAAAACCCCTGGGAAAGCCTCGCCATTACCAAGGAACGGGATTTCACCTACCCGACTTCACAGGGGACGGATCTCTATCGCCGTTCGCTCTACACCTTCTGGCGCCGCACCATCGCGCCGGTGAACATGTTCGATAGCTCGGCGCGGCAGACCTGCCGGGTGCGAACTGCCACGACCTCTTCGCCCCTGCACGCACTCACGATGCTCAACGACCCGACCTGGGTCGAAGCCGCCCGCGTGCTCGCCCAAAGCGTGACCAAGGAACAGACGACCGACGAAGCCCGTCTCGCGCGCGCCTTCGCCCGCGTGCTCGGCCGTGAACCCTCCGGCAAAGAACCCGCCTTACTTGCCAAGCTGCTCGCCAACCAGCGAGCGGTCTACGCCGCCGACGCGAAGGCCGCCGACGCGCTACTCGTGATTGGTGAAAGCAAACGCGACCCGAAGCTCCCCGTCGCCGAACACGCCGCGCTCACCGCCACTTGCCTCGCCCTCTACAACCTCGACGCTGCCGTCACCCGCGACTGAACCCCATGGACTTCGAACTCTCTCCCTCTGAATGGCGGACGCGACTCACGCGACGCAGTTTCCTTAGTGCCGGCGTCCAAGGCATCGGCGCCGTCGCCCTCGGCTCCCTGCTCGCCCGCGACGCCAAGGCCGCGGCCAATCCCATCGGCGGCCTGCCCGGCCTGCCGCACTTCGCCCCCAAGGCCAAGCGGATGATTTGCCTCTGGCAGGGCGGCGGACCTTCGCACGTCGACCTTTTCGACCACAAACCGCTCCTCGAGAAAATGGCCGGACAGGAAATCCCGGCGAGCGTACGCGGCGACACGCGTCTCTCCTCGATGTCGAGCGGCTACGCGAAATATAACTGCGTCGGTGCCATCAAACCGTTCAAAAAGTGGGGCTCCAGCGGCATCGAAATGAGCGAAATGCTGCCTTTCACCGGTGCGATTGCCGACGAGCTCTGCATTGTGCGCTCGATGAACACCGAGGCGGTGAACCACGCGCCGGGCGTAACGTTCTTCATGACCGGTTCGCAGATTCCCGGCCGCCCGTCGATGGGTGCTTGGTTGTCTTACGGACTTGGAACGATGAACGAAGATCTACCGTCATATGTCGTGATGACCTCTTCGGATACGGCTAAAACCTGCGGGCAACTCTTCTTCGAACACTATTGGTCCAACGGTTTCCTGCCCGGGAAACATCAAGGCGTCCGCTTCCGGGGCGTCGGCGATCCGGTACCGTTCGTCGGCAACCCGGCGGGAGTCAGCCGCGACGCGCGCCGCACGATGCTCGACGACATGCAGGCGCTCAACCGCGAGCATCTCGGTCAGGTCGGCGACCCCGAGATTGATACGCGTATCTCGCAATATGAAATGGCCTTCCGCATGCAGGCCTCCGTGCCCGACTTGCTTGACTTCAAGAACGAGCCAAAATCCGTGCTCGAGATGTACGGCCCCGACGTCCTCAATCCTGGCACCTTCGCTAATAACTGCCTCATCGCCCGACGCCTCGCCGAGCGCGGCGTGCGTTTCACGCAGCTGATGCATTCCGGTTGGGATCAGCATAATAATCTTACCACCGGCCAACTCGCGCAGCAGTGCCTCGACACCGACCAGGCGAGCGCCGCGCTCGTCAAGGACCTCAAGCAGCGCGGCCTGCTCGACGACACCTTAGTGGTCTGGGGCGGCGAGTTCGGCCGCACCCCGTTCGGCCAGAACCAGCAGGGCCAGGGCTTTAAGGGCCGCGACCATTTTGGCCGCGCCTACTCCTGGTGGCTCGCTGGCGGCGGCGTGAAGCCGGGCTACGTCCACGGCGCCACCGATGAGTTCGGCTGGAACATCACCAAAGACCGAGTTCATATCCATGATATGCAGGCCACCCTCATGCACCTCTTCGGGATCAACCACGAGGGCCTCCTCTTCCGCTACCAGGGCCGGCAATTCCGCCTGACCGACGTCGAAGGTCACGTGGTGAAGGGCATCCTAAAACAGGCCTGAACCAGCCTGCGGACTGGTCGAGAAGGCCGGGATGGCCTTTTTAAACGCTTTTCCCCTTGCCCCCGACCCCTCCTGCCCTTTTCTCCAACCTTCCACCCACCTTACGGCCATGACCCAGCACAATAGTTTTAAAACCGGCGGTTCCTCTTCGGGCACCAAGCGCAACGTCTTGAAGCGCTTCGAACGCGTGGAATTGCTCAAAAAGCGCGGTACCATTAAGGACATCAAGCGCGTGACCAAGCTTCCAAAGACCAAACCTGACGCCTAAGTCCGGGTTTCGTTCTTTTGCGAAAAGCCCACCCGGACAACCGGGTGGGCTTTTTGTTTTTACAGGACCAAACCCACGCTCGCCAGTCCACCCCCCTTCTCACCACCCTCTTACTTTCGACCGCTATGGAAAACCCTCGGCAGAAATATCGCCCCTTCGAGACCGTCAAGCTCCCCGATCGGCGCTGGCCTGACGCCCGTCTCGAGCAAGCTCCGCGCTGGTGCTCCGTCGACCTCCGCGACGGTAACCAAGCCTTGGCGATCCCGATGAACGTGCCCGAGAAGCACGAGATGTTCCAGATGCTTTGCCGGATCGGTTTCAAAGAAATCGAAATTGGCTTTCCTTCCGCTTCCGATACCGAGTTCGCTTTCACCCGGGAATTAATCGAAAAGAAACTGATTCCTGAGGACGTCTCCGTCCAAGTGCTCGTCCAGGCGCGCGAACATCTAATCCGGCGCACGCTCGAATCACTCAAAGGCGCCCACCGCGCGATTGTCCATCTCTACACGCCGACCAACCCCGCCCAGCGCGACATTGTCTTCGGCCTGTCCAAAGCCCAAGTGCTCGAGATGGCGGTGAACGGGACCAAGCTCATCCGCGAACTCACCGAAGCGCAGCCCGAGACGCATTGGCAATTGGAATTCAGCCCCGAGACGTTCGTGCTCACCGAGCCCGATTACGCCCTCGAAGTCTGCGAAGCTGTGGCCGCGGCCTGGGGTGCTTCGGCCCAAAAGAAGATCATCCTGAACCTACCACTGACCGTCGAAGCCGGCACGCCCAATACGCACGCCGACCAGATTGAGTGGTTCTGCCGCCATCTCAGCAACCGCGCGTTGGCCATCGTCTCATTGCACACACACAACGACCGCGGCACCGGCGTCGCCGCGACTGAACTCGGCCTGATGGCGGGCGCGGACCGCGTCGAAGGCACGCTTTTCGGTAACGGCGAGCGCACGGGCAACGTGGATATCGTCACCGTTGCGCTCAATCTTTTCTCGCACGGCATCGATCCGCATTTGGACTTCCGCAACCTCGGCGCGATCCGCGAAGTCTTCGAGCGCGTGACCCGTATGAGCGTGCATGACCGCCACCCGTATGGCGGCGACCTCGTCTTCACGGCCTTCTCGGGCCCCCACCAAGACGCCATCAAGAAGGGCATGGATCGCCGTGGCAAAATCGGCCATGGCGCCCTCTGGGACGTCCCCTACCTCACCATCGACCCGATGGATATTGGACGTTCGTACGAGGCCATCATCCGCATCAACTCGCAGAGCGGCAAGGGCGGCGTCGCCTACGTGCTCGACCGTGAATTCGGTTTCGATCTCCCGAAGCTGATGCACCCGGAAGTCGGCAACCTCATCGGCAAGTACGCCGATAAGCACAGCAAAGAACTCTCGCCGGCGGAAATCCATGAGCGCTTCCGCCTGGATTTCGTCAATATCTCCAGCCCGCTCGAGCTCGTCGCGTTCAGCTCGACGCCCGTCAATAAGCAGACCGTGCGCTGTGAGGCCGAGGTCCGTCACGCCGGCAAGACCTTCACCCTCACCGGTGAAGGCAACGGCCCGATTAGCGCGCTCGTGCACGCCCTCGACTCCAAGGGTTGGGCAAACTTCTCTCTCAAGGATTACCGTTCGCATGCTTTGACCGCTGGCTCGGAATCTTCCGCCGCCGCCTATGTGTCACTGCAGTCCAAGGATGGCCGCACCGCCTGGGGTTGCGGCGTGGATGCGAATATCGAACTCGCCGGCCTCAAGGCCCTCGTCAGCGCGGCCAACCGCCTCGAACGATGACCATCGAAACCATCGCCCCGACCGAGATCGAAGCCGAACGCACGCGAGGTTCTCTCCCTCTGGACGTGCGTTCCGCCGCCGAATTTCGCGGAGGCCATGTGCGCACAGCCATCCATCTTCCGCTGGAACTCGTGACTGTCGCCAAAGTCGCCGAACTCCGAGGCGGTGATGCCGCCCGACACGTCGTACTCCTCTGCGCGGCTGGCAAACGTGCCACGATCGCGGCGGAACGAATCTCCGGGAAAGGCCTGCATCTCCTCGTGGTTTCGGGTGGTACCGCCGCTTGCGTGAAGGCCGGCGTGGCTCTGGATAAATCTTCGAAAGGCGTCATCTCCATCGAACGCCAAGTCCGCATTGCGGCGGGCTCGATGGTCTTTACCGGTGTCATACTCGGCACCTTTGCCCACCCGGGCTTCTACGGCCTGAGCGGCTTCGTGGGCGCTGGACTAATCTTCGCTGGCGTCACGGATTGGTGCGGCATGGGGCTGCTGATCGCCAAGGCGCCGTGGAATAAGTGAGGTAGGGGGCACGTGGGCAAGGTGACACGGGGACAAGGGGTAAACCAAGTTGACCGGTTGACCAGTTGGCCAGTTGGCCAGGGATGCAAATGGGTAGGGACAGCTCTCCGAGCCGTCCGGTCGCCGCGGGTGATTCGAACCTCATCCAGTTCAACGGCGGGCTCGGAGAGCCCGCCCTACCCGATGCCCAAACTAACATTCCGGTTTCCGATCTCCCCTTGAGCCCTTCCCCGTGCCCACATGTCCACTTGTCACCGTGCCCCCTGCGAAGGCTTTGCCTTCGCTCGACTTTTACTCCTGAAGGGGTAGAACTCGTGCATGTCCAAAAAGTCCGCCAAGCACACCCAATTTCCTGATTTCCTAAAAGAACTGCTCGAGGCGAAGTCCCCGACGGGTCACGAGTTCGCCGCCCAGAAAGTCGTCGATAGCTACGTTGAAAAATCTGCGGATAAATATTCCAAAGACGCGCTCGGTAATCGTATCGCCGAACTCAAGGGCAACGGCGGACCGACGCTAATGTTCGCCGGACACATCGACGAAATCGGTCTGATCATCTCGCACGTCGATGACAAGGGCTTCTTGTACTTCGAATTTCTCGGCGGCCACGACCAGATCATCCCCTCCGGCCGTCGCCTCCACATCCTTACCCGCAATGGCCCCGTGCTCGGCATCACCGGCAAGCGTGCCGTCCACCTGCTCTCGCCCGAGGACCGCAAGCGCGTGCCTGAGCGCCACGACATGTGGATCGACATCGGCGTGACCAACCGCACCGAAGCCCTTGCGATTGTTCGTATCGGTGATCCGGCAATCTATACCGACGGCCCAGAAATCTTGCGCGGCAGCATCGGCGTGGCCCGCGCGTTCGACGACAAGGCTGGCGCTTACGCCTGCATGGAAGCTTTTCGTCGTCTCTCGAAAGAAAAGAATCTCGCGGCGCGGGTGGTTTCCGTCGCCACGACGCAGGAAGAAATCGGTACACGCGGCGCGCAAGTTGCCGCCCAAGCTATCAATCCAGATGTCTCCATCGCCGTCGACGTCGGCCATGCGACTGATCATCCGGACGCGGACAACCGCAAGTTCGGCCGCTTCACCCTTTCTGGCGGTCCCATCATCGCCCGTGGCCCGAACATCAACCCCGTCGTCTTTGATCACCTCGTCGAAGCGGCCGAATCGCTTGGCATCCCTTATCAGATCGGTGCCGAATCTCGGCCCACCGGTACCGATGCCCGCGCCATCCAGATGGCTAACGGCGGCGTCGCCTGCGGCCTGCTCTCCATCCCTCTCCGCTACATGCATACCCCGGGCGAAGTCGTCGACCTCGCTGTCGTCGAGCAAACCGTCCAACTCCTCGTTGAATTCGCCTGTCGCGTGAAGAAGAAGCAGTCTTACGCGTGGTAAGGGCGCGTAGCGCCAGGGGGCACGTGGGCACGGTGACACGGGGACAAGGGGGAATCCAAGAGGCTCAGTTGACCAGAGGCTCGGAGGCTCAGAAAACGCAGCACTGCATCGTGGTAGGGGCGCGACTGCGTCGCGTCCGTTCGCAGCGTATGACAAGTAAGCCGGGTAGCATTCTTGGACCTTCCGATATCCGTCCGCCCACGGACGCCACGCAGTGGCGCCCCTACCTATGAACCCCAGCATCCTATCCGGTCTCCCTTTGAACTAACCTTCGGGCCTACCCCTACCCCCACCCCTACCCCTATTCAGTTCTCACATTTGCACTCTGCCTTTCGGCTGTTAGGTTCACGTCATGCCTTCCCCTGCCATCGTCTGGCTTCGCCTCGACCTTCGCCTCGCCGACAATCCGTCGCTTGAGGCGGCGGTGAAGCATGGCGGTCCCGTCATCCCAGTCTTCCCAAGCGCTGGAAGACCTCGCCGCACAGTTCGAAAAAGTCGGCTCGCCGCTCGTCATCCGAACTGGCGACTCGCTTGCCGAACTCAAGCAGCTCGTGAAGGAGACCGGCGCGGAACTTGTCACCTGGAATCGTCGCCACGAGCCCTTAATCATCGAGCGCGACACCCAGGTGAAGACCTCGCTGCGCAACGCCGGCCTCAAGGCCGAGTCGTTCAACGGTAATCTCCTCCACGAGCCGCACACCGTAAAAACCCTCGCCGGTAATCCCTTCCAGGTCTTCACGCCGTTCTGGAAGAACTGCCTCGCGAACCTCAAGTTCGGCATCCCCCTCAAGGCCCCGAAGAAGCTGATGCCTTTTGAGAAGCCTTTGAAGTCAGTTGCAGTCGCGAAGCTCGGCCTCCTCCCGAAGATCAAGTGGGACAGCGAGTTCCCGGTGGCATGGGATCCGACGCGTAAAGGCGCCGAGAAGCGCCTGAAAGACTTCGTGGCCGCCCCGGTGAAGCATTACCCGACGAATCGCGATATCCCCAAGCTCGACGGCACCTCGCGCCTTTCGCCCTACCTGCACTTCGGCCAGATCTCGCCGCTGGAGATCGTCGACGCCGTGCGCACCGCCGGACACCTCGGCGTCAAGGGTGGCGACAAATACGTGGCCGAGGTCGGCTGGCGCGAATTCTCCCAGCACCTCATCCATCACTTTCCCGAGACCCCGGATCGTCCACTGCGGAGGGAGTTTGAAAAATTCCCGTGGGCGCCGGATAAGAAGCTTCTGCGTGCGTGGCAGATCGGCCGCACTGGTTACCCGATCGTCGACGCCGGCATGCGTCAGCTCTGGCAGACCGGCTGGCAGCACAACCGCGTGCGCATGATCGCCGCCTCCGTGCTCGTGAAGCACCTCCTCCAACCCTGGAATGCAGGCGCCAAGTGGTATTGGGACACCCTCGTCGATGCCGACCTCGGCGCGAACACCATGGGCTGGCAGTGGGCGGGTGGCTGTGGTGCCGACGCCGCTCCGTATTTCCGCGTCTTCAATCCCGTCCTCCAGGGCGAGAAGTTCGACCCCGACGGCGATTACGTGCGCCGCTGGGTGCCCGAGCTCGCCAAACTCCCTGCTGAATGGATCCACCAGCCTTGGGAAGCACCTATGCACGTTCTCGCCGAAGCCGGAATCAAACTCGGTAAGGATTATCCCGTGCCGCTGATTGGACTCACGGAAGGAAGAGATCGGGCGTTAGCGGCGCTCAAGGCCTTAAGGCCTTGAGAGGGGACACGCTGGCAAGTTGACACGTTGACAAGGGGACGCACATAGAGGCCCGGAGGCCAGAGGCTCGGTTGACCAGAAGAGGCGAAAGGTAGGGTCGGGACCGCGTCACGACATAGCTGTATCGAGTTCGCCGCAGGGCGAACCATGGTAGGGGCACGATTCATCGTGCAATCCGCATCAGGTTTTGGCGGTTAGCGGCTGGGAATACACTCTCGGGTCTCAGGTCTCGGCCATCGGGTATCAGGTTCGGGTCTTCAGGTTCAGGCACTGGAGCCGGGTAGACCCGCCACCTGCCACCTGAAATCAGTCTCTCACTTTTGCACCTTTGCACAGGAGCACCGCTCCGATTTGCACCTTTGCACGGCTCTTTCTCCCCTTGTCACCGTGTCCCCTTGCCAACTTGCCCCCTAGCGGCGATTCTCGCCGCCATGAGCACCCCCTCTGGCTCCACGACCCTACCTGAACGCTTGGTCTCCCTCGATGCCTATCGCGGCCTCACGATGCTGTTCATGGCGTCGTCGGGTTTCGGCATCGCGCAGATCGCGAAGGCGCATCCCGATTCCAGTTTCTGGGAACTCCTGCATTACAACACCTCGCACGCCGCGTGGATCGGCGGCGGGGCGTGGGACATGATCCAACCCTCGTTCATGTTCATGGTCGGCATGGCGCTCGCGTTCTCGTCGTCGCGTCGCAACGCCGAAGGCCAGGAGCAGCGGAAGCTTTTCCTGCACACCCTTTGGCGGGCGTTCGTGCTCGTCGCCCTCGGCGTCTTCCTGACCACCGGCACCGGCAAGCAGCCCGTCTTCGGCTTCCACAACGTCCTCGCCCAGATTGGACTCGGGTACGCCTTCCTCACCCTGCTCGTCGGGCGCGGCTGGAAGGTCCAGCTCGGCGCCATCGGCGTCATCGCCATCGCAACTTGGTCCGCGTTCGCGCTCACGCCCATCGCCGGGCCGGCTACGGATTATAAAGCCCTCGGCGTGACCGACCCCGGCCAGGTCCTCGGCGGCTTCTGGGGGCACTGGAACATGAACGCCAACTTCGCGGCGGCCTGCGACCAATGGTTCCTGAACCTCTTCCCGCGCGAGACCCCTTTCGTCTTCGATAAGGGCGGCTACCAGACCCTCAACTTCGTCCCTGCGCTCATCACCATGATCCTCGGGCTCATGGCGGGCGAGAACCTGCGCTCCGTGAAGACCTCCGGCGAGAAGCTCGGCTGGCTGCTCAAGGTCGGCGGCATCTGCCTGGTTCTCGCGCTCCTCACTGGCACCACCCTCTGCCCCGTCATCAAAAAGCTCTGGACCCCTTCGTGGGCGTTTTACAGCGGCGCCGTCGTCCTCTGGGTCTTCGCGCTCTTCTACTGGTTCATCGACATCAAGGGCTACAAAGCGTGGACCTTCCCTCTCGTCGTCGTCGGCATGAACTCCATCGCCATCTACCTCGCGTATCAGCTCACCAAAGGCTGGATCATCGCCATCGGCCGCACCTGGCTCGGCAGCGGCCTCTTCGAAGGCACTTACGGCCCCCTCATGCAGAGCCTCCTCGTCCTGGCCGCCCTCTGGACCTTCTGTTACTGGCTCTGGAAGCGTAAGGTGTTTATTCGGATCTGAGTAGATGACTGAGTTGAGGCCTGCATTGATGGCTGAATCGAGGACTGAATGGGTTGATGCAAAGCACTCCGCCTGAGTTCCCAACCGCCAGCCGCTAACCGCCAATACCTTTAATGGGTAGGGTCGGGACCGCGTCACGACATAGGAGGCATAGGTTCTTCCTCTCAGCCAACGGGGTCAGGCCGCACCCTCGAACCAGGCGCACCTAAAACTAAGCTTTTCCCATACTTTTAGGTGCGCTCGCCAAAAGGTGCGGCCTGACCCCGTGTTTGGCCTGTAACTAAATAAGCGGAAAAGATGCGAATTTAGTTACGCTTGATTGGGAGTACGGCCTGACCCTGTTGGCTGACCGAGGATGGCACCCATTTATTAGCGGCGTCGAAGATGGTGGCGAGGTAGTCGTACTGCCACTTGGGCATCTTGTCCCTGGTCACCTTGCTTCTGCTGCTGTTGAACCATGTTTCCGAGGCCCACGCGAAGTACTCCCGCTTCATCTTCAGGTTGTAGTTCCCTTCGTTGCTGGAGAAGACTTGGTCTGACCTCTTCTGTAATTCGAGCTTAAGCTCTATTGTGTGCCCGAACTCATGGGCAGGGATGTTCCATCCCCTGAAAAACTCATTCCCTTGATCGTCGCGCGCTATATGGTTGATCGCGTCCGCGGTCAGTAGTGTGACATTCTTCCCCCCTGCATTCCGTTGGTTAGGAATGCTCCCCAATTCACCCAGATCCGGGTCTTTGCTTCCGATAAGGCAGATATGGTGACCGGCGAATTTCGCGCGGTCTTGCGGGCTCTTGAGGGCGGATATCATATTGTCGATAAACTCGGCCACTAGCAGCATCTTCTCGTCACTGACCTCAGTCGTGCCAAGAATATGGACGTCGTACGTTTTTGTGTTATAGTACTTGCTGTACTTGTATAGCCGCGGCCATCCAATGCTTTTTAGGGCTGCGGGGGGATTGCTAATGCGTCGATTTTTTTCTGACGGCAGCGACGCCCCTTGCGAGGGCAAACATAGACTCGCGGCTATCGCGGTTAGGGTCAGCAGGTTTCGGATACGGCTTGAGCGGAACATGAGTGGAGGAGAAGGTATCTTTTTATTCAATTAACGCTCACGCGTCTAGACTGAACGAGGAGCGGCCTGACCCCGTTGGCTGAGGGGAAATGCCTATGAAGGGCAAAGACTGGTTATGTCGTGACGCGGTCCCGACCCTACCCGCGCGGCTTAGCCGCGAGGGGGCAAGTGGGCATGTGGGCAAGGTGACAAGGGGAGATACAGCGGACGCGACGCCGTCGCGCCCCTACAAAAGGAAAAGGACAGCACGTGGTGCTGTCCCTAACTGAGAGGCAGCGGATGCGATG
>JAPLTU010000054.1:31261-31725 GCA_026397965.1 Verrucomicrobiota bacterium | reverse complement strand
GGAGGCCTTGGCCCGCACCGGCGTTCCTTGCCTTGGCGTCGACTGGACCATGCCGCTTTCGCAGGTCCGGGCCCTCGCGGGCCGTCCGATTTGCCTTCAGGGCAACTTGGACCCGACGTTCATGCCAGGTGAGCCCGCGGCGGCCGCGGCGGCCGTCCGTGCCATCCTACAGGACAACGCCGGCGACCCCGGCCACATCTTCAACCTCGTTCACGGCATCACCCCCGATGCGCGGATTGAAACCTTCCAGGCGGTCGTGGATGAAGTGACGAAGGAGTAGGAGGTAGGGACGGCACCACGTGACGTCTTTGTAGGGGACATGGGGACATGGTGACATGTTGACAAGGGGTTGTGCGGCGGCTTCGCCGCTCCAAATTTCTGTTTCCCGCTTACCTTATTCCGCTTGCTGCCTCTTCCCAACCGCTCGCCGCCGACCGCCTCTCACTCCCTATGGCAGCACGCGG
>JAPLTU010000054.1:0-31120 GCA_026397965.1 Verrucomicrobiota bacterium | reverse complement strand
TCCCCATGTCCCGTAAAGGTATCCTGCTGCTGAATCTTGGTTCGCCGAAGAGCACCTCCGTGCCCGACGTGCGCAACTACCTGCGCGAATTCCTGAATGACGACCGCGTGATCGATTATCCGGCCCCCTTGCGCTGGATCCTCTTGGAAGGCATCATCCTCCGGACCCGTCCGAAGAAGAGTGCCGCCGCTTACGCGAGCGTCTGGACCCCTGAGGGTTCACCCTTGGTCGTCACGACCGATAAGCTCCGCGCTAAAATGGAAAAGGCGACTGGCCTGCCCGTCATCATGGGCATGCGCTATGGCACCCCTTCCTGTGCGGAAGCCGTCGCGCAGGTCGTGGCTGCGGGGATCGACGATTTGTTCGTGATGCCGCAGTACCCGCATTACGCAATGTCCTCCTACGAGACCGTCGTCGTGAAAGTCCAGGAAGAGCTCGCTCGCCTGGCCCCGGGCGTGAAGTACCACGTCCTGCAACCCTTCTACAACGACCCGGCGTACATCGACGCCTTGGTCGAATCCGCGCAGCCTTGGTTGAGCAAGCCCTTCGATAAGTTGTTGTTCTCTTACCACGGCCTGCCCGAGCGTCATTTGCGCAAGGGGGACCCTTCGAAGGCCCATTGCATGAAGATGAAGGATTGCTGCTCCCATTACAGCCCATGTCAGGCCACCTGTTATCGCCACCAGTGCGTTGAGATGACGCGTCTGTTCGTGGCCGCTGCGGGCCTCAAGGAATCGCAATATGAGCTCTCCTTCCAATCGCGCTTAGCGGGGGAGAAGTGGGTGTCGCCTTACACCGACAAACGCCTCGAGGCTTTGCCGGAAGAAGGTACCAAGAACCTCTTGGTCATGTGCCCCGCCTTTACCTCGGACTGTCTGGAGACCCTCGAAGAAATTCGCGAAGAAGGTAAGGAAACCTTCATCCATGCGGGCGGTGAGCACTTCGAGCAAATCCCGTGCCTTAACGATTCGGACATCTACGTGAAGTATCTCGTCAACCGCGTCGCGACCTGGAAGCCCGATCATCGGTAAGACGGCGAAGACGCTTGCTGACCTTCCGGTCCCCGGTCCCCCTTTTCATTCTTACGAGGGCTTTGCCCTCGGGTAGGGTCAGTAATGCGTGCTGACATAGGGAGTGAGAGGCGGTCGGCGGCGAGCGGTTGGGAAGATGCAGCAAGCGGAATAAGGTAGGGGCGCGACTGCGTCGCGTCCGTTCGCGAACGGACTTGGGGCTGCCCGAAGTGGCTTATCTCCTGAGAGGGCCATCGACGTTCGCAAACGCGAACGGGTAGGCCAGGCCCGCCCTACTTGCGTCTTCAAAAAGTGATGCAACTAGGCGACCACGGTAGTGGTCGCCCTACCTGGTTTCATGGGTCTACGCCGCTGTAACTCCCCATCCCCCATCCCTTCTCTCGACGCCGTCCCAACCTTTAAATCACCAACCAAATCGCGGCGAAGGCGGTGAGGATGGCGAGGGTGGTTTCGAAGGCGTCCTGCTGGATGCGCTTGAGGATTTGCCAGCCCAGGTAGATGCCGAGGAAGACGCCTGGCAGGAGCACGAGGTTCGTCAGCAGCGAAGGGCCGCTGATGAGTCCGACGGAGTTGCTGAAGGGCAACTTGAAGAGGTTGATGAAGAGGAAGAACCGGCAGAAGACGCCAAGGTGCTCGCGCTTCTCGAGGCGCTGCGAGAGCAGGAAGACGGTCATGACGGGGCCCGCGGCGTTGGCGATCATGGTGACGGTCCCAGCGAGGAAGCCCATGCCTTGCGCAAAACCGCGATGCTCCGTGAGCGCCAGGAATTGCTCGCGGCGTCGGCGGAGGATGAAATTGAAAGCGAGGAGGCCGAGGATGATCCAGCCGATGACCACCCGCGCGACGGCGTTATCGATGCGATCCAAGAGCAGCCATCCGGCGATGACGCCGGCGATGGCGGGCGGCATCATGGGCACGATCTGCCGCCAACTGCCGCCCTTGCGGTTGATCAGGAAGCCGAGGAGGTCCGCGACGATCAGCAGCGGCAGGACGAGTCCGACCGAGGGTTTGGCGCCGAAGATCCACGCCATGATGACCACGTTGAGCGTGGCGGTGCCGGCGAGGCCAGACTTCGACAGCCCGATGCACATCGCCCCGAAGAGGGCGAGGAGCAGCATCCAGCCGTTAGCGGGCAGGAGGGTGTGGGCGGAGAGCCAGTCGAGCATCCGGGGCTACTTACCAGCGCCGGTGTCGAATACCAAGACTTCAAATGGCTCGAGCGTGACGGTCACTTTCTCCCCAGCCACGAGACGCAAGGAGCGCAGGCGTTGGTCGGCATAGGGCGACCGGAGGTCAAAGGCCGGGGTGGCCGTCCGGGTTTGGTTCGGGAGGTCGAAGACGATGTCCGCGTCCAACTCGATCGTCCGCGGCTGGTCATCCGGATTGCGCAGCATGAGCGTCGCTGCGCGCGGGTTCCAAGCAGCGTAGCCGTAAGGCTCTAGCTTCAGGGGATCGCCACCGACCCAATGCGCATCGCGCAGGACGTCCGCATGGGCGTGCGCCCACTTGGCCGAAGCGGCAACGTGGTCCCAGGCCGCAGGGGTCATCATCGAGGGCGTGAGGTAGAGTTCCTGTAGGGAGGCGCCGTTGGCGAAGTAGGAGCGGACCTCGTTCTTCAGGTCGTTGCCAGCCTTGCCGACCTTATCGCCTTGGAAGGCGCGGCCATGCACGACGCCGTGGTGCATGACGGAATTAAGCGGGTAGAGTGGGGAGGCTTGGACGAAGAGCTTGTGGCAGTAGCCATCGCGGAAAGTCAGCCACTTCTCGCGGTCGTCACCCTTGCCAGTCCAGCCGACGTCGGCGCTGTGCATGCGCCAGGTGGTGTCGACGTGATTGAGCCAGAATGGCGAGGGCCAGGTGCCGACGGTGACGTTGATGAAGACCTCGGGGTTCTCGACCCGCAGGCGCTTGGCGACGTCGAGCAGGGCCATGAAGTGCGGGCTGACGCCATCGGCGGCGCGGTCCCAGTTGAAGGAGTTCACGCCGCCTGCGCGCATGAGCTCGAGACAGCGGTCCGTGAACCACTGGCGGTACTTCGGATACGAGAGGTCGAGCTTCGCGCCTTCGGGGATGAGGCCGAGCTTCTGGGCGTGGGCGGTGCGTTCCTTGTCGCCGCCGTAGCCGCCAAGGGGCGAAATCCAGATGCCGAGGTGCGCACCGAGGGGCTCCATCTTCGCCTTGGTGCCGGCGAAGCCCAAGGGGAAGCGCTTGGTGTTTTCGATCCAGAGGCCCTTGCCGGGGTTGTCCCAGCCATCGTCGACGAGGTAGGAGAGCACGGGCACGCCACGCTTCTTCACGAGCTCGGTGTCGAAGGCCCGGACGACGTCGAGCATCTTGGGCTCGTCGACGCTGAAGCCGAGGTCGTACCAGCAGTTGTAATGCAGGAACGGTTGCGATTGGCGGGCGCGTTCGCGTTCAATGTAGCGCAGGAAGGAGCGGCGGAGCTGGCCACCGGCGACGCCGACGACGGAGCCGAAGGCGTAGGACTGGGTCGGGTTGAGTTCGAGGGCGCAAGCGAAGGCGATGCGTGCGCCCGTGGTTCCTGTTCGGTTCGTCGCACCGGGCATCTCCACGCCCGCGAAGAAGCCGGAGCCCGCCACGGGGCAGCCCGGGGCCGTCCCGATGGTGGTGAGGTTGGGTAGGCGCAGGTCAGCGAACTCGACGCCTTGTAGCGCGAAGGCCTGTTTAGGTGAGGCGAGCGCGATGGTCTGGCGGAAGTAGTGGGCGCCGTTGCGGAGTTCGCAGTTCAGCTTCGAGGGCTTGGCCGTCCGTCATCGTCGCAGCCTTGGGCGGGGACGTGAGGGTGAAACTTGAGGCGGCCAGGTCGCCGGCAGGGAAGGGCGAGAGCTGCGGGGACTTTATTTGCTCACCTTTAGCGGTGGTGAGGTTGAACGTCCCGCGCTTGTCGCGGACGCCGACGAGGATGAAGCTCACGCCCTCTTCCCAGATGAGCGCGATGGCTGGGCTCCAGGACATCGCGCTGTCCGTGCCCTTATCGATGCTGGCGCTGAAACGCGTCGTGCCGGCCTTCCAAGCGTATTCCTGGGTCGCGGCACGGTTGGCCGGGGCTTTGAAGGCATAGCCGTCGCGCTCGCCGGCGGGTTGGAGGTTGAAGACGCGGCTTTCGCCGACGTCGCCCGCTTCGCCACCGCTGTCCTTGGCGAGGGCCTTGAGGTTCATCTTGCCGATGCGGACGAGCTTGGGCTCGCCGGGGAAATCTGCGCGGTGGAACTCGCCGAGCGTGGCCCAGCCCTTGCCGTCTTGCCCGACGCGAACGATGACCTTGTTCGTGGTGAGCTCGACCTCGACTGGGAAGCTCCCGTCGCCTTGGGCGGTGGGCTTAGTCGTCAGGCGGAAGACCTCGGCTTGGGATTGGTCGAATGTTTGGCCGGTGATGCCGTTGCGCAGCGTGGCGGGACGGAGCTGTCCGTCGCGAAAGGACCAGCTGGCGGAAAGGACGCTATTCTGCAGGCCAATCGTTTGTGCGTCCGACTTGGTAATCTCCGCCTTGCCCGGGGGCGGCCCGGCGAAATCGATGTCCGGGTTGGTCGGGATCGCGAAGGCGAACGTGGAAGCTAGGCAGAGCAGGGCAGACGGCAGGAGGCGCATTGTGGCGGTAAAATGCGCTTAGCCTACTTCGCCCGTACGGGTGGTTTCTTCGGCCTTCCAGAAGCGGTAGCGCACTTCATAGCCCTCGGGTACGTAGACCACGATGGGCAGGCGGCTGTTGTAGCGGACTGGCCCGTGGGGCATGAGCGTCACGAACTGCTGCACCTTGGGTTGGTTGGGGTCGACCCCGATGCGGGTGGAGATCATGCCGTCCGCCTTAACTTGAGCTTGGTAATAGTTGTAGCCCCAGCCTTGGACCGTGCGCTCCTCGATCGTGCCCATCAGCGCGACGCGATTGACCCCGTCGGTTTCCATCGTCTTGCCCACGATCAATTCGACCTTCCAGGAGAACTCGTCCTTCTGTGCATCCAGATGAATCACGACACGCTTCATTCCCTTTTCGGCGGCCGGGTAGGCCTTCTGCCAAGAACTCGCGTCATCCGGGCGGGCGTGGAGTGAGGCTGAGCTAAAGAACGTCAGCAGGGCAAGGCAGGCGAGGGGTAGCAGGCGAAGCATCCTGCGATGCTGTGACCTTCGCTTAGACCCTGCAACGATGCAAATGAGGTAGGGGCAGCACCACGTGCTGTCCTAGGGTCTTTATGGGTAGTGGCACGACGGCGAAGCGTCCGTCGGTCATCAAGGGTAGGGGCGTGGTTTACCGCGCCCTCCTGCGGTGGATGGCAAGGCGAAGCCTTGCCCCTACCTAGACAGAAAGCGTAACTGGTTTCCTCCGTCTGCCGGCGAACGGACGCGACGCAGTCGCGCCCCTACCTCGAGGCTGACGCAGTGCTGACCTAGCTGATTCCGCTTACGGCTTGGCCCAGTGCTCGGTGAAGGCCACTTCGGCGATGAGGCCGGCGTCCTTCATGGCCTGTGCGATCACCTCGGCCTCGCGACGGATGGTACTTCCGTTGCTGGGGTTGATTTGCCTTGGTTGGAGCCAAGAGGTCAGTTCCCATTCCGTCGCCGAAGGTACGTGCACGAGGCACAGCATGAAGGAGTGCTCGTCGTGCTTGGTGTTATGGTTCGGGATGACCTTCAGCTGGCCGGCGCTCGTGGCGTAGGACTGCTGGACCGTCCGTTGGGGCCAGAAGGACCACGTCTTTGTTCGCACCATGGTCGTGTTCGCACCCTCTGTTTTCAGCGTGGAATGGATGCCTGTTCTGGAAATATGAGGGAATAACAAGATGACGAAGATACCGAAGCCTCCGAAGCAGAGGGGGTTGTCTCGGAAAAAGGAGATAAACATGACTAAGCCGATGTAAGCAAACAGCAGGCCGAGAAGGAGGCTGGCGAGCGCCGCGCAAAAGTTAATCACGGCGTCTAGGCGTGATTTCCGTGACTTCGGGTTGGGGGCGTAGCTTAAAGATCCGGCTGTGACCTGAAGGAAGGTGCCGTCATCCATGAGGCAACTGTAGGGAGTCATATTGTAGGGCTAGTCAGGATTCAGCGCTCGCCGCAGTCGTTGGAACGGTGGGGTAGTCACAGTTTATTGGTCCAGCAGACATCTGCCATTTAGGGTCTCAGCAGGCGCATCAGATCTGAATCTTAGCATTTCTTTAATGGGAATTCTACGACAGGTAAACCCCTGGGTTGTCGCTGGTTGGTCGAGGTTTGTTGGCGCGGTTATTTGAGCTGGTAGCCGGCGCTTCGACCCTTCTTGCCGTTGGTTTTGAGCAGCCCAAGTTTCGCCAATGCATCGAGGTCACGGCCGGCAGTGTCGTGTGAGCACTTGGTCAAGTTCGCGTATTTTCCGGAAGTCATGTCGCCGACGAAACCCTCGAGCAGACGAGTCAGTGCCTTGCGTTGGCGGGGATTAATCTGAGCAGTGCCCGCCTGGTTCCAGAACTTGGCCCGCTTGAGGACTCGTTCCACCACGAGATTCGAGGCGTCGGCGGCGCGACCTAAGCACGCCAGGAACCAGACGCACCAACGCGTGGCGTCGAGGGAGCCCGCCTGGGCTGCCTCGAGTTCCTTGTAGTACTGGGCGCGTTCCTTGCGGATCTGGGCGGAGAGGCTGAAGTAACGCCCCGCCCCCCGCTCGACCCGTGCGAGCAGCAGGTCGGTGGCGGCGCGGGCGACGCGGCCGTTGCCGTCCTCAAAAGGGTGGACGGTCAAGAACCATAGGTGCGCCAGGGCGGCATGCACCAAGGCGTCCTGACGCGGAGTGCCCGTGCAATATGCCAGCCAATCCTTCATCATGGTCGAGACCTGTGTCGCCGGCGGGGCCACGAAGTGTACCTTGGGGTCGGTCAGGTTGCCGGAGACCACGCGCATGGGGTCACCGGAGGAGGGGCGCCATGCTCCGACCTTAATCTTTTTACCGTCGCTGTAGCCCGTGGGGAAGAGGCAACCCTGCCAGGTGAAGAGTCGTTTGGCGGAAATGGCCTTCAGGGCGTTGCGGGTGGCGTCTAGGGTCATCTCCACCACGCCTTCCTCCTTCTGGCTGGCGGGTACCTTGACGCCGGTTTCGATACCTAAGCGGTTGGCCAAGGATGAGCGGACGCTGTCGGCCCGGAGGACTTCGCCCTCGATCGCACTGCTCAGGACGGCGTTGTCGGTCAGGGTGATGAGCAGGGCTTCGTCTCGGGCGGAGCCGTCGAGCAGCTCCATGCGGCCGTCTAGGCGGGAGACCGCCCGGGTGGCCTCGAGCAGGGCAGGGGCGACCGCGGCGGCGTCCACGGTCAGGGCAGGCCAGCCGGTGAGCTGCCAGATTTGTCCGCGTTGGGCTTTTGTGCGGTCTTCCTTCATGGAGCGAGGGTCGTGTTGATGCGTAGATTAGACAATCCTAATCTACGCAAATTTGCGTAGATTTATTACAGCCAATCACCGCACGCGCCGTGGCCTTCCGGTGCAATCGCCCATGGAATCATCCAAGGGGTCAGGCCGTACCCTAACGTAGGCGTAACTAGATTCGAGAATTTTAGGCGTTTTTAGTTACACCCTGAAGAAGGGTATGGCCTGACCCCCTTGTGACGACTGTCCCGTTTATCGGGGAGATTTTCGCCTGGGTCGCGGCGCAGGCGATTCGCCCAACTCAGCCAGTCGCGCCTTCACCAGATCGAGGAGGAGCGGGACGTCGGGTTGCCAGTCGACGGGCACCAAGAAGCAATTCTTACGCACCACGAAAGGGCTAAGGCGTGGACGGAAAGCTTCGATCACGTGTGGACTCCAGGGTGCCAAGGTCAGGTGATTTTTAGAAGCACTAAGGCCGAAGACATAGTGGCGACCGAGTCGGATTTGCGGAACATTCCACGCAATCACTCCCTCCAGCTCATCTGACGTACTCAGGATGGATTGGACGATGGAACGTAAGGTCCGAGCTTTCACTGAATCCACCGAACCGAGGTAGGCGTCGACCGTTAGGAGCCTTGCGGCCGCACTCATCGTCCCGTTGCGTCGTAGCCCGGCAAGGTTACCCGATAGACGAGGATACGGTTCAGGTTTTCCACAATCTCGGCGCCGGCCTCGACGGAAAGCGCATCGTAAGTCTGGCCAAACATGATGCCATTCTGGGTGATGAAATCGTTATCATTGCCCACAAGCAGGAAATAATCGTCGGGAAATGCGGGATCACAGCAGGGAACGATGGTCAACGCTTCCCACTTGGCCGACAGGGAGTGCGAAGAAAGCGGACCGACTTGATGGCCCGCTTTCGCCGCCAGGGCGACGCCAGAGGCGCCGATGACGTTCAGATCCATGCCGAAGCGTGCGAGTTGTTTCGGATTCAATAGACTGATGAAATCTACCGGCTTTGCCGCGATCAGCCCGTGGGCCGGCGCCAACGTGGCACCAGTGCCCTGGACGGCGGAGTCATATCCGGATTCAAATTTAGTCCCCGCTAAATTGGTCGCACCTTTCGTGCTGACAAGGAGGATGCTTTTATAAACCAAGGGATGTTCGGCGTACCCGACGGCGGCCGCCGTGGACGCATAGCCAGATTTGCCGGAGCCGTTGCCGTTGCCGTCACGCGCGAGTACCAGAAAAGTCGTGCGACTTAAGGCGATGATTTCCGACTGGGCGGCGGTCTTGTTTGCGGTCTTGCCTGAGCCGGAGCTACTCACGGTCGGAAGTTCGACAAGGTAGTGTTCCGTGGGCTTGGCGGGTGTCGCCTCTTTCGTTAAATCAAAGATGAGCAAACGGGTATAGACTCGGTTGGCGACTTTGTCCCCCGGGCAATCTTGTCGAGGTGCGCTCTGCAGCATCGTAGCCAGATAGCGGCCGTCCGGTGTGAGATCGAGGCCCTCCAGCCCGTGATTATCGCGTCGCCCGCCGGTTTGGGATTTCACCGCCTGATCGGAAGTCGTAAAGCCTTTGAAAGTAGGAACGGAAAACTGGGGGAGAAAGGCGGTGGGCGGCGTAATCAAGCCCAGCATGCGACCAGTCGGATCTACGTGATAGATCGTCGCACCATATTCTTCGGAAACATAGAAACTGCCGTCCTTGCAGAGCCCTAAGCCTTCGGCGTCGACGGTAAGTTTACCGTCTTTAACCGGAACCGGGGAAAATCCGTGCAGCGTATCGCCGTCGGGGTCCAAGCCCGTCGTCAGGTTACCTTTGAAGTCGAGGAGCGTGTGCGTCGACTTAAAGGCCAGCTTCAGATTAGGCTGGGCGACATTGGTGCGGCCGTAGTCCGGACAAAATGTTACCTCGAAGCGTTGGATGCGCGCAGGATAATCGGCGAGGCCTTTCGCATTATACCCGCGATCAGGCAACGTATAAAGAACGCCGCCATAACTGCCGTCGGGGTTACGGTGCCAAGTCTTGGGATCGATGCCATGGCTATCGCCACGCTCATCGAGAACGCCGATGGCGAGCTCGCCCATGCCGACCAGACCTTTGTTGATGAACGACGCTCCGTTAAAATTTACCGACTTCGTCTCGCCTGGGGGCGTCGTGTCGAGATTGGGTTTCGTGTAGGATAATGGGCCGGCCCAAAGGGCATGGGCGGCGAACAGCGCAATGGCACTTAAAGGGGTAGATTGTTTCATCTCACCAACGCTGGTGCCGTTGCGGGACGTTGCACAGTCAACACTCTGACAATTTACCGTGACAATTGTGTCAGCAATAGGTCAATCATCCAAAGGGGTCAGGCCGTACCCTAACGTAGGCGTAACTAGATTCGCGTATTTTAGGCGTTTTTAGTTACACCCTGAACAAGGGTACGGCCTGACCCCGTGTGACGATTCGCCGCGCAGGGTTAGGCGGCAGTCTCAAGACTCACTTTCCGGATTCTCCAAGCGTCTTGAGCTGACGATCCGTCACCAACCAGACGAGTCCGTTCTCAGCCGCCAGTTTCTTGATTAACGCCTGCCGCTCCGCCGACTTTGGATACTCGATGAGCAACGCTGGCTTCTTTGCCGCCGTAATCTTACTCAAATGGCCGAGCACTTCGTTGGTGTGCGACTTGGGCTGGACCTTATTACCGTTAGTGAAGAGGTCTTCGATGCCGATGGCACTGATGACTTCGAGGAAGTCCGGGTGTGCGACAAGTTGCGAGCCGTTCTGCGGTATGACAAGCGCTGCGGGATTCTTCGCGCGAGCGCGGGCGGCAATCGCCTTCACCCAGTCCACCATGTCGCGGCGAAAGCTCTGCTTCGTCTCCGGGTTCACGCGGTCGTCAATGAACTCCTTGCCCTCCTGCTCGAACGTCTCGAAGCCGTCGACTATGTCGAGATACACGCCGTCGAAGCCCCGCGCCATCGCGTCGTCAATCGCGGCTAGCATCAGCTTCTGCCAATCGGCATTCCAATACTTCACACGGTAGTTGCCTTTCCACTCCAGGTTCTCTGCGCCGAGCCACGCTGGCGCGGCGGCCGTGAGCTTGCCTTTGCTGCCCCATTCCTTTCGCCAGTAAGGCCGGTAATCTTCCGCCTCTCCGATGGAAATATAGGCGACAACTTTTCGGCCCGCGTGCCCGCTACGGATTGCGTCGAGTTCAGAGCGTTCCCACGAGATGTCGCTGCCGAAGGCCGCATCGAGCACAATCCATGCGCGCCCGGACGTCGCAAGCGACTTGACGGCGGCGGACTTCGACTTGGCAAATGAGTCAGCCTGGAGGATGTAGGCGAACGAGGCGGGGGGAGATTCGGCAGAGGTCAACGGTGGACACAGAAGAATCATGCCCAAGGTGATGAATGAATAAAGTTTCATGGCGTGTGCCCAAGGGGGAAATCGTCGCCTGCCTGAACACATAAAACATCACGCATGACTCCGCCACTACAACCGCAACCCTCCTCTCTGACAAGCCCACAGGCACGCCTCCGGCCATGCGCTTACGCCACATCTTCAAGATGGGGTTGGGCGTGGACATACACTACGCCGTCACGGTCACCCCGTATTCGCCTACTAAGTCATACGGGAGGATACGTAATTGAGTAGAAGGGCGCGGGCTTGCCAGCCGTAACGGGGAAGGGCAGAGTGCGCTTACCCCTATGAAGACCCGCATTACCTCCATCGTTACGCTCGCGGCGCTGCTTTCCGGCTGCGCTACGTCGTCACAGAACTACGCCGTCCAGCCGGTGCTCCATCCCGGCACGGAGAAGCGCCATGAATCTTTCAACGAGATCTCGAAGCAGGGTGAAGCGCAGCTCGTCTTCCTGGGCGACTCGATCACCCATGGTTGGGAGAGCAAGGGTAAGGCTGTATGGGAGAAGAATTGGGCACCGCTGAAGGCCTCAAACTTCGGCATCGGCGGCGATCGCACTGAACACGTCCTTTGGCGGCTCGAGCACGGTAACTTCGACGGCCTCAAGCCGAAGGAGATCGTCCTGATGATCGGCACTAACAACACTGGCCACCAGGGTCGCGCCCAGAAGGAGCTCAACGGCGCCGTCTATGAGTGCACCGCCGAGCAGACCGCCGAAGGCATCAAGGCCATCGTCGCCAAGCTCCAGCAGAAGTGCCCCGACGCCAAGATTCTGATCCTCGCCATCTTTCCGCGCGGCGCGAACAAGGAAGACAAGTTCCGCCAGCAGAACGAAGCCACCAACGCCATCGTGAAGGGCTTCGCTGACGACAAGAAGGTATTCTTCCTCGATGTCGGCGCCAAGTTCCTCGAAGCCGACGGCACGCTGTCCAAGACTATCATGCCCGACCTCCTCCACCCGAACGATAAGGGCTATCAAATCTGGACTGACGCGATGGAAGCCAAGGTTAAGGAACTACTTAAATAAACCTTAGCATCAGGACCCGAAAAGGGCCGCCCTTCCGGGCGGCCTTTTTGTTTCTTGTCTCTCCGACCGCGAACACCTGCCTCGGGTAGGGTCGGGACCGCGTCACGACATAGTTGCCTCTCACCGGCGGGTTAGGGATAACGCGCCCTACCCAAAGCAGCTCGACTCATCTATTGCCTAGGCCGGACTCGCGGTTGGTCCGAAACTTAGGGTGGTCATCTGGGAGGATTAGCCCATTTTGAGCGATACCCCCATGAACCGTTCGTTTCGCAATGCCTTGATGTTTTGTGGCTTCGGACTCGGGGTCTTGCTTGCCGCAGAACCTATCCCCGCCGGCCAGCAGCTCGCTGACCTGAAGGGCCGGTTCAAGGCCCAGTATGATATCGAGATTCAATCGGCTCAAGCGGACGACAAGGCTTTGTCGGCTTCTTACAATGTCACGCCGGTCGGTGACGCGAATCTCGCCGGCACGGTGAAGGTGCTGGGATGGGTGGAGGAGGAGCTTAAGCGCTATCCAGCGGGTTTCCTGAAGCATCATGGACCGCGCCAGCTTGTGCTGGCCGAATCTTTTTTGTCCAAGCGTCCGGCGTCGGGCATCACGCCCACTTCCTCATCGTCATTCGAATTCAGGGCTACCGAAGTGATCGCCGTAACGATTCCCGGCAAGCTCACCGCCGTGCAGGAGTTTTTCAAGGCCCGCCATATCCACCAGACCTTGGCCAATTATCTGCTCCAAGCTCATATGGCTCCCGCTGATTCGATTTCGTTCGAGGCCTGGAAGAAACTACCCAAGCCGGCCACCGCGTCCGTCACCTCCATCGGCAAGCGACTGGCCGGCGCCGACTCCCGTGCCACCCTGTTCGGCCTTTTCTGGGATCCGTTCGAGCACCTTGATTTAATCGCCGAAGCCAAGGCCGACCCTTCGATTGCCAAGAAAATCGCCGTCATGAAGGACTTTCTGGCCGCTCAGGACAAGGGCTTCGACCAAGCGTTCTTCGATCAGCTCGCGGTCATCCCAGAGTCGGAGCGAATCGTTTGCACCAACGATCTCACCGACCTGACGAGCGTCGACCAGATCAAGAAAGACTCCGAGATCCAGGCCGATCTTCGCCGCATCGAACAGAAGTGGGGGCACCGCCGATGCCCGCGAAGGTGCGCCTAGTCTATTCGTATTTCACCGATAAGAAGATCGCCCAGCTCAAGGCCTTCGTCCGCATGTTGCGCGAGGAGTTAGACATGTATCCGGAAGCAATTGTCTCCCGGCTGGGCTTCGGTAATATCTATATCCTGGACGAGTTTGTTTTCCGCGACGTGAAGCTGGCCGGCCAGAGCTTTAGCTGGATTCCGAAGCCCGCGGTTGCTTACGGCTTAAACTCGTTCAAGCCGGAGGACGCCAACTCCCGCGCCTTCTTCAGTCGCACCACGCATCACGAGGTCTTTCACGCGATGGAACGGCGTTTCACCGTCGCCGCCGGCCCGCTTTTTGGTCCGGGTTGGAATGCGCTGAACGACCCTGACTTCAAATATCGCATCGGACCGGACTCGGTGAGCGCCGAAGGGCAACCGACTCACACCAAGGACAATGCCGGACGAAAAGGTTTTGCCGAACCCTACGGCATGAACATTGCCACCGATGACCGGGCGACGCTGTATGCGCGTATGATGGTGGCAGACAAAGTCTTCTACGGCCGATTGGCGACGGACCCGATTCTGCTCGCCAAGACCAATCGTCTGCAGGAATTCTTCCGCAACATCCGTCAGGAGCTCTCCATCCCGGACCCGAGCCCGCTCTATGAGATGTTGGCACGGGCGCCCGCGGACGCTGCCTCGGCCGCACCCAAGGACGAAGCGAAGTAATCCGTTCAGGCATGCTTCAGCGAAGCCATGTCGATCACGAAGCGGTAGCGCACGTCTTGCTTGATCATGCGGTCCCAGGCTTCGTTGATTTTCTGAATCGGGATCAACTCGATGTCCGAGACGATGCCGTGCTTCGCGCAGAACTCGAGCATCTCCTGGGTCTCGGCGATACCGCCGATGCAGGAGCCACTGAAATTACGGCGGGGCATGATCACGCTGAAGGCGTGGACGGCGAGCGGCTGCTCGGGCACGCCGACGAGGCAGAGGGTGCCGTCGATGCGCAGGAGCGAGAGGTAGGCGTTGAGGTCGTGCTGGGCGGAGACGCAGTCTAGGATGAAGTCGAGCGAGGAGGCGTGCTTGGCCATCGCGGCGGAGTCGGTCGAGACGACGACTTCATGGGCGCCGAGACGGAGGCCATCGGCGACCTTGGAGGGGGAGGTCGTGAAGAGCACGACGTGGGCGCCGAAGGCGCGGGCGAGCTTGACGCCCATGTGGCCGAGCCCGCCAAGGCCGACGATGCCGACCTTCTGGCCGGGGCCGACCTTCCAGTGGCGGAGTGGCGAATAGGTCGTAATGCCGGCGCAGAGCAGCGGGGCAGTGGCGGCGAGGTCCATGCCCTGCGGGACGCGCAGGGTGAAGGCCTCGTCGACGACGATGCTCGATGAGTAGCCACCCAAGGTGTGGCCGCCGAGGTGCTGGTCGGGGCTGTTGTAGGTGAAGGTCGCGCCCGTGAGGCAGAACTGTTCGAGGCCCTTCTGGCAGCTCGGGCAAGTGCGGCAGGAATCGACCATGCAGCCCGTGGCGCCGATGTCGCCGACTTTGAGCTTTGTTACTTTGGCGCCGACCTTCGTCACGCGGCCGACGATCTCGTGGCCCGGAACGCAGGCGTAGTTCGTGCCTGGCCATTCGCCGCGGGCCGTATGGACATCGGAGTGGCAGACGCCGCAGAAGAGAATCTCCATCTGTACATCCGTCGGGCCCGGTTCACGACGCGCGATCTGCATCGGGGCGAGTTTCGAAGAAGGGGAGGCGGAACCGTAGGCCTGAGCAGTGGTGGTCATGGAAGGAAGGGTCTCACTGGTATGGGCATTGATACGGGACGCAAGCCACCCTCATGTCTGAAGGTGTCTAGGCGCAGGGGTTTCCTGCCCAATAAAAAACCCCGCTGCTGCGGGGCTTCGGGAGGCTTATTTGCCTTCGAGCTTCTTCAGGTATTTTGCTGGGTTCTTCTCGAACTTGGCGATGCAAGGCTTGCAGCAGACCTTGATGGTCTGGCCTTGGTAGACGAAGGAGGCTTGTTCGCCCATCGAGTCGAGGTCGTTATCGGAGACGATGCAGACTTTCAGCGGGTAAAGCTTTGTGGGGGCGTCCTTGGTGGGCTCGGCAGGCTTCACGACTGGTGCTCCGTGGTCGCGGCCTTTATCTTTTTCGTTGGGCTTATCGGCGGCGTGAGCCGAACCGCAGGTCGAAGCCAAGACGGTGATGGTGCCGAGAAGGAGAATCGGGATGATTGCTTGCGGAGGGATGAGTGGTTTCATGGCGGGTGAATCAGAAGCGGGTGAGGAGGCCGATGCCTGTGCCGAAGTCTGAACTGTATCCCGCCGTAAGCGAGAAACTCTTGGTCAAAAGGTAATTCAGGTTCGCCATGCCGGAAGTGCCGGTGAGCCGTCCGTGGCGGAGCCCGAGGTCGAGCGAAAGGCGTTCGGTCAGTTGCAGCATCTTCATCACGCCGAAGCGAAGTTCGCCCCCGGATTGCTGGGAAATCTTAAAGTCGACGAAGTAGGGCAGCCGATAGTTGGCGCCGAGGAAAAAGCCGTCGCTGCCGCCGTCCATAGTGTTACTGCGGTAACCGGAGAAAAAGGGAGAGACGGGTGTCGAGGTAGCGCTGGTAACACAGTTCGTGTTCGTGGCCATCGCTGCCCTTCACGCCGTCGTCCCAGTTGATATTCCAGTTATTACGACCGTCCTGCAAGGTGATGAAGCCCGTATAGTTCGCGGTCGTAAAAGCGGCTTGGCCCCAGGCGTAGGCCGTATCCATCGGGTGCATGGCCGCAGGGTGGGGCGGCTCGGCGCCAGCTTCGCCCGTGACACGGACGACGCGCATCATGCCGCTGGTATGGTGATAAAGCAGGTGGCAATGAAGCAGCCAGTCGCCAGCACCTTCGTTCGCGGTGAATTCGATTGTCCGCACGCTCATGGGCGGGACGTCGACGGTATGCTTGAGTGGCGACGTCGCCGGATCTTGGTCGTCCGGATTTACCAACCGGAAGAAATGCCCGTGGAAATGGATCGGGTGGTGCATCATGGTGTTATTGACCAGACGCAGGCGGATGGTTTCGTCGCGACCGACCTTGATGGCTTCGGCTTCGTCCGGCGTGACGCCGTCGAACGTCCATTGATAGCGAAGCATGTCTCCGGTAAGTTTGAGGGTCACCTCGCGATGATTCGGATGGACGGCGTGGGGTTGGGCGGCGCGCAACTTCGCATAAGGAGCGAGTGGGCGGTCATGCGGGGTGGCGCCAGGTTCGGGGTCGAGTTGATCAAGGATTGAGGTCAGGTAGGCCGTCATGCCGTAGGGGTTGGGCTTAGCCGGGCCGGTGGCTTGTTTGGGCGTGCCTTGACCGAGCCATGCCGAGACGGAACCGCTACCGTCTTGGGCGGTCGCGCGTAACTCCCCACTGCCTTCGTCGGGAATCTTGACCAAGAAGTCATAAGTTTCGGCCGGGCCGATGAGGAGCCTTGCTTGCTCAAAAGGCACGACGTTTTGTCCGTCAGCAGCGATGATTTTGAGCGGCCCAACGGCAGCATCGAGGTAGAAATAAGTGGCGGCACCGGCATTGATGATGCGGAGACGGGTGGTTTCACCAGGGCGGCCGGCGAGTTGGAGGCGGCGTTGCCCGTTCATCAAGAACGCATCGTAGGCGACGTCGGAAAGGTCCATCGGTGGCACGAGCGCTTTTTCACGGTCGAGGTATTCGCCGAGTTTGTCGGCTTGATAGGCGCCCAGCAGAGACTGGGCCGTGCCCTTGCGGAACGAATACCAGTCGCTTCCGCGGAGGAGGGTGCGCTGGATTTCAGAGGGGGTTTCATTCGTCCAATCCCCGAGCACGATGACTTGGTCGTGGTCGGCACGGATGGTCGGTATTTTCGGCTCGATGACAATGGCGCCGTAGACGCCACGCTGTTCTTGGTGGCCCGTGTGGCTGTGATACCAGTAGGTGCCATGTTGACGGAGGAGGAATTCAAACGTGCGGGAATTGCCGGGGGCGATGATCGGGGTGGTCACGACGGGGACCCCGTCCTCGAGGTTCGGGACCAATACGCCGTGCCAGTGCAGCGAGGTGGTGTCATCAGCCAAACCGTTGGTGACCGTGATGCGGGCCACATCACCTTCTTTAAAATGGAGTGTCGGGCCGGGGATACCGCCGTTAATCGCCAGCGCCCGAACCGTTTGCCCGGCGGGAGTCAGATCTTTTTCGGAAATATCCAACTTATATTCCACGACCTTGGCCTGCGGGTAAAGCGCGGAGGCCTTCGGGGCGTTTTCCATACCTTGGAAATAAAGTTTGCGGCACGCTTCGCAGGCTTGGCCCGTTGATACGCTCGCCCACAAGAGTAGGCCGTAGGCGATATTCTTGAGATTAAAGCGTGAGGTGAACGGGCGAGACATCAGTGAAGGCCAGAAGAGCTGGCTTGAATCATAATAAATGCGATTTACCCCGTAATCAAACCATCCTGCGGTTTGTCGGGATTTAAGCTGATCCAGAAGCGGTATGGCGGTTCTTTCCGGAAGAATCACCTATGCTGGGAGGCCAAAGGTTTCCTTCGCTGGCCTCCGATTACTTCGCGGCGGGGGCTTTTTTCAGATGCTGGTCGAGCCAGGCGATTTCCAAGGCGGTGACCTCTTGGAATTTTTCCTTATAGACGCCGTAGTGCGTGATGCCTGGGATCACGTGGTACTCGACCTCGACTCCGTTGGCTTTGATGATTTCCGCAGCCTTACCGCCGTTATCTTTGATATTCATCAGTTCATCATCGCTCGCGTCGAGGATGAAGGCCGGAATCTTGATCTTAGCGGCAGCCTCAAGCGGATAAAACCCCAAGCCCTTGGCGGGGTTGGAACGCATCTGAGCGTAAGCGGAAAGCTTGCCGCCGAGCTGACCGGTTTCGAAGGGTACCGGTTCGGTTTCGCCTCGGGCTTGTTTGGTGAGTAAATCATAAGCGGTTTTCTGCGCTTTGGTTCCGGAACGCCCCGCCCCCATGCCGGGGACTTGCGCGACGACGGCGAGGACGCGCGGATCGTTGCCGGCGATCCATGTCACCAGCCCGCCACCATAACTCGTACCCCAGAGGCCGATACGTTCGCGATCGGCGTTGGGCTCGCCCACGATAAAGCTGATCGCGGCCCGGATGTCGCCCAATTGATCGGCGTAATCCATCTGCCAGCGGACAGCGCGCGCTTTGACTTGAACCTCGCCCTTGGCGTCGGGCCGGCTTTGCGGGTCGACGGTGATGAGTTTGCTGTCGCTCTGTCCCCATCCGCGATAGTCAAAGGCCAGGACCATGTAGCCGTTCTGAGCGAAATGGGGGGCGGTTTGATTGCCAGTTCTGGCCTTGGTGCCGCCGGTACCGCAACAGAGGACCAAGCAGGGAAGCTTTTCGTCGGCCTTGGTGCCCTTGGGCGTGTAAAGATCGCCGGCCATGCGGACGCCATCGCTAAAAATCGTGACGGATCGCTTTTCAAAATCAGCGGCGGCAGATTTCAGGTTCAGGCTGAGTAACAGCCCGAGGATAAGGAACGGGAGGGGTTTCATCTGGGCGGGTTGTTCGCTATTCTGGCGTTCACGGAGAGCGTGCAAGTTCTTATGCGCCAACTCGAGATGGGGTAGGTCTGATATCGTTTAAAGTACCCTAACTTACGGCCAGATGTTCATAGTTTGAGGAACATTTCTCGTTCGATTGAGCTCAGAATATTAGCGCTACCATGCTCACTGACTCGAAATATCACGGCCAGCAAGAGAAGGGCTGGCATTGGCTCGGTGAAGGCCTAAAGATTGCCATACCCCTTCGTAGCGTCGTGCCCGCCCCCAGGTTTGCACGCCGAGGTTCAACCCCATGAAATCGCTGCTTTTTGCACTGAGCGTCCTAACGCTGACGGCCCTCGCCGAGTGGGTGCATCATCGTCGCGTCCGCGTAGCCGGACGCTTGGCTTTTGGGCCGAATGGGACGCCGGCGCGTTGGACGATTTTGGCGTCCATCCTCCGGCCTTTCGCCTTGGCGGCTTTCGCGTGGGGCTTGGCGACTTTGTTCCTGTTAAGATTCGACGTGGCTGAGGGTAAAGCAGCGTCCGATAAGGAGGCTACCCATCTGATCTTCGTGGCCGACCTTTCGCCGAGCATGTATCTAAAGGATGCTGGGCCGGAAGGTAAGGACAGTCGATACCAACGCATGAGTGCGGTCGTGGAGGGGATTCTTAACCGCGTGAGCGGCAATCTGCGCTTCGGCGTCATCGGATTTTATACTGACGC
Organism: Verrucomicrobiota bacterium; assembly: GCA_026397965.1. Classification (GTDB taxonomy): domain Bacteria; phylum Verrucomicrobiota; class Verrucomicrobiia; order Opitutales; family UBA953; genus UBA953. The sequence goes on along the minus strand of JAPLTU010000054.1, from coordinate 11,920 downwards.
ACTGCCAGTCGTGATGGGCGCCCGTGATCCGGAGCTTGTCCGCAACGTCTTCAACGGATTGCCTTTGGGTTACGGTATGAAGCCCGGCAAGACCGATCTCGGTACGGCGGTCAATGCTGCGGTCAAGTTGGTGGAGAACTTGCCCGAGGGTAGTGCCCGGCTCGTAATCCTGACGGATGGAGATTCCATTCCCCTTTTGCCGATCCTGCCTCGACCTAAGTCGGTGAAAGAAGTTTTCATCCTCGGCGTCGGCAATCCTCATAAAGGGTTGTTCATCGACGGACATCAATCGCGCCAAGATGCCGATACCCTTCGTGAAATCGCTTCCGCCTTGCATGGCACGTACGATGACGTGAACGAAAAGCATTTGGCGACTTCGGCGCTGGGCGACTTGGTCGTCCTGGCACCGCTGCCGCAGAGCGGGCTCAGCCTGGCGACATTGGCTGTGGCCGCCCTGTTGGCGGGGGCCGCTTTTTGCGCCCTGCTTCCCGTGGCGTTGGAATTTGGGGGAACGGCATGGAAGGTGGCCCATCCTCGGCCGAACTCCGTTCCGACGCCTGGGAGCGATCCCGCCGTCCGATGAGAAAGTATTTCCTGCTCCTGTGGCTGCTTTTCCCCGTCGCGGTGATTTATTATCATTATAACGACGGGCAGGACGATCGGGCCCGGGAAAAGGCGCGCGAGCATCTGAATGTCATTCGCCAGTTTGAAAAAGCGAAGGAGCCTGATTGGCAGCAGATCGTGGAAGAGTATGACAAGGTCGCTGCGGCACTCCCGGCGAATGAGCGCCCGTTGGTGCGTCACCAAATCCGGTTGGCGAAGGCCAAGGCGAAGCTCGAGATGCTGGATGTCGCCGGCGCCATCGAAGACCTTACCTTGTTGCTGCGAAATGCTGCCGAGACCCATGGTCAGGACGTGCCCATCACCCGGGCGATCCGCGAGACTTTAGGAAAGGCTTATTATTACGCGACCACGTTGCTTAAGACGAACGGAGCGACGGAGGACGAATGGCGGCCCTTTGCCGAACGCACCCGCCAGATTTTCCGTTACTTGGCCGAACACCAAGACACCGGCGCGCTTGCGCAATACGAGCAAAGGGTAGAAACCGAATTTAACAAAGCCATCCAACATCGAAACCCATGAGAACATTTTTCCCACTTGCATTGCTCGGTCTCAGTCTGGTCGCGGCGAGTTCGATGGCTGCACCGGACACTTCATCTGCCGGCGTCGAAAGCGTTGCCGGCGTCAAGCAAGAGGGCGCCGCCCAAGTGAAGCCGGTTGAAAATGGCAGTATCGCCGTACCCCCTCCGAAAGCCCAAGGCGTGGAAAAAATCGACGGAGTCGAGACCGTCAAAGGCGTGAAGGCCGCCGGTGATGCGACCCCGCCGCCCGCGCCGGTCGCACATCCGGCAACCCCAGTGGCAGGGCCGGGCAGTAACGCCGCCATTCCTCCGCCCAAGGCCAAAGGGGTCGAAAAGGTCGAAGGGGTTGAAGCCGCGGCGGGAGTAAAAGGACCCGGACATGCGGCCGGCGTGCCGCCTCCCGCTGCCAAGGCAGTCGCACCGCCGGCGCCGGGAATGAAGCCGCTACCGCCGCCCGGTAAGGCCGGCAGCGGCGCTTCGGTGCGGCCGGTCGACGGCGTCGCCGGGATCGATGGCGAAAAACTCAAGAATCTGGAAGCCGCACTGAAGGTGCAGCATGTCGGCAAGGGCGTCGGCGAAGCCCATAAGGCCAAGGCCGCCGCCGGGCTTCTGACCGTGCCGGTACCGGCGCCGAAGGCTGGCCCCAAGAACGACGGCCGCGACTTGCTGCAGAACTTCGATAAAATCCCCGACAACGGCTCCTGAATCGTCCTCACCTATTTAACTTATGAAAAAAACGTTTTCCCGATGGTCCCTTGGCTTCCTCGCGCTCGCCTGGGGCTTGCTCGCCGGCGCGCAAACGCCGCCCACCGAAGCTTTAGATGCCAAGGAGCTCAAGCAGTATGAGAAACTGCTGAACCATAAGTTCACCCGCGACCACAACGACCTCTTCAGCGCGTTGGAGCACGCTAATAAGGCGGAACAGGCCGGCGCGGCCGACCTGCGGTTTATTTCATATTTTCGTTTGAGCGAGTGGGGTAAGGTGCGTTCGGAGTTCGCTAAGCTCCCGCCTGAACTGGCTCGCAGAATCTACGATAAGATATTGAACGACCTGGCCGATCGGCAGAAAAGCAATCTCCGGCTCGAAGACGTGCTCGCCTTGGCGGATGCGGTGCCCGGCGAACTGACTGATGACGAACTGCGGAAGGTCGGGGAAATCTTGGGCCTGATTGTGCCCACCAATGAGACCTATTGGCTGGCCGACCGCTTGCGGGCGGGTACGGAGCGATTGGGCGGGACGGATCCGGCTAAGCGTTTACTGACCGGACGAGTCTTGTTGGCCGGAGGTTTTCGGGAACTGGCCCGCACTTATTGGCCGGCAGCAAACAAACTCGAGGAAATCAAGGATGAGGGACTGCGCAATGAAGTGGCGGCTTTTCTCGCCGCCGAACAGGCGAACGAATCGGTGCAGCGTGAGCAGGTCCAAAAGGTCTGGGACGAAGGCCTACGCGTCTTGAGCCAGACTAAGGTGAACGATTGGGAGAAGACCAAGGCAGGCAATGCGATGGCTCGCGTGATGATGCAGGTCGCCCCAGGCACAATCGCCCCGGCCTTTGCGGCGCTCTTGAAGGATAATCCCGACAGCGCCGTCCGGCTCGTCAGCGGCATCGAACGTAAGATTCAGAATGATGCGCACGGAGAAGTGGCGCAACGCACCGAAAATCTCCGAGCGCAGCTAACTTTGGCGAACCTGATCGCCGCTCAGACCGACCTCAAGACTTCGCCGTGGAGCCAATTGGTCCAGCTGATGGCGGAATATTGGATGAGCGAAGCTGAGAATACTTTCACGATGAAGGGCAATAATGTCCGGGCGCGTTCGCGTTCGGTCCGGGCGATCGACGCCGAGGACCTCTTGGATGCCGTACCGACCGGCAAGTGGCTCGACTCTTTGCCGGCGGATTTACGCGACCGTTTTGACGCGAGCTTATCGAAGGCCATCCTGGCAAGCGCGAACTTTGAGATTGCGGCCGATCGCATCATCGACCTGAGCAAGCGTCATCCGCAGACGGGAGTGGCGTTGGCCGAGGAATTCCTCGCAGCGTGGGCGCAGGCTCATAATCCGCAATTACCTGAGGAAATGCGCAAGAAATTCGGCCTGCCGGAAGATGCGCGGATCCCGATCACCCCGATCATGATGGAGCGCAATATCGATAGCCTGGCGCGCATGATGGCGCTCTTCCGCGAGGCCAAGATCGCTCCGCGCGATTACGCCAAAGTCGTCAATGCCTTCGATGTCACTTACAGCAATGCCGAAGCGTATCGTGATACGCACATCGAAAAAGTGTTCGGCCCCATCCCGCAACTCGACGAAGAAGTCTTCTTCCTACTGGTCAACCGGATGCATTCCAATCTGGCGGACCGTTGGCGCAAGATGGATATCCAACGTACGAGTCTGACCCGACGCACGGAGTTCGAAACTTACGAGATGGTGCGCGAAGGGTATGCGACTAACCTGCGGATGATTGACAGTTGGATGGTCGGTAAGACCGAGGCATCTCGGGCGCTTACTTTAGCGGGCGTACTGCTGACGGAGTGGGGAGATTTCGAGTCGATGCAGGAACTCGTCGCCACCGACCCGCAGAAGCGCGTGGTCACCTATAAGGAAAAGAACCTCCTCGCTCAGGATTATTTCCAGCGGGCCGCCGAAGCATACGGCCGCGAAATGCTCAAACTCAGTCCCTCGGAATACACCATCGAGGTTTACATCACCTGGTTCCAGTGCTTGCTGGGTCTCGGACCAAGCGGGCAGGTCAATCTCAACAAGACGATCAATCGTGCCGGCTTGGCAAAGATCCGTGCCAGCATCCTGGCCTTGCCCGGGAAGGCCGCCTCGGCGCATATGAACTTACTCGCCAAGACCTTGAACGCGCGGCTCACCGATGAGAACTATCCGTTGCATGAGGATCTAAAGTATCGTTACCTCGCCAGCACCTTGGTCGTCACGAAGGACGATCCTTTCACGATGGGTTTACAGAAGAAGGCCGCGTATTTTGATGAGCTCTTGAGTGAGATCAGATTGCAGACCCGGATCGACGGGCCGAATACCATCGGTATCGGGCAAGAATTCGGAATCGTCATCAGCGTCGTACACACCGAGGCGATGGGGCGAGTGGCGCGCTTCGGCCAATACCTCAGTAATGACCCCGCGGTCATCGCGGCCAAGGGCAAGCGCCGGGCTACCATCAATAAGAAGGTGCGGGAAACCCAAGGCCCGCGTGATGAGTTCGAGCAAAGCCTCACGGAGACCTTGGCGCCGTTCTTCGATGTCAAAACGATTATTTTTTCGACCCCGGAAGTAAAAGCCAGACCGACGGCCCGTATCGGTTGGGAAGAGACCGTCTTGGCCTATGCGTTAGTGCGAGCCAAGGACGCGAGCGTGGATAAGGTCCCGCCAATCCAATTAGAATTGAAGTTCATCGACCTCAGCGGTCCGGTCACGATCCCTGCGACATCGGCGGAAACCTTGATCAAGATGGTGGCGACGCCGATGCCCGCACGTCCGGCGAGCAAGGTCGAAATCACCGAGACCTTCGATACCCGTCAGTTCCCTATCAATGGCGGATTGACTTTAGAAATCAAAGCGACCGCAAACGGACTCGTGCCGGAGTTGGATGATCTGCTTGATCTGGCTGCGTTTAAGCAAGGCGTAGAGATTCGTCAGATTAGCCCGCACGAGGGCTTGCAGTTGAAAGAATTGAACACCTGGGGCGAGGTTGTGGCCCCTCGTTCGGAGCGCTTATGGACGCTGACCTTGAACGGTGACCCGATCCGGGCGGCAGACCGGCCGGCTGATATATCTTTACCTGCCGCCAAATCGAAAGATTTCTTGGTGCAACCGCAGACCTACAAGGACCTCGATCTGGTTCCGTTACCTGGGCTATCCGTTCGCGTTGATCGCGTGGCAGCGGTGCCGGGAGCGGCGCTTTCGGTGCCCGGCCTTCGCCCGATGGGGTGGTTGGGCGTGGGGGTCGTAATCGTGGTCGGGCTGGGAGGATTACTTTATCTACTCTTAAGCGCGCGTCGCACCGCGGAAATTCCGGCCCCTCGGGCGCGTGATGTCTTTAAGATGCCGACGGAAGTGGATGCCTTCGCCGTGGTGGCCTTATTGCGCCGCCTGGGTGCGAGTCCGCTCGTCCGCTTGAATGCGGCCCAGCAATCCGAACTGACGTCCGAAGTGGAACGGCTACAGCAAGTCTGCTTTGGCGGCTCGGGCCAATCGCTATCCGAAGCCGAACTCCGGCGCGTCGTCGACAAATGGCTGCGCGTCATCCGCTAATTTTTTAAAAATATTAATCTAACACCTATCCCTATGTCACCTCATTCCCATCCGGTTCCTCCAGCCGCGACCAAGTCCGCCCAAGAATTTGTGGGCGCCGTGCGCGAGCGCGTCGCCAAAGTCGTCGTCGGCCAGGACGTCGTCGTCGAACGCGTCATGATTGCCATGCTTACGGGAGGGCATCTGCTACTCCAAGGCATGCCTGGACTCGCGAAGACCTTGCTCGTCAATACCGTCGCCAAGGCAATCAACCTCGATTTCAAACGAATCCAATTCACGGTCGACATGTTGCCGTCCGATATCATCGGCTCGGAGGTCATCGACCAGAAAACGGGCGATTTTCGAATTCATAAGGGTCCAGTTTTCACCAACTTACTCTTGGCCGATGAAATCAACCGGGCTGCGCCCAAGGTCCAGGGAGCGATGTTGGAAGCCATGCAGGAGCGGAAGGTAACAATCGGAGGCCAGAGCATGAAGTTGCCGACGCCTTTCCTGGTGATCGCGACGCAGAACCCGGTCGAGAATTCCGGAACGTTCGAATTACCTGAGGCCCAATTGGACCGGTTCATGTTGTTGCACCGCTTGGGTTATCCCGACCGCGATGAGGAGCAGCTAATCCTCCAACGTCAGCTTGGCATGGGCCTTCGCCATGAGGGGGGCGGGGCGGTGCCGCGTTCGGCCTTCGACATGATTGAAGATAGTTCGGTGGGGACCCTGACCGATTTGGTCGCGGCCATGGAAGCCGTACAAGCCGTGCACGTGAGCGAAGTCATCCTCAAGCATTGCGTCGAACTGGTCCGTCGAACGCGCGAGTCCAAGTTACTCGATTTCGGGTGCAGTCCGCGCGCGGGTTTGGCTTTGGTCAATGCGGCGCGGGCCCGGGCCGTCATCCGTGGGCGAGATTTCGTGACCCCCGAGGATCTCTTTGATCTGGCGGAGGACGTGGTCTTACACCGTATCCGGATAAGTTATGAATCGTCCGCCGCCGGGCACACGGGTAAGGCCGTGCTCGAATCCATTCTCACGGGGTTAGGTTGAACGGACGATGGACCGCAAGATCACGATTACTTCCGACCCCCTCGATGCTCGACAGTTCGAGGTCGCGGTGAAGCGTTTGGCGAACAGCCTTAACTTCGGTCAGAAGGATTCGGTCTTCCACGGTTCCGGTCTGGAATACGCCCAATCGCGTCTTTATGTGGCAGGCGATCCGGTTAAGTTCATCGATTGGAAGGTTTCCGCGCGCGTCGGTAAGCTCTTCATCAAGGAATACGTCGAGCCTAAGCAGATTCCGCTCTATCTTTTGTTGGATACCTCGGCATCGATGTGCCTCTCCTCGCTTCCGATGAGCAAGTATGCGTGGGCGGTGCAATTGGCTACGGGCATCGCGCTGGCGGCCCAAAGCTCAATCACGCCGGTTGGCCTCTTGGGCTGTGGCGCCCGTGAATTACATATCCGTCCGACGCTCTCGCGTAATCTGGTGCTCGAATGGTCGCACCAACTACGGCATCACGATTTCTTGGAGGAAACCACCTTGGCGCAACGGGCTCGTGAATTATCGCCTTCGCTACGTCGGCGCACCACCCTCATCATCCTGAGCGACCTCCATGATCCGGGTGCCGTATCGGCGTTGCAGGTGCTTTCTCAGCAACATGATTGCATGGTATTACATCTGGAGGATCCGGCGGAGCAGGGGATGCGCGGAGCGGGAATTTTTCGAGGCATGGAAGCGGAATCAGGTCAGCAATTTGTCGGGCATGGGCGGCAGGCCTGGGTCAATCCGGAAGCTCGCAAAGCCGAACTCACCCGTTTTGGAATTGATTACCTGCGCCTTTCGACCGGTGAACCTATCTTGGGTAAACTGCGGCACTTTCTGCAACAACGCGGCACGGGAGGAAGCCGGGTGCGATGAAAATCTTGGGCTCAGGGCGTGCGATGGATCGTCGCTGGCAAGTGGGGCTTGGCCTTTTGCTGCTGGGTCTGCTCGCGTACTGGCTTTTTAGGCCTAACGATACCTTGAACGTGCCGTTGGGCGTAGAGCAGGCCGCCATCATCACTTACGGAGGTCCGTCGTTGGCTGTTAAACCTTATAAGTGGGGTGTCGCTGTCAACGTGCGTATGGCGCAGGTTTCGGGACAGGCCTCAGCCCGAATTTACGACGTCCGTTATTTGGTCAATCGCGAGGGCACCTTTGATCTGAAGGATTTCCTGATCGCCGAGGATGGTCGTCCGCTCGATGGCCTGCCTTCGTTTAAGTTCAACGGTGACCCGAAACTTTCCAAGCAGCTTGAAAACCGTATTCGTGAGACTGAAAATATCGGGGTCGAAATCAGCGGCCACTATTATGCTAAACTGCTCGGGCTCATCGTACTCTGGCTGGGTTGGTTGCTTTTGATTATCTTTTATGGCCGTCCCAAGCCTTTGCCGCTGGCCGTCGCCTCGCCGGTGCCAACCTTGGCGGAGCAATTGCGCGAGCTGATGGCGCGGTTGGAGGACGGCTCGTTGGATGCCGAGGGCAAGGCGAAGCTGGAGCTACTCATGCTTCGTTGTTGGCGGGAAGGGCTGGTGCCTGCTGAGGCTACGATGGCAGAAGTGTGGGCGGCGGTCAGCCGGGATGTGAATACCGCGGAAGCGCTTTTCCGTTTGGAGCTTTGGTTGCATCGTCCCGCCTCGGGCGTGAGTCGGGCTGAAATCACCGCCCTCGTCGCGCCGTTTACGATCAGCAAGATCGCCGTCCCCTCGGAGCCTTCTGCCTCATGACTTTTCTTCATCCCCAGTGGTTGGCGCTCCTGGCTTTGCCGGTCATCTTGGCTTTTTGGGAATGGGTACGTCGGGGCCAGATGATGGCGATGCCCTTTGACCATGGCACACAGGGGAGGGGACGTTGGTTGCGTTTCCTGATCTTAGGCGCGAATTGCCTGCCCGCTTGTCTCTTGGCCGTGGCCATCCTGTTCCTGGCTCATCCGATTGTTTTCAATCCGCCGGAAATCGAACGCCGGTTGACTAACATCCAGATCGTCTTGGATACCTCAGGGAGCATGGCGGAAAACCATGGTTCGCAGGAAAACGGCAGGCATACGCGGTTTGATTCGGCAATGGAGTCGGTTCTGAAATTCACCCGCTACCGACAAGGTGACGCTTTTGGCCTCACCATTTTTTCGCGTAATTTCATTCATTGGATTCCGTTGACGCTCGATACGGAATCCATCGCGCTCGCCCGCCCGTTCATCATTCCGAATAATCCTAAACTCGATCCGCCTTCCATGGGTCGGCACGGGATGCCGAACGAACTGTGGGGCGGGACCTTTGTTGGGAAGGCGCTTTATGGAGCCGCGGAACACCTTGCGGAACGTCCGGCAGGAGATCGGATGATCATCTTGCTCACCGACGGCGAGAGTAGCGATATCAAGCCGCCGCTGGATGTGCCAATCATTGCGGATTTACAGGCCAAGCATATCGCGGTCTTCGCCATCCTAATGACGGATCTGCCGGTGGAGCCGGCGTTAATTGGCATCGCCCGCTCATCGGGGGGTGGATCATTTAATGCCGTGACCCCCGAGGCATTGAATACCGTCTTCAAGCGTATCGATGAGATGAAGAAAGTCGTCGTTCTCGAAAAAAAGCCGCAGGCCACGGATTACTATGACCCGTTTTTCATTCCGGCCCTAGGTTTCTTGCTCTGTGCGGTATTCGCTTTATTCGGGCTACGCTTTACGCCCTGGTAGGCGAGGGGCTTAGGCCTTCTTGACGAACTCCGCCTTGAGTCCGATCGGGGTGCCATCGATCTTGCAATCGATCTCGTGATCCCCATCGACGAGCCGGATGTTCTTGGCCTTAGTGCCGCCTTTGATGACGCCCGACGAACCGCGTAGTTTTAGATCTTTGATAAGAACTACCGTATCGCCGTCGGCGAGCACCGTGCCGTGGGCGTCCTTGACGATGCGCGGACCCTCGGTGGCGGCGACGGTGACCCTGGGCCACTCGTGTCCGCAGGTGGCGCATTCCCAGCGATCGGCGTGGCCGATGATGTCATGCATCGTGCATTCGGGGCAGGCGGGTGGGGTGGACATCTGGGAAAGGCTCAGGGGTAGGGCTCGGCTAGGCAAGAGGTGAGCCAGCGCCGGGCACAAAAAAGCCCGCGACTTGCGACGCAGGCTCTGGTGAAGCGGACAGAAAGCCGATTAGGCCTTCTTCTTCTTCTTCTTTTCGGCAGGCTTTTCTTCGGTCGAAGCAACGCCGGCTTCGACGGAAAGAGCCTTCACCTTGTCATGGACGGAGGCTTCAACCTTAACGGCTTTGCCAACGAGGTCCTTGAGGCCATCAGCACCCTTGGTTTCAGGGGTGACAGTGACGGTGGAGTCTTTTCCTTTGACGGAAACGACGATTTCTTTCTTTTCGGCGTCGTAGGACTTGAGGGTGCCTTCCGAGGTCGCGGTCTTACCACAGCCAGCTTGAGCGGCAGCAGCGAGAGCGAGAACGGAGAGGATACTGAGGGTGTTCTTCATGTTATGTTTTGGGGTGAAACGTTGATTTGGGGTTCCGGCTGAAAGAAGGCAAACTACAATCGAGGTTGAAACGCTTAATTCTGCTCGCATCTTGCGGGGATGAAAAGGGCACCCTTCCTAGCAAAAATAGGCTCTTTAATCCTATTTTTACTCACTTTTTCGCTACTCCAGGCCCATTCCATACCGGAAATCCCCGTTCGGGGTGACTTTAGTAAGGGGGGTGAAGCGGAGATTTCTATCGAGATCAATCCCCGCAACTGGGAGGAGGCCCCCTCCGAGGCGCTTTCGTTGGAATATGCGGACTTCCAGAAAATGAGCCCAGCGAAGAAGGCGGAGCTATTGCGTCAGACCCAGGAATTCATCGATAAATATATGGAGTTCACTTTTGAACCCCTCGGTCGGATTCGGCCGGAATTCGTCTTCGATCACGTGGCCGAAACGAGCAAGCCGCTTAAGGCCCCGGAGGATGCGGTCGTGGTTCGCGGCAAATGGAAAACCCAAGTGCCGCAAGGTATCACCGGCTGGAAGGTCGCCTCGAAGGCGGGGCACAAGGTCTCAGTCGTTTTTCTTAATACCGTGAATGGCAAGGAACACCCGCGCGTGGCGGTCCTCTTTCCAGGCGAAACCAGTTTCACGCTCGATCTCACTGGGCTTGGTGCGGGGGTACCTTCTCAGGCGAGTGCTGGAGCGGTGTCGGCCGAAGGCGATACCAGCGGAGCCTGGAGCACATTTCTTAACTTCCTTCGCCATGGTTACGAACACGTCCTGCCCGTCTCCGAAATGCGGCAGAGCTTTTGGCGGATTACGGCTGGCCTTGATCACATCCTTTTTGTCTTAGGACTTTTTCTGCTCAGTCGGTCTTGGCGTCCGGTGGTCACGCAAGTGACCGCGTTCACCTTGGCACATTCTTTGACGCTTGGGCTCGCCGCCGCGGGGATGATCCGGGTTTCATCCTCCGTCGTGGAACCCATTATCGCGCTGAGTATCGCGGCGGTGGCTTTGGAGAATATTTTCCGGCCGCGTTACACCCACTGGCGTCTCGCCATCGTTTTACTGTTCGGTTCGTTCCATGGCTTAGGTTTTGCATCAGGCCTCATCGAGATGCCGATTCCGAAGGGTTCCTTCCTACTGGCACTGACGGGCTTTAATCTGGGCGTCGAAGGGGCGCAGCTGACGGTGATCGCCTTGGCCTTCGGCCTGACTTTCTGGCTGCGCGACGAAACGAAATACCGCCGCTGGGTGGTGATTCCCGCTTCAGCTGCGATTGCGGTCACGGGGCTCGTCTGGGCGGTCCAGCGCCTAAGCGCTTAGGCGTCCATCAACCTCGCTGACGGAGCTACGGATTATTTTCCGGCGGCCGCATAGGCCTTACCGGTCGATGTCAGTTCGCCTTTGGGGGTGAAGAGAGCGGACGTACCGACATGGGGATCGTGCCAGGCGTAGCGATGCACCCACGAGGTTTTTTCCATGAACTCGGTGGTGGTGGCGATGAACGCTTTAACTTGGGCTTGCGTGAATTTATCTGGTTCGGCTTCGGAACTGGCGGCCGTCTGCGGGGCGAATTCCGTGATCCAGAGTGGCTTCTTAAAATGTGCGTGAATCTCTTCGAGGTCTTTGATGAATTTGGCCGCATCGACGCCCTTGTACCAATGCACCGCGATGGCATCGACCTTCGGTTTTTCTTTCAGGAAATCCTTGAGCCAGTCTTTCGTGAGCGGATTACCGGCCATCGCCGGACTGACCACGGTCTTTCCTTTTGAAGTGACGTTGCTCCAGTTACTCAGAGCATCCTTGACGGAGAGGTCGGACTGCTTGGAGTTATCCGGCTCGTTGTAGCCGAGAATGATTTCGTTGCTGCTACGGCTGGGCGGGGTGGTCTTCAGCGAAAACATCATCGGGACGAATTGCGCGTGGCTTCCGCATTTGGTCTGCGAGCCCCAGTTGTAATACCAGCCTACTTTGAGTAGGTCCAGTTGATGTCCGTCTTGCCCGTGACGTTC
>JAPLTU010000001.1 GCA_026397965.1 Verrucomicrobiota bacterium | reverse complement strand
TCCGGCTAAAGCCGGACGCCACATCAAGAGGATGAGAACTGACACCAGTACCCGATTCATGCGCAGGCCGAGTATCGCATTTCCAGCACCGCCTCGAAGTAGTGGCCGCCTTTAGGCGGATTGAGCTTGATCCGTTTCCGTGGACACCTTCCGAAAGGTGGATACGATGGCACGCATGGGATCAAGCAAGGCCGGCCGGCGAGTGCGGCGGCAGTTCAGTGAGGAGTTTCGAGTCGGCGCCGTCCGGCTCGTATTGGACGAGGGCAAGACGGTAGGCGCCGTCGCCCGCGAGCTCGATCTGACGCCGTCATCACTGGCCAAGTGGGTCCAGCAGGCGAGAGCGGACCGGAGCCAGGGCAAGACGGGCCTCACGACCGAAGAGCGGGCCGAGCTCGCGATGCTCCGTAAAGACAATCGCGAGTTGCGGATGGAGCGCGACATCCTAAAAAAAGCCGCGGCCTTTTTCGCCAGACACCAGGCGTAGTCTTCGCCTGGATCGACGCGGAGAAGGCCGAGTTCCCGATCAGCACGCTGTGCCAGGTGCTGCAGGTGTCGCCGAGTGGGTTCTATGCCTCGCGCGGCCGCCCCGAGTCCACACACGCGCAAACGGATCGGCGCTTACGTGTGCTGGTGCGCGCCTCGTTCGATGAGAGTCGCCAGCGTTACGGGAGTCCGCGCATTCACGAGGACCTCATCGAGCAGGCGGTCCATGTCAGTCGGAAGCGGGTCGTGCGCGTGATGCAGGAGGAAGGCCTGCAGGCGCGGGTACGCAAACGGTTCAAGTCCACGACGATGAGCGATCACGATCAGCCCGTCGTCGCCAATCTCTTGGACCGGCGGTTCGAGGCCGATGGACCGAATCAGCGGTGGGTGGGTGATACGACCGAGTTGGTCATCGGGGGCAGCCAGCGGCTCTTCCTCGCGGCCGTCCTGGATTTGTTCTCCCGGTTCATCGTCGGCTGGGCCATCAGCGCGGTGAACGACCGGCACCTCACGATCAAGGCGCTGGAGATGGCGGTGAAGCGACGCTGTCCGGCGGTGGGCCTGCTCCATCATTCCGATCAAGGGTGCACGTACGCCAGCGAGGACTACCAGGACGTGCTCGAGGCCCACGGCATCACGGGGAGCATGAGCCGCCGCGGCAATTGCTACGACAACGCCGTCATGGAGAGTTTCTTTTCGACGGTAAAGAGCGAGCTCGGCGAGCACTTCGACAGCCATGGCGAGGCGAAGATGAAGTTGTTCGATTTCATCGAAGTGTTCTATAACCAGAAGCGTCGGCACTCGACACTCGGCCAGATCAGTCCGGCAGAGTTCGAGCGGCGGGCACTAGCTCAGGCAGCGTAGTTAAACTGTCCACCAAATCGGATCAAGCTCATCGGTGGCGTCAAGAGCAACAAGGGCGAGGGCGCCTGGCGCTTGATCGTTCGGCAGTCCGGCGCGGAAGTGACGGCGGCCATCCTGCGCGTTGATGGCGATACCGGTGCACTCGCGGGCACGTTCCGCGACGTCAAGTTTATTGTCAGCCACTTCTCTGGCGCGCGACCGCTGGTGCTCGAGCTGACGCCGACGAAAGACGGCGGTCTTGAGATTCTCCGCAACCGGACCGAGAAGATGGTCGCGGTGCGCGAGAAGGACGCGAAGCTGAAGGACGTG
>JAPLTU010000067.1 GCA_026397965.1 Verrucomicrobiota bacterium | reverse complement strand
GATCGGGGCAACGGCGGGCTCGGAGAGCCCGCCCTACCCAAGGCAGAGAGGACAGCACGTGGTGCTGTCCCTACCCTGATGACGGCGGATGCGAGGCAGACTAGGTCAGCACGCAGTGCTGACCCTACCAGGTTACGCTTCGACCCAGCGGCCCTTTTCCTTGATGAGGTCGACGAGGCGTTCGACGGCTTCTTCCTGGGGGACGTTGAACTTGATCGGCGTCTTGCCGACGTAGAGGTTGATCTTGCCGGGGGCGCCGCCGACGTAGCCGAAGTCGGCGTCAGCCATCTCGCCAGGGCCGGTCACGATGCAGCCCATGACGGCGATGGTGACGGACTTGAGGTGACCGGTGCGTTCCTTGATTTTCAGGGTCGTCGACTGAATGTCGAAGAGGGTGCGGCCGCAGCTCGGGCAGGCGACATATTCGGTCTTAGTCTGGCGCATACGCGCGCCTTGCAGAATATCGTAAGCCAGCGTAAGCGATTTGGCCGAAGAGGTCGGCGTCTCGCACGAGAGGAAATCCCCGTAGCCGTCGACGAGTAGGCCGCCGGCGAGGATCGAGGCCTCGATGAGGCGGGACTGGAAGCCGGCATCCAAGCGCACGGCATTGGCGACGGTCGCACGAATCCAAAGCGGTGCCTTGATTTTGGCGGTGGTCGCGCAGCGGGCGATTTCGCGATAGGTGCCTGTCGCATGCAGGCCATCTTGGGGTTGAGAGGACGTGAGGATAAGTCGACCGGAGGGAATGGCGGCGAGATCCTTGGCGAGCGCAGCGAGCGTCGGGCCATCAAGGTCGGCGGCGAGGATGGCGTCGTGCTTGGCCACGGCTTCGCCCCAGGCTTTGACGGCGGCGGCATCGCCGGCGGCGAAGGCTTTGACGACCACCAGGCGGCTGCCGGAGCCGTCAAATGGGAATTCAGCCGGGGAAAGACTCGTCTCAATCCAGAGTGCTGGCACGGCCTGTCCAAGGGCCTTGCGCAGCGAGCGCAGACCGGCGGCATGGGCGGTATCATCCAGGCGCAGGAGCAGGCCTTCGGCACGGACTTCGCGCTGGGCGGCATGGGCGTCTAGTAGTTCCTTTGCCGCGGCCTGCCAGTCAGCGAGGCCGGCGATGCTCCGGACGATCACGCGTGGAACTTCGCCAGAACCGGCAAGACACTTCGACGAAAGTTCGATGAGCTCGGTCTCGCGACGGGCGAACGAGAACGGGTCGGCCGGGTCGGTGGGCAGCTTGACTGACGAAGCGGCGCCGAGCGCGGCGAAGCCTTCGGCTCGGCGGACGATTTCTTTGCAGACCGGGATTTCGTGCCAAGGGTCTTCCGTCAGCGAGACGCGAATCGTATCGCCCAAGCCGTCGGCGAGCAGTGAGCCGATGCCGATGGCGGACTTGATGCGGGCGTCTTCGCCTTCGCCGGCCTCGGTCACGCCGAGGTGCAGCGGGTAGTCCATGCCGAGTTCTGTCATGCGGGCGGCCGCCAGGCGGTAGGCCTCGACCATCACCTTCGGATTTGAGGACTTCAGGGAAAGGATCATGTCCTTGAAACCATGGGATTCCGCGATGCGGATGAATTCTAACGCGGACTCCACCATCCCGTTCGGCGAATCACCGAAGCGGTTCATGATGCGGTCAGAGAGCGAGCCATGGTTGGTGCCGATGCGCAGGCAGCGGCCGAGGGCCTTAGCGCGGAGCACCAGCGGCGTGAAGGCCTCGTGCAGGCGCTCCAGTTCCTCGGCGTAAGCTTTGTCGGTGTATTCCAGTACCGCGAACTTCTTCTTGTCGGCGTAGTTGCCCGGGTTGACGCGGACCTTCTCCACGTGTTCGACCGCTTCCATCGCGGCGACCGGGAGGAAATGGATGTCGGCGACCAGCGGCTGATTGAAGCCCGCGGCACGGAACTGCTGGTGGATGTCCTTCAGCGCGATGGCTGCGGCCTTGTTCGGGGCCGTGATGCGGATGATCTCGCAGCCCGCTTCGGCGAGGCGAATCGCTTGGGCGAGCGTCGCCGCGACGTCCTCCGTGTCGGAGGTCGTCATCGACTGCAGGCGAATCGGATTCAGACCCCCCACAGCTACGCCGCCTACGTTCACGACGCGGGTAAGGCGGCGGATCGTGCGGTGGCGGGAGGAACAATAGTCCGAGGACATAGGGTTATCTCAACCCCTTTGCCCTCAGCCGTCAACGAGCGTCAGAAATCCCAGCGATGGGACGCTGGAATCCACTGGTAGCCCTTGCGGCCGTTGGGAATCACCACACCCAGGCCAGGCCAGGGGAGGTGGAAGCCGTAGGCGCGTTCCTTGGTGACCGCTATCTCGGCGAAGACCTTCTTCCGGGTTGCGATGGCTACCTCTGGATTGTGGTCGAAGTCGATGAACCAGTTGGGGTTTTCGAGCATCAGCACGTGATTGTGGGCGAGGTCCGAGACGTGAAGGAGGGATTCGTTCTCGGACTTGATGCGGAAGATCGCATGTCCGTCGGTATGGCCCGGGGCGGCGATGATCGTGATCGCGCCGTCGAGGATCTGATTGCCGTCTTTATGGATGACCAGGTTCGGCTGAAGCGTGTCGAAGGAGCCGCGGACATTCTTGATCATCTGCTTAATGTCGTCGGTGCGGTGTGACTTAGAGAAATCCGGTTCCTTGCCGCGCCAGAAGTCGACTTCCTCCTTGAGCACGTGGACAGCCGCGTTGGGGAAGAGGATTTTTCCGCCGCTGGCGAGGCCGCCGATGTGGTCGATGTGCGAGTGGCTGAGCAAGGCGTGGGTCACGTCTTTGAACTCGATGCCGATGGTGTCCATCGCGTCCGCGAGCCAGCCCCAGTTCTGGTTCTTGTGGGGGCCGAAACCGGCGTCGACGAGGATCACTTCCTTATCCTTACGTAGGAGCAGGATATTAATGTAAAGCGTCATGTCGTCGGGACGTTCGCCGACGGCGACGAGGGCCTTGGTCATCTCGGCGCGTTCGTCTGGCGGCCACATCTTCTTGGTCACGCCTTTGGTGAAGGTGCCGTAGCCATCGCTGATGGACCAGGCCTCGAACTTGCCGATCGCGAACTTATAGACGTACGGATTCGTAACCGTCTTTTTCGAGATTGGGTTGCCCGCGGCGTCGGCCGCAGCTTGGGCGGCGCCGAGGGAGGCCGGAATCGCCAGAGCGGCGAAGGCGGCACCGAGGCTACCGAGGAACTGACGGCGGGAGTTTTCGGGGAGGGGCTTTTCCATGGGGGTATGACCCCGGTTTTAGCCGATTAGTTCCTTGGGACGAGCCGAAAGGGAATGCTTAGGAGCACCCCAAGGCAAAGCCCTGCGTTCGAGGGTCAACAGGCTAGCCGATGCCCACGGATGGGCTTACTTTTTCGAAAACTCGGCCGGCTTATACACGTGCCGATCAAGAAGTTGTTGGCGCAATTGCAATTCGCTATCCCCGGAACAACGACGTACGTCATGCAAGATGATGTAAGCCATCAGGCTCAGCAGCAGGGCCATGAACGTATACTGCAAGATGACCACGGCATGATTGTTCAGGACGCCCTTCGTGAAGCGCTGAATCGTCGCGATGAGCATGTGGCCGCCATCGAGGACGGGAATCGGCAACAGATTCAAGACGGCGAGGTTCAAGTTGATCAGGACCGTGAACCAGAGAACGCGACGGATATTTTCGGAAAGATTATAATAAGTCTTCGTGATCGAAATCACGGAAGCGAGTTGCTTGACTTGGATGTCCGAGCCGCGGTCGAAGAGTCGGCCTAAGGTGGTGAAGGTCGATTTGACGATACCGGCGCAGGTTTCCCAAGGGTTGCGGTAAGCCAGTTCGGGAACGCTGAGGAAGTAGGCTCCGATCTGGGCGTGCTCGACGGGCTTGCCCCGATGAACCTCCGCATTCTTCAAAGGAATGTTGCCCGCTTCTCCATTGGAACGCTTCCAATAGAGCGTGAGGTCGCGCTGAGGGCCGGCTCCGGCTTTGTCGAGGTCCTCCAAAGAGCGGACCACCGTCAATTCTTTGCCATCGACTTTATCGATGAGGGTGCCGATGCGGAGAGCGTCGGATAAGGTGCTGTCTTCTGGTGAGATGCCGAGGACCATCAACTGATCGCGTTTAGCGGTAGCGTCCTTGGTGAGCAGGTCGCGGGTGACGGGTAAGATGATCAAGGAGTGACGACGTTTCTCATCGCCATAAGAAATGACGCTGACCGGATTAACGGTCGTACCGACCCACGGGGTGATTGAAAGCCGTTCGCGGACTCCGCCTTCGCGTTCGATGAGCAGCTGCCGGGGGACCGCGCCTTTCAGGCGAAGCAGCTCCCTGAATTCAGTGGTATTATTGACGGGGAGGTCATCCACGGAAAGCACTTCATCGCCCTGGCGGAGACCGGCTTTTTCCGCCGGCGACCCCGGGATCGGCCGGTCAATGATTACGGAAGTGCGGGGTTGGATGCCGGCACTCCGGATACGATCGCCGGTATGGCTGTTCACTTCGATCCGGGCTGGTTGCACGACAAACTCTTTTCTCTCTCCGTTGCGCTCGACGACAAAGGTCGCCGTGGGGTTACCTTGCGAGTCCTTCCGGTTGCCGAGCATGACGGCTTCCCCAATCTGCGTGAAAGTCGAAACCGCATTATCGTCCACGGAGATGATCTTATCTCCCGAGCGAAGGCCGGCGGCATAGCCTGGGCCGGGGACGGTTTGGCCGAGGCCCAGTTCGGAAAGGTGGCCGGCGCTGGTGATGATTTGTTCCGGAACGTAACCGATGGTCGTGCTCCCGCTGCCTTCGGGGACGGGCATACCGGTCACCCAAAGGATGCATGCTAAGATGAACGCAAAAATAACGTTAAAGACTGCACCCATGACGGACACGATCATCTTGTCCGTATAAGAAATTTTGGGCAACGCCTCGGCGTCTTCTTTACTTTCGCCTTCAATGCCCTCCATCTCAGCGAGCTGAGGCAGGGCGACATAGCCGCCAAGGGGTATAATCGAAACGCGATAATCAACCCCGTCTTTTCCCGTCCAGCCGAAGAGGCGCGGGCCAAAGCCGATGGAGAAACGTTCGATCTTCAGCCCGCGCTTGCGGGCGGCGAGGAAGTGGCCGAGTTCGTGGACGAAAATCGAGCCACCGAAAAAGATGGCGACGAGGGCGATGCCCCAGATTGAGCCCAACAGGTCGCTGAAAGAGAAGTTATCCATAAAAGAGGGAGAAGGGGGTTATTTCAGTGGGAGAGCTTAAGGGCGAGCCTTGACGCCATGACGCGAGCCTCGGCATCAGCCGCGAGGACGTCCGCCAGCGAATTTGGCTCCCGGCTGGGGCAGGCGGCGAGGGTTTGCCCAACTAATTCGGCGATACCCGTGAAACGTATTTTGCCGGCAATGAAGGCTGCAACTGCGATTTCATTGGCCGCATTAAAGATGGCCGGCGCCGTCCCCCCTTGGGTGGCGGCCTGGCGCGCCAAGCCCAGACAAGGGTAGCGGGCGGGCGCGGGTGGCACCATCGTCAGGGTCAGCGCTTGGGTGAGGTCGAGGCGGGGGGCGGGGCAGGGCAAGCGTTGGGGGTAAAGCAGACAATCCTGAATCGGGTAGGCCATCGAGGGCGGTGAAAGCAAGGCCTGCATGCTGCCATCGGTCAGCGTGATCATCGAATGGATGATACTTTGCGGGTGGATTACGATATCGATCCTTTCCGCTGGTAGGTCGAAAAGCCAGCGGGCTTCGATAAGCTCGAGGCCCTTGTTCGCCATCGTCGCAGAATCAATCGTGACCTTGGGGCCCATCGACCAGTTGGGATGCCGGAGTGCTTGCTCGAGCGTGACATCTTGCAACTGCTCGATCGGCGTGTCGCGAAAAGCGCCGCCCGAAGCCGTCAAGACCAGGCGTTCGATTTCGGCCCGCGGCTTATCGCGGAGCAATTGGTGGATTGCATTATGTTCACTATCGACCGGAAGCAGGCGCGCTCCGGAAAGCCGCGCGGCTTCGGTGACGAATTTGCCGGCGAGGACCAAAAGTTCTTTGCTGGCCAAGGCGACATCTTTGCGGGCGGCGAGGGCAGCGAGCGTGGGGGCGAGGCCGGCGGTGCCGACGACGGCGGAGACAACCGTGGCCACCTCTTGCAGGCAGGCGATTTCAATCAGACCCTCGTTGCCTTCGAGGATGCGCGTGCCGGCGGGAAATTCGCCCGAGGCTCGGGCTTCGGCCGCAGCCTTGGGGTCGTTGAGGGCAATGGTCTTGACGCCAAATTCATGCACCGGCCCGAGCAGTTCACGCCAGCGAGCGTGGGCTGCTAATCCAGCAATGCGTAAATGGTGCGGGTGAGCCCGGACAACGTTGAGCGTAGTCGTGCCGATGGAGCCGGTGGCCCCGAGGATGGTTAGTGGCCTAGCTTCCATGCGCAAGTGGGTCTATTTGAGGCAACCGCACGCCTGCTCTGAGGCAAGCAGGTTTCCGCTTAGTTTAAGAATGAATGGCGTTCTCCGCTTGTGTCTTGGCGTAGGTTTGCTTCCCTATTTGCATGGCAACGCAGCCCCAAGACCTTCAAGGACTTTCCCATCTCGGGAACACCCAGAACAAACCCCAGCAGACGCTGGAGACCTTTCCAAACCGCCATGCGGGTCGGAATTACATCATCGAATTGTCGACCGAAGAGTTTACCTGCCTCTGCCCGGCGACTGGCCAGCCCGATTTCGCCAAGATCACCATCCGCTACATTCCAGGTCCGCGGATCGTCGAATCCAAATCCTTGAAACTGTATTTTTGGAGTTATCGCCAGCAGGGTATGTTCCATGAGCACCTTTCGAACAAGATCCTCGACGACCTTGTGGCCGTACTTGATCCCGTTTGGTGCGAAGTCACGGGCGCCTTTGGCGTGCGCGGCGGTATCGGCATCACGGTGAAAGCCGAACACGGCAAAAAGCCCCAGTGAAGCGACGCCCCGTTCAGCAGGCTGACGGGGGAGCGACGGATTGGCCGGGTTCGAAGGAAGTCTCAGATTACTTGACGCGTCAGTTGGCGGGCAAGCGTCTGGCGCCGCGTACCTGTCTGACCTACGGCCGCTCTTTGAAAGGTTTTGCCCTTTGGATGAAATCTAACGGCGGGTGGGAGGGGGATTGGGCTAAATTATCGGCACGCAATCTGCGCGATTTCGTCATCGAGCGCCAATCGACCCATGACCGTCGTTCGGTCCATAACCAAGTCTCGGCTTTACGGGCGTTCCTTGCCGACTTGCGCGAGCGCGGTGGCATAAATTCTACGCCCGCTGCCGGTTTGGTCCTGCCTAAACTCCCACGATCTTTACCAAAGTTCCTGACCGAAATTCAAACCGATGCTTTGATGGAGGCTCCGGAAGCTTCGGAAAAAGAGACCGCGGAAACGACGGCCCGCAATCAGGCGATTTTGGAACTGCTTTATGGCGGAGGGCTGCGGGTGTCAGAACTTTGCGGGCTAAAAGGAGGAGACCTCGAACTCGGTACGGGTTTGGTGCGCGTCCTCGGCAAGGGCTCCAAGGAGCGGGTGATTCCGGTCGGAGATACGGCAGTGCAAGCCGTCCAGGCTTACCTGTCCTTACGCAATACGGTGGTCCGTGGCGCTCCGCTTTTATTGGCCGCCCGCGGCGGGCCGCTGCATCCGCGCGCCGTTCAGCTCATGTTAAAGAAGAAGTTGGCTTTGGCGGGGCTGCCGGCCGACCTCACGCCGCATAAGTTGCGTCATGCCTGCGCCACGCACCTGCTTTCAAATGGCGCCGATCTTCGGCTGGTGCAGGAACAACTTGGCCACGCCTCGCTTTCGACGACGCAGATTTACACGCACCTCACGGTTTCCCGTTTGCGCGAAGTCCATCGTAAGGCCCATCCGCGACCTTGAGAGGGGACGGATTGACCTCGCCTCAAGGGCGGAGCCGACTAATTTAGGCAAGTGCTGGTCGAAGCTGCTCCCGCGAAATTAAATCTTTCGCTTGCCGTCACCGGGAAGCGGCCCGACGGCTTTCACGAACTACTCAGCCTCGTCGTTAGTTTATCCCTCGCAGATCACTTGGCCATGCACGTGGGGCAGCCCTTGTCTTTGACCTGCGACGACGCTTCTTTGCCGGTAGACGAAACTAACTTAGTCATGAAAGCGGTGCAGGCTTACCGCCAGCATCGACCCGATTGTGTCCTCGGACGTTTTCATCTGACGAAGAAAATTCCCCACGGCGCCGGCTTGGGCGGGGGAAGTTCCGATGCCGCGGCCACCTTGCGCCTACTGGACCGGGCAGCCCCGAGCCCGTTGGGTTTTGCAAAGTTAGAAGAGATTGCGGCGCTGGTCGGTTCGGATTGCCCCTATTTTATTCGTGGCCAAAGCTCAATCATGCGGGGGAGGGGAGAACGATTGGAGCTCTTACCGGAAGCGGCTCGCCAAGCCTTGGTCGATCATCGGGTGTGGGTGATTAAGCCGCCCTTTGGCATTTCCACGCCTGAGGCCTATGCCGCGCTCGCAGATTCGGGGGCTTATCAGGCGGCCGATAAGGCCCAAAGCCTTCTCGCTGCTTGGCTGAAACATCCGTCGGGAGATCCCTCGGTTTTAGGGAATGATTTACAGCCAGCGGTCTTTTCTAAGCACCTAGCCCTTTCAACGGTGTCTGAAAGCTTGCTCAAAATGCATGGGGTCGAATTTCGCCTGACCGGAAGTGGAAGTGCCTGCTTTGCCTTGGTATCGGCGGGTCTAGACGCTATTCCCGTCTTTGGTGACGTGAAGAAAGCCTGGGGCCCAGGGGCCTGGATGATGGATACTCGAATTTCTGCTTAGTTTCGGCTTTACTGTCAGGCGAGCACCCGCCTAGATGCGAACCACTACCTACCTATGGGAAGCCTCAAAAAGAAGCGTCGTTTGAAGATGAATAAGCACAAACGTCGTAAGCGTTCGAAAGATATGCGCCACAAGAAGTAAGCCCACCGGGTTACTTTTGGGCCAAAAGGCTGGCAAACAGGGCGACCCATGCGGTTGCCCTGTTTCTTTTTCGGGCTTGCACCGACCCATCGCCCTCCCCAAGTCTTAACCCTCACCAACCTCCCACACCATGGCCCGCGAAACCGTTATCATTGAGTGCACCGAAGCTCGTAAAGAAGGCAAACGTCCTTCCCGCTATATGACCACTCGTAATAAGAAGCTTTCCCAAGAGAAGGTCGAGAAGCTCAAATACAACCCCTCCCTGCGCCGTCACACGCTGCATAAGGAGATCAAGGGTTAAGCCTCGTTCCGTCGTTCCTTTTCCAAAGCCGGGGGCCGCAATGCCTTCGGCTTTTTTATTTCTTGGCATAACTGCCAGCCCAGTGGGGCCGAGGGGTTCGCTTTAAGCGAGCCGGACTTGCCGACGATCTAAACGCCAACGGGCCCGGTGGTGCCGGGTCCAATCGATCAAAGCGCGTTCGAAGCCGATATCCGACCCGAGCTTTTCCGACTCAATCCACTTATGGCGCAGGATTTCTTCCCGTTCAGCCAGAAACTCAGCGTACAACGAAGACCGTGAAGCTAAGTCAGCTTCGGGAGACGCACCATGGGTGATTTCTGTCATGCTTGAGGCATAAGTTGTAAGGTTATTATGAATCTGGCAAGCCGTAGGCGACAAAACCGTTAAAATTAGGCTTCGAGTTTGCGGAGGACCGTCAAGGCGACCGATTTGAAGACCCTCGCCGCATTGCTCTCGGGGTGGCTGATGACGACCGGTATTCCGTGGTCGCCCCCTTGGCGAACGGCGGGATCCAACGGCACTTCCCCGAGGAGTTCGGTATTCAGGGCGGTGGCGACGCGCAGTCCCCCGCCTTGACCGAAGAGGTAGTGGCGATGCCCGTCGGTGCCCTCAAAGAAACTCATGTTTTCCGCGACCCCGATGATGGGGACGCTCACTTTCGCGAACATCGCGGCTCCACGTAAAGCCACGGCAACGGCGGCGGTCTGCGGGGTGGTTACGATGACGGCCCCGCTCAAGGCCATGGCCTGGGCGATGGATAATTGCGCATCGCCGGTGCCGGGTGGCAGATCGATGAGCAGGACGTCTAATTCGCCCCACCGGACATGTGTCGCGAACTGAGTGATGGTTTTCATGATCATCGGGCCGCGCCAGACAACGGGCGCATCAGCTTCGATGAGCAGGCCCATGGACATGATTTTAACCCCAAAGTTTTCAAGGGGAATCAAGACGTCGCCATCCAGGGTGGGGCGGGCGTTGACGCCGATCATTAAGGGGACGGAGGGGCCGTAGATATCGCAGTCCATCAGGCCAATCCGGCCAGGGCGGCCTTGTTCGGATAGTGATCGGGCGAGAGCGCAGGCCAGATTCACGGCAAAGGTGGATTTACCGACGCCGCCCTTGCCGCTGGCCACCGCTACGATGTGTTTGACTTGGCCGACACCAGCATTGGCAGGCAATTTGACTTCCGCTCCAGGTGTGCCGGCAGCGCCTAGCGGGGTCTTGGGAACGGTGACGTTGATGGCGATTTCTGGTTGCACGGCGCCGATGGCCTTGAGGGCTGCCTCAATGTCGGCGTAAAGTTTCTTCGGGATGGCTGGATCGGCCGTTGTCACCGCCAGACCTACGGTGACTTTGCCTTCGAGGGTGACCTCAATGCCCTTGACCAACCCGAAGGCGATGATGTCTCGGCTATAGCCCGGGTAGCGGACTTGGCTGAGGGCCTTCTGAACAGATTCCTTATCGAGTGGCATTAGTGAGATTGAACTCCCGCCCGAAGTCAGGTCAAACTGCTATCGATTTAATTCTGCCCTCTCTGCTCTTCTCCATGCGACTTCTTGCCCTCTTTGCTCTCTTCGCCGCCTCTCTTCTTCCCGCCCAGGATCGAGTGGTCATCAACGACAGCGTCGACGCCGAATTGCAGAAGGGTATCATCCCGATCTCGGTGGTCTCTGATGACCCAGTGCTGGGAAATCTGGTGCAGTTCGCCCTCTCGACCCACGGTGCGATTAGCTTGCGTGCCGGATCTTCGGTCAAAGTCGCGATCAGCCGAAGCGGCCTGACGGCCACGGTGGCCTGCGATAATGCGCGTTTTGCTTTTCAATCCACGGTCGAAGGTAAGGACGAGGATGAGTTGGCCTTGCGCACGGCCGACGCCGCTCTCGTCGGGCTCGGTAAACGGTGGCAACTCAAGCCGCTTTTTGCGGGTACCAAAATTGCCTTCACTTCCAAATTTTCTGGCAATCAGGAAATCTACGTCACCAACTTGGCGCGCTCGAAGACGCTGCGGCTGACGAATTATCGCAACACCTCAATCGGGCCGCGATGGTCGGCGGACGGTACGCGGGTCTATTTCGTCTCTTCGGTGCGCACCGGCTTTCCGGAAATCTTTTCGACCAATGGCCTCGGCGAGCCGCGGAAGGTTATCACGGATGTTCGGGGCGCCTTGGGCGCAGCAAGTTCGGGTCCGGATGGGCGCATCGCTTTCGGTTCATCCAACAAAGGCACCATGGATATTTTCGTTGCTGGCCCTAATGGCGAGGCCCCGCACCGTGTCATCGCGACGCCGGATGTGGATGCGGATCCGTCGTGGTCGCCAGATGGTGCCCGTTTTGCGCTGACGAGCGGACCAGTCGGGCATCCTGGAATTTACCTCGCCAGTTCGGCGGGTGGCGCCGTCACGCGGGTTTCGACGGGCTATGGTTACTGCACGGAGCCACGCTGGAATCCTTCCGTGCCTAACCAGCTCATCTTTACGTTCCAATCGGGTAGACTCAGCCTGGGTATCATTAATTTAAGTGCGGGGACGGTGACGCCGGTGCCCGTGACGAGCCCGCTTGATCTCTCGCACGCTTCTTGGTGTGCCGATGGTCGTCACTTGATCGCCACTCAAGCTACAAAAACAAATTCTTGGCTCGCCGTGGTGGATAGCGTCACGGGCAAGGTGACACGCCTATCTTCCGTGCAGATGGCCGACTGTTCCGAGCCGGATTGTTGGGTGCGTCGGAATTAATCCATCCGGGTGGCGGAGATGATTGACCTTTAGACCAAGAGTTTGCTGCGGTCGACCGCGACGCCGCCTAGGCGTGTGGTGTAAATCGTCGGACGGGATGGCTTTACGTTAAAATTAAGCCTTATGATGGCAAACGGATTGGCGATAGGTTACCCTTTGCAAAGTCCGTCCCAAGGTTTAGGATGTGCAGTCAATCCATGGCCCATCAAGGCATCAACCAATCGCAAAAGCAGGTACAAGGGCTCGTCCTGACACCGCAGCTCCGGCAATCTCTGCGGATTCTGCAGGTGCCGGCCGCGGAGTTGTTGCGGGAAATTTCCGAGGAGATGGCGGCCAATCCGCTTTTAGAAGAAGTTGAACCCATCGCAAACGAGTCTAGCGATGCGCCGGTCCGGGCGGAAGAGCCCGAAGAAGACGGTCCGCGCGAACTTTCTCTCGGGGATGACGATTTTGATGCCCTCCGTCGGATGAAAGAAGATTGGGACGAGAGTTATTATGAGGAAGTACGTTCGCAGGGTTATACGCAGGAGGACGAGGATCGTCGTCGTCATATGATGGAGTCTGCTACAGCGGAATCATCCATCGCGGAGCACCTTGCCGAACAGGCCCGGACGGCCTCCGATGATGCCGCTGTCCAGGAGGCTTTGAAACTGCTGATCGCCGCGCTCGATGAGCGCGGATTCCTGGAGGAGGACTTGTCGACCATCGCGCTACGTTCGGGCCAGTCTTATGAAGCCGTCACGCTGGCCCACGCTTTATTGCTTGGGTTTGACCCTCCGGGCATCGGGGCACGCAATCTCCGCGAGTGCTTCTCGGCGCAATTACGCCAGCGCGGGCGCGGGCTTTCGACGGCGGCCCGTCTGATCGCGGATTGCTGGGAACCCATGATGGGCCGACGTTTGGATGAATGTGCCCGCATTCTGGACGTCGAAATCGATGGCATCCGCGAGGCTTTAGCCGAACTGGCGAAGCTCGAGACCGTCCCCGCTCGCCGGTTCATGCGCGACGATAACCGCGTGGTGACGCCGGATGCCACCGTGGAACTCGATGAAGACGGTAAATGGAAGGTGATTATGGATGATCGTCACGTGCCGAAATTGCGTCTGGTGCCGGCCTATAAAGACATGTTGGCCGGTCAGACCCTCAGTGAAAAAGAGCGTACTTATATTTTAGAACGGATGCGGCAGGGTAAGTTCCTAATCGGCGCCATCGAAGAGCGTCAGCGGACCATCGAGCGACTCGCGCGCATCATTACGGAACGTCAGGCAGAATATTTTGAATACGGCCCTTCGAAGCTGAAGCCCTTGACGATGACCGATGTCGCCAAGGAGATGGAAGTGCATGAGACGACCGTCGGTCGGGCGGCGGCGAATAAATGGATGATGACCCCGCATGGGCTGAAGGAATTCCGCTGGTTCTTCACTTCCGGTGTCGCCACCGATGATGGTGGGACGGTGGCTCAGGAGGGCGTCCAAGAAATGATTGCCGATATTCTGGCCCGCGAAAATCCGGCGGCACCTTTGGCCGACGAGGCTATCACCGTCGAGTTGCGTAAGCGTGGCGTCCAGATTGCCCGACGCACGGTGGCTAAATATCGCGAAGCTTTGGGGCAGCCTTCGGCGCATATGCGTCGCCAGCGCCTCTAATCAGGTTAGACGCTCCAAAATTGAACTCCACCCGAAGTTAGGCATATCTGGGAAGAGGAATTGCACGCCCACGGTCTGGCCATCCGGGCGGGACGCTGTGCCAGCCACCGCGGGCAAGCCGGCCAAAGATGCGGGAGCGTTGAGGGCGAGCAGTCGCTGCCGGTGGAGCTCGTCGGCGCCGGCTTTGCTCACCGCTGGGCCGAAAGTGGAAGGTAACGCTATGAAATGATGCCGACTGAAGATGGCTTTGTAGGCTTCGCTGATGCGCGTGCGGACACCTTCCGCATGACGAAGCTCTTCATGGGTGCGTTGGCGGCCGGCATCTAGGCGCGACCAGACCGTCGGATCGTAACTATCTTTTCGACGCTCGAGCCAGGCCGCATGGACGCGGGCAGCGGCATGACCCCCAAGAATCGGATAAGCCGTTGACGCTTCTTTACAGGCTATCCGCAGGAGTTCAGCGGCAGCGGGATCCTCTTGCGCGCCAGCCTTGAGGGCTAATTTTCTCATCACCTCCAGATCTTCAGCGGGGATGCCCAAGCCCAGGTCACCCGCCCAGAGGCCGCCTCCGGCCGGAGGGGCTTCGCCGAGGACGGCGCGGGAAACTTGAAGTAAGTCACGCGGAGTCCGCGCCATCCAGCCTTGGGTATCATAACCCGGCGAGAGCGGGAAAATATCCCCGACCGGTGTGAGGTCAGGCGAAAGCCTCAGCCCCCAGATCCCGCAATAGCCGCAGGGAACTCGGATGGAACCAGCGGTGTCGGTCGCCAAAGCAAAAGGAACCAGTCCGCGAGCGACGGCGAAGGCGGAGCCGGAGCTCGATCCGCCGGCCAGCAATTCCGGATGCGTCGGGTGAGGGCAATCGCCGAAGTGCGGATTTTCGCCGGTGAGTCCGAATGCGAATTCTTGTAATTGCGTGCGCCCGCATTCCACGGCGCCGGCATCGCGCTCGAAGGCGGCCGGGAGGCTGGAGGTCGTTCGGGCTGGGCCGATTTCTTCAGGTAAAAAGGTGGAGCCCGCCAACGTGGGGTGACCGGTCCGGAAATACAAATCCTTGGTCAGGAAAGGGACGCCACCGAGATGAGCTTCGCGCAGCGCCCAGGCATTTTCAAAACGCTGCGTCAGGGTGCGGGTGTCGGGGAGCCCGCAGAGGGCGGCACGTTGTTCGGTCGCGTTAACCTCGCTGAGGCGGATCAAGAAGGCCTCGGCCGCCATGCGTGGACCACGCGTGAGGAAAAACTCACGCCAATCTTCAACGGATTGCGGGCCCGTGATCACAGGTCGATAGGTATTCCCGGTTCGGGATCATGCACGCGGGTCGCCGGCAACACTTTCGCCAAAGTCTCTTTCATCCAAGCCCGCGCGGGCGGATCGCCGTGGGTCAAGATGATGTCCTTGGGCGCGAGGTCTTTGGCGAAATCGATGAGTTCTTCGCGGTCCGCATGCCCGCTCAGGTGGAAGCGCTCCACTTGGGCACGGAGCGTAGAAATGTGATCCAAGCTTTTGAATTTAAATTCTCCGCCTGGCGCCATCCCGATGAGTTCTCCGCCCGGGGTCTCTGGGTCGCAGTAACCCACAAAGAGTACGGCGTTTTCTTCGTGATCTAAGATGTTGGCGGCCACGCGCCAGGCGGGCGTTTTTTCGACCAACATGCCACTGGAGAGCAGGTAGATGCCGGCTTCGGGCATGTTTTTGCCAGGTTGGGTATAGCGACGGGAAAGCGGTAAGACGTTCAAATCGCGTAATACCTGCCGGCTGAATTTTACCTGCTTGGTCTTCTTACTCGCCGCGTCGAGGTAATCGCAAAGATCCATCCCTAGGCCGGAACAGAAAATGGGCACATCGGCGAGATTGCCAGCATCGGCTGATTCTTGCAGGAAGAGCAGAATTTCTTGCATGCGCCCAAAGGCGAAAGCGGGAAGCAAGACGGATCCGCCTCGGTCGGCGACTTCGTTGATGGTCTTCAATAAGCGTTTCTCTTCGGTGCTGCGGCTCATCGTCGGTATCGTCTTGGTCGCCCCGCGGGTACATTCCATGACCAGGGTATCGACAGGTTGCCGTGGAAAGTTGGCACCGGCTACCGTCCGTTGCGCCTGGAAGTTGACGTCGCCGGTGAAAAAATGACGCTTCCGCCGATGTTCGATTAAGCAGCCGACCGCCCCGGCGACGTGGCCGGCGAGGTGGAAGGTGATGGCGATTTCTTCGCCCCCGCGGCCGATGATGCGCGGGTTGGCGATGGGTACGGCGGCGAGGGCATTCTCGACGCGCTCGACATCCGTCTCGACGTAGAGTGGGTAATCAGTGATTCCCGTTTCCTCCCGCTGTCTTTTCATAACTTGAATCGAATTATTCAGCAGGCGCCGGACGAAGAGCGTGGTGGCGGCGGAGGCGTAAACTCGGGCGCCCGGGTGTTGGCGAATCAGCAGGGGAAGCGAGCCCAGGTGGTCGAGGTGGCAGTGCGTCAGGATCACGCCATCTACACCGCCCTGGATCTTGTCGAATTGCGGTAGGGCGGCGCGGCCGGAGAGTTTAGGGTGCAGGCCGGAATCAATCACCACGCGGACGCCGCCGAATTCGGCGAGCATGCAGTTGGCGCCGATTTCGCGGCCGGAGTTTAAGTCGGTAATTCTCATTAAGAAAGGGAAGAGGGGGCGGGCGGGGTCATCGTCAACGGGGGAATCCTTACGAAGATGCGTTCACCTTGGGTCGTGGTGCCATGGAAGGCGCCTTCGGCCACGCAGGCTCCCCCCGCGAGGTGATAACTATTATATGAAAACTGACCTCCCGGGGGCAACAAAGGGGTTTCACCCACGATGCCGTCGCCTTCGATGACCTCGAGGTCTCCCAAGGCCGGCCGGACAATCCATTTCCTTCCGAGGAGGCGCACGGTTTCCTCCGAAAGGTTCGTAATAGTTAAAAAATAAACGAAGGCGTGCGGGGTGGCGGGCGGAAAGTTGGCATCGCGATGGTGCACCATCTTATCGAGGGTGACGCTGAGGCCTGGAAGTTCCTTACCGGTGGATTGCACTTGGGGTTACACAAGTAGGGAACCGTGCGATTAGGAAGCCATAAATAAAGGACTTTAGGCCTTATTTCGCCTTCCCGCCTTGCACCTTAGGGTTCCCCTCCTTTGATGGACGCTCGATGCCAACCTCCGCTGATCGCAAGCGTAACCTTGGGAGGGTTCCTGGGAAATGGTGGGGCGTACTCGCCTATTTGATATTATTAGGGCTGTCCGCCGCCTTCCCCTTCTTCAACGTCATCGAACGTTATTCGCAGGGTACGCCCATCCAAGTGCCGGCTTTCGATTTCAAGGGGAATAAGGTCGAGCAGCTCGATTATAAGATTCCCGTCCGCGCACACCTCCATGGCGTCACGGGTCTCGAGGAGGCGCAGGTGGGCGCCACCGAACATTTCCGCGAAAACGTTATCGTCTATTTGCACCGCGTGCCGTGGGACCGTCGCGGACATCTGTTGTGCGAAGAGCTTGCGAAGCAGGGGGACTATTCCGTTGTCGAAGTTTTTCTGCCTGGGTTTAACACGAGTCCAGGCGAGGTGCCGAGCCATGCGATGGAAGCTAATGCCGAGGTGGTGGCCTCTTTGATGGAATATTATGGGATAAAACGTTATCATGTCGTCGGACAGGGCTTGGGTGGCGTTGCTGCTTTAGAATTAGCCGCCGCCCATCCTAGTCGCGTCCAGACGATGACATTAATCTCGGCCCCGGGCGTGCAGGAATTTGAAATGCTCGGCAATCCCTTGGTGAACAAGATCGTCTACGGGTTCCAAGGGGCTTTCTTTTGGAGTATCTCACGGCTCACGCCTAACTTCGGCGTCGCTGATTTGTTACCCTGGGATCGGGATTATGCGAAGACCGTTTTCGATACCGACCTCTCCGATTCGAAGAAGATCTTACGCAGTTGGCGTAAGCCTTTGCTGCTAATCCACGGAGAGAACGACTGGATGACTTCGCCCGACACCGCCCGATACACGGCTAAGTTGGTTCCGCAGGCACGTCTCGAACTGATGGACGGAGGACGCGATGTGGCCTTTGAGCAGCCAGCGGTAGTTGCCGCCAAGGTCCACAAATTCATCGATGAGTCGCGGGACACATCTGCAATCACCGTCGGCTCGCCCGAAAAAGATCCGCCTATCCCGCAAGCGCAGGGTTCGCATTTCTGGATTTTATTAATCATCATTACGATTTGTACTTTTGTGGCGGAAGATCCCACCTGCCTGGCTTCGGGCCTGATGGTGTCGGTGGGCATCATCGATTTTTGGTCTGCCGTCGCGGCGTGCACGTTGGGAATTTTCATCGGCGACGTCACCTTATACTCTTTAGGCAGATTCTGGGGACGTAAGGCGATTCGCAAGGTGCCCCTCAAGTGGTTCATTAAGGAGCATAAGGTCAACCAATGGGCCGGTTGGTTCTCCACCCCGAAGGGCATGTTGGTGGTCGTCAGTTCCCGCTTCATCCCGGCGAGCCGCGTACCTACCTTCATCACCGCCGGGATCATGAAGCTGAATTTCTTCCGGTTAGGATTCTTATTATTGGCTGCCGCCTTGATCTGGACGCCACCCTTGATGTGGTTGGGTTATACTTACGGCGCCGCGGCGATGGATGTGCTCTACCGCTTCAAGAACAATGCCTTGTGGGTCATTCTGGGTTTCTTCTTCGCGTTGCATCTGATCACGCATTGGTTCCTGCCGGCCCTCACTTGGCGCGGACGGAGACAGATCGTGATGAAGATCCAGAACTTCCTGCAGCCGTCCTATTGGCCGTCCTGGTTGCTCTTCCTTCCGGTCAAAATCGGCATCCTGATTTTAAGCCTGCGTTACCGTCGTCTGACCGCTTTTGCTTCGGCCAATCCGGCTTTCGGCCGCATCGGCGGGTTTATCGGCGATTCCAAATCTTTGTTATTACGACCGTTCCAACGTGACTCCCGTTGCTGTCCCAGCCTGGCGTTGACGCTGGAGGATACGCCCGCGGTGCGCGTGCGAGAAGCGGAGGCTTTTGCCGTCTGCCACGGGTTTCCCTTGGTGTTCAAACCCGAAGTCGCCGAGGATGGTGCCGGGCTACGTTACCTGAAGAACTCCGAGCAGCTGGAGCGCTTCGTGCGTACGGCCAAGGAAGACTTTATTTTGCAGAAGAAGATTTCCGGTTCCGAGTTCGAAATCGTCTGGCGCCGCAATCCGGGACTCGATGACGGACGGATTATGGCGGTCGTCCAGAAGAAGAACGTGACCGTGATGGGCGATGGCGAGCAGACTTTGGAGGAACTCATTTGGCTTGATGACATCGCGGTGTCGCGAGGGGAGCTTTTCACGCAATGTCACGCCCAGGGTCTGAATCGGGTGGTGCCGGCCGGCGAAATCGTGGTACTCAACCTTTCTGGGAGTTACGGTCACGGTGCCCTTTGCCTCCATCGTCCGGATTTAGTCACAATGGAGTTAACCGCTGCTCTTAGCGATTTCGCGAAGCGTTTCCCTGGGCTGCATTTTGCGCGTTTTGATTTGCGGACGACCAACGAAGTGGAACTCAAAGCCGGTCGCTTCATGGTGACGGAAATCGGCGGCTGTTGCCATATTTCCAGTCTCGTACGCGACGGATCGCTCCGTTTCAGCCGCTCTTATGCGGCTGTCTGGGCGCAGTTAAAGGCCTGCCTGGAAGCGGGGGATTACAATCTACGGCAGAAGGTTCGCCCCGTTCCGTTGCATGAAGTTATGGCACGGTGGAGTCAGGCCCGCGGCCGGGAGGATGAGTTTGTCGTGAGCGAAGAATAAGGGATTACCGCCGACCGGTATAGGCATGGCAGAGCGCCGCGGCCGCTGCATCCGACTCGTCGAGAGGTAAATCATGATTCAGCCCTAAGACGGACCTGACCATCCGGCCAACCTGTTCTTTGGTCGCGCTGCCATGGCCCGTGACAGCCATCTTGATCCGCTTCGGGGCATATTCTTCGACACTGAGGCCAAGACGGGCGAGCACGCTGAGTGCGGCGCCACGGGAAGCACCCATCGCTTGGGCCGTCCGGAAGTTTTGGACGTAGATGGTTTCTTCGATGCTGGCATGGGTCGCCCCATGTTTTTTGGCAATGGCTTCGACGCCGTCCGCAATTCGACCCAAGCATTCGTAAGCAATCAGTTTAGGATGTAGCTTGAGGGTGATGCTGGCTAAAAGCCTCGGCGGCTCGCCCCGATTATCAATCACCGCCAGTCCCGTGCCGCGGAGCGAAGGATCAATGCCAAGGATGATGGCCCGGATACCGCGAGGCTGGGCGACTTTTTGAGCAGGTAATTTTCGAGCCCCGGAAATTTTCTTCACCGAGGTAAGTTTTGCCCCGTCGCGGAGTTTCAACGTCCAGAGAGAGCGTGCGGAAGAGCGTGCCATGACTAAGGTTGGGCCAATTTAGCGTCAGGTTCGACAGCAAAGTCGCCGGCTTCGTGTTGCCAGTCGGGACCAGAGGTCACAGCATACATCCATGCGATTGGTTTGTTGCGCTCTCATTCTCTTTGGCCACCTCGTGGCGCGTGGGGTGCCATTGATTGAGCGCACCCTTCCAGAGACTCCTGCAATCTCCTTGAAGTCAGTCGCAAAGTTAAACGTGGCGACCATCCCGGAGTGCTCGGCGCTCTGGGCCAGTCCGTCTCAGCCCGGGTTATTTTGGACGCTTTCCGATTCGGGAGCTAAGCCACGGATTTCTGCCATCCATGCGGACGGGACCTTTGTGAAAACCGCGCAAGGCTTATGGACGGGTGTGAACCTAAAAGGGGCGACCAATGTGGATTGGGAGGCCCTGACCGGTGATGCTTCCGGCCGAATGATCGTGGCGGACGTGGGTAATAACGTGTCCCGGCGCAAGGAACTCGCCGTGTATGTTTTCCAAGAGCCGAAAGTCGGCACGACCGAGATTACCGACTTCAAGAAATATGTCTTCGGCTGGCCGGACCAGACCGCTTTCCCGGATCCGGAGCTGGCGCACGATTGCGAGGCGATTTTCATTTTTCAGGAGAAAATCTACCTGCTGACCAAGCACCGACGAGATACCCTGACGGAGCTCTGGCGCGTGGAGTTGCCCGCGACGGGTACGCAAGCCGTCTTAACAAAAATATCACAATTCAACGCCCATGGGATGGTCACCGATGCGAGCCTCTCGCCGGACGGTCGTCGTCTGGCCGTGCTGACCTACCGAATGCTCTGGGTTTTTGAAATGCCTGCCCGCGCCGAAGATTTTTTCTCGGGCCGGGCCTGGGTGGCGCCTTTGTCCCCTCCGCTTTTCTCTTGGCAGGTGGAAGGGTGCGCCTGGTTCGACGACCAGACCCTGCTGCTCGGTTCGGAGCAGGGCGACCTGTTCAAGATTTCGCAGGTCGAACTGACGGAAATAAAATAAATAAAAGGACCAGCGACCTTGCGGCCACGGGTCCTGAGCGTTCCACGTGCCGAACCTTAGAGGGCCTTGGCGGCGGCGATGACGGCTTCTTTGGTGATGCCCATTTCGCGCATGACCACGTCGCCGGGGGCCGAAAGTCCGAAGCGGTCGGTGCCAATCGCCGTGCCGGCAGTGCCCACGTAGCGGCCCCAGGAGAGAGTGACTCCGGCTTCGATGCTCACGCGTTTAACGCAGCTGGCCGGCAAGATTTCCTGCTGGTAGGCTTTGGGTTGACGAGCAAAAATTTCCATGGAAGGCATGGAGACGACGCGGACGCCCGCGCCGAGTTCTTCCGCGGCGGCCAGCGCCAACGAGAGTTCGCTGCCCGTACCGATGAGGATATGGGTGAGCGCGCTGGTTTCTTGACGTAGGACGTAGGCACCTTTGAGGGTTCCTTGCCGGCGGGTCGCCACGCTGACGACATCTAGTGAAGGAACGTTTTGCCGAGAAAGAATCAACGCAACGGGACCGTCGCGGCGCGAGACGGCTAAGGCGAATGCGGCCGCCGTTTCTTCGGCATCGCCGGGGCGAATGACGTCGAGGTTCGGGATGCAGCGCAGGGCGCTGACGGTTTCGACCGGCTGGTGCGTGGGGCCGTCTTCACCGACGCCGACGGAGTCGTGGGTGAAAATATAAAACGCTTGGAGTTTGGCGAGGGCGGCGACGCGGATGGAAGGCCGGAGGTAATCCGAGAACG
This sequence comes from Verrucomicrobiota bacterium, assembly GCA_026397965.1. Lineage (GTDB taxonomy): Bacteria > Verrucomicrobiota > Verrucomicrobiia > Opitutales > UBA953 > UBA953. The sequence goes on along the minus strand of JAPLTU010000067.1, from coordinate 36,933 downwards.
TAAGGAAAGTTGCGCCAGATCCCTTGAAGATACCGTGGTAGGCGATGCCGTTAAGGATCGCGCCCATGCCGTGTTCGCGGATGCCGAAGTAGAGATTGCGGCCGGTCGGCGTGGCGAGGTCGAAGTCGCCCGCATCTTTAATATAATTCTTGGTTGAACCGTGAAGGTCGGCGGAACCGGACAAAACGAGAGGCGAAGCTTTAGCCACCGCGTTGATGCAGTTTTCGCCCGAGACGCGGGTGGCCAGCGCGTTCTTGCCGAACTCCGGAATCGCCGTGAGCAAGGCTTGAACATCACCATGGTTACCCTGTTGAGCTTGAGCCAGTAGAGAGGCCTTTTCGGGGTTGGCCTTGGACCAGGCGGCGAAGGTCTGCTGCCATGCGGCATGCACGCCGGCTTGGCTGACCTTGCGGGCGTTGAAGTAGGCGCGGGTCTCAGGCGAGACGAAGAATTTTTCGGCAGGTAGGCCGAGGGCTTGACGCGAGGCATCGATGAATTTCACGCCCGCTTCACCGTGACCCTTGGCGGTGCCTTGGACTTCGGCGATACCTTTGGCGATGATGGTCTTGCAGATGATTAGCTTGGGTTTGCCGTTCTTACTGGCCCGCGCTTGGTCCAGCGCATCCGCAATCGGGCCTAATTCATTGCCCTGTTTGACGGTAAAGACTTCCCAGTTGGCCGCTTCGTAGCGTTTGGCCGTATCTTCATTTTGGGTCTTCGCAGCCATCGCGTCCAAAGTGACGTCGTTGAGTCGTAAAGCATGATGAGATTATCGAGGCCAAAGCGGCCGGCGAAAGAGGCCGCTTCGTGGGAGATACCTTCTTGGAGGCAACCGTCTCCGGCGAGGCCGACCACGATATGGTCAAAGATCTTATGTTCGGCGGTGTTGAAGTGTGCGGCCGCCATCTTAGCGGCGACGGCCATGCCGACGATGTTACCCGTGCCTTGCCCGAGAGGGCCGGTGGTAGCTTCGACGCCGACCGTTTCGCCGAATTCAGGGTGACCTGGAGTCTTGGAATGCAGTTTGCGGAAGGCTTTTACTTCTTCGAGGGGCAGATCAAAGCCGGCGAGGTGAAGCCAGCCGTAGATAAACATCGAGCCGTGACCCGCGGAGAGCACGAAACGATCGCGGTTGACCCATTGCGGGGCCGCGGGGTCGTGGCGGAGGAAGTTACCGTAGAGGACGGCGCCGATTTCAGCGGAGCCCAAGGGCAGGCCGAGGTGACCCGAATGACAGGCAGCCACGGCGTCCATGGCAAGGCCGCGGGCTTCGGTGGCGGCACGGGAAAGGTCGGCGGAATTATTGAGCGACATATTGCTTATCGGTAAGGAAAATATGGGGCCGATTCCAGCCTTGAATGAAGGGCGGGGAGCCTGCCAAATGGTTCTATGGCCGATAAAGAACTAGAAGAGGGCACCCAGTTGCGTTTGGACTTCGCAAAATTGCGTAAAATTGCCTCCGGACAGGCGGAAGTGATCCCGGCGGTCGCGCAAGACGCCCAAACCGGGGAAGTCTTAATTTTGGGCTATGTTAACGAGTTGGCTTTGCAGACGGCGCTAAAGGAAAAGAAAGCCACCTTTTGGAGCACTTCGCGGAACGAACTTTGGATCAAAGGCCTGACCTCCGGCGACTTCCTTGAGCTCCTCGAGGTGCGCGTCAACTGTGAGCAGAATTCGATTCTATATAAAGTCCGGCCGGCCGGCCAGGGAGCCTGCCATACGAAGGAGAACGGTAAGGCGCGCTCGGGTTGCTACTATCGCCGCTTGCGGGCCGATGGCACGTTGGAGATCGTCTGAGCGTCAGCGACGTCGGAGTGCCTGCAGGACGAGGTCCGTCTCGATGTCGAGCCGGACCACGAGCAGCTTCGTCTGGCGTGTGATGCGGTCGGTGCCCGGTCGCGCGGCGAAACCAAGGGCTTCGAAGTCGCCTTGTTTTTCCGTCAGGCGGTCGAGCGCCGCTTCGGCCTCGTCGCCGGTCCGATAGGCGAACGCGATCGTCGCGACGAGGAAGGCGCCGTCGTCGCTTTCGCCGACTGCGATGGTCGCCGTTTCGGCCTGAGAGCCCGCCTCGATGAGCGCGCGGCCGAGCCAGCGGCGGCGAGTGGCGGTCTCCAGCAGGCCTTGGGCCGGAGCGGCGTGGATGAGGAGAAAGCCATGCGGCACGCCGCGTAACTGCACGCGCGCAAGGCCGGGGATGACCTTGCCGCCGTCGGAAACTTCTGGGGTGTCTACGGTGAGTTCAGCCAGTTGTCCGGGGATGAAGCCGACGGCCACGCGCTGGGCTGAATTTACCGCAGGGCGTGCTAGCTGTTCGCGCAGGCCGGCGCGCTGTTCCAGTCCGGCGAGTTCCGGTAGGGCCTGAATTACCGCGGTAGCGGTACGACGACCGGCCATCTCCGCGGGAATGATGAGCGCGATCTCGCGGCTCCGCGGGTCAATGCGCAGACGGAGTTCCGCTGGGTTGAGCCAGAGCCAAGCTAGCGCGCTCGCCGTCGCGAGGAGGACGAGCAGTAGCCACGGACGTCGCATCAGACCTTATTTGGCGGCCGGTGCCTTCGGCTTTTCCTTCTGCGCTTTCTCAATTGCGTGCACGATAGCTTTCGCGGATTTTTCCGCCGAAAAATCGAGGTCAAGGGTCGACCGGTTGGCTTCGCCGCCGATGCGAATCTTTTGGATGATTTCTAAAAGCGTCTGCAAGTCTTCTTTCTCCGCGGGGGTCTTGTCATCATCATTCATGAGGCCCATCATGGCGAAGGCCTGTAATCCCTTGACCTGCTTGCGTATACTCGTCGCTTTCTCCGCGGTGATGAAGTTGGCCGCAATCCTGAGTTGTAGGTCGGTGGCGCTTTCGCCGAGCACGACCGTGAGGTCATTGATGCCCGAGGAGTCATCCTTTATCTTCGCCCGAGAGACATCGGCGTAGAGGAAAGCCCACCCCTTGGCGGCGTCGTCGAATTTGGCGCGCACCTCGCTCGGTAGCAATTCGGCCTTAGTATTTTTCTCCAAGGCAGTGAGTGCCCGGTCGAGGAAATCCTTGCTGGCAATGGCGATTAGGTCGGCGGAAGTGACGACGAGGTAGGCCTCGCCGCCACCGTCCTTGGGCCTCGGGCCGAAGATCGCGTCAAAGAAAGCTCTGGCTTCCCAAGCTTGGTATTTGCCCGCTGGCGTGGACGGCACCTTGGCGTCCTTGGCCGCGGCATTGATTTTGGCGGGGTCGAATTTACCGCGAATCAGAATCACGCCTTGGGCGTTTTTATCTGATACCTTACCATCCGCTCCAGGATAGACGCCAAGGACGACGGCGTGGATGTCTTTCTGAATATCGATTCCGAGTTTATCTTTGGATAATTTAGAGTCGACGCTGTTACCGGTATTAATCGGGCCGGCCTTCATGACTGCCTGTCCGAGCTGGGTGGTGTAAAAGGTCGCGAGGTCAAAGCCCGCGATGGCGACTGCGCCGGCGGGCAGTCCGTCGGTGTTGAGGGCGCCGTGGGCGGGGACTAAAGCCAGGGCGAGGAACAGGATACAGGTCAGACGCTTCATGGGGTGGAAACTATGAGTAGGAGGCTGGCCAGTTGCGACAAGTGGATTACCTTTTTTAGGGAAATAGGCACAAAAAAGGGGCGCCCAATAGGCGCCCCGGTGAGTGTGGATCTTAAATCTTACGATTAGTATCCGCCACGGTCGCCGCCGCCGAAGCCGCCGGAGCGACGTTCGCCGCCGCCGAAGCCGCCGCGAGAGCCGCCACCGCCGCCGCCGAAGCCGCCGCGAGAGCCGCCGCCGCCGAAGCCGCCGCGATCTCCACCGCCGAAGCCGCCGGAACGAGGACGATCTCCACCGCCGAAGCCGCCCGAACGAGGACGATCTCCGCCGCCGAAGGAAGGACGCTCTTCACGAGGACGGGCGACATTGACCTTCAGGGGACGACCCATGAAATCAATGTTTTCAGTCTTAGCGATGGCATCCTGCGCTTGCTGCGCATTGCCCATGGTCACGAAGGCGAAGCCACGAGGACGACCCGTGAACTTATCCATCATGACTTCCACGGAGACCACCTCGCCACCTTGTGCGAAGTGAGCCCGGATGTCGGATTCGGTTGCAGCCCAGGGTAAGTTACCCACGAACAGTTTGTTTTCCATATCTTTTGTTTTGCTTGTTTCCTACACCGCATTGCCCGTTTCCGACCTTCGGATTTCGATTTGCCGTCTTAACGACCGTCAACTCACCGGATTATTGCGGGGCTTAACTCTTGGTTTGGTTATTTTCAGAGTTAAACCTGACCCCCTGTAAGACATGTTATGGGTTCATCGGCAAGTTTATTCACAATAGGGGTCTTACTTTAGCCCAGCGTTGACTCCGTTAGTGGGCTGAATGAGGCTTTTTCATGAGCGCAGCTTTAACCCAAAGCCAGATCCAAGAGGCTCTAAAAGGCCTGGATGGATGGGGAATTGAAAACTCTAAGTTGTTGAAGCTCTATAAGTTAAAGGATTTCAAGGCCGCCTTGGCCTTCATTAACCAGGTCGGGGCCGAGGCCGAGCGACTCGATCACCATCCGGAAATTCATAATAGTTGGAATCGGGTGTCCCTTCAGCTTTGTACCCATGACGCCGGCGGGCAGATCACGGAGAAAGATTTGACCCTCGCCCGCGCCATCCAAGCCATCTCCCGCCCGTGATCGACGATCCCGCCGAAGCCCTAGACGTCCTCATCGAAGAGCTGAGACGCCAGAAAGCCTCCGGGGTGCGTCACGTCAGCGTATCGGATGCATCTTTGGCGGCGCTGAAGGCTTTAGCGACTGGCGCGGCCTCGAGCCCTTCGCTTGCCGGCCTTCTGCGGCCCCCTGTCGCCGTTATGCCCGCTGTTGGCCCTAAACCTGCCGCCCGGGCCGAAGCGCCTGCTCAGCTGGTGATACCGCCGCCACCCATTTTTACGATCCCACCAGGGACCAAGGCGGAGCGGATGGCCGCCTTGACCACCCTGATTCATGCCTGTGTGGAAACGCGTCGGCATTTGGCCGCCAAACAAAATGCAGTCGTGGGCGCGGGATCGCTCTCTGCGAAAGTCTTGTTTGTCGGAGACGCGCCGACGATTGAGGAAGTCGAAAGCGGAAAGCCTTTTGTCGGAGCCTCGGGCGATTTGTTGCAACGCATCCTCGCGGCTACCGCGATTCCGGCGGAAGATATATTTTTAGTAAATGTGATGGGGTGGCGCCCGGAGCCCCCGACCGTATTCGGGAAACGTCCGCCAACCGTTAAGGAATTGGCCTTCAATCACCCTTACCTTAAAGCTCAGATCGAAATCGTGCGGCCCCAGATCATCGTCGCTTTAGGCGGCCAGGCCTTCGAGGCTTTGGTGGGAAGTGGCGTGCCGATTACGCAGGCCCGCGGGCAGTGGCGTGAGTTTGATGGCATCCCCTTGATGCCGACTTTCCACCCGAATTACCTGCTCCATAACCCCAGTGCCGCGGCCAAGCGAACGCTGTGGGAAGACTTCCTTCTCGTCATGGAAAAGCTGGCGTTACCGATTACGGAAAAGCAGCGCGCATTTTTCACCGCCCGTAAGTAATGCCGGCGGAATTAGCGTACCGAATCGCTCAGACGGCGGAGAGGGAAAGCGAGCACCTGCGAGTTGCGACCGCTGGCCTTTAATTCTTTCCGGCGCTCCGCGGGGAGTTCGGTAAGCGTGGCGACCTGGAAGCCGCAAGCGGATTGGAAAAAGCCTTGGGTCTGCGTCGTGAGAGCGATGAGTTTCTTGGCACCCAGGTCTTTAGCGCGACGTTTCGCGAATTCGACCAGCTTCCGCCCGACGCCTCTTCCGTGGTAGAAAGGCTGCACGTAGACGGCGCAGATTTCCATCGATTTGCCGCCGGGGTATGGCCTAAGGGCGGCGCAACCGATGATGCTGTCATCGATTTCGTAGACGTAGAACTCTCCGTAAGCTTGCTCGATCTGCTGGCGCGTCCGCCCGACGAGTGCGTCGGTTTTGGCCCCGTGTTTCGCGAGGTTGTAGAGGGCTTGGGCGTCTTTCTTTTTGGCCTGCCGAATCCGGTCGTAGTCATTGGCGTGGACCATCGTGCCGAGGCCAACCTTATCAAAGATTTCAGTGAGTAAGCCTCCGAAGACGCGACCATCGAGGATGTGGGCGCGGGGCACATCTTCAGCCAATGCCTTGGCGGCTTGGACGGCTTTACTGCGGATGCGCGGGTCGAGCTTAGCCTGCTTGTTGGCGAGCAGGCTTTTGAGCTCATCCTCTGGGAGGTTCACTTTCAAGACGCCTTCGATTTGCAGGCCGCTGAAAGGCGTCAGGTAGATGAGTTTGGAGGCACCCAAAGCGACGGCCAGTTCCATGGCGAGGTGGTCGCTGTTGACGCGCAATGACTGACCTTCGCGGTCGCAGACGATTGGAGTCACCAGCGGCAGAATATCTTGGGCGAGCATCGATTTCAGGATCGCGGCATCAACCTTTTCGACTTTGCCCGTGAAGAGGTAATTCTTTCCTTTGATCACGCCGACCTTGGTGGAGCGCACGGCGTTCGTGATCGCACAGCGCAAACCGGCTTGCGAAAGGTGTTCGAGGACGGACTGTGAAACCAAGGCCGAAGCTTCGCGGGCGAGCGACATCGTCGCTGTATCCGTTGGTCCTTCGCCTTGGATATCTGAAAGCGCGATATTATGTTCCCCGGCAAGGCCGATGAGTTGTTGGCCAATGCCATGGACGAGTACGACCTTGATCGACAGGCTCCGCAGGACAGCGATGTCGGTGACGATATTGGCAAAATTCTCGTGACTGATGATCGAACCATCGACGGCTACGACGAAGACGTGGTCGCGGAACATCGGGACATAACGAAGAATCCCCCGGAGGTCGGTGGGCTTCATGGCGCGCTCTCGCTGGCTGGACATACTCAATCCTTATGGACTCCTTGCCCTGCTGGGCAATACTGATGACGCATGTCCAGGAAAGCTCGAGCGAAAGGTGCCGCGGTGCCGCCCGACCTTCAGGAGGCCGTGGACGGTTTTTTGGGCCATCTCGCGTTGGAGCGCGGCTTGGCCAAGTTGACGGTCGAAGCTTACGAATCCGACTTGCTCCGATTCGCCGCTCATTGCGGTCGAGTCGGTAAACCGAACTGGGCGGAGGTGGGTCTCGCGGAAGTCGATTCATGGGTGCGAGCGCTGGATCGCCGAGGTCACGTCGCGACCTCTTTGGCTCGGCGACTTTCGGCGGTGCGTTCCTTGGCGGCTTACCTGGTGCGTTCCGGGATGAGGCGCGACGATTTCACGGAGCTTGCCCGTAGCCCCAAAGCGGTGCGTAAACTACCCGGCACGATTACGCCGGAGCAGGTCGCGCAAGTCGTTTCGGCTCCCGATACCTCCAAGCCCCAAGGCCTGCGTGATCGGGCGATGTTGGAAATGATGTATGGTTCGGGCCTACGCATATCAGAATTATGCGGCCTGGAAATCCAGGCGGTCGATAGCGACTCCGCTTTATTGCGGGTGCGCGGGAAGGGTTCGAAGGATCGCGTCGTGCCCGTGGGGGAAACGGCCTTGGTCGCTTTGCGGGCTTACCTTGCGGAGGGTCGGCCTAAGCTAACCCGACCCAAGACGGGCAGTGCCCTTTTCCTCAGCGCCCGCGGCGTCGCTTTGTCTCGCAAGACTTTTTGGTTAAGCGTCAAGCAAGCGGCGGCGAAAGCGGGAGTGAGCGTCCCGGTAAAGCCTCACCTCTTGCGCCACGCTTTTGCGACCCACCTTCTGGCTGGCGGGGCTGATCTGCGTTCGATCCAGGAAATGTTGGGGCATGCGGATATCGCGACCACGCAGATCTACGCGGCCGTCGAACGCTCGGCCTTATCGGATGCGCATCGCAAGCACCACCCGCGGGGTCGCGGGCGAGGGCGTTAGGACAGAACCAGCAGTCCGCCCAAGATCGAAGCGGCCGCGAGGGCACCGATCACGAAGCGAGCAACAAAGGAAACTTCCAGCGGAGCGAGTTCCTGACCGTCTTCGCTCGGACGGACGACCGCTTCGCGCAGGATGCTAAAGTAATAATGAATACTGACGGCGACGCTGATAAGGGCGGCACCCAGGATCCACCAGAGCTTGGCTTTGACGAGCAGAACGAGAATGAGAAGTTTGGCGATAAAGCCGACGGTGGGTGGCACGCCTGCGAGCGAGCCGATGCCGAAGCCGAGGGCGCCGGCAAGGATGGGGGCGCGACGCATCAAGCCGCGGAGGGCGAGAATCGGGCGACGATGGTCTTCCGGCGCAGGCATCGAGGCCAAGGCCTGGGTGGTGAGGAAGGTGCCGATGATGTAGGCCAAGAGATAGAAGACGATGGTCTGCTCGGCGTTATAATCAAAAGCGGTGACGGACGGCATCGCCAATGCGGCGGTGATGGCTGCCAAGATGAAGCCGGCATGCGAAACGCCCGACAGGGCCAAGGCCCGCTTGATGTCCGTGGTGGCGAGGGCCGCAAGATTACCGACGAGCAAAGTAATGACGGCGATGACGGCGAGGAGTGGCGCAATCTTAGGGGCTAATGCGACGAAGGGGCCCGTGACCAAGAGTAGCAACGTAAAGGCCCCCGCGGCTTTGGATGCCGTCGCGAGGAAGGCGGTGGTGGGCGTCGGGGCGCCTTGATAGACATCGGGAATCCAGGTGTGAAAAGGGAAAGCACCGAGTTTAAAGGCTGCGCCGCTCAAGATGAGCGCCACGCCTGCCAAGGTCAGGGCGCTGCCTTTGCCGGCGGCGAGGGCGTTGCCGATCTGCGTAAAGTTAAGGGAGTCGGCGATGCCAACGGCGCCGAGGGAGCCGTAGACCAGTACCATGCCCATGAGGAGTAGCGCGGAGCTCAGGCCACCGGCGACGAGGTATTTAACGCCAGCTTCGAGGGAGGCATCGCTCTTCCGGAGGTAACCGACAAGGATGTAAAGGCCAACGGCGGCGGTTTCGAGGGCGAGGAAGAATGTGACGAAGTGGTTGGATTGCACGAGCAGCATGAAGGCTGCCGTGACGACTAATAGTACGTGATGATAGTCAGCCACGGCCGCTCCGCGGTCGCGCAGGAAGCGGTCAGCCACGAAACTGGTCAGCAAAGCGGAGAACAGGAAAACGAGACGAACTTCGCAAGGCAGGTTCTGGCGAAGAAGGCCGGCGAAGGTGGCGACATCTTCCGCGAGTTTCCAGCCGGCATGCGGAACGAGAGCCATGGCCATCACGAGCACCAGTCCGGCGCGGGCCGTCGCGGAGATCAGCCATCGTAGCTTGGCGGGCAGAAGCATCGCCTGAACCAGGCATAAGATACTTAGTCCAGCCACGGCGATTTCGGGGGTAATCGAAAGCCAGTCGGAAGAGCGAGGGGCAAGGGCCTTGAAAGCCACATCGATATTAGCAAAAATTAAACTCATCGGGCGGAAGGTAGGGATTGGACGGGAGCGGCTGGCTTGGCCGCAGGTGCGGTCGACGTGCGTTGCGAGAAGTTCGCGACCCCAGTCGAAACAGGATTGGTTGATTTAGTGATTAACGAGGGCATGAACCCGATGGTCAGGGAGGCGCCGAGGAGAATACTCGCCGCGATCCGTTCGATCCAGTTGATGTCGTCACAGGGGGCGGTTTCCAAGCGAGCCGTTAAAGGAGCAGAAGTTGGTCCGAAGAAGGTAGCGGCCACCGCCCGTAAAGCGTAGATGGCAGAAATAATAACGGTCGAAGCGACGATGGCTTGAATCCAGAGGGGTTGGGCACGCAGGGCGAGGAAGACACCGATTTCTCCCCAGAAATTTCCGAAGCCCGGCAGGCCGATTGATGCCATCGTGGCGGCGATAAAGAAAGCGGCAAGTACGGGAGTACGCGAGGCCAAGCCGCCCAACTCGTCTAGACGGTAGGTGCCAGCGCGTTGACGTACCGCATTGGCGAGCAGGAAAAGAGCCGCACATGATAAACCGTGGGCGACCATCAAGAAGGCGGCGGCGTCAAGTCCAGCAGCTTTGCCGGAGGCGCCGCAGACCCAGATGCCAAGGAAGATGGGGCCCATGTGCGCTACCGAGCTCCAGGAGAGTAATTGTTTGAGGTCGCGTTGCGTCAGGCAGATCAGACCAACGATAAAGACATTGCTGATGGCCAACCAAAGGAACCAAGAGCCAAGTGTGCCTTGCGAGATATTCAGGCTGCTTAAGCCCAGAAGGATGAGGCCGTAAACCCCGAATTTTTTGAGCGCCCCGGCATGAATCATCGAGACGGGCGTCGGGGCAGCGGAATAACCAGGCGCGGCCCAAGAGTGAAAAGGGAAGAGCGAGGCGAGCGTTCCAAATCCGAAGAGGACCAGCGCACCGGTGGCGGCGGGGATGTTTTTCGCTGTACCCAGACTATCGGCGACATTGACGAAAGTCGCGTTAGCGAAAGAGAGATTAGCCGCGTCCAAGGCGATGAGGATACCGGCGAGCGAGGCCATCGCGCCAGCGGTCAGGTAAATCGCCATCTGCATGGCGGCCGTCCGGCGTCCCTCGCCACCCCAGAAGAGCGTCAGGATAAAAGTCGGAATGAGTGCGAATTCGTGGAAAAAATAAAACCCGATTAAGTGGTCGGTCGCAAAGACGCCAAGCGTACCGCCGAGCATGAAAAGGATGAGACCGAGGTAGGTGTTACGAGCCTCGACATCTTGGGTTAGCGCTTTGATCCCGGCAGCCAGGCCGATGAGCGATGTCATGGCCAGTAGCGGCGCACCCAGACCGTTCAAGGCGAAGCCAAAGCCCCAAGGGCCATCGGTACGGAATTGTAGTGGCGAGGTGGCGTCGTTGATCCAGAGGACGAGCAGGCACGGGGCGATGAGGGCCGGAAGGGCAAAGCCGGTGAAGGCAAAGCCGGAAGCAAAACTCCGCGGCAGGGATCGTCCGGCGATGAGAATCAGGCCGATGAGAACAGGTGCGGTGATCGCAACTTGCAGGAGGGTGGCAGGAAAAGTGTCCATGGGTTAGCGGGCGATGAGGAACCAGGCCAAGAAAAGGGTCCCGAGTACGATCCAGAGGGCGTAGCCGCGGGTTTGGCCGCGATGGAAAGATCGACCGGTGAAGTAGCCAAGGACTGCGGGTACGCCGCCGGCGATCCAGCGCACGGCGACGCCGTTGATCAGGAGTAAGTCGAGGAAGGCGATGAACTCCGCGGCGCGACGTTGAATGCTATCGATATACCAGCGGTAGAGGCCGTCCATCCAGCGGTGCTCGAGGAGATGGTAGGTGCGAGGGGAGACGACCTGCAGGGCGTCCTTCCCTCGGGTGATGCCATAAAATTTCAAGGCGCCTCCGAAGCCCAGGAGCAAGGCAAGTAGCCCGACGATGGTGGCGGGTGCAGTGAGGTGGAAGGCCATCTCTTCGAGGGGCTTTGCGACCACCCCAAGAGCGGAAGCGGGGATAAGGGAGTGGGCTAAGAAGCCTCCGGCGATGGAATAGACTAAGCCAAGGACGACGATCGGCAGAGTCATCGTCCAAGGAGATTCGTGAGCGTGCTCGGCCGCTTCGGAGTTGGCTTCGCCGAGGAAGACCAAGCGAATCATGCGACCGCTGTAGAGGCAGGTGGCCAGGGCGGCGATGGCGAGAAACGCGAAGACCGCAAAGTTATGTTCATACGCGGCCTCGATGATCGCATCTTTGGAATACCACCCGGCGAAGAAAGGCACCGCGCAATTGGAAAGCGTCGCGGCGATGAAGGTCGCAGCGGTGAAGGGCATTTTTTTCAGCAGGCCGCCCATCTTGAGCATGTCCTGCTCGTGGTGGCAGCCGTGGATGACGGAGCCGGCGCCGAGGAACAGCGTGGCCTTGAAGAAGGCGTGCATCGCCATGTGCAACACGGCGAGATCAGGGCGACCGAGACCCAGCGCGCATCCCATGATGCCCAGATGAGCGAGGGTGGAGTAGGCGAGAGATTTCTTGATATCAGTCTGCGCCAAGGCGCAAAGGCCAGCCAGTGCGGCCATGCCGGCTCCGGAAATCGCCATCAAGTTCAGGACATCGGCGGCGAGCATGAAATGCACGCGGGCCATGAAGTAAACCCCCGCCGCCACCATGGTCGCAGCGTGAATCAAGGCCGAGACCGGGGTCGGGCCAGCCATCGCGTCCGTCAGCCAGACGTGCAGCGGAAATTGCGCCGACTTACCGAGAAAGCCACACATCAGCAACGCGCCCAAGATGACGGGGAAACCGCCGACGGGTTTGAGCTGCGCGAGTTCCGAGAAGTTGAGCGTGCCGTAGAGCGAGAGGCACATTGCGATGCCGAGGATGAAGCCAAGGTCGCCGACCCGATTCGTGATAAAAGCCTTACGAGAGGCCGCCGCCGCATAATCCTTATCGAAATAATGGGCGATGAGCATGTAAGAACTGAAACCGACGAGCTCCCAGAAGATGAAAGTCATGAGCAAGTTGTCGGCGACAACGATGCCCAAGATGGAGAACATGAAAATCGACAGCCCGGCGAAAAAGCGCCCGCGCGCTTCGTCTTCCTTCATATAACCGACCGAGAAGAGGTGAATCCAGGCGGCCACGAAGGATACGACGAAAAGCATCAGACGGGCGTTCGCGTCGAGTAGGTAGCCGAAGCCGAGCGAAATATCGCCGAACTTAGCCAGCTCGATATGCCAGGTGACCTCGCCGCCGGTTAGCAAAACTTTGAGCGCCAGACCGGCGATTGTGAAGGCGGTGGCGGTGGAAAACCACGCGGCGATTGCGCCCTGCCGGCGCAGGAAAAGGGCCGAGCATGCGGCGGCGACGAGGGGGAGGAATAAAATCCAGTGAAGATAGTGAGCCATCGGGAGACTTAGTCGCGCAGGGTGTTAAGGGCGTCGGTTTGGACGGTGCCACGACGACGAAAGAGGGCGACGATCAACGCGAGACCGACCGCGACTTCCGCCGCGGCGACGGTGATGACGAAGAAGACCAAGACGGCGCCGTCCATCGTGCGGTTAAAGCGCGAGAAGGCCACCAGGGCGAGGGTGGCGGCGGCGAGCATCAGCTCGAGGCACATATAAACCACCAAGAGATTGCGACGAACGAGAACGCCGGTGAGGCCGAGCACAAAGAGCAGCCCCGCTAAGATAAGGTGATGGGCGAGAGAGGTGTTTTCCATGGCGGAAATTAAGCGTTATCTTCTTTGGCGTCTTTACTCAGCGAGACGACGCCGACCAGGGCGACGAGCAGGAGGAAGCCGGCGATTTCCAGCGGTAGAAGGTATTTGGTATAAAGGAGGCGGCCGAAAGATTTGGCGGAAGTCGTAAACTCGGCCGGATTGATTGACAGTTCGGGCGGGGTCGGACCAGCAAGGTTTTGGGGGACGGCTCCGGACCAGTGAAAAAGCCACAGCACGCCGGCGCCCAGAAGGAAGAAAGCCGCCAGACCGATTGCCGCGGTTTTCCAAGGATAGCTGTCTTCAGGATCATCCGTATTCAATAGCATGATAATGAATAAGAAGAGCACCATGACGGCGCCGGCGTAGACCAGGACCTGAAGGACGCCGAGGAAGTAGGCATCGAGCAGGAAGAACTCGGCGGCGACCCCGACCAGGGCGAGGATCATCCCCATGGCGGAAGTGACCGCATTGCGGCTGAGGACAAGGAGGAGGGCGGCACCGAGAGTCAGTGCTGCGAAGAACATAAACAGGCCGTCCGGCATATGGGGGAAAGGTAGGATGGGGGGACTTCTTGGAAAGGAGAAAACGAACCAAAGACCCCATTATTTCGAGTTGGTAGCCTTCCTGCTTAGGGGGTAGCCAAAATGCTACACCGCCTCGGTGGCCGGGGTCCTAAGCTCTTTGCCGTATCAAGGGGAGGTGACGCCGCATGGTACAGGTGGGAAGCTGCTGAATGACCTCGCCCGTATCAAAAAGACCCGACCATTCGGGGAAAAAGGCGTCGGCTTCCGGTTCGAGGTCGACGTGGGTCAGGATGAGCTCCGAGCACCAGGGGAGTGCTTCGGCGTAGAGGGCGGCCCCGCCGGCGAGAAAAAGTTTTTTAGCGGGCTCCACGGCGGCCGCTTCCAACCAGTTGTGGGCAGTGATGACGCCGGGTGCAGAAAATCCGCTCCGGCTTAAGACCACCGTCGTGCGACCGGGGAGAGGTCGGCCGATGGACTCATAAGTCTTACGACCCATGAGGAGTACCTGGCCCATGGTGGTCGTCTTGAAGAACGCGAAGTCCTCGGGGATGCGCCACGGTAGTTTATTATTAATACCAATCCCGCGATTGCGGGCGACCGCCGCGATGGCGAAGAGAGGGCGACCGAGATCCACGGGTTCAGATGGCGACCGGCGCCTTGATGCCTGGGTGAGGATCGTAGCCTTCGATGGAAATATCTTCGAACTTGAAAGCGAAGAGGTCTTTGACGTCTGGATTCAGCACCAACCGCGGGAGCGTCCGGGTCTCGCGGGAAAGTTGTAATTCGACCTGTTCAAGATGGTTGGAGTAGATGTGCGCGTCGCCGAAGGTATGCACAAAATACCCTAATTTAAGGCCCGCTACCTGTGCGATCATGGCCGTGAGCAGGGAGTAGCTCGCAATGTTGAAGGGCACGCCTAAGAAAAGATCGGCACTGCGTTGGTAGAGCTGGCAGCTGAGCCGGCCATCCGTCGAAACGTAAAATTGGAAAAGCGTATGGCAGGGCGGCAGGGCGACCTGATCGGCTTCTTGCGGATTCCACCCCGTGACAATCAGTCTTCGGCTGGATGGATTGCGGCGGATTTCTTCGAGGAGGCGTTTAATCTGGTCGACGCCATTTTCGGCATAGGTGCCGTCGGCCAGTTTCGTCGCGCCGAAGCGGCGCCATTGGTGACCGTACACCGGACCGAGATCGCCTTCTGGCCGACCGAACTTCGCACACTGCTCGGCGGTGGCCCATTCGTTCCAAATCGAAACACCGCGTTCCGTCAGCCAGGCATTTTGCGTACTGCCGGAGAGAAACCACAGCAACTCATGCGTGATCGACTTCATGTGCACTTTCTTGGTCGTCAGGAGGGGAAAGCCTTCCGCGAGGTCGAAGCGAAGTTGGGCGCCAAAAATACCGATTGTCCCAGTGCCCGTCCGGTCGCGCCGGATTTCACCCTGCTGCCGAACATGGCGAAGCAAATCGAGGTACGCCTTCATGGGTTCGGTTATTCTCCGTAAAGGACCTATCGCAACACGGAAAGCCAAGGGTTGGCTAACCTTTCGCCCTTGCCTCCCTGCCTCCTCGAAGACACCCCTTTGGGGAGCCATCCATGAGCGAAAAGCCCGACCTCAACGCCATTTCTCACGACCTCTTTGCGGTTCGTAAGGAGAAACTCGCCCAACTGCGTGCCGCTGGGGAAGACCCTTACCGTGCCGAGTGGAATCAATCCCACGTCTCGACCGATTGCCCAGGGCTCTTGCCCGAGGGCATCGAAGAAGGCCCCGAGGTCTCCGTCGCCGGTCGCGTCATCGCCCTGCGGGTGATGGGTAAGGCAAGTTTCGTGAAGCTCTTGGACCGGGGTGGCGTCATCCAGACCTATTTCACGCGCGACGCCTTGGGCGATGCTTACGACACGCATTTCAAAAAAATGGTCGACCTCGGCGATTTCGTCGGGGTGCGCGGAAAGCTTTTCCGGACCAAGACCGGCGAGGTTACCGTCCGGACCGCCGAATATCGCATGGTCTCCAAGGCTCTGCGTCCGTTGCCCGAGAAGTGGGCCGGCCTCACGGATGCCGAAAAAATCTATCGTCAGCGCTACTTGGATCTCGTGGTGAACGAAGAGTCGCGTCGCCGCTTGTTCACGCGCAGCCGCGTCGTCGAATCGATCCGTAAGTTCCTATGGAGCCGACAATTCACGGAAGTCGAAACCCCGGCGTTGCATGCCATCGCCGGCGGTGCGGCGGCCCGTCCGTTTGAGACCCATTCAAACGCCCTCGATTGCGATTTCTACCTGCGCATCGCCCTGGAACTGCACTTGAAGCGCTGTTTGGTCGGCGGCATGGATCGGGTCTTCGAAATCGGGCGCGTCTTCCGCAATGAAGGCGTCTCGGTGAAGCATAGCCCCGAATTCACGATGTTGGAAGCCTACCAGGCTTATTCCGATTATCGCGGCATGATGGAGTTGGTGCGCTCGATGATCCAGAAAGTTTGCACCGACGTTCTCGGCACGACCGTCGTCACCCGCCCCGATGGCGTCGCCATCGAACTCGGCGGCGAATGGCGCGAAGCGAAATACAAAGATTTAATCTTGGAGCGGACGGGTGACGCCCAGTGGTTCTCCCGGACGAAGGAAGAAAAAATCGCCGCCTGTAAGAAGATGGACCTGCACGAGCCGCGGGCGGACTGGGAAGATTACGAAATCACCAACGAAATTTTCGGTAAGCTCATCGAGCCGACGTTGATTCAGCCGACGTTCGTGACGCATATTCCGAAGGAGCTCTGTCCTTTGGCCAAGGTGACGCTTGCCGACGACTCGACGATCGACGTCTTTGAATTATGCATCAACGGCCAGGAGATCGCTCCCGCTTATTCGGAACAAAACGACCCTGGCGTGCAGCGGGAGATGTTGCAGAAGCAGGCCGGTGCCGAGATGCAGAAGATCGACGAAGACTTCCTGCTGGCCCTCGAGCATGGCATGCCTCCGGCGGGTGGCCTCGGTATTGGTATCGACCGCTTGGTCATCCTGTTGACGGGTGCGGCTAATATCCGTGACGTCATTCTCTTCCCGACCCTCGGGCCGGAGAAACAATCCTAAGCAAACCCTTGCCCTGGTTCCTTCATCTCGCGTTCCGTCAGCTTTTCCCGCCCGGTAAGCGCTTTCCGGCCTTTGCTTCGGTCTCGATCTTAGGGGTAGGCCTCGGGGTGGCTTCTTTGCTCGTGGTGCAGACGGTGATGAATGGCTTTGGGGAAGAACACCGTTTGCGCATTCGGGAATCTTTTGGCGATTGCGTGGTGCTTGGCCAGAAGCCGATCGAGCAGCCAGAGCGGCTGGTCGCTCAGTTGAAAGCCGATGCCGCCGTCCTGAGCGCCACTTCTTTCGCCGAAGGTCCAGCCTTGGCACGTAGGGGAGATTTTTCGGGTATCGCTGGCGTGCGCGGCATCGAGGTCGCCGATCAGAATCAACCCGCGCGCAACTACGTTTACGCCGGATCCTTCGACGAATTAGACGATGGCCGCGTCATCCTCGGCATCGGGCTGGCCCGAGCCTTACGCGTCCAAATTGGCGATAAGGTCGAGCTTTGGTCGCCGTCGATGGCGGAACGCGCGGAGAAGGGCAAGGCCCCGTTGCCGGCCGAATTCGAAGTCTGTGCCATCGTCCGTACCGGCTTTACCGAAGTCGATGACCGGGCGGCGCTCATCCCTGTCCGACGGTTTCGCGAGCTTTGGAACTTGGGGTCACGTTCGCATGGTATCACCCTGCGCCTTAAAGATCCCGCGCAGGCTCCGGCCATCGCTGGCCGCTTAGGCGTCGGTCATCCCGAATTACGTTTCATCCCGTGGCAGGATATTAAGAAAAACTTCCTCGAGGCTATCCGCTTCGAGAAAACGATGCTCTTTTTCCTGATGTTCATCATCACCCTGGTCGCCTCATTCTCGATTGGGAGCACGCTGTTTTCGGCGGTCATCCGACGGTCCCGAGAAGTCGGCGTCTTAGTTTCACTGGGTTCGAAGCGCTGGAAGATTGTCATGCTTTTCGGACTGCAGGGTTTTCTCATTGGAGCCCTCGGTACGGCCTTAGGTTTCTTGCTGACCTGGGCCATCCTCTTTTTCCGTGAAAGTATCTTGGGGACCATCAACAGCCTTTTTGGCGACGGCGATATGGTGGCCAGCGTCTACCAGTTTTCCAAAGTCCCGCTGCATTACGACGCATCGGATTTTGTCGTGGCGGCGGGCTTCACGCTTCTGACCACCGCTTTGGCTGGGCTAGTCCCGGCCTTGTGGGCCGCTGGTCGTAAACCTTCGGAGGCGATGCGCGATGCCTGATTCCAATCCCATTTCGACTGGCGAATGCGTCTTGCGGGCTACCGGCTTGCAAAAGGCCTTCGCGGCGCCGTCGGGCCGGTTGCAAATCATCGCGGGCGTCGACCTAGAAATTCGGGCCGGCGAATCGGTTTCGATTCGAGGCTCATCCGGCTCGGGCAAGACGACGTTACTACAGCTTTTAGGCGGCTTGGATCTCGCCGATGTCGGCGAAGTTTTGGTGCGGACACCGGATTCGGGTAAGAAGGTTTCGCCCCATATGGCCATCGGACGCGGCATCGGTTTCGTCTTTCAAAATTATCAACTGATGCCGGAGCTCACGGCTTTGGAGAATGTGGCGCTGGCGGCCAGAATCGCCGGAGCGTCCGTCCAGGTCGCGACCGCCGCCGCCAAGGAATTATTAATATCCGTCGGGCTCGGCGATAGACTCGAGCACCCGCCTTCGCGCCTTTCGGGAGGCGAGTGCCAGCGCGTGGCGATTGCCCGCGCTTTGGTCAATCGGCCCGCCGTGATCTTGGCGGATGAACCTACGGGTAACCTTGATGAAAAGACGGCGGATGAAATCATGAAACTCTTGCTTGGGGTGGTTGCCGACCGCGGGACGGCCTTGCTTCTAGTCACGCATAGCGCGGAGTTTGCGGGGCGCACGCAGCGTCGCCTGGTGCTTTCGGGCGGGCGGCTTGGCTCTGCGTGATTTGACATCCCCCGAAGTTTCTTCTTTGTGGGCGTCCTCATGCACGCTCCCGTTTCGCCTGACCAACTTATTTCCGCTCTTAATTGGCGCTACGCCACCAAGGCTTTTGATACGAGGTCGCTTCCTGCCGACATCTGGGCCTCGCTTGAAGAATCCCTGCGCCTGGCGCCTTCTTCTTACGGCCTGCAGCCTTGGAAGTTCTTCATTGTCGCCGATCCGGCGGTCCGCGCGAAGCTCCGCCCGGTTTCTTGGAATCAGCCTCAGGTGACGGATGCCTCCCACCTCGTCGTTTTCGCCCGCCGGACGGAAATGACCGAGAAGGATGTCGAAGACTTTTTCCATCAGATGGTGACCGAGCGTAACGCTAACGCCACGGTGTTGGAACCTTATCGGCAGATGATGATCGGGGGCGTCGTCAAGGGCATGGATGCGGCCAGACAGCGTGAATGGGCCGCCCGTCAGCTCTACATCGCACTTGGCCAATTAATGACCTCGGCCGCCGTCCTCGGCGTCGATACTTGCGCACTCGAAGGCATCGATGCTGCCGCTTACACCGAAATCCTCGGCCTCAATGGTTCTGGCTTCGAAGTCGTCGTGGCCTGCGCCGTCGGTTATCGGGCGAAGGATGACAAGTATGCCGCGATGAAGAAGATCCGCTTCCCGGCGAGTCGCGTCATCGGCCGGATTTAAGTCAGCTGCGGCTGGCCCATTGCGTGAACTCGCGGTCATCGGTCAGCACCGCCGGGTCGCCATATTCGGTCGAGAGCAGGGTGCGGTACGCTTCGTCGGCAAATCTTCGACAATGCAAAAGCACGCGAGCGCTTTGCCCTGGGGCGCGCACGAGGCGTCCCAGCGCCTGATTGACTTTGCGCATGCCGGGGCGGACGTAAGCCAGAGAGAAGGCGTCTTCGGCCCCATCGTTGACGAACATTTTTCGGCGAGCTTCCTGGAGCGCATTTACTTCGGGTAAGGCCGGACCGATGATCACGGCGGAGCGGATGCGTCCGCCCAGCATATCGACGCCTTCGCCCAGCGAGCCGCCGAGGATCAGGCAGAGGATTGTGGTGCGATTGAGTGAATCTTCGACGAAGCGTGCCGTGCCGTCGGGGCCCAGTCCGCGCGGTTGGAGCGCCAGGTCAGCCTTAGGGTTGAGTTTACGAATTTCACTCACGACATTTTCCGCATATTTATAAGAGGGGAAGAACGCCGCGACGGCCCCTTCTTCGGCGAGACGTAAGAGCGCGGCGGCGGTCTGGGGCAGATGTTTTTCGCGCGTCTTAAGTCGCGTATCGACCCGACCATCAATCGCGACGGTGTAAGCGCCTTGTCGCCAAGGGGCCAGGGCGTCGACCCGAATGAACGTATCAGGATCGAGGCCGCAGTCCGCCGCCAAGGAGCCTTTCGGCCCAGGCGTGGCCGTCATGAGCAAGGCGTGGCCGTAGGTCAGGAGGCGTTCGCCCGTTGCTTTGGCCGCCGACAGGCAATCGAGACTGAGCATCCCTTCGCGCGGCGACCACAGGAGCCATCCGAGGTCAGCTTTTTCTAAACGCTCGGACCAAGCCGCAGCGTTCCATACGGCTTGCTTTCCGCTGTCAGGTAAATCGTCGGTATTAAATGGGTGTTCGGCGGCGAGCGTCGAAAGTCGATCGGCGATGGCCATGGCTTCGATGCGATCATCGGGCGAGAGCGCATCTGCTTTCGGAAGCTTTTGGAGAAAGTCGGCCCAGGCTTGAGCCGCGGTACACCAGGCCGCGGGGGCTTTGAATCGGGTCAGGGTGAAGGAAAAATCAGCGGCCGCGGCGGCTTCGTCGCGCATCGAGAGACATTCTGCGGCCCGTTCGGGTAAGTTATGGGCTTCATCGACGATCAGAGCCGTATCGGCATTTTCCCAGCCCGGAACAGTTTCGAGTGCCGCCCGGTTGCGGGGGGAGAACACGTAGTTGTAGTCGCAGATGACCACGTCGGCATGGCCGAGCATCGCTTTGGTGATATCCCAAGGCGGGACGCCGGCGATGCGACCAAGTTCACGGATGCGGCGCAAGTCCGCACCGTCTTCGAGCAGTGCTTGCGGGTCGATTGCGGCTCGCGCCCAATTGCGGCGGATTTCTTCCGGGTCATCGGTCTGGCCTTCGACTTCATGTTCGGCGCGGGGGCGAAGGACGAGGGCGCGCAACTCGCTTGGTTTGGCCAAGCGGCGTAATTCATGCAGGACTTGAAGTTGGCCGGTGCCTTTGCCCGTGAGGTAGAGCAGGCGGCCCGCTCGGCCGCCGCGCATCAACGCCAGCCCATGACGCAAGGCCGCTGAAGTTTTTCCGAAGCCCGTCGGCGCGACCAAGAGTCGCGTAGCGGATTCGATACCCGCTTGATCGAGGTCGGCACAACATTGTAGCCATTCGGGGCGGGGTTCCTTAAAGGGCAGCCGGTCTGGCAGATTAAGTAAGCGGGCATGACTGGCTCGGCGATTTTCCGCATGGGCGGCGACCGTCTCGGCTTGTTTTAATAAGTCGCCTTCCGCGGAAGACGAAAGCGCGACGGCTTGCTGCGTTCCGTCCGTGGGGTCGATGAAGATGACTTCGCCTTGGACCGCTTTAGTGTCAGGCAAGAGGCGGGCGGCATGACAATAGGCGGCCAACTGTAGAAAGTGTTGCGGGTAACGTTTGATCAGGAATTCCGGTTTGCGCGGCAGGCTCGTACTGACGGTTTTGATTTCCCGGATTTTGACTTCACCTTCGCGCTCCAGCCATTGGTCGGACCGCCCGGTGATGGCAATTGTCCAGCCTAAGGCCCCGATCTCGCTGGAGACCGCGTGTTCGAAGGTCCAGCCTTGGCCTTCCGCTTCCGCGTGGCGCCGCAGGGTCTCATGCCATTGGCGGCCCGCTTCGGCCCGCCAGGGCGCGCCGCCGGCCCCGGCGCCGGGTCCAGGGCGGAAGGTCGCAAACTCTTGGGCGCTGAGTTCGACGCGCTTGGTTTTGATGATGATTCGCATCAGGGCAGCACGAAGTGGGCTTCGCCTGCGGCCCAGCGTTCGAGGTCGATGGAAAGGGCAAGGACGCTTTCTTCTTCGATGGTTTGGGCGTCAAGGGGGTGCGTCAGAATGCTGATTGCGAACTCTTGGCGAGCGCCGAGGCGGGCGAACCAATGTTCTTGGACGGGCCAGCCGCCATCTTTGATCATCAGCCAGAGAGATTTAAAATAGGCGCAATCCGCGCGGGGGCGGGAAGCCATCGCATCAAAACTTTCGAGCGCGATGCGATAACAGACCGCCGCTGATTCCAGGGGCGGCGGATTTTTGCGAATCATCGAG
Source organism: Verrucomicrobiota bacterium (assembly GCA_026397965.1). GTDB lineage: Bacteria > Verrucomicrobiota > Verrucomicrobiia > Opitutales > UBA953 > UBA953. The sequence goes on along the minus strand of JAPLTU010000067.1, from coordinate 14,997 downwards.
GCCAGCCGACAGGCCCGTTCCAGGGTGCGGTGATTTTGTGCGAGCCCGCTGCGCCGAGTCAGTAGCCGGTAATCGCGGGCAAAGCGGATGCCGTTGTCTTTGGCGAGTTCGAGGATGACTTCACCCTCATCGAAGAGATCGGGAGCCGTCGTGCCTTTGCCGCGATGGGTGCGGAGCAAGCATCGCGTCAGCCCTTGGTCGGGTTCGAGTGCCGTGATGAGCGTGTGTGATTCACCTGACGGGTCGCGTCCGAGGATGAGGCAGCGCAGACTCGAGGTGGACATCAGCCCCGCTTTTTTTCTTCAAGCTTAGGGACGACGGCGCCGAAACTCATCAACAGACCCAGGGCTTCGCCGACGGTCAGCTTTGTCTCACGGACTTCCTCGGGGGAAAGGTGCAGGATGACGCCGGTGGTCGGTGCGGGGGCGGCCGGGATAAAGACGTTCACGACCTGTTTACCGATGGCCTCGCTGAAGACCGTCGGTTGCTCGTGGGTCACGAAAGCGATGGTCCACATGCCCGGACGGGGGAACTCGACCATCACCACGCGGCGGAAGGTATCCTTGTTGCGGCCGCTGAGGGCGTCGACCATTTGGCGGATGGTGCCGTAGAGGGCGCCGAGGCCGGGGGTGCGCTCGAGGAGGGTGGCGAACCAGCGGTGGAGGAGTTTGCCGAAGAGCCGTTTGGAGAGCCAGCCGACGATGGTCAGGATGACGATCATCACGAGGGCTGACGCGACCATGAGACTGCCGCCTAAGGTGCCGGAGCTAAAGTCGGGCAGGGGTTGGCGAGAGCTTTCAAAAAACCAACGCAGGCATTCTTTGGCGATAGTTTGGACAGGCTTGCCGATTAGATCCAAAAGAATGGAGATGACGTAGAACGTCAGACTAATCGGCAGGAGCAGGAACATCCCCGTCAGGAAGTTATGGCCGACCCGGGAGGCGAAGGTCGTCTTTTCTGGCGTTTCACGCATGACATCACAAAAGGAAGTCCCGAGGCCGTGGCAAGGGCGGTCACAGGAATCCGGGATTGGAATAGGGCCGGCAGGCCCTTTAATGAGTTTATGAAGATGTTCCTCTGGGTTGCTCTCGCCCTTGCCGTGGCGTCGGCCAGACTGGGTGCCGTGTCCGAAGCCTATCCCCGCACCGCGCCTGGCGACCTCGAGCTCAAGACCTTGCCGGCGGCCCGCTGGATGCGCACGGAATCAGCCAACGATTATTTCGCCGCGGACAACGGGCTGTTCAGGAAGCTCTTCCGCTACATCGACTCCAATAAGATCCCGATGACCGCGCCGGTCGAAGCGGGCATCAAGCCGGGCACGATGGTCTTCTATATGGACGAGGCCTCGGCCAAGCGCGCGGACCTCGCGGAGACGCCGCAGGTAAAGCTGTCGTCGGTGCCCGAACGACGCGTGGCCGCGATCGGTATCCGCGGTTCTTATAGCCTCGAGAATTACGAGGAAGCCTTGACCGAACTGAAGGCTTGGCTGGCGAAGCGGACGGACGTGAAGCCGGCCGGCGAACCGTATGCGGTCTATTGGAACAGCCCGTTCGTACCGTTCTTCTTCAAGCACTCCGAAGTGCACCTCCCCGTCGCCCCGACGAAGTGATCAGGTCGCGAGTCTGACTAGCCGACGAGTTTTCCGTACAGGTAGATGATTCCGCATACCGATCCGGTCAGCGTAAGGGCGACGGCGAAAGAGAACCGGGTCATCCTGCTGACCAAGCTGCCTTTGTTGGGGTAGATTGAGAAGAGCAGGGTGGCGGAGGTACTCGACAAAGTCACCGTCAGGAGGAGTTTATCCATAAAGGGTAGGCTCAGGCCCAGGGACGCTGGCGCCAGGCGAGGCCTTCGGCGATTTCGCGAGCGAGTCCGGGTCCGCGGAAAATAAGTCCGGAATACACTTGGACCAAACAGGCGCCTTCGTCCATGAAGCGACCGGCGTCTTGGGCGGAGAGGATGCCGCCGCAGCCGATGACGGGGATCCGGCCTTGGGAGGCTTGCACGAGGAAGCGCACGGCGTGCAGGGAGCGTTCAAGGAGCGGGGCGCCACTTAGGCCGCCTTGGGTCGCGCAGGCCGCCGTGCCCGACGGGCGCGTGATCGTCGTATTGGTCGCGATGATGCCGGCGAAGCCGCATTCTCCCACGACGCTGACGATGTCGCTGAGCTGGTTGGGGTTTAGGTCCGGCGAAACTTTGAGCAAGAGCGGGACGGGTCCGCCAGCAGTGGTTTTATTTTCTTGGGCCAAGGTCGCGAGCAGCTGGACGAGCGGCGCCCGATCCTGTAAGGCGCGTAAGCCTGGCGTATTGGGGCTGCTGATGTTGACGACGAGGTAATCGGCCAGCGGGGCGAGGAGTTTGAAAGAGTAGAGATAATCTTCATGGGCCCGTTCGTTGGCGGTATCTTTATTCTTGCCGATATTGATTCCGAGAGGGCAGGTGCGTTGACCGCGACCGGGTTGGCTCTGGAGTTTTTTTTGCAAAGCCTCCGCCCCGGCGTTCGGGAAGCCGTACGAATTTACCACCGCGCTAAGTTCCGGGTAGCGAAAGACGCGGGGACGTTCGTTGCCTGGTTGTGCTTTGGGCGTGACAGTCCCGACTTCGACGTGGCCAAAGCCGAGCGCGGCGGCCCCGCGCCAGCCGATACCATCTTTATCAAACCCGGCGGCGAGACCGACGTGGTTGGGAAAGTTTAGGCCGAAGGCGGCGATCGGTCGGCCGCCCTTGGGGGTCAGATGCCGCTCCATTAGGCCACGGAGCGGGGGCAGGGCGCCGAGGACACCCATACCTCTTAGGCCGACTTGGTGGGCTAATTCCGGGTCTAGGGCGTAAAGGGCCTTGGTTAGCACTTTTTCATACAGGAAAGACATTCCCAGCAGTTAAGGGAGGATTGGACGGAAGGAAAGCGGAGAAGGGTTCCTTTTCGGGGTGAGTCAACCCCTCTTGACTCCCGGCGATAGTTGGGCAATTCACCCTGCCATGGCTGTGACTACCTCCAAACTGCTCTGGTGCACCCTTCGCTTTAAAGAGAAGGAAGGGACGTGGTGGGTGAAGGAGAATTCCGACCCTAAGCACTACGAGCCTGATGGTTTGGGCATGCTCGACCCGCACCAATTCCCTTGGATTTTGGACATGATGGATCCGCTCCGGGAGTATGGTCTGTCTAACGAAATCCTGGAAGCGGCCTTCGTTCCTTTCCAGGCGCAAGAGTTGGATAAGGATCAAGTGCTTCGCCTCGTCCGCGTCGCCGAACACATTCTCGATTCCGAAGAACAGCTCTTTGCGATGCCGAACGTCAAAGACGGCGACAAAGGAGCCTATGCCGACTTCCTCGAGCACATCATGCGTCTGCGCGTGAAGCTCATTAACGACACCATCAAACTCGAGCAGAAGTTGACCGTCGAAGATGTGGATGAACAGCTGAGCGAATTGCGCAACCAAGCCCTTATCGAAGGTCGCGACATCCACCCCTTCGAAGAAATCACCGATATCCTCGAGTTCGTCCCGTTAGGTCATGAAGTCCCGAACGACGAGGACGATGATGACAAGCCTGCTCGTCCGCAATCCGCCGCCGAAGATATCCCTGATCTGCCCGACGTCGAAGAAGACAAAGACATGGAAAAGAATCTCCGCTGGGACGAAGAAGAAGAGCCCAGTGAAGAAGGTCGGGAAGAAGAAGGGGGCGCCTCTGGTGGTCGTCCTGCTTCCGGTCGTCGCCGTTAAGCGATCAGCGAATTACTTTGCGCGCATCGGTTTCTCTTCGGTCTGAGGCCGCGGAGAAGTCGCCGTTGGGTCGGGCCCGGGAGTCGCCGCCGGGGCGCTGACCTGAGATTCAAAGAGCCAGAGCCGCCGCGAGGGCATGTCGATCGCGATGGGGTGAGCTCGTAGAAAATCGTCGCCCAATAGATTATGTTCGGTGTCGCGGATGAATTCCACGCCCGTGAGCGGCGTTCCGCCGATGAGTAGGGATTTGATTTGGCAGACTTCGATGCGCGTAAGGCTGACGCTGCGGACGGTGGCGATGGGGATGTAGCCACGAAAAGAGGTCTTCCCCTTGAACTTCATCGAACTCATGTAGGATTTCGAAGCTCCGGAATCGACGATCATCGGCACTTTCTGGCCTTCGACTTCGATGTTCACGCCGCAGTGTCCGCCCCGACTGTAACAAGCGACTTCATGCGCGGCCGAGGTGTCAGGGGTTTTTCCTAAGGTCATGACCCGATTGCCCAGATCCATGTAGAAAGCGTGTTCGAATAAAATATCCGCCCCGAGCAGGCCGTCGAGGTCCATGCCGTCGAGCGGCATGATGGCGACGTGGAAATCTCGCCAAGTCGCTCCGCCGGCCTCAAGGGTCTCGATGTAGGCATAAGTGGACTCGCTGCGACCCGAGTTGCCCATGGTGGGCACGCTGAACGCGGCGCTGATGCCGCAGCGCTCCGCCGCGCGGGGCGTGATCACTGCCGAGCCTTGGCAGCCCGTATCCACCCCTAAGACTAATTCCGTGCCATTGATTTTTACCCGGATGGTGGGGATGGATTTGATTTTTAAACGGAAGGTGGCGATACCCTCGGGGGGCAACTCCGTCTTCGGGTTTTTAATTTCCTGTGCTGAAAGGATGGCCGTAAGGCCAAAGACAAAACTGAATAGGAATAATTTCATCAGAGAGAAACTTGTCGGGATAACTCACCTTAGGAGTTTTTAAGGTAAGGTCGACAAGGACTTGATGTTTCCTGCCCTTAGGCGGCGACGGAAGCCCCGCGCCGACGGCGCCACCCGTAAGTTAGGCCGAAACAAATCCCCCCTAAGCTGATGGCCCAATCTCCGTAGCGCACCCAGAACGTCATCTCGTGTGGACCTTTGGCGATGGCAACGGGGCTAATCAGTTGGCTGCCTTGGAAGTAAATCGAGCCCTTGTTCGTGACAGGGAAAGCGCGTCCAAGCCCGTCGATTGAGCCACTCCAACCCGCATTCCCGCAACGGACGACCGGCAGCCCGGTGGCGGCGGCGAGCAGAATTGAATGGGCCGCATGCTGGTAGGCCCCGGCTTCGCGTCCGTACCAAGCATCGTTGGTCACGACGATTAGTAGGTCGGCTCCGGCCTGCGCGTGTTCGCGGGCCAGTTCGGGGAATACGTCCTCATAGCAGACCAGCGCGCCCGCGGAGAACGTGAACCCACGACGGGAAGTAAGGGGCAACAAAGCGACGTCTTGGCCGGCGATACAGTCTTCATTAATCGGTACTACTTTTCGCAAGGGAATGAAGTCGGCAAACGGCACGTACTCGCCAAAGGGCACGAGGTGTCGCTTGGCGTAGGTCGGTTTCTGCACGCCTTCTTCGGTGATGATGGCGACACCATTACCGTAGCCGTTACCTCGGCGGTCGATGGCGCCGATGACGAGCGGGGTGTGTGCGGCTTTGGCCAAGCTGCTTAAACGCGCGACGTAAGGTTCGCTTTCCAGCGAGAGCGGGAGCGCGGCTTCAGGCCAGAGGATAAAGTCGGCTTTTTGGGATGCGGCGACGTCGAGGGTCAGACGGCCGATCACTTCGATATGTTCCTGAAGGCGGGCGCTATCCCATTTTCCATGAGGATCAAAATCGGTTTGCACGACCGCCGCGGTGACGAATTCGTGGGCTTCGTGAGCGGTGCGGCTATTGCGGTCGAGGAGGGCTAAGAAAGAAAGCCCGATCGGAACGAGACCGAGATAAAGTTCCGGGGTGATACGATTAAGCCAGCCGAGCGGACCTAAGGGCACGAGTTTGGCGTCGGCCTGATAGAATCCGATGAGACGAACGATCCAGCGGGCTAAGCCCAGATTAAATAATACCAAAACAATCGAGAGACCATAGGGACCCGCCCAAGCGCAGAGGCTGAGCATGACGGGATTATCGGTCTGGCTGGCGGCCAGCGGCAGCCAACCAAAGCCGGTCAACGCGGTCGCGCGGAGCCATTCGAGCAGGCCCCAGGCACCGGCCAGCCCAAGCATCGCGAGCAGCCGGGCCGGAAGGCCGGCGTTATTGCAGGCGGGAAATATCCATCGCAGGGCCAGCAGCCAGACAAACGGATACAGGGCGCAGTAGGCCGTGAGCAAGATCAGGCCTAACCAACCGAGCGGGGGGTAAACGTGCCGCAACCAAATTAATAAACTGATCCACAGTACCCAGCTCGTTGCGAAAGAGGCGCGCCGCCAAGTTTTCAAATCCGGGAGTTGGGCGGCCGCAATAGCGGCGGGCACCAGCGCAATGAAAGCGATGAACGGGTGCCCAACGGGACCGAAGGAAAAGAAAAGCAGCAAGGCGGTGAGCGACGTTCCGCCCCAAGCAAGTCGGGAACTGGAACGCATGCTCATCGCCGCGGCTTCGGTCATTCGGAAATCGTTTCGACGTATTCCCAACCTTCATCCCGGACGAGTGCTTCGGCTTTCTTCCACTTGATCTCCTGGGTTTCCGGGCCTTTTTTGATTCGCACGATAGCGTTGCGGCCAATCTTGACGGTCGCGCGGCGGAAAGGTTCGTGTTTGATCGGGGCCTTGGCGGCCGCAGTGACCGTTTCGGATTCGGTACCAGGCTCCGCGGGGCCGGTCGCCTTGGTCAAGCCTTGGGCGCGGCGCATCAGGGCTTCCAGCGCTTCCATGGAAGAGCCCGTCCGGAAGAGACCCGAGCAGACGTCGTTGCGCAGTTGACGCATCAGGCGTTCGAAGGCCTTGAAGGCTTCGGTCTTATATTCGTTCAGCGGATCTTTTTGCGCGTAACTCCGGAGACCGACACCGCGGCGGAGGTCTTCCATTTCCGTCAGGTGGTTTTGCCAATTACGATCGATGCCGCGAAGCAAGATGCTGCGCTCGAGGTATTGAAGCATTTCCTTGGATTCATGTTCCTCCCGGCCGACTTGCAGGTTGCGCACTTTGGCGAGGGCGAACTCGAGCGCTTGAGCGGGCGTGCGGCTTTCGATCTCATGGGCGTCGATCCGCATATGGAAAGCGGTGATGAACCAATAGACGAAGGCTTCGGTGCCACGGGCTTCCGCCGGGCTGTGGGGGTCGGGGAAGGCGGTGGCGAGGCGATCTTCGATTTCCTCGGTGATGATATCGAGGACGGTTTCGCGCGTGTCTTCGGTTTTTAGAGTTCGATTGCGCAGAGCGTAGATGATTTGGCGCTGCTGATTAAGCACATCATCGTACTGCAGCAGGCGTTTGCGCATCGAATAATTCTGGCCCTCGACCCGCTTCTGAGCGGTACCGATGGAATGGTTCATCAGGGGGTGTTCCAACGGTTCGCCCTCTTTGAAAGATTTTTCGAGCAACGAGGAGATGATGCCTTGGTTGGAGAACAAACGCATCAGGTCATCTTCGAGTGAGACCAGGAAGCGTGAGCCTCCAGGATCGCCTTGCCGCGAGCAGCGGCCGCGTAACTGGCGGTCGACGCGACGGGATTCATGGCGTTCGGTGCCGAGGACGTAAAGTCCGCCCAATTCACGCACGCCTTCGCCGAGGCGGATGTCCGTGCCGCGGCCGGCCATGTTGGTGGCGATGGTGACGGCGCCGTTCTGCCCCGCCAGCGTGATGATATCGGCCTCTTGCTCGTGGTGTTTGGCGTTGAGAATCTTGTGGGGGATTTTGGCTATGCCGAGCATGCGGCCCAAGGTTTCGGAAGCTTCGACCGAGGCGGTGCCGACCAAGACGGGTTGACCGCGTTTATGGGCCTCGCCGATTTCCTTGATCGCGAACTGATATTTTTCGCGGCGGGTTTTAAAAATGATGTCGTTATCGTCGGTCCGGATGCAGGGGCGGTGGGTCGGGAGGGTGACCACCGACAGCCGGTAGATATCATTGAATTCCGAGGCTTCCGTTTCCGCTGTCCCCGTCATGCCGGCCAGCTTCTGGTACATCCGGAAATAATTTTGAATCGTGACGGTCGCGTAGGTCTTATTCTCTTTCTCCAAGGGGACGCCTTCTTTGGCTTCAACGGCTTGGTGTAACCCGTCCGACCAGCGTCGTCCTTCCATGATGCGTCCCGTATTTTCGTCGACGATCTTCACCTTACCTTCGTGGACGACGTATTGTTTATCGCGTTCGTAGAGCGAGTAGGCCTTCAGCAATTGGCCGATGGCGTGAATGTCTTCGGAGACCCGGGCGTAAGCTTTTTCGGCTTCTTCGCGCAGGGCCGCCCGGCTTTCAGGCGTAAGGCTTTCATCGCGGTCGAGTTCGACGTAACGGGTAGGTAGGTCGGGTAATACGAAGGCATCCGGTTCGCCGGGGCGAAGGGTATCGCGGCCGAGTTGCGTGAGGTCGGATTCGTGGTTCCGTTCGCTGACGGCGAAATAGAGGCGCTCCTTAAGGTGGTAGCGCCGATCTTTTTCCATTTCGCTGGCGAGCACGCCCTCGTGCCGCTCGAGCAGTTTGCGCCAGCGGCCATTCTCCATGAGACGCAGGAAGAGACGGTTACGCGGCATGCCGTTCGAGGCCATCCAAAGTTTGTCCAGGGCCTCTGGCGAGGGCTCTTTATCATCGGCGACTTTGTCCAGTTCGTCGCGGGCCTCGGTGATCACGCGCGTGACCAAGCGAATCTGAAGCTCGACCAGGCCTTGGATGGATTGACGGAGGCGCGGGAAGGCGGGCTCACTTTCTTCGGCAACCGGTCCGGAAATAATCAGAGGAGTCCGCGCTTCGTCGATGAGGATGGAGTCGATTTCATCGACGATGCAGTAGTAGTGCGAGCGCTGGACTTGTTCGTCAGACGAGAGCGCCATGCCGTTATCGCGCAGGTAATCGAAGCCGAATTCGGAAGCCGTGCCGTAGGTGATGTCGCAGCCATACGCCAATTTGCGCTCGTCGTTGGCCATCTGGTTTTGAATGCACCCGACCGTGAGGCCGAGCCAGCGGTAGAGGTGACCCATCCATTCGGAGTCGCGTCGCGCCAGGTAGTCGTTGACGGTAACGAGTTGGCAGTTTCGTCCCGTGAGGGCGTTGAGGTAAAGGGGCAGGGTGGCGACCAGGGTCTTGCCTTCGCCGGTAGCCATTTCGGCGATTTTATTTTGGTGCAGGGCCATGCCTCCGAGCAGCTGAGCGTCGAAGTGGACCATCTGCCAGGTCAGCTCATGGTCGCAGACCAGGCAGGAAGTGCCGCAAAGGCGACGAGCCGCATTTTTGACGACCGCAAAGGCTTCAGGTAGGAGACTGTCGAGCGATTCGCCTTTTTCGTGCCGACCACGAAGTTCGGCGGTTTTGCCACGGAGTTGGTCGTCGGTCAGCTTCTGGTAAGCTGCCTCGTGAGCATTAATCTGCTTTACGATGGGTTCGCACTTACGGAGGAACTTCCGATTGTGATTACCAGAGAAGAGCTTGAGGATACTGAGAAACATGGGTCCGGGCGCGAAAGGTAGCAAACCCCGACCCCACCCCCCGGGGCAAGCCTTGACTAAGGTTGTTAAAGGTTGGTTTTCCGCCTTGCCGTTGGCTTACAGCCCTCAAGATGGGTATCCCCTATGGCTGAAAACGTCCTTATCCTTGGTACCGGCTGTGCCGGCCTTACCGCCGCGATCTACGCCGCTCGAGCTGGCCTCACCCCGCTGGTGCTCGAAGGCGGTCAGCCGGGCGGTCAATTGACCACGACCTCCGAGGTCGAGAACTTCCCTGGCTTCATCCACGGCGTCGACGGCAATGAACTTATTACGAATATGAAGGGCCAGGCCGAACGCTTCGGCGCGAAGTTCGCCTGGGACCGCATCGACTCCGTCGACTTCTCCGGCCCGATCAAGAAGCTCAAGGGCGGCGAAGCCACCTATGAGGCCAAGGCCGTGATCATCGCCACCGGCGCCTCGCCGCGTTTCTTGGGTATCCCTGGTGAACAGGAATACTACGGCGGCAACGGCGTCACGACTTGTGCGACTTGCGACGGGGCGTTCTACCGCGATGTCCCCGTAGCCGTCGTCGGGGGCGGTGATTCGGCCTGCGAAGAAGCCCTCTTCCTCACCCGTTTCGCTTCCAAGGTCTACCTCGCGCACCGTCGCGACACCTTCCGCGCTTCTGAGATCATGATCCAGCGCGTCAAGAACCACGCGAAGATTGAGCTCGTCCTTAACGTCACGCCGAAACAAATCCTCGGTGGCGCCGACGGCAAGGTCCACACGCTGGAAGTAGTCGAGAAGTCCGGTGCCGTCCGCGCCCTGGGCGTGAAATGTGTTTTCGTCGCCATTGGCCACGTCCCTAATTCCCAAGCCTTCACGCCGTCCCTCGAGGTCGACGCCGGCGGTTATTTCGTCGCCGGAGCCAACACCGTCAGCACCAATATTCCCGGGGTTTTTGTTGCGGGCGATTGCTCGGATCACGTCTATCGCCAAGCCATTACCGCCGCGGGCATGGGTTGCCGCGCCGCCATCGAAGCCGAACGCTGGTTGGCGGGACTCTGAGCGTCGCGGCTTAGCCGCGACGAGGGGACACGTGGGCAAGGGGACACGTGGACAAGAAGATCAAGCAAAGGGGAACCGGAAACCGGAATGTTAGCTTGGGATATAGCACCCCAGCACATCATCCGGTTTCCGGTTTCCCCTTGATTTTATTGCCTCTGTCTTGAGGTAGGGTTGAGCGCCCTCGCTCAACCGCGGCCGGCCAAGGATGGCCAGCCCTACCTCGATACAACTATGTCGTGACGCTGTCCCGACCCTACCCGTCTCCCGATGGCCGATGGCTGAAATACCGTCCCCCGAATGGCTGATGCCCTGGTGGCCGTCACCCGTCACCTTTGTATGAATATGCGGCTGCGATGTCATCGCATCCCTACCCGATGCAATGCTGCCACCCGCTACCTGGAACGAACTAAACCATTCGGTTTCCGGTCTCCCTTTGAGTTTGGTTTTATGCCCAAAGCAACAAGGGCGCTTACGCGCCCCTGTTCATTAACCCCCTTGTCCACGTGTCACCTTGCCCACGTGCCCCCTCGAAATAATCCCTGCGGGATTATTTCGTCAAAATCTCCATCGCCGACTTCTTCTGCGGGATGAAGGGTAACACGTGCTCGGTGTAGGGCACGATGACGTCGAGGAGGTAAGGTCCGTCGTGATCAAGCATTTCGCGCATAGCAGCGCGGAGGTCTTCGCGCTTCATGACTTGACGGGCATTGATACCGAAGCCGTTAGCGATTTTAACGAAATCAGGGTAGAGGCCGCCAGGGTTGTCCGGGCTGCCGATATTCTTGGCATCACCGAGGATCGTGTGGCCGCGGGTGCCGGAGTAGAAGCGGTCTTCCCACTGCACGACCATGCCGAGGTGCTGGTTGTTGAGGATGAGAATCTTGGCGTTGATCTTTTCGATCTTCATGCACGCGAGTTCCTGGATATTCATCAGGAACGAGCCGTCGCCGTCGATGTCGATGACCTGGACGTCTGGATTGGCGACCTTGGCGCCGATGGCGGCCGGAAGACCGAAGCCCATCGTGCCGGCGCCGAGCGAGCTGATGAAGCGGCGGGGTTCGTTGAAGCGGTAATACTGCGGGGCCCACATCTGGTGTTGGCCGACGCCGGTGGAAATGATGGCTTTACCCTTGGTCTCTTCAAAGAGGACTTCGATGGCTTCCTGGGGGAGGATGTGCTTCGTCTTGCGCTCGTAGCTAAACGGATACGGGTGCTCTTTCTTCCAGCCGTTGATGGTCTCGTACCACTTCTTCAGGTCAGGCTTCTTGAAACCCTTCTTGGCCAGCGTGACCATGCGGCCGAGCGCGTGCTTGATGTCCGAGTGGATTGGGTAGTGCGCAAACTTGTTCTTCTGGTGCTCGGAGCGGTCGATGTCGATGTGGACGATCGTAGCGTCGGGGGCGAACTTCTCGATGGCACCGGTGATACGGTCATCGAAGCGCGCACCCATGGTGATGAGCAGGTCACTCTTACACACGGCCCAGTTGCCGGCGACAGTGCCGTGCATGCCGTACCAGTAAAGGGACAGCGGGTGGTCGCAGGGGAAGGCACCGAGGCCCATCAGCGTCGAAGCGACGGGGATACCGGTGGCTTCGGCGAAGGCGCGCAGCTCTTTATGGGCTTCGCCGGAAAGGATGCCGCCGCCGATGTAGAGCGCAGGCTGCTTAGACTTCTCGATGAGGCGCAGGACCTGCTCGAGTTCGCTGTCAGCGCACTTCGGAGGCGTCGGCAGGCCGGGGATGGAAACGTCGTCGGGATTCTTAGGGAAGACTGGGACCCACTCGTGTTGCTGGATGTCCTTCGGGATATCAATCACCACGGGACCGGGACGGCCGGTAGTGGCGATCTTGAAGGCCTTGTACATGATGCTCGGCAACTCGTTGTAATCGAGGACGAGGAAGGAGTGCTTCACAATCGGCAGCGTCATGCCGTAGAAGTCGGTTTCCTGGAAAGCGGCGCGCCCGATAAATTGTTGGTAAACTTGGCCGGTGATGCAGATCAGCGGGATGCTGTCCATGTGCGCATCGGCAATCGCGGTAACGAGATTCGTGGCGCCAGGGCCAGAGGTCGCCATGCAGACGCCCGGCTTGCCGGTCGAACGTGCGTAGCCGTGGGCCATGAAGGCTCCGCCCTGTTCGTGGCGCGGTAGAATCGTCCGGATTTTCTTGGAACGGACGAGGCCATGGTGGAGCTCCATCGAGGCACCACCTGGGTAGGCGAAAATCGTGTCGACGCCGAGGTTCTCGAGGCAACGGACCATGACATCACAGCCGCGCATCTTGACGCCGCTCGAGGCGGAGACGGCTGGGCTGGCCTTAGGGGTGGATGGCTTGGCGGCGTTCTTTTTAGGCATGGTCTTAGGGGGCAGGGTGTGCCTGCAGGGAATGGGTTAGAAAAGGACTGCACTCAACGGGGGCAAGTGTGAATAACCTACCGAATTACCGTCCGGGGCGGCCAAATGGGATAGGCTTGGCAACAAATACCCTAAAACCCTCTTTCTAAGGGGAAATCAGAGATGCCTAATACAATTCAGGCCCGCCACCCGGAGGGGGTTATGGATGGCTTGCTGTAAATAGGCGTGGGCTAAGATGACCGCCTCCTTGAGCGGCTGCCCAAGGGCAAGCTGCGCCGTGATGGCGGCCGAAAGGGTGCACCCGCTTCCATGGGTGTCGACGCCTTGGGCTCGTTGAGCGGTTAAAACGACAGTCTCTCCGTTGGGCCAAGCCAAGACATCGATGAGTTGATCGCCGCTGGCGTGGCCGCCTTTAAGTAGAAAGGGCACTTTATATTTTGCGGCCAAAGCAACCGCTTCGATTTCGCAACGTTGGCCGCCCAGAGCCTTTTCTCCCAGTAAAATAGAGGCTTCATCCAGATTAGGGGTCACCAAGGTAGCCAGGGGAAGCAGCCTCGATTTCATCGCAGAAATCGCATCGGGAGAGAGCAGCGTGGCGCCACTGGTGGCGACCATGACTGGGTCGACGACGCTCGGGATTTTAGCCTCCCGGATAAAGTCGGCGACCGCGGCGACAATTTCTACGTCCAAAAGCATCCCGGTCTTTAAAGCCTTGGGTTTAAAATATTTGTAAATTTGGAAGCACTGCTCCGTGACGAAGGCCGCCGGGGTGGCTTGCACTCCGGATACGCCGGAAGGGTTTTGAGCGGTGAGGCAGGTGATGGCGGTCGTCCCGAAAACCCCGTGCGCCGAAAAAGTTAGCAGATCAGCCTGGATGCCCGCGCCGGCCCCGCTATCCGATCCGGCAATCGTCAGCGCGACGGGTAGGTCTGGCGTGGGATTTAGGTGAGGCATGTCGGGAAAGTTTCCAGAAATATATATTACCTATCCTCACTATTAACTCTTTGCTCGCAAGAGCTTAACAGGTGGACTTTTTTGATTGTGAAACTTTTGAGTAAACAAATAATTAAATCCTCGCAGTACATGCCCCCCCCCGTTTCCCTTACACCTGATGCCGCGTTGGCCTTAGAACGACTCGTTGTGGGTCGGGAGTGCAACGGATTTGATCGTCTGCTGCCGAGTCGCAAGGCCCACGCTTACGCAGAATTAATCAAGCTCGGCCTGGTCTACGGTTCGGTGAAGGAAATCTCCGGGCAAGATTATCCCGAAGTGAGCGTCCAGCGCGTATCCTCTCGGGGTCGTCATAATAAGTTGAAGGTTCGGAAGGCTGCCAAGAGGGCTGGGCCCAAGGGTTGGAAAATCGCCACGGTCATCTTTGTTTTCGTCATCTTGATTCTTGGTTTTCTCGGTTGGATGAAATAGTTGTTGGGTCGTTCGTTTCGCTGCCGCCGAAGCAGATTCGCTCCTGATTTTATGAAAACAGAAAGGGCGTACCGGTAAAGGTACGCCCTTGGTCGTTCGCCTTACTCGGGCTTACTTGCTCTTCTTGGCGGCGCGCTTCTCCTCGATCGCGGCCTGAGCCGCGGCGAGGCGGGCGACCGGCACGCGGTAAGGCGAGCAGGAGACGTAGTTCAGCCCCACGCGGTGGCAGAACTTAACGGACTCAGGTTCACCGCCGTGTTCACCGCAGATGCCGAGCTTGATGTCGGGGCGGGTCTTGCGACCTTTCTCGATGGCCATCTGGATGAGCTGGCCGACGCCGGTCTGGTCGAGCGTGGCGAACGGGTTCTTCTTGAAAATCTCGTTCTCGGTGTAGGCGTTGAGGAAGTTACCCATGTCGTCACGGGAAACGCCGAGCGCGGTCTGGGTGAGGTCGTTCGTACCGAAGCTGAAGAATTCGGCGGTGTGCGCGATTTCGTCAGCGGTGAGGGCGCCGCGAGGGACTTCGATCATCGTGCCCACGGAGTAGGCGATCTTGACCTTCTGTTCCTTCTGCACTTCGGCGGCGACGCGGTGGATGACTTCGACCTGGAGGTCGAGCTCACGCTTGAAGCCGACGAGGGGCACCATGACTTCGGGCTTCACCTTGATACCCTTCTTCTGGACCGCAGCGGCGGCTTCGAAGATGGCGCGAGCCTGGGTCTCGGTGATTTCCGGGTAAGCGATGCCGAGGCGGCAACCGCGGTGACCGAGCATCGGGTTGAACTCGTGCAGGGCGGCGACGCGGGCGATGACTTTC
>JAPLTU010000030.1 GCA_026397965.1 Verrucomicrobiota bacterium | reverse complement strand
GTGTTCCGGTTGTCACGTCCGTGGCACCGCCGGGTAGCTAAGCATGGAACGGATAAGCGCTGAAAGCATCTAAGCGCCAAGCCTTTCCCAAGATAAGATCTCCCTATAGAACCCAGGTAGACCACCTGGTTGATAGGTCGCAGATGTAAGCGTAGCGATACGTTGAGTTTAGCGATACTAATGTTCGATTGATCTGCAATTGGCTTCTTAGCCGTCTCAAGGACGTCTAGGCCGATAGCATTACGTTTTAGTAGTTTTAATATGCGCAAACTGTTTATCTTTCCCTATGACGGTAGCTCGCCCCTGGCGAAAACCATCTCATGATCACCCATCAGAGAGCTACCCGAGGACACATTCTGGTGATCATGGGCACATGGAAACACTCGTTCCCTTCCCGAACACGATAGTTAAGCATGTAGCCGCTGATGGTAGTGCACCCCCGCTGGTGTGCGAGAGTAGGTCGTCGCCAGGTTTACGGACCCCGGTCACCGCAAGGTGGCCGGGGTCCCCTCATTTACGGGCCTTGCTGCCCAGCCCACGCGCCGGACTTACTGATAAAGTCTGTCCGGCGTCGGTAGGGCGCGTGCGTCTCTTTGGGGCGTCGCAAGCTGCCAGCTTCGCTTCCCCTCGTGTGCCCCTCTTTACGTGACGCACAAGATGGCCTTACCGGCATTTCTTTCGCATCAACTTAGCGTTCTGACTTGGGCTGCTGCCCAGCGGCCGTGAACTCACGCAACCCCGCGTCCCAGCGAATCGACTTCGACGAGGCTCCGAGGCCGTTGCGCATGTCGGGAATCGCATCGGGGTGAAGCGAGCCGACGAAGTGCCCCGGATCGATGCCGGCACCACGCGCAGGCGAGGACGGTGCGGTCTGGAAGCCGGCGCGTGCTTGGCGGATCTGTTGCGTGCCTTTGTTGAAATCGAAAACTGGGACCGAAGGCGCGACGAAGCCAGGATCTTGGTTTGTTATCGCACCGGTTTCGGCTTCGACGTTCATGTCGCCTCCATTGCCAATCTGGCTGTAAAGATTGTGGCCGCACTTTAGGTTTTTAAGGGAAGCCGCTGCGTTACGCTGGCGATAAATGGGTTGGGTTCCGTTGGCGGCGAAGATGTTATTGAAGCAGAAAAGATTAAGCGCCGGGCCGCCTTTGGCGCCGGGGTTATCGGTGACGGTGATCAAGGATGGCTTGGTTTCGTTGCGGTAGAAGACGTTGTTATAAAGCAACGAGGTATCCGGCCCCTGGAAGCCGAAGGCGGCTTCGCCCTTAAGTCCGACGAAAAGGTTATTCCGTACCACGAATCGTCCCGAAGGATAAGGCGGCACGTAATCGCGCCACTCGCCCGCGTTTTGATGGCCGGACTGGACGGGCACGTTCGCATGGCCCTCGCCCGCGGAGGGGCCGAAAATATTATCCTCCCAAAGGATATCAAAACAGCCGCCTTTGCAGTAAATGAGCGTGTCGCCAATCTTGTCCTGCTGGAAGAACCAGCAACCGCGCACGATGATCTCAAAGTCCCGCACTCGGGTATCCATGCCTTCCTGGAAGGCTTTCGTGCTCTGATCACGGCTGGCGGGATTCCAGATGCAGCAACGCTCCAGCAGGAGTCGACGTGTGTCGGAGACCTTCACGCAGTCCGAATCATTCGGCGCATCGTGGATGTAACAGTCGCGCACGGTGATGTCGGTGCTGTTCGTGATGTTCACCAATCCGTCTCCGGGCTTGCCGACTCCAAGTACGGAATGGATGTCGAATCCTTCGATGGTCACATCATCCACGTGATCGATCAATAACCCGCGTCCGCCATGTTCGACGAAGATACTGGTCCGTACCGGGCCCAGCTCCGAAAGGATGCGTAGGTGCGATTTGGGCTTCACGCTTTCGCGATAGATGCCAGGTTTTACCAAGAGGGTATCGCCAGCACCGGCCTTCGCGATGGCCGCGTTGATGGAACTGAATTCTGCATGACCCGCCACATCCACCGTGAGCGTCGAGGCAGCAGAGCAAGAGAGATCGAGCGAAATGAAGAAAAGGCCGAAGGCGAAAGTAAAGCGGAGTGCGCTGGCGTAAAGATGTGTATCCAGGGTAGGGCGGTATTTCAGGGTAAATAATCCTCTTATTCCCAGCGGATTACCCTTGTTGACCATACAGGAATTAAGTGCGGGCAGCGAGTTCCCCGAGGCCCATCTTCGAGTCGGCGCTTTGCATCAGATTGATCTCAATCGCACCGAGTTCGCGTGCCGCCGGATCTGAGGTCAGGTCAGGCTCGCCGCTGCTGCTACTGGTATGCCGATCGACGAGCGCCCAGAGTTCGCCCACGGTCATTTTTTCCAAAGGGCGGGCGGGCTTGTGTCCGCCGGTCCGGCTTTCAGCTGCCAGCAAGTTGGCGTCCCGCAGCATCTGTAAGCATCCCTCGGCTACCGTCGCTGGCACCTTGGCGGTGTCGGCGATATCGTCGGCCGTCGGTCCTGGGCGTCCGGCGCTATAACGTCGGAGCGTTTCCGCCGCGCAGACGAAAGCGAGCGTGCGACGAGCCCGATGGCTTAAACCTTCCCAGGCTTTGTGCCGGGCCAGCGCGCGCCGATTTTGGAAAGCGTAGGCTACTTGTCCGCCAATCAAGATGAACAACCAAGTCAGGTAAGAGCCAAACATCAGCACGAGCACGATGCTGAGTTCGCCGTAAAGGCTTTGGAATTGGGTGACTTTGCCCACGTAGAG
>JAPLTU010000036.1 GCA_026397965.1 Verrucomicrobiota bacterium | reverse complement strand
GATTGAAAACAAAAAAGGCGGCGACGTCTAAACGTCGGCCGCCTTTCCGACCGAGAAATCCCAGTCCTCACATACCTTGGTGAATCACCCGTGCTTAGCCAAGGCTTAAAAGGATAAGGGGGGCGCGGCGTAAGCGCCGCGAGGGGGACGCGGCGTAAGCGCCGCGAGGGGGCAAGGTGACACGGGGGCAAGGGGGCAAGGCAGAGGTGGCCGAAGGTGCAAATGCGGCGGAGCCGCGTGCAAAGGTGCAAAGGTGCAAAAGTGGAGGCAATCGTTTCGGGTGGCGGGTGGGCAAGTGGGCACGGAGCAAAGACCGAGCTCAAAGGGGAACCGGAGACCGGGATGTTTGCTGCGGGCATTGGGTAGGGCGTGGCTCTCCGAGCCCGCCGTCGGGATGATCGTGATACGCGCGTCTGTCCGCGAACGGACGGCTCGGAGAGCCGTCCCTACCCGAGGCAACGAGGGCAGCACGCGGTGCTGTCCCTACCTCGATACAGGTGGCTGAACCTAAGATGGCGCAAAAAAGGCGCCGGGGGCGGCGCCTGTTGAAGGGAGACTGGGGACGGTTTATTCGAAGTCGTAGATTTTGACGGAATCCCAATACGCTTTGCAGTCGTTGATGAAGGCCTGGTGGATCGGGTCGATCTGATAGGCGTCGTGGTCCGCGTGGCTCTTGAAGACGAAGAACTCGGCGAAATCATACGAGGTGTCGATGATCGGGCGCACGGCATGGGTGCTCGGGATGCCGACATAACCGCTATGGATGCTCTTGATGGCGAGGAGGCCGCGGAGCTTGGTTTCGAACTCCGCCCGCTGGGCGGCGGTGATATCTTTTTTAAGGTAGAAGAAGACGATGTGGTGAAACATGAGGCGGGTAGGTTTGGAGAACTCCCGACGGAAGGAAACAGCAAAGTGCGGCCCCGCCAGAGACCCGCGCCACTCCGCCGGCATTCACGCTTTCCAAGTTCCGTTCCTGCGCCCATAAATAAAGGCGAAGCATGGCGCACCTCCTCGGCATCGACCTCGGCACGACGACGACCATCGTGGCCCGCATCGACGACGCCGGCACGCCCGAAATCATCCGCGACTGGGAAGGCGAGGCGATCACGCAGACGGCCGTGGCGTTCGAGACCGCGACCCACGTCGTCGTCGGCCGCGAAGCCAAAGCGATGTCCGAAGACGCCGAACACGTCTTCCTGGAATTCAAACGCGATATGGGCACGGGCGTCTCGCATCCGGTCTTCAGCAAACGCGTCACGCCGCTGGACCTCTCGGCACTTGTCCTCCGTAAAGTCCGCGAACATGCCGAACAAGGTTACGGTCCCGTGGACCTGGCGGTGATCACCATCCCGGCGAATTTCACGAACTCGGCCCGCGAGGCCACACTCGAAGCCGCCCGTCGCGCGGGTTTCGCGAACGTGCACATCATCAACGAGCCGACGGCGGCGGCGCTCGCCTGCGCCCGCGGCGGCAAGAAGCCGCTCAATGGGCTTTACGCCGTCTTCGATTTCGGCGGCGGCACGTTCGACGTCTCGCTGATCCGGGCCAAGGGCATGGCGGTGGAAGTCGTGTTCACCGAAGGCGTCCAACGTCTGGGCGGGAAGGATTTCGACGCCAAGCTGCATGAGATCGTCAGGCGGCATTTCCGGACGGCGACCGGCGAGGAATTGAAAGCGGGCGATTGTGAATTTTCGAAAGCGGATGCCGAAGAACTCAAGCATCGACTCTCGAGCCGCGAAGCCGTGCGCTTGCCGTTGCGTTCGGCGAAGCATGGACGCGTCGCAATCAACGTCACGCGGGCCGAATTCGAAGAAGCGATTGTCGGGCTCGTCGCCCAAGCCGAAATGGCGTGCGAAGGCGTGATGTTGCGCACCGGCGTCGACCGCCAAGCCATCGCCGCGGTTTTCCTGGCGGGCGGTACGTGTCGCGTGCCGGCGGTACGGGCGGCGGTGGCGCGGGTGTTCGGCCAAGAACCGATTTTGCGCGACCCTGATACCGCGGTGGCTTTGGGCGCCGCGCTTTATGCGGCCCACAAGGCGGACCCTGCCCTACTCTCGCCCGCGCAGCGGAAACGCGCGGCGGAAATCAGCTTCCAAGACATCGCCCCGCATTATTACGGCACCCTGTCGGTCGACGAAGACGGTTTGCTGGAAAACAGCGTCATCATCGCCAAGGGCGAAAAACTTCCCGTCTCCCGGACGCGCACCTACTATACCGTCGAAGAAGACCAGCGCATCCTCACCTGCGAAGTCACCCAATCGGCGATACCGGAATCAGATCCGACGATGGTCTTGCGGATCGCCGAAGTCGAAATGCCCTTGCCGCCCGGACGGCCGGCGGACCAAGCCATCGAAGTCACCTTCGCCTACGACTTGAACGGCATCATGCGGGCGGAGTTCCGCGACCTGGGGACTGGCCAGCCATTGGTCATCGAGCTGCGCGACGAAGGCGCCGGCCGAGGTTCGCTCAACGTGGCCCGCATCCAACTAGGTTAAGTGCCCTCCCCGATCGTCATCCTCCTGGCCGTCTTCGGCGCCTGCATTCTGGGCGGCGCGGCTTGGGTGTTCTGGGTGCGACGCCCAGCGAAAAATAAGCCGAAGAAACGTCCGGCGCGGGCGAAGAAAGCCGAGCAAGTGAGCGCGAGTCGCGAAGGTTCTTCGGACGTGGAGCGTATCGCCTGGGTGATCGGCAAGATGACCGGCACGCCACCGCGCAAGATCCCTGCTTCCCGCGCGTTGGGCGAACTCCTCGCCCAAGTCGACCGCGTGGAATTCGCCCGGGCCGTCGGCCAAGAATTCAAGACCACCGTCGAGTTGGACGAAACGAACCTGGGCATGACCGTCGGGCAATTCGCGCATTACGCGAGGCACCTCAAACGCGGGCAGAAAAGCGAGAAGCCCAAGGGCCGGAAACGTTCGCCGCGGGTGGCGGGCGACGTCATGTTGGAATTTCCCCCTGCGCTCCTGGCCCTCGCCAGCGAACTCGGCGTCCGCCGCGAATGGGATTTGGATAAGGCCCGCCTGCACGTGACGAAAGAGTATATGCGTTGGAACGCCCGCATCCACCTTGCGAGCAAGGAAGCCGAGCGGACGATCGTCCAGACGCGACTGGAGCAGATCGGGCAGCTCCGCGAGGCCTTGGCACCAGTCCGGCGGCCATGAAACGGCGAAGCATCCTTGCTTCGACCCCCGCAAACCGCACGCTGAAAAAATACTATGCAGGCCCTTGTTCCGCTCTTTCCCGAAGTCACCGAAGCCCAATGGGCGCAGCTGACCGCCATGGCCGCACTCCACCGCGAATGGAACGAGAAGATCAACCTCGTCTCGCGCAAGGACATCGAAAACCTCGAGCGGCACCACTACGCCCCGAGCATCGCGGCGATCAAATTCCTCAAGCTCATGGACGGTTGCCGCGTCATGGACGTCGGCACGGGCGGCGGTTTTCCCGGACTCATCTTGGCCGTGCTTTATCCTAAGGCGCGCTTCACCCTGGTCGATTCGGTCGGCAAGAAGATCACCGTCGTCCAAGACATCGCGACGCGCCTGGAGCTAAAGAACGTCGACGTGAAGAACGCGCGGGCCGAGACGATGAACCACGAGCACGACTTTGTCACCGGCCGGGCCGTGGCGGACTTGCGGACCTTCGTCTACAACACCCGTCAGCTTTTAGCCAAAGGCCAGAAGCACTCGTTGCCCAATGGCATCCTTTATTGGCAGGGCGGCGATCCGACCGCGGAAGCCGAAGCGGCGAACCTCGCCCCGGTCTTCAGTTACGAACTGCGCCCGCTCCTCTGGAATGACGAGAAATTTGAGGGTAAGCGCATCGTCCTTTATCGGGCCCAGGACCTCCAACGCTGCAAGAAGCCCGATATCATCCCCGGCGGATGACACGCGAGGTCGCCCTGTGCCTTGACCCTTAGGCAACAAACCCCACGTTAAGGGCGATGTCACGTTTGCGACTACCCTTGTCACCGGCCGGACAACGCCTCGAAGCGTTGCTGCGGCAGCGTATCGTCTACCTCGACGGCGCCATGGGCACGATGATCCAGCAGCTCAAGCTGCAGGAAGCCGATTACCGGGGCAGCCGTTTTGGCGCGCATCCCAGCGAACTCAAAGGGAATAACGACCTCTTAGTCATCACCAAGCCTGACGTCATCAAGAACATCCACCGCGCCTACCTGGACGCCGGTGCGGACATCCTCGAGACGAACACCTTCAACGGCACCTCCATCGCGATGGAGGACTATAAGATGGGGCATCTCATCCAAGAGCTCAACACCGCCGCCGTCCATGTCGCCCAACAAGCCGTCGCGGAGTTCAAGGCCGCCAATCCCGGACGCGACGCGTTTGTCGCCGGCGCCATCGGCCCGACGAATAAGACGCTCTCCATGTCGCGCGACGTCAACGACCCGGGCAAACGGGACGTCACCTTCGTCGAGATGCGCGACGCCTACCGCGAGCAAGTCGACGCCTTGATCGATGCCGGCGCGGATTTGCTGCTATGCGAGACCGTCTTCGACACCCTCGTCCTCAAGGCCGCCCTGTTCGCGATCGACGAAGCCTTTGAAGCGCGGGGCTTCCGCCTGCCGCTGATGATCTCGGGGACGATCACCGACGCCTCGGGCCGCACGCTCACCGGCCAGACCACCGAAGGATTCTGGAATTCGGTCCGGCATGCGGACCCCCTCAGCATCGGCATGAATTGCGCGTTGGGCGGCGAACAGATGCGCCCGCACATCGAAGAACTTTCCCGCAAGGCGGACATCTTCGTCTCGTGTTACCCCAATGCCGGTTTGCCGAATCCGCTTTCGCCGACGGGCTTTCCCGAAGGCCCCGAAGACACCGCGGCCATCCTGGAAACCTTTGCCCGCGACGGCTTGGTCAACATCTTGGGCGGTTGCTGTGGCACCACCCCGCCGCACATCGCCGCGATCCGGCGCCGGACGGAAAAATATCCGCCGCGTGCGCTCGGCCCGCTCTCGCCAGCCCTGCGCACTTCCGGACTCGAAGCACTCAACCTCGTCGGCGGGGCCAGTTCCTTTGTCAGCATCGGTGAGCGTAGCAATGTCGCCGGATCCAAGAAATTCCGCGAACTGATCGAAGCGGGAGATTTCAAAGCCGCGCTGAATATCGCCAAGCAGCAGGTGGAAGCCGGCGCGGGCATCATCGATGTCAACTTCGACGCCGGTTTGCTCGATGGCCCGGCCTCGATGACGCGGTTCCTGAACCTCGTCGCGCCCGAACCGGACATCGCGCGCGTCCCCGTGATGATCGACTCCTCGAACTGGGAAGTCATCGAAGCCGGCCTGCGTTGCGTCCAGGGTAAGGCCATCGTCAATTCCATCTCGCTCAAAGAAGGCGAAGCCGAGCTCATCCGTCGGGCCCGCCTTTGCCGGCGTTACGGCGCGGCCATGGTCGTCATGGCGTTTGATGAAAAAGGCCAGGCGGCCAGCTTGGCGGATAAAGTCCGCATCTGCGGGCGCGCGTTCAACATCCTGACCGAACAGGCGGGCGTGGACCCGCAGGACATCATCTTTGACGCCAACATCCTGACCGTCGGGACGGGCATGAAAGAGCACAACCGTTACGCGTTAGATTTCATTGAAGCCGTGACGGAGATCAAGCGCCTCTGCCCGGGCGTGCGGACTTCGGGCGGGCTATCGAACGTCTCGTTTGCCTTCCAAGGCAACAATCCGGTCCGCGAGGCCATCCACTCCGTCTTCCTTTACCACGCGATCAAGGCCGGCCTCGACATGGCGATCGTCAACGCCGGCATGCTTGCGGTCTACAGCGACATCGAACCGGAGTTACGCGAGCTCGTCGAAGATCTGGTCCTTTGCCGGCGCGAAGACGCCACCGAACGCCTCGTCGACGCCGCTCCGCGTTATGCGAAGAACAAAGCGGTGCAGGACACCTCGGCAAAAGACGAATGGCGCCAGGGGTCCGTCGCGAAGCGCATCGAACACGCCTTGGTCAAAGGTATCGACCAGCATATCGTCGCCGACACCGAAGCCGCCCGCGTGGAGCTTGGACGGCCGTTGCTCGTCATCGAAGGCCCGTTGATGGACGGCATGCGGGTCGTCGGGAAACTTTTCGGCGAAGGGAAGATGTTCCTCCCCCAAGTGGTCAAGTCGGCGCGCGTCATGAAGACCGCCGTCGCGCACCTCGAGCCCTTCATGAACGCCGAAAAAGTCGGCGGCAGCGCGCAGGGCAAGTTCCTAATCGCGACCGTCAAAGGCGACGTCCACGACATCGGTAAGAACATCGTTGGCGTGGTGCTTTCCTGCAATAATTACGCCGTCACCGACCTTGGCGTCATGACGCCGACGGAGAAAATTTTGGATGAAGCGCGGCGGATGCAGCCGGATTTCATTGGCCTCTCGGGCCTCATCACCCCCTCGCTCGACGAGATGGTCGTGGTGGCGAAAGAATTGAAACGGGCCGGCTTCACAACGCCCTTGCTCATCGGCGGAGCGACGACTTCGAGGGACCACACCGCGATCAAACTGGCCGAGCACTACGACGGACCCGTCGTGCATGTGGGCGACGCGTCGCTCGTGACCACCGTCTGCAGCGATCTCTTGAACCCGGCGAAGCGCGAAGGCTTCATCACCGACCTGCGTACCGAACAGGCCGCCACCAAGCTGGCTTATGATAGCCGGGAGCCCTTGGTCATCGTCCCGCTGGCGGAAGCGCGAACGCGGCCGCTCGTCTTGGAAGGTGCGCCGCAACCTGCGCCGCGCCAGCCAGGCGTCACCGTCTTCGAACGGATTGACCCTGCGGCCGTGGCGGAGCTCTTCGACTGGACGCCGTTCTTCGTGACGTGGTCGCTCAAGGGCACCTTCCCGAAGATCTTCAACTCCGCCAAGTACGGCCACGAGGCGCGCAAACTTTTTGATGATGCGCGGCGCGAGCTCGATATCCTTATTGCGGGCAAGAAAGTGCATCTGCGCGGGGCTTGCGGCCTTTGGCCGGCGCGTCGAATGGGCGACGACGTCCAAGTCTTCGCCGACGCCGCGCAAAGTCAGGCCTTGGGTAAATTCCATTTCCTCCGCGACCAGCAGAAGCGCAAGACCACGAACCAAGCGCGGTCCTTGGCTGACTTTATTTCGGACCGTCCGGGCGACCACCTTGGCGCGTTCGTCGTCACCGCCGGGCAGGAGATCGAAGATTACGCTGCGTCGTTCAAGGCCACGGACCCCTTCCGGCAGATCTTGATTCAAGCCTTAGCGGACCGCCTTGCGGAAGGTGCGGCCGAATGGTTGCATCGCGAAGCACGCCAGAAAATCTGGGGTTATGCGCCGGGCGAAAACTTCACCGTCGAAGAATTAGTAGACGAAAAATATATCGGTCGGCGGCCGGCGGCGGGCTATCCGGCGTGCCCCGAGCACACCGAGAAGAGCGAAATCTGGCGTCTACTTGATGCGGATCGCACGACCCGCTGCACGCTCACCGAGTCTTTCGCGATGAACCCGGCCGCGTCGGTTTCCGGACTTTATTTCGGACATCCTAAGGCGATTTACTTCGACGTCGATTCCCTCGGGCGCGACCAGATCGAAGATTATGCGCAGCGCAAAGGCTGGAGCGTCGCGCAGGCGGAGAAGTGGCTCGCCCCCGTGCTGGGTTATAAGACCTGACCATGGAAGCGCTTGAACGCGAGAAACTCGTTGCGGCGGTCGGGGCGGAAGACGCCGCCGCCATCGAACGATTCCTGGGAGGTTGCGCTTTGGGTATACTCGTCGAGGCCGCCGATGGCGCTGAGAGTGACTGGCCCGAGTGGGCGCGCGCCGCGGCCGTGCTCCAGCGCTGGCTCGAGGCGACGGGCCGCGACGCCGACGCCGAGCGCAAGCTCGGCTACCTGCATTGCACCGTCGAGGCGCAGAAGGTCGTACCGACCGCAATCCGCCCCGCAATCCCGCAGGCCGTGGCGCGGATGCTGGAGCAGTATGGGTTTGCGGAGCAGTAAAGCGGCGCAGTCGCGCCGCGGGGACCAAAAGGCAGGGACGTGATTGACATCGCCACCTTAAACCCACAACCCACCCATGCCACCTGCCCAATATCATCCAAATAATGGTTTAAATGTTAATAATACGCCCTGAAAGGAACCCCAACTGACCAATCGGGTTGTATTCATGTATTCCATTTCCACTTCTTAGACCCCTCATGAAGCACCTCAAAGCCTCGTTCCTCCTCGCCGCCGCCGGCGCCTCGATCCACGTCCATGGCGCCGGCGGCGGGAATTATTCCTCCGCCCACGCCGTTTCCGCGGATGGCGCGGTCGTCGTAGGGGAGGCCGGAAACGACTCCAATGAGTACCGCGCCTTCCGCTGGACCCGCGGAGTCATGACCGACCTCGGCACTCTCGGCGGGTATTATTCCTACCCCTCGGCGGTTTCCGCGGATGGTGCGGTCGTCGTAGGGTATGCCTACAACGCCTCCAACCAACAGCGCGCCTTCCACTGGACCCGCGGAGTCATGACCGACCTCGGCACCCTCGGTGGGAGTATTTCCTACGCCGACGCTGTTTCCTCAAATGGCGCGGTCGTCGTGGGGAGGGCCAGCAACGACTCCAATGAGTACCGCGCCTTCCGCTGGACCGGCGGAGTCATGACCGACCTCGGCACCCTCGGCGGGAATTATTCCGACGCCAATGCCGTTTCCGCGGATGGCGCGGTCGTCGTAGGGCAGTCCTACAAGGCCGACAACGAAGGCCGAGCCTTCCGGTGGACCGGCGGAGTCATGACTGACCTCGGCACCCTCGGCGGGAATAGATCCTGCGCCCTGGCCGTTTCCGCGAATGGCGCTGTCGTCGTCGGGTCGGCTTCCAATGCCTCCGACGAGAGCCACGCGTTTCGCTGGGCCGGCGGAGTCATGACCGATCTCGGCACCCTCCTCGGCGGAACCTATTCGGAATCCAAGGCCGTTTCCGCGAATGGCGCGGTCGTCGTAGGATTTGCCAAAAACGCCTCCGACCAAGACCGCGCGTTCCGCTGGGCCAGCGGAGTCATGACCGATCTCGGCACCTTCGGCGGGAATGAATCCTCCGCTCTGGCCGTTTCCGCGGATGGCGCGGTCGTCGTGGGGGCAGCCTACAACGCCTCCAACAAAGTCCGAGCCTTCCGGTGGAAGGACGGAGTCATGACCGACCTTGGCACCCTCGGCGGGAATGAATCCTACGCCCTGGCCGTTTCCGCGGATGGCGCGGTCGTCGTGGGGGCAGCCTGCAACGCCTCCAACGAGAGCCGCGCGTTTATCTATACCAACCGCGGGATGCTCGACGTCCAGGACTGGCTGAGCTCCGTCGGCGGCGTGCATTCCACCCTTTCGACCGGACTCGAACTGTCCCGTACCTTCATGGAAGGCGCCCACCACCGCCCGCTGGCCGAACTCGGCCGCGGCCGCTCGTATTGGGCGACCGGCGACATCGCCGGCAGCTCGCGCTCCCGCGACCTGATCACGCGCTCCGGCGAAGCGGGCGCGACCTTCGAACCTTGGACCAACGTCCTGATCGGCATCGGCGCCGGCTACGGCGTGCAGGACCAGAAGCTCGGCAACGGCGGCTCGGCCAGCACCTACGGCCAGTATCTCGTCGGCGAAGTCGACTTCATTCGCCCCAACGGCGGCATCTTCTCGGTGCTGGTGTCCGCCGGCGACTGGCGCGCCAACATGGACCGCGGCTACGTGACCGGCGGCGGCGTCGATTACTCGCACGGCGTGACCGACCTCCAGAGCACGAGCGTACGCCTGCGCTACGACACCGCGGTCCTGGCCAAGGCGTCGGGCGCCGAGATCAAGGCCTATCTCTCCGGCTCCTTGAGCAAGGCGCAGTCCGACGCTTACTCCGAGACCGGTGGCTCCTACGCCGGCAACTTCGGCGAACTCGAACAGACCGCCAAGGAAGGCCGCCTCGGCGTCGCCGCCACGCGCAGCTTCACGGAAAAACTCCGCGGCCGACTCTCGGTCGAGTGGATCCGTCGCTTCGACTCGGACCAAGCCGTCCTGACCGCCACCGACATCACCAGCACGCTCGACCTCTCGCCCCCCGGCGCTCCCGTCGTGCGCGACCAAGCCCGCTTCGGCTTCGATCTCGACTACCTCATGGACGCCAAGACCACGGCCTCCTTCACGATCCATGCCTCCGGTGTCGGCGAGTCGCCGGACGTCTCCGGCGCGATCAGCCTCCGTCGGGCGTTTTAAGCGGCGCAATCGCGCCGCGGGGATCTGCTGGCATGGTGAACGGCTGCGAAGCAGACGCGGTGGCACCGCGTGGGGGACCTGCTGGCACGCTGGCAGGCTGCGAAGCATAAGGTAGGGCCGAGCATCCCTGCTCGGCCGCGACCGGCCAAGGATGGCCAGCCCTACCCGATGCATCCTAAGGTAGGGGCGCGACTGCGTCGCGTCCGTTCGCAACGAGACCATGAAAGAGCCGGGCAAGTCATCCGAGCTTACAACATCCGTCCGCCCACGGACGCCACGCAGTGGCGCCCCTACCAGAGGCAAACGGCGGTGATGGTAATCACCGCCCTACCTCAAGGCAGGCGGATGCGATGTCATCGCGTCCCTACCTGTTATTTTCCGGAGACTTCCGCGCGAGCTTTAGCGAGGACGTCGGCGAGTTTCACTTCAGCGCCACCCTGGCGTTTACTTTCGTCGGCAGCTTCCATGAAGGTATAAAGTTCGAGGGTCTCCTCGGCAGAAACTTGGGCTTGGCCCGTGCGGAACATCTGCAAGACCGCGGCGAGCAAGACCTCATAACCATCAAAGGCGCCGACCGCGGCTTCACCTTTTTCGCCGATGGCCTTGCCGCCGTAAGGACCGCCCTTGGCTTTGCGATCGGCTTCGCGATAGATGCCGACGCGGCCGTCGCCCCAGTTGCCGGTGACTTGGATCATACCCGCGGAGGACTTGTCGCGCTTCAAGGAAATACAACCCGTGCCCATGACAGCGTAGAGACTTTCGCAACCGTGCACACCGTACCAATAAAGGTCAGGGTGATGCGACTCGAGGCTGGCCGGGCTGGTGGTGTACGCCGTCTTGACCTTACCAATGGAGCCTTGGGCGACCGCCTGAGTACTCGCGGCGAAGCGGAGGGACGAGGAGCAGAAATAGACCACGCCGGCCTTCTTGGCGGCTTCCTGAATGCGAATGACATCGGCCAGCGAGCCGCCGATGGGCTTATCGATGAACACCGTCTTGCCGGCTTTGAAAACCGGCAGGATCTGTTCCAGGTGCACGCGGCCGTCATTGGACTCGAGCATCACGAAGTCGACCTGCGCGCAAAGCTTCTCAATCGAATCGACGATCTCGACGCCCATGCCCTTGAGCTTTTCGGTGTATTCCGGAACGCGGCTCGTGCTCTCCGGGATGTCCTTGCTGCCTTGAGCGAAGGCGGCGGTCACACGAAAGCCGGAAAATTTGGCGGCATCGGCGGCATTCTTCGGGCCCTTGTTCAACACCGTCGTGAAGGCCACGACGTGGGACGTGTCGAGACCGATGATCCCGACCCGCTTCGGCGCTTCCTCGGCGGACAAGGCGGAAACGAAGATGGACGCCAGAGCGACCAAACGGGTGAGATTGGTAAGGGGCATGACTTAGCCCTACGCCCGCATCACCAAAGTGACAAGCGAAGGTTAGCCCTGACTTTTAATAGCGCCCGTTAATGAACGGTGTCGGGCGTTTGCTCCGCCGCCGGGCGCTTAGCGCAGAGACTTTTGCCACCGGGCGATTTCACGCGCGACCGATTTCGGACCGGGCATGCCCTCGTTTTCCCGGGCGGCGAAAGCGCGCTGCAAATTGAAGACGCCCTGCCAGCCTTTGGTAAAAGCGGCATCAGCGGATTGGGCTTCGGCATCCGAAAGCTTATCGAGCGGCTTATTTAATTTTTCCGCGACGGCGACCAGACGGCCGACCGCATGGTGGGCTTGCCGGAAAGGCATACCCTTCACGACCAACCAATCTGCCAGATCGGTGGCGAGCAAGGCGGGGTCGGAGGCGGCGGCGAGGCAGCGAGCCTTGTTGAACGTGACTCCCGACATCGTGGCCGTCGTGACGGCGAGCGCCAACTGCCACTGATCTGCGGCGTCGAAAAGCGGCGGCTTATCATCCTGTAGATCGCGATTATAAGTCAGCGGCAGCCCTTTCGTGAGCGTGAGCAGATGCGTCAGCGAAGCTTGGAAACGGGCGGCCTTGCCCCGGAGGAGCTCCATCGAATCGGGATTCCGTTTCTGCGGCATCAACGAGGAGCCCGTGGAAAATTCGTCGGGCATCCGGGCGAAGCCGAATTCGGCGGAAGACCAGAGAATCATATCCTCGGCGAGACGCGAGAGGTGGATGCCGCAGAGCGCGGCGGCGAAACAGAACTCCGTGGCTGGGTCGCGATCGGCGACGGCGTCCATCGAATTAGTGGTTACCCGCGGTTTACCCTTCGCGTCGACGAAACCGAGCAGCTTGGCGGTCGTCGCCCGATGGATTGGAAGCGTCGTGCCGGCGATGGCGCCGGAGCCCAGCGGGCACCAGTTGGCCGAATCTGCGGCGGCGGCGACCCGCTTCCGATCCCGGCTGAACATTTCGACATAAGCCAGGAGATGGTGTGCGACCGAAACCGGTTGGGCGCGTTGCAAATGCGTGTAGCCAGGGACGAGCACGTCCTGATTGGCAGCGGCTAATTTAACGAGAGCCTGCAGCAAAGCGACTAGACCGGCGTCGATGACAGCGCATTGGTCTTTGATCCAAAGCCGGACATCGGTCGCGACTTGGTCGTTCCGGGACCGAGCCGTATGTAATTTGGCGGCGGCGGGCACGCGGGTAGTGAGGGCGCTTTCGATGTTCATGTGAACGTCTTCCAATTCCCGGCTCCATTTAAATTTACCGGCGGCGATTTCTTGTCCGATGGCCGTGAGGCCGCGGAGGATCGCATCCCGTTCCTTGGCGGTGAGGATACCGACCTTGGCTAACATCGTCGCGTGGGCTTGAGAGCCGCGGATATCTTGGGCCCAAAGCCGATGATCAAACGAGACCGACTCGCCAAACTGCAGCATCAATTCGGCGGGACCGGCGTTGAACCGGCCGCCCCAAGTGACTTGTGCCTTCTTCCGTGCGGACATGACCTAGGAATGTCGCGGCTTAGCCCGACAGGCAAGCAAGGACGCTTAGCGGGCGGGAGCGGCGGTCGGGCGGGCCGGAGCACGCGGGACCGTCGTGGCCGCGGAACCATCCAGACGGATGACGATCTCGCCTGGCTCGGCCACGCCCATGCGTTCGCGGGCTTGGTCGCGGACAAATTCCTGATCGGAGCCAAAGCGATTAATATAACGATCGGTCTGCTCGCGCGTCCGTTCGAGGGTCATGTAAACCTGTTCCTTCTGTCGTTCCGTGGCGCGGATGGCTTCGAGCCGCGCGGTGTCATCACCGTAAGTTGAAGCCGTAAAAGCGAGCACCGTGCAAAACAGAATAAAAGAGGCCCAGAGGAAAAGTTTTTCCGTTTGCGGACTACGGCTGGGAGACTCGCTTTCCATATTCAGTGAACGCAGTGAAAGAAGAAAGGTCCAGCGGGGCGAGGGGAAAATGCCCGAGGGCGGCGAGGGTCACTTCGGCGCCAGAAGCGCGGCCGCGGCAAGCGAGCCGCTGAACTCCATGAAAGCCCAGACGAGAACGCCCGTGACCGAGACGTAAAGCCAGACCGGGAAGACCCAGCGCGTCAGCCGCTTGTGTTCCTCGAAACGTTGTTGGCGGGCGAGCAGCACCGCCCGGATGACGAAAGGCGTCACCACGATGGCCAGCAGCACGTGCGGAATAAGGATGATATAATAAAGTAGCTTATCCCAAGTCAGGCCGACGTCGGCCCGGTAGATGATATTCGTCCGGTGCAAGGCCAGCCAGAGGTGGACCTTGGAGGCCAGGTAAAGGACCAGGAACAGGGCGGAGGTCACGACGGCCAGCCCCATGGCTTTGCCGTGCCCGGCCCGATCACCCGCCTTGATGCGGAAGTAGCCGACCAAGAGAAAAATGCCGGCGAGGGCATTCATGCCGGCGACGCAGCGGGAAAGAATTTCGGTGGTGGAAGCCATGGGGCCAGAGAGAAAACATTTTTCGCCAAAAGCCAACCCTTCGGTCGGTCTTAACCTTCACTTAAGCCGAAATCTGGTATCCTTTACCCCACCCTCCTATGAATCCAACCCACTACCTCCTCTTCGCCACGGCCGCACTGGTGGCCGCCGACACCCCCAAGGGCCCGCCCCTCAAGGAAGCTGATGCCAAGCCGCCCGGCCAGAACAAGGTCACCATCACCGTCAAGGGAGACAAGCGGGTCATCGAGTCGAACGGTATCCCGGACCACAAGGTCGCGACCTTCCCAAACCGCGGCAACCCCAACGCCATCTCCGAGCAGAAGTATCGGCTCGAGGTGCCAGTCCGCCCCGCGTTACGCGAAGGCGCCGGCGGCCGGATGATGTCCGCCTGGGGCGTCGCCCTGAACGGCATCGTCTTCGACCCGGGCACCGCTGAAGTCTATAACGAGGGCGATCGCAGCAACCCGTGGCACTACGAGGCCCTGATGAGTAATACCGAGATGGGCACCACGCCGAAGATCAAGGTCGGCCTCGGCCTCGACCAGAACCACGGCCACGTCCAACCCAACGGCGCCTACCATTATCACGGACTCCCCACCCTACTTATCGAACGTCTGTCTGGGGGCGAAAAGAAGATGACCCACGTCGGTTGGGCGGCGGACGGCTTCCCAGTCTACGCGATCTACGCGTACGCGAAACCAGAAGCCCCCCAGAGCGAGCTGAAGAAGATGAAGAGCAGCTACCGCCTCAAGACCGCCGATCGCGGCGGAGATGGCAAAGAAACCCCCACGGGTAATCCCGACGGCTCGTTCGGCCTCGACTTCGAATACGTCGCCGGCTCTGGCGACCTCGACGAGTTCGGCGGGCGCAGCGGCGTCACCCCAGAATTCCCGAAGGGCACCTACTATTACGTGATGACGGAGGAATATCCGTTCATCCCGCGCAAGCATAAGGGTACGGCCGACCCCTCGTTCAGCAAGCAGGCCATGGATCCGCACTCCAACCTCGGGGGCCAGGGCGGCCCGGGCGCGAAGGGCGGCAAGAACGGTAAGAAAGGGCCACCGCCCGAAGGCGCGCCGAAATAATCCGCCGGACAAGAAGAAGGCCTCCCACTCGGGAGGCCTTCGTTGCATAACCTAACACCAAACCTAACACTAAATTTAAGCGCCCTCCTTGGGGTTGAGTTTTTTCTTCGGTTTCACCGGGGCGGCTTCTTCGGCGGCGGGGGGCGAAGATAAACCTGGGACTGAAAAAGTGCCGTCAACGAGTTTGAGCCGCCGACGCGCCTCTTCGGGCATCGCCGCCCGTTGCGCTTCGGTGGTCACCTCGCCGTCAAAAACAACTTGTCCGTTAGCGTCCTTGATGAGGGCGTGTTTTTTGCCGTTTTTTTCTTCCAAGGAAACGGAGCCTTGGGCGTCCGTCGCGATGGAACTGGAAGAGGAAGTCACCCCGGAGCCGAAGTTGAACGAAAAAGATTTCGCCATCGAGCGTTGGGCACCGGCAGAAGCCGGTGGGGCGATGTCATCGGCGGCGGCCGGGGAAGCACTGGGTGCGAAAGCGTTACCGGGGAGCATCAACCCGCGGGAGCGCATCTCTTCGAGGCGTTTCAAGACCTCGGGCGGCAGGCCGTGATTTGGGCCAATGATTACCACGCTACCGGGACCGATTTCGGTCACCGTGCCGTTGGGCTCGACCAACTCGGAGCCTTGGTCGTTCAGCTTAGTGCGGCTGCGAGCCGTACCGGCGCGGAGAGAAGGTTCGGTTGGTTTCAGCACCCGACGCTCGCCAAGCTTCAAGGACACCACTTTCATTTCTTCGCCGCGGACGAGCGTAAGCTTTACGACCTCGCCGGGTTTGCGCATTTGGATTAACGCACGGAACTGTTCATTGTTCACCAAGACTTGGTCGTTAAGCCGCGTAAGCACGTCGCCTTCTTCGAGGAGATTGACGGCTGGTCCGGCCGGATCGACGAAACCAACGAGGACACCCAAGCCAGCTGGTACTGCGTGGGGCAAACTGGCGCGGGCCTGATCGGAAAGCGCGCCGACATTAAGGCCGGCGTAGGCGACACCGGAGGAGCTGGCATCGACGGCCGACGGGGCGGATTTATCGGACTTCTTTTCTTGAGCCGCTAGCGGCGCGACCAAGCCGGCGAGGAAGAGCATATGGAGGGGAATCTGGCGCAGGGAGTTCATGGCTAAAATTTCAGCGGCGGAGGTGGGTTTAATAGAAGAGCGTAGGTCGACGGGAGATTTGTTTATAATTAATAGGTCTCCAAGGGCAGTAGCGCGAAGTGCTCATTGGGGCGATAGTTGATCAGCTGGGTATGCGTGCGCGGGTCTTCCCAGCGCGTGGTATTTTCCCAATGCACGCGCACGGGGCGGGCGAAGGAGCCGTCTTGCAATTGCACCGGCGACAGGAGTTGCATGGCCGCGGGCGATTGCTCGGCGCGAACGAGTTCGTAGGACGGGCCTTGGGGCACACGACCGGTGGCTAACATGAGAAAGGCGGCGGCACCGGCGGCGGCCAAGGCGGCGAGCCCCGACGTCCAGGCGATGACGACGCCACGACGGGCGGACGGGGCGTCGAGCTCGCGCGCGATGCCTTGCACCAGGGCGGGGCCAGGCGGGCGCGGGCGCAGACTGGCCAGCGCGTTTTCTAGTTCGGAATCGGATTCATTCATAAGTTCGGACGGTGATGAGTTTGCGCAGAGCCTCCATGGCGTAGCGCCAGCGCGAAGCGGCGGTGTTGGGGGAAATTTCCAGCTGTTCGCCAATTTGATCAAAAGTCAGGTCGCCCCAGATTTTTAAGACGACCACCTCGCGTTGTTCGGCGGGCAGGGAAGGCAAGGAATTCGCGAGCGCCTGCAACCGCGGATCGGCTTCGGGCTCGAACCACTCGGCGACCTCGGCATCGGCGGCCACGGCGCGTTCGCGAACCATCCGCCGGTCGGAACGTCGTAAAAGGTCGAGGGCGGCGCGGCGGATGGAAGTGATCACTAGGGCGTTCGGATTGCCGGGTAAGTGACGTTGATGTTTCCAAAAACGTACAAATGCCTCCTGAACGACATCATCGGCATCGGCTTCGCCACGGGTCCACTGCCGCGCGACGAGCCGGAGCCGGGCGCCGTGTTCGGCAAACCAGGCCCGCCAATCTTGCTCGGAGTGGGCATCGGACATCAGGATAATAGGAGAGCGTCGAGGGGCGGAGCGTTTGTCTACCCTTTAGCCCCTATTTTAAGACCAAAGACAAAAGCGTCAAAGCAGTTGCGAACAGGAAAAGTGCCCCCTAACTGCCCTTTATATGCCCGTCGCCCCGACCCATGAGCCGAAGAACGGATTATTCCGCTCCCTAATCCGCTGGTTTGATGCTGATTATATTCCGGAAGGAGCTGACACCCTGCGGGCCAGCCCGAAGCAGGTCGACTGGCCGCGCTGCATCCCCTTCGTCATCTTACATCTCGCTTGCTTCGGCGTCATTTGGGTCGGTACTAGCCCCATCGCAGTCTGGACCGCAGTCGGCCTATATTTTTTCCGGATGTTTGCCATCACCGGCTTTCTGCACCGCTATTTTTCGCATAAGACCTACTCCACTTCACGGGCGTTCCAATTCATCATGGCGCTCTGGACGGCCATGGCGGTCCAGCGCGGCGCGCTCTGGTGGGCCTACACCCATCGCCACCACCACAAACATTCCGACGAAGAAGAAGATAAGCATTCGCCGGTCGTGGACGGCTTCTGGTGGTCGCACATCGGCTGGATTACGAGCAAGAAGAACTTTCCGACAGATTATTCCAGGATCGCCGATCTTGCGAAATATCCGGAACTCGTCTTCCTGAACCGCTACGACACCCTAATCCCGATTCTTTCCGGCTTAAGCCTGTATGGCATCGGTGCGTTGCTGGCTGCCCAAGGCTACGCCACCTCCGGGGCGCAATTACTCATCTGGGGCATCATCTCGACCGTCGTGCTTTTCCATGGCACCGGTTGTATCAACTCGCTCGCGCACGTTTTTGGTTCTAAGCGCTTCAAGACCACCGGAGACGAATCGCGCAATTCATTGATTCTCACGCTGATCACCCTGGGTGAAGGCTGGCATAATAATCACCACCGTTACCAGGCTACGACCAAGCAGGGCTTCTATTGGTGGGAGTTTGATCCGACTTACTACGGGCTTAAGGTCATGTCGTGGACCGGGCTAATCTGGGGACTCAAAGGAGTGCCGGATTCCGTGTATGAGGAAGCGGAGCGCACCAAGGCCGAAGCCGAAGCGCAACGTGCGTGAACGCATCGCCATCATCGGCTCCGGTATCAGCGGCCTAGGTTGCGTCCGCTTCCTGTCGGGGCACCACGACGTCGTGCTCTTCGACGAAGATCGGCGGCCCGGGGGCCATGCCCACACCATCGACGTTAGCGAGCCGGGCACCGGGCGGCTGCTGCCGATGGACACCGGGTTCATGGTCTTCAACGAAGTCACCTACCCTCACCTTTGTCGCCTTTTCAAGGAGCTCGGCGTCCGGATCAAACCCACTACCATGTCATTCGCGGTACGCCACGACCCGAGCGGACTCGAGTGGTGCGGCTCTTCGTTCAACCACCTGTTCGCTCAACGGAAGAATCTCTTCAGCCTGCGCTTCTGGAAACTCCTCCTGCAGATTAATAAATTCAACACCTTGGCGAAGACCGAATGGCAAACGCCGGCGGCGGAGACGACTTCGTTGCGCGACTGGTGTGCGCAGAAAAATCTCGGGGAAGATTTCCTGAACCTCTACCTCATTCCCATGTCGGCGGCCGTATGGTCGACGCCCGCGGAGAAGATGCTCGGCTTCCCCGCCGCCGCGCTGATGCGTTTCTTTTACAACCACGGCTTCCTCGGGCTGGATACCCAGCATCAGTGGCTCACCTTGGAGGGCGGCTCACGGACTTACGTCGCAGCCTTGCTGCAAAAATATCCGGGCGATTTCCGTTTCGGCCAAGGCGTCACCGCCGTACGTCGCGACGGTGAAAAAGTCATGGTCGCCACCGCCGCGGGCGAAGAGCGTTTTGACCGTGTCATCTTGGCCACGCATGCGGACCTCACCTTGGGCCTATTGCCGGACGCCGACGCCGAAGAGCGCCGACTGCTGGGGGCCTTTTCCTATAACCAGAACGTGGCCGTCGTGCACACCGACATGGGCCCCTTGCCCAAGACCGTGAAGGCCCGCTCATCGTGGAACTATCGGACCTGGGCCAAGGATGGCGGCCTGGCGACCTCGACGCACTACTGGATGAATTCCTTGCAAGGCCTGACGGACAAAGGGGATTTCGTGGTCACGATCAATCACCCCGAGCAAGTCGACCCCGCCAAGATTATCCGCACCATCCCCGTCGAACACCCGCTCTTCTCTTTGGAAGCGGTCGCCGCCCAGTCGGAGATGGCAACGCTTAACGAACGTGTCGGTTCCCGGGTGCACTTCACCGGCGCATGGCAGCGCTATGGCTTCCATGAAGACGGCATCTGGTCGGCGCATCGACTCTGCACGCAGCTGCTCGGCCGCGACGCATGGGCGGCCTGATTAGAACTTCAAAGCAGGGGCCACGCGCTCAAAGCCCGCGGCCTGGAAAAGTTCAGCTGGCTGCATCTTCACGATACCGGCCACATACCGGTCCGGAATACGCTGCAGACGCGTATTATAGAACGTCACGCAGCTATTATAATAATTACGGGCGAGCATGATGCGCTGTTCGGTCTCGATCAGGTGCGTATTCAGGGAGCTGAAGGATTCCATCGCTTTGAGTTCGGGGTAGCGTTCGCTGACCGCGAGCAGCATCGGCGTCATCGCCTCGATATTACCAGAGCCGGCTTGGGCACGTAAACGTGCGATCGCCTCTAGTACGATGGCTTCGTGTTGACGATAGCCCTCCAGACAAGCGGCCAGACGAGGGATTAGTTCGGCGCGACGCTTGAGTTGCACATCGACGAGAGAATAAGCCTGATAGACCCGTTGCCGGACACCGACCAGACTGTTGAAGACCATCCAGGTCCAGCCGACGGCGAACACACCCATATAGATCGCCACCGGTAAAATTAGGCAGAAAACAATGGAAGCTTGGCTGGCCGAGTGTCCGTTGATAAAGCCAGCGCCGGCGACGGTGGCAAAGGCACAAAAGCCGCCCAGCACGCCGCACGAGACAAAGGCGGCGCCCCCGCCAGCGCTTAATTCCTTTTCGGTGCGCGGCGTGATGATGAAAATCTCGGCCTTATCTTCCTGCTTGATCTGCGCGGCGACGATATCGGGGCGTTCGCTGGCGCGGCCACGGACGAAGAGCTGCGTACCCACCGCGATACCCTCCTCATGGAAACTCCGTTCACCCGTCGAGCCTTCGACGGCATCGGGAAAGCCGCGCGCATAGTAGAACTTATCGCCGCGGGTGAATTCCTCGTTAAAGAGACTGTTCATTTCGATCTTCGCACCCTCCGGATTGACCCAAACATAACCGGTTTCGTCGCGCAGGTAAAAACCACTGCGCTTGCCGCCACTGGCGATGACGTCCCAGCCGTAACGCGTCACCATGCGAGTCTTCCGCTGGCCTTTATCATCGACATACTCTTCCTCTTCCTCGCGCTCCCAATGCTCGGAGATGGACCATTCGTACATGATGCAGGGCAAGCGAGAAAGGTAACCGGTCAGGGGCTTTTCCAGGTGACTGACCCCTTCAAGTTCGACTTCGCCGATGAAGACCCCGAGAGCCTTGCTAACCGGGGTATCGTCAAGCAGGCGGCGTTTCCGTTCGAAATGTAGAGAGAACAATAAAAAGACGAAGGAAACCAAGGCCAAGGGCCCGGCCGTATCATTCGCTGAACTTAATAAGACCACCCGACTTCTTATGCCCAACGGCCCAGAATTGGCAAGTGCCCGAGGGGCGATAGCCAAGGGAACCTTGCACTGGGTCTCTTTCCTTTCACTCTGCGGGGAAGATGGCCCGACTTTATGATGCGGCGGTGATGCATGCCCGGCTTTGGCCGAAGCAACATCATTTCACGCACGGAGCGTTCGCCTTCGCCGTCGACCTCGAAGAATGGGATCGCCTGGGCCGCGGCCGGCTTCTCCTCGGCGGGCCGGGGTACCCTTATCAATTTCGGGATCAGGATTTCTTGCCCGCGGCGGAGATGTTTCAACCCGAAGCCACGCCCCAAGATTTCGGCAAACCGGGCGACAGATTGGCGGCGCGCGTACGGGCCTTCTGTCGCGCGCAAGGCGAACCCATCCCCCCAGACGCCAAAGTGCAGCTCGTCGCGATGCCGCGGGCGTTTGGTAAATCTTATAACCCCGTCGTGTTTTATCTGATCAGCTGCGAGGGCAAGCTCCTCAGCGGCATCGCGGAGGTGCATAATACCTTCGGGGAGCGCAAAGCCTGGTTCCTTGGTCGCGATTGCCTTAGACAAGATAACGCCGGCGAAACCTACCTACAGCTCCGTACCCCGAAACGTTTCTACGTCTCGCCTTTTTCCGCGCTCGATACCGAATTCGAATTCACGCTCCGACTGCCGGACGAACGCCTCGCCATGACCGTCGACCATTATGAAGGCGGACAGAAGACCCTGATGAGCGCTTGGACGGGCCGACAGGTACCACTGACGGACGGGCGGTTGCTGTGGCTGACGGCCAAGATGCCCTTGCTGATCTTAAAAGTTATCACCCTTATCCACCTGCACGCCGCTTGGCTGGGGTTGGTAAAAAAACTTCCGTTCCGGCGGAAGGGGGCCGATATTCCCTGGCAACGCAACCTGCGCAACCCCACCTCCGAACTTTCTGGCCGACATGACTAAACCAACTCTCGCCCGACGACTCGTCTTGAACGAATTGGCCAAGCTCAAGCGCGGCCGGCTCATGCTCCGCCTGCCCGAGGGCACCGAACTCGTGCTCGGAGATCCGCGTGCCCAAGGCGGCGCCCGCCTGGAGGTCGCGGACGACAACGCCTTCCGGCGCATCATGCTCGCGGCGGACATCGGCCTGACCGAAGGCTACATGGAAGGCGAATGGGATTCGCCAGATCTCAACGCTGTCATCGGCTTCTTTATCGAAAACATCGACCAGACCCCGGGCATGTCGGGCTCGGCAAGCAAGGCCGTCGGCGTGGGCTTATTCCGAATCGCGGACCGCATCGGCCACCTGTTGCGGCCGAACGACAAGAAGACCGTGCGGCGAAATATTTCCGAACACTACGACGTCTCCAACGATTTCTTCCGCCTCTTCCTGGATCCGTCGATGATGTATTCATCGGCTCGCTGGGAAGGCGCAGCTTCGCTCGAGCAGGCGCAGACGAACAAGAACGAAGCCCTATGCCAGTTCCTCCAGCTCAAGCCGACGGACCACGTCATCGAGATCGGGACCGGCTGGGGCGGCTGGGCCCTGCACGCCGTGAAGAAGTATGGTTGCCGCGTCACCTCCTTGACGATTTCCAAAGCGCAGCACGACCTCGCCGTCGAACGTATCCAGGCCGCGGGACTGTCGGACCGCATCACCGTGAAGCTGGAAGATTTCCGGGACCATCAGGGAAACTATGATAAGTGCGTCTCCATCGAGATGATGGAAGCCCTCGGTCATAAATACCTGCCGGCTTTCTGCGAGTCGATTGGGCGATTGCTTAAGCCTGACGGCATCGCCGCCTTTCAATACATCACGTGCCCGGACAGCCGTTATGCGCAATTCCGCGACGGCGTGGACTTCATCCAGAAACATATCTTCCCGGGGTCTTTACTCCTGTCGATTAACCGGGTCGGCGACCTCATGACCCAGAAAAGCGGCTTCCAATTGGAGCGCCTCGAAGAATTTGGAACTGATTACGCGCGTACGCTCGATGCGTGGTGCAACGCCTTCGAGAGTAAACTGGACCAGGTGCGCGGCATGGGGTTTGATGAACGCTTCATCCGGAAGTGGCGTTTATATTTCCGTTATTGTCAGGCGGCTTTCGAGCACCGGAACATCGGTGTCGTCCAGGCCGTGTATGTGCGGCCGAATCGCGCGGCGTAAGCGCGCGGCGGAAGCGCCGCGAGGGAGGAGGTAAGAGGCGGTGTTAGTTGATTAGTTGATTGGTGGGCCAGTGGCCAGTTGGCCGGAGGGAGGCGAAGGGATCAGGGAAGACAGTGCAAAGGTGCAACTGCGGCGGAGCCGCGTGCAAAAGTGAGAGAAGGGAACAACTAGCTGGCCGGTTGACAAGTTGACCAGCAGGCAAGGGATGCGGGGAGGCAAGTTGAACAGTTGATCGGTTGGCCAGTTGGCCAGTGGCCGGAGGGAGATACACAAGAGGCAGCGTTAGTTGAACAGTTGACCCGTGGGCCAGTGGGCATGGGAGGTAGCTGGTAGGGGCGCCACTGCGTGGCGTCCGTGGGCGGACCGATATAATGGGCTCGGACAAGCTTGACCCGACTCATCGACCCTTGCGTTGCGAACGGACGCGACGCAGTCGCGCCCCTACCCGAGGCCAAGGGAGAACGTGAGCCGGGTGATTGGTTGGGGGATGAGGGTGGGCTGACCGCCTCCGGTCAGTCGCGGTTGAGCGAGGGTGCACAACCCTACCCGAGGCAACTAGGGCAGCACGCGGTGCTGCCCCTACCAGCGAAGGCAAAGCCTTCGAGGTGACACGGGGGCATGGGGGCAAGGGGGCATGGGGCGAGACAGATACCAGATACAAGGACGCGTCGGAGAGATGTCCCTATCCGAGGCAGAAGACGCAACTAGGACAGCACGTGGTGCTCTCCCTACCTAGAGAGCCGGGGATTTGCTTTTTGGTAATTAACCCTTAAATTACGGCCATGAACCTACGCCGAAGTCTAATCGCTTACTTCATCTTAGTGTTAATCGCCATGACTTGGGTGTCGTGGCATGCGTGCGTGGCGCCTTCGACGTCGTCGCTCCCCGCCTATGCTGGCAAGGGCCTGAACGTCTTGGGCGGATACGTCACCGTGTGCAGCGAGCCGTGGGGCCTGGCCACGATGTTCGACGCCTATTTCGGCTTCATGGCCTTCTGGCTATACGTCGCTTGGCGCGAACCTAACGTCGTCCCCCGCATTCTTTGGTTCGTAGCCGTCATGACCCTCGGGAATTTTGCCATCGCTGCTTATGCCCTGATTTGTCTCTTTACGGCAAAAGGCGAGACTACCATTGGCAAAATCTTCTTCGCGCGTAAGGCCTTATCGGATGGGACGCGTCTCTGATTGGCTTCGCCGCAAAGTACGTGATCCGCTGCTGGCGGAATTACGCCAAGGCGCCACGCCGGAAAGCGTGGCGGCCGCAGTGTCCGTCAGCTTAGCCATCGCCATCAACCCCATTATTGGGACGACTACCGTCGGATGTATCATCGCCGGACGGCTCTTTCGACTCAACCACGTCGTGATGCAGATCATCAATCACGTCAGCTACCCGATTCAATTCCTGCTCATCGTACCGTTCGTACGACTCGGCGAGACCGTGACCGGGTCGCAGCACCTCCACCTCACCCCGCAGGCCATCATCGATGAGTTCAACCGCTCATTCGGGGATTTCATGGAAAAGTTCTGGATGGCCTACGTTCACGGCATCATCGGGTGGTTGCTTGTCGTGCCGGCGGCCGCGTGGATACTTAATTTCCTCCTACGCTGGACCTTCCGCCGCCTTATGAATAAAAATCCCGCATGACACCGCTCTTCGATCTCGGCTTCGACTTCTTAGCAC
This sequence comes from Verrucomicrobiota bacterium, assembly GCA_026397965.1. Taxonomy (GTDB): domain Bacteria; phylum Verrucomicrobiota; class Verrucomicrobiia; order Opitutales; family UBA953; genus UBA953. Next base: position 111,913 of record JAPLTU010000036.1, on the reverse strand, counting down.
TCTTGATGGCGGCTTGCGGTTATTTCTTCCTCTGCTGGTTGATCGCTCGCAAACTTGATAACTGGTCAATCGTGGATGTCGCCTGGTCTTACGGCTTTGCGTTGGTCGGGCTGAAACTGCTTTACGTGCATTTTTACGACAAGCCGCTGGGCGGACAGGGCCTGCTCATGAGCTTGGCGACGATGGTGTGGAGCCTGCGGCTCGGCACGCACTTGGCGGTACGCGTCCTGGGCCATCTGGATAAGGAAGACGGGCGTTATCTCCAGATGCGGGCCGAAGCTGGGGCGCGGATGCCTTGGCAGATGGCGTATTTTTATTTCCTCCAAGCCTTGGCGCTCGCCCTGCTCTGCCTGCCATTGCTCTCCTCGAGTCCCTATGGTGCGCCGAGCCCCATCGGCCCCATCCACTGGATCGGGCTGGTCATTGTCGCCTTGGCACTCGTCATCGAAGGCATGGCGGACGCGCAGCTCGCCGACTTTAAGAAGGACGTCACCCAGAAAGGAAAGGTTTGTGAACGCGGCCTCTGGGCCTGGAGCCGGCACCCGAATTACTTTGGTGAATGGCTAGTGTGGGTCGGCTTTGTCCTCATGAGTTACAATGCCACCTACCGCGGTATCCCCGGGTTGGTCTGCGCGCTCATCATGTATCACCTGCTCACGCGCGTCACCGGCGTGGCCTTGACCGAACGGCAATTGGTTGCGTCGAAGGGTGATGCCTACGTCGACTACCAGCGACGGGTGTCGGCGTTTTGGCCGCGGCCACCGCGCCCGTAAGTACGCGTTTGCCACCGAGCCACGGCGAGGTTTGCTGAACGCATGCAGACCTTTGAAGAGAATGGCGTACCCATGGAACGCTGGCGTATCGGGGCTTCGACTTATGAGACTTGCCTGACGCGGGGTGCGCGCCTGCTGCGCTGGAAACTCGACGTCCCCTCGGGGCACCGCGAAGTACTGCATTGGCCGGAAGGTGCGCCGATGGCGCTCGACAAGATTGGCGCCGTCCGCGGCGGTAACCCGATCCTCTTTCCGTTCATGGGAAGAAATTATGCGGACGGCGAGAAGTTGGCCTGGAAGGCGGCGGATGGCGTCAAGCGTCCCATGCCGCAGCACGGTTTTGCGCGGGACTCGGCTTTCGAGATCACCGAATCGGGCCCTAAACACGCGGTCTTGCGCATGGTCCCAGACGAACGTGGCCGGGCGTGCTACCCGTTCCTTTATGACTTCCGGATCCGCTTCGACTTTCTCGAACTCTTCCTGCGCATCACCTTTGAATTCGAGAACCGGGATACCCAACCATTACCCTGGTGTGCGGGACATCATTTTTATTTCACGCTCCCTTGGCACCCGGGGCTGAGCCGGCGGGATTACGTCATCAAAATCCCGTCCAAGAAACAGTGGCGCCATGCGGCGGATGGCAAACTCGTGCCCTTCGGCGAGTTCAAAGGCGCGACGGAAATCGGCTTCGACAACCCGCACCTCTCGGACTGCATCTTCACGAACTTAAAATCCGCCACCCTCACCTTCGGGCCAAAGTCGGGCGAAGAAGACATCACCGTCAAAGTTGGCGAAGAACCGATCCCAGGAAGTTGGGCGGCGGTTGTGACATGGACGCCTGATCCGGAAGCGCCGTTCTATTGCGTCGAACCTTGGATGGGGCCACCGAACAGCCCGGAGCATAAAAATGGACTCCGTTTTGCGGAGCCCGGTCAGGTCGACACCTTCGTCACCGAGGTGTCTTTAATGTAAGGCGAGACCTTACTTGTTCCCGGCGTTATTGATGGGTAACTTGCCCTTGGACTTAGCCGGGGTCGAAGAGGTCTTCTTGGCGGTCGGAGCGGCGGCCGGAGCGGGGGTCGCCACCGAGGTCACCGGGGAGAGGCCGCCGGTCGGGACAATACTATTGTCGATGCCACCGTCAGAGACTGCGCTTGGTCCTTTTTTAGGACCCATGCAACCGACGACAGAGAAGGAGAGGAGGGAGAGAACGAACAGATTGCGTACCATGGCGGTGGAGTTAGGTTAGGGGAACTCTACCGAGCATGACCCAACGCACAAGCGCAGATTCTGGCCTGCTGACCCTATTCGTCTGCACCGGCAATTTCTATCGGAGCCGACATGCGGAGGCCTTTTTCAACTGGCATGCCACCAAGTTGGACCTGCCCCATCGGGCTTTTTCCCGCGGCTTACTCACGTCCCTGGTTGCCGATGAGCCCACCCTGATCTCGCGCGATACCCAACGCCGGATGGGTGAATTGGGCATCCCGATGCACCTGACGGGGGAGGCCCCGACCCAACTTCGACGCCGCGACTTGGAGCGCGCCCACCGCACCATCGCCCTGAAACGCGACGAGCACTATGCCATGATGTTGGAATCTCACCCCGAGTGGGCGGATAAAATCGATTATTGGTCGGTGCACGACATCGACTGCGCGCACCCCGACGACGCCCTGCCCCAGATCGAAAAGCAAGTTCTCGAGCTGGTGCAGAAACTCCGCAAGTAAACGGAACTACTTAGGCGGCGGAACCGGCGTCAGCCCGACGCAAAGTTTCGAGGTAGCTCGCAGCCTGATTCAACAAGCCGCGCAGTTCGGATAAAGTTTCGTGGCCGACTTCGGCCTTGGTAGCGGCGGCTTCTTTCAAAGATTCGGCCCGGGCGCCTAATTCCTTAGCGAGCTCATGCGCTGAGGCAATCGTCTTGGCTTTCAGCTCGCGCGTACGGGCATCGAGGCGAGCGGCCAAAGAATCAATGTCACGACCGAGCGTGAGACTTTTTTCCTTTAACTCGGCGGCCATAATGCGCGAATCGGGTACGCGACGAAGATCTTCGGTGAGACCGAGCCAGGAGAGCGTCCAGATAATCCACTTCGTCGGGTCGAACTGCCAAGCTTTGACGCCGTTACGGTAGTCGTGCTGGAACTCGTGGTGATAATTATGGTAGCCTTCCCCAAACGTAAGCAGCGCGACGGCGCCGCTGTCACGGGCGCTATGGGAGGTCGAGTAAGGCTGACGACCGATCATGTGGCAGAGCGAGTTGATGCAGAAAGTGCCTTGCTGGACGATGACCGTACGGAGCAGACCGGCGATAAGGAAGGCGGCCAGCGCGGTCATGCCGGGATTAGTGTAGCCATTGAGGATGGCGAACGTGTAGCCCAAGAAGGCGGGCATCACGAAGCCGACGAAAGCACCGATCCATTGCACGTAGCGGTGTTGCCACATCACCAGGGGATCCGCTTCGAGATCCTTGACATTATTGACGGGCGACTTCGGCTTTAAGCGGAACAAGAGCCAGCCGATATGGGCGTAAAAGAAGCCTTTGGAGATATCGTACGGGTCTTCATCTTCGTCCACATGCTTATGATGGATACGGTGGTCGGCGCACCAATCATGGGCCGAATTCTCGAAGGAAGCGGCGCCAAAGAGCAGCACGAACAGCTTGACCGGCCATTTGGCCTTAAAGGAAAGGTGAGAGAAAAGACGGTGGTAGCCCAAGGTGATCCCGAAGCCCGTGGCGTAATAGTAGAAGATGAACAGCGCCCAGACAAAGCCCCAGCCGTGCACCTTATTAACGGCCTCGGCGGGTAGGTGATACTGCGTCCAGAGGAACCAAGGTACGACGGTCAGGGAGAGCAGCGCCGTCCCGATGAGGAAAATGGAAGTGACCCACTCGATGCGATAGATAGGGAAGTTTTTGAACTTCATAGCAGCGGAGTTTGAGTCCGCTGAGTGCCGTGGCGAGTGCAAATCATCCGTGGAAAAGGCCGCTTAAGCGCAACTAATCGACGTCGAACAAGATGAAAAACCCTATTAAAATGAGTTTTTCAAAAAATCGCCGCGCTTAACTTGCTTTTTTAATCCGCATTACGCCGACGACCCAACGTATTCTTTACCGCTAATACACGAACCGGCTCACGCGTCTTGATCCAAACATCGCGTTCTTTTAAAAGCTTGGTCGGTAAACTCTGACAAGCGTCGCCGAACGAAGTGAGCGGGAGGCGCTGACCTTTGGGTGAACTATTAAAACCCGTGGCCGTCTCGGCGATCTTGGCGGCGACTTCGCGGGGATCGTCATCTTCCAATAATTGCACCACCCAACCCGTTAGGTCCTTAGGCAGACCCTCTTCCGGCTCGCTGACCAGAACCATGAATTGCTTTTTGGCGGGCTTCTCCCGTTCGACGGCGTCTTCGGCGGCGGCTTCGCGGATCTGATTGAGGATCGCAGCGGCGACTCGCACGTCGACGCCGTTTTCTTTGAGTACGCGTTGCACTAAATCGATATCTACCTTGGCCATAGACCGACAGGAGAAGCCAAGGGGCCAACGGAGGGAAGGCGGAGTTATTCGCAACGCCGGCTGGACGGTGTCGCCAGGGACAGGGGGAGGTTATTGAGGTAGGGGCTGACCGCCCCCAGTCAGCCGCGGTTGAGCAAGGGTGCTCAACCCACCCTTATTGCCTTCCAGGTAGGGGCGCGACTGCGTCGCGTCCGTTCGCAACGCAAGGGTCGATGAGTCGGGTCAAGCTTGTCAGAGCTCATTAGATCGGGCCGCCCACGGACGCCACGCAGTGGCGCCCCTACCTGCTGTCTCCCATTCCAACTGACCCACGGGTCCACTGGTCAACTGGCCAACCGATCAACTGTTCAACTTGCCTCTGCATCTCTCCGGCCAACTGGCCCACCGATCAACTAATCAACGAGTGACGCCTCTTTCTGATCCTCCGAGCCTCTAACTTGCCTCCCGACCTTCTTTATCTTCTGATTCCTCTTTTAGATGCCAGAGCATACCAAAGTCATGGGTAAAGAATGGGCCGACGCGCGTCGTCAGGCCTCGATCGACCAATTACGCTCGACCGTCGCCCCCTTGCTAACCGGAAAGGCTACTTTCACTTTCGAGCTCGGGTGTGGGCACGGGCATTGGCTGGCGGCCTATGCGGCCAAGCACCCTGAGGAGTTTTGCCTGGGAATCGACCTCATCACCTTACGGGTGGAAAAATCGCTGCGCAAACAGTCACTAGGCAAGATCGCCAATATCGCTTTCCTGAAAGCAGAAGCGACGGAATTTCTCGAAGCCCTGCCGACCGGATATACTTTAGGTAAGATTTTCATCCTCTATCCCGATCCGTGGCCGAAAAAGAAACACCACAAACATCGCTTCATTTCACCGGAAAATCTTGGCCTTTTGGCTCGGCACGCTTTGCCGGGAACGCGCCTACACTTCCGCACCGACCACGCTGATTATCATGCCTGGACGCAGGAGCTCCTCTCGGCCGATCCGCATTGGAAAATCATCGCGGAAGCAGTTTGGCCGTTCGAGCAAATGACTTTTTTTGAAGAGCGTACTAAACTGAAACGCGACATCATCGCCGTACGTACAGGCTGAGTTTCGTCAATTAGCCACTCGTTAAGTAGTTCACTTACAGGGGTTAACTGCGTCTAATGCTTTCCCTTGCCTTGCCGATTTTCAATCCTACTCATATAAGCCGTGAAGTCATTCCGTCATACGCGCATCACCTTTACTATCGGCCCCGCGACCGAATCCGAAGCTCAGCTTGAGGCCATCATCACGGCCGGAGCCGACGTCGTGCGGTTGAACATGGCACACGCCGACCACGAATGGGTACGCAAGACCGTCGAGCGCGTCCGCAAGGTCAGCCGCAAGATGAAGAAGGACTTAGCGGTCATGATGGATATCAAAGGCCCGGAGATCCGCACCGGGGCCCGCACCGAATCCGTCCAACTCAGCACGGGGCAAACCGTTGATGTCACGGGCTCAGATGCGGCCAAGCCTGAAGGCGACATTCTGGTGATTGCCACCAACTACCCAAAGATGATCTCCGCCGTACCGGTGGGCGGCATCGTCCTCGTGGACAACGGCCTGATTCAGCTCCGCGTCCTCGAACAACGCGTCGATCGGCTGCGCTGCAAAGTCGAACAGCCCGGCCCGCTCGGCAGCCGCCGGCATATCAATCTCCCCGGGGTCAAGGTCGACCTCCCTGCCCTCACCGAAAAAGACCGGGCCGACATCGCCGTCGGTTGCGAAGTGGGCGTCGATTTTTACGCCTTATCTTTCGTACGCGAAGCTGCGGACGTCGACACCTTGCGTCGCGTGCTTTTAGAGCACCATTCCAAAGCCCATATCATTTCGAAGATCGAAGACCAGTCGGCCATCGAGCACTTGGGCTCGATCCTCAACGCCACCGACGCGCTCATGGTGGCACGGGGCGACCTCGGTATTGAAATCCCTTACGAGACCTTACCGCTCATCCAGCGCAAAGCCGTCGCCATGGCCATCGCTTGCCGCAAACCCGTCATCGTCGCGACGCATATGCTGGAATCGATGATCCAAAACCCCGTGCCCACGCGGGCCGAAGTCACCGACGTCTCCAATGCCGTCCTGGAGATGGCGGACTCCGTCATGCTCTCGGGCGAAACGACGACGGGCAAGCACCCGATTCGCTGCGTCGAAGTCATGGCCCGGATTGCGAGCACGACGGAAAATGAATTAGCCCGGAAACTTTCCCTCGAACAGCCGAACGAAACGCCGAAGGTAAAATTATTGCGAGCGGCCGCCGGACTCGCCCAAGACTTGGGTAATACTGGCATCATCGCCTTTACGCGCAATGGCGACGTCCCCCGGACGCTTTCCTCGCTCCGGGCAGCAGGTTGTCCAATTTACGCTTTTGGCGAAGAAGAACACGTCCATCGCAAAATGTCGCTGCTCTGGGGCGTCTCCTCTTTTCTGGTCAAGTTCAGCCCCAAGGCCGAAGATAATATCACCATGGCTTTGATTCGGATGCGCGATGAAGGCCTCTGCGTGCCCGGACAGGTCCTGGTCATTGTCACCAACGTCATTCTCGGACCTCAGGTCATCGACAGCGTCCAGTTACGCGCCGTACCGGCGATTGAAAAGCCGACGGCGTGAAGGGTGGGATAGCACCCCGTGCTGTCCTCGCTGCATGCAGTCTCAGATCCCAGGTCTCAGCGATCGGGATCCAGGCTCAGGTACGGGTTCAGGAAATTTCCTGCGACTGTGTCTACACCTAGGTATCGAAACCTGCCCCTATCCCTTGTCTCGAGGTAGGGGCGCCACTGCGTGGCGTCCGTAGGCGGACAGAAGTCATTGGCTCTGACAGTTTGCCCACTCATCAATGATCGCCCTGCGAACGGACGCGACGCAGTCGCGCCCCTACCTAGAAAACAAAGTCACCAAGAGGTACCGATGACCGGTTGATGAGCGGGGATATTTTTTAGGTTCGCGGGTCAGGGTAACGGGTGGCGTATCGGGTAGGGTTGAGCGCCCTCGCTCAACCGCGGCTGACCGAGGCGGTCAGCCCTACCACAAGTCAAAGAGACAAAGCAGCGGATGGTAGTCAGAGGCCGGATAATTGGCCGAAGGTATTTATAGTTCGTTCGCCTCAGGGCGAACCCAGGTAGGGGCAAGGCTCTGCCTTTCACTTAAAAAAGCGGCAGCGCGCCGTCGTACCCCTGACTCTTAAATCTGAAAATATCTCCGGGCGAGGGCCTGCGTACCGGAATCGCCTTCGCCCGCAGTCACGACTTCACCGTACAGTTTTGCGGCGAGTTCGAGTCCCGGCAATTTGATACCCTGCTCGCGACAGACGTCGAGCGACAGGCCGATATCCTTCACGAAATGCTTCACGTAGAAGCCTGGAGCGAAATCGCCCTTGAGCACGCGGGGGGCGAGATTGAGTAACGCCCAACTGGAAGCACCGCCACCGGAAATCGAACGGAGCGTGGTCTCGAGGTTGAGTCCTGTGGCGTGAGCGAAGGCGAGCGCCTCGGACATCGCGATCATGCCGGAAGCGATACCGATTTGATTGGCGAGCTTACACAGCTGGCCGGTTCCAGGGCCCCCTTGGAGCACGATAGTCTTACCCATCGCCGCAAATAACGGCTGGGCGAAATCGTAATCCTTCGGCGCGCCGCCGACCATGATGGTCAGGGTGCCCTCGCGCGCGCCGCGATCGCCGCCCGAAACTGGAGCATCGAGCGGACCGAAGCCTTTCGCCGAAGCTTCGGTGGCGAGCGAACGAGCGAGCGCCGGGCTTGAAGTCGTCATATCGATCAGCACGCAACCCTTAGGGGCCGCAGTCATGAAGCCCTGCGGACCGCGCCAAACCTCTTCGACGTCATTGGGGTAACCCACCATCGAAATCGCTGCATCGACACCCATAACCGCTTCGGCCGGCGAGGCAGCCCACTTGGCGCCGAGCGCGAAAAGATCATCGGCCTTGGCCTTGGTACGGGTGTAGACCGTGACCTCATGGCCCGCCTTAAGCAGGTTCGCGACCATGCTCTTACCCATCACCCCGGTGCCGACGAATGCAATCTTCATGGGCGCAGTGAAAGGAGAAAGCGGACTGAGTCGAGGCAGAGGTAGGTGCGGCGTAAAAGCCGCGAGGTAAGAGGCAGCGTTAGTTGACCAGTTGATCGGTTGATCAGTGGGCCAGTTGGCCGGAGGCGATAACTCGATAACTAGCTGGCCGGTTGACAAGTTGACCCGCAGGCAAGGGATGCGGGGAGGCAAGTTGAACAGTTGATCGGTTGGCCAGTTGGCCAGTGGCCGGAGGGAGATACACAAGAGGCAGCGTTAGTTGAACAGTTGACCGGTGGGCCAGTTGGCATGGGAGGTAGCTGGTAGGGGCGCCACTGCGTGGCGTCCGTGGGCGGACCGATATAATGAACTCCGACAAGTTTGACCCGACTCAACGACCCATGCGCTGCGAACGGACGCGACGCAGTCGCGCCCCTACCAGCGAAGGCAAAGCCTTCGAGGTGACACGGGGACATGGGGACATGGGGCGAAACAGATGCAGAGGACAGCACGTGGTGCTGTCCCTACCCGAGTCAAACAATGCTGCCCCACCCCCGAGACCTCTTGCCCTCGAGGCGCTAATCCCCGAATCTGCCGACATGTCCTCGGCGCCCTTAACGGTCAGCGAATTATCTGATATCCTAAAGGGGACGTTGAACCGCATCGGCACGGTCGAAGTCGTGGGTGAAATTTCTGGCTACAAACATTACGCATCGGGCCACCATTACTTTTCGATCAAAGATGCCGGTGCGACGTTGGCCTGCGTGCTGCTGAGCTATCAGGCCCGTTGGGTTAAATTCCCCCTCGGTGACGGCGTCCAAGTCGTGATGAAAGCCAAGGCCGATGTCTATGCTCCGAGCGGAAAACTTTCGCTGATCGTCGACTCCCTGAAGCCAGCCGGCGAAGGCGACTTATTCCAGAAGTTCAAGGAACTCCAAGCCCGGCTCAAAGCCGAAGGCCTTTTTGAAGATGAATTGAAGCGCCCCCTGCCCGACTTTCCGAAAGTCGTGGCGTTCGTCACCTCGGAGAGCGGAGCGGTCTGGCACGATTTCATCGAAGTGTTGAAGACGCGCGGGTGGAACGGCACCGCGTGGTTGGTACCTGCCCGCGTCCAAGGCGACACCTGTCCTGGCTCGGTAATCAACGGGCTTAAAGAAGCCAATGCAATCCCCGGCATCGATCTCATCGTCGTCGGCCGAGGCGGAGGTTCGATGGAAGATCTTTGGGGCTTCAACGATGAAGCGCTCGTCCGGGCCGTCCGGGCCAGCAAAGCGCCGGTGATTTCGGCCGTCGGACACCAGACCGATTTTACCCTATGCGACTTCGTGGCTGACAAGCGGGCCGAAACCCCGACGGCGGCGGCCGAACTTATTGCTTCAGGTCAGACAAAATTACGCGAGAAACTGAAATTATTGGCGGCCGAATTGGCGCAACATTCGCCCAAGGCAAAATTGCAATCGCTCTATCAGGATCTGGACCTGCTCAACGAACGCCTGGATGGGGCGGCGCAAGAAGTCATCGCGGACCATAAACATCATCTCTCCGAACTGGGTAGCGAATTGCATCGCCTCTCGCCCAAGGCCAGACTTGGCGTCACGCGCGAACGCCTGAATCAACTGGGTAAGCGGCTGCAATCAGCGGGCTTCGAATCTGTCCTTTCGCGCGGCTATGCCATCGTCCGCGACGCCGACGGCGCCGTCATCTCCTCGAGCAAGAGTGTGAGCAGTGGCCGTAAGCTGCGTCTTAAATTTAACGACGGTGAGGCTGGCGTGACGGGAAATTAGGAATGCGAGTTGACCCGTTGACCCGTGGGCCAGTTGGCCGGAGGGCGACAGGGAGGCAAGTTAGAGGCCCGTTGACAAGTTGACCAGCAGGCAAGGGAGGAAAAGCCAGATGAACAGAGGCTCGGTTGATCAGAAAGATGCGTCACTCGTTGATTAGTTGGCCAGTTGGCCGGAGGGAGGCAGCTCGGGAGCTGGCCGCAGGATCCTGATTGCTGATGGCCGAAATGCCGACGCCCGAGGGGCTGATTTCCTAGGGGCCGTCACCTGTCACCCATCTCGTTTTTATGCGACCTGACGGTAGGGCGCGTCCCTACCCGAGGCAACTAGGGCAGCACGCGGTGCTGCCCCTACCTGCGAAGGCAAAGCCTTCGAGGTGACACGGGGGCACGGGGACATGGGGCGAAATAGATACTAAATACCCGGACGCTTCGGAGAGATGTCCCTACCCAAGGCAGAAGATGGCAACTTGGGCAGCACGCGGTGCTGCCCCTATCAAAAGACAGCGGATGCGATGTCATCGCATCCCAACCTCACACCGTCGATCAGTAAGCCTTTGCCATCACCACGCGACGAGCGCTGGGCTCGCCAGTGACGACGCATTTGCCGGGCTCTTCCTTGGCGTCGAGCGGGATGCAACGGATTGTAACCTTAAGCTCATCCTTGAGGCGTTTTTCAACTTCTTTGGAGCCATTCCAGTGGCACATCGCGAAACCACCGTGCATTTCGGCTTTCTCGGTATTCTTAGGCGTGAAGTAAGCTTTCAATTCCTCCCAAGAATTAATTTCACGGGTATGTTCGGCGCGATGGGCTTTCGCCCGGGCCAGCAAGTTATCTTGGATCGACTGCAGACGATCGATGATCGTCGCCACGAAGTCGGCGCGAGGGACGCCGGCTTTTTCACCCGTATCACGGCGAGCAGCAAAGACCGCGTTGGAAGCGAGGTCGCGCGGACCGACTTCGACGCGGATAGGCACGCCTTTTTTGATCCAGCCCCAGACCTTATCTCCGCCGCGCATATCACGATTATCAATCGTGACGACCAGCTTGCGGTCGTGGAAACGCTGAGCGGTGAGTTCCTTCTGCAACGACTGACAATAGGCGAGGATGTCGGCCTTGGTGGCGTCGTCCTTATAAATCGGAATGATCACCACATGCTGCGGAGCCAGGCGAGGCGGCGCGATGAAACCATCGTCATCCGAGTGCGTCATAATCATGCCGCCGATGAGGCGCGTGGAAACGCCCCAAGAAGTCGTGTGCGCGAGCTGCATCACGCCAGTCTCATCCTGGAAGCGGATATTGCATGACTTCGCGAAATTCTGCCCGAGGTAATGCGAGGTGCCGGCCTGTAGCGCCTTGCGATCCTGCATCATCGATTCGATGCAGAGCGTATCGACGGCGCCGGGGAAGCGTTCGCCCTCGGTCTTGCGGCCCATGATCACAGGCATCGCCATATAGTTCTCGGCGAAATCTGCGTAGACACGGAGCATCTTATGCGTCTCTTCGACGGCTTCGGCTTCGGTGGCGTGGACCGTGTGGCCCTCTTGCCAGAGGAACTCGGCGGTACGAAGGAAAAGGCGCGTGCGCATTTCCCAGCGGACGACGTTGGCCCATTGGTTGATGAGAATCGGGAGATCGCGGTAGGACTGCACCCACTTCGAATAAGTTTCGCCGATGATGGTTTCGGAAGTCGGACGGACAATGAGCGGCTCTTCGAGTTCGCCCGCGGGGACGAGTTTGCCATCGGGACCCATCTCGAGACGCGAATGCGTGACCACGGCGCACTCCTTGGCAAAACCTTCGACGTGAGCGGCTTCCTTCTGGATGTAACTTACCGGAATAAAAAGCGGGAAATAGGCGTTCACGTGGCCCGTCTCCTTGAACATCGTATCCAGGTCGCGCTGGATGTTTTCCCAAAGCGCATAACCCCAAGGCTTGATCACCATGCAACCGCGGACGGGGCTATTTTCGGCGAGGTCGGCCGCTTTGATCACCTGCAAATACCACTCTGGGTAATCCTCTTGGCGAGTAGGAGAGATGGCGGTCTTCGGTTTGGCGGCGGGCTGCTGGGACATAAGGTCAGTAAAGAGGCAAAGGACGCGGAAGGGCAAGACGGGTTCTTGGTTCGAGCTAGGTCGGCACGCAGTGACGACCCACCCCAAGACAAAGTCGAACGAAACGCTCCGCCGTACCTATGCTTTCTTTGCCTTCCAAAAGCGCGCCCGGCCGCTCATGTCAGGCAAACCAGCGGCTTCCACGTAACCGAGTTTCGCCGAGAGTTCGGCCAAAGCCAGATGCTGGTCGATGCCGGTTTCGCAGAGTACCCAACCGCCCGGTCGCAAATGCTTCGCGGCGCCTTCCAAGATTTTTCGCAAATCAGCGAGCCCATCCTCGGCGGCGACCAAGGCAGATTTCGGATCAAACTCGCGCACCTCAGGTTCGGCGACCGCCACTTCGGCTTCGGTCAGATAAGGCGGGTTTGAAATGATGAGGTCATACGCATCGGTGACGGCGGCAAACCAATCGGACTCGGCAAAATTGACGCGTTCGACCAAACCGCAGCGGACCGCATTTTCGCGCGCGAGGGCCAAGGCTTCGGTCGAACGATCGACGGCGTCGACCTTCCAGTGCGCCCGCTCTGATGCGAGCGCCAAGGCGATCGCGCCGGAACCCGTACCCAGGTCGAGTACGCGCACGGCCTGCTCGGCGGAAAATAATTCCAAGGCATGATCGACCAGCTCTTCCGTCTCTGGTCGCGGAATCAGGGCGCGCTTATCCGACTTTAGGACCAAGTCGCGGAATTCCACCTGACCGACGATGTGCTGGAGCGGTTCGCGATTGCCACGGCGCACGATGAGAGCACGAAGCTTTTCGACTTCGACGTCCGTCAACAGCCTTTCGAACTGCAGGTAGAGATCGAGTCGCTTGAGCCCGAGTCCGGCGGCGAAGACATGTTCGGCCTCGACGCGCGATTTTTCCAAGCCCTTGCGGGCCAGAAATTCCGAGGCCTTCTTCAGCGTATCGAGCAAGTTTTGCATCAGCGGGCGGCGGCACGGGTCAACCGGTCGTTGTAAGCCAAGCCTAGGCCAACGGCCTCGGCGAGCTCGACGTGAATCGACTTGTAGTGACGTTGGTCCAATTGACGGAGAAGCGCGAAGAGGTGATGCGCGGCTTCGGCGACTGAACCGGTTTCGGAAAAATTAAAAACCTCTGCGCCGAGAGGCGAAGTTGGTCGACGCTTGATAAAGACCACGGCAGCATCGTCTTCGACCTCGGGCATAGTGCCTGCGGCAAAGAGCACGACCCTCGTGGCGGGGCTATAATGCCGCTCCAGCATACCCGGTGCGTCTTGGGCGACCTGAGGCGAGGCCGTCCGCGTCACCACCTCGACATCGCCCAGCAAGGTACGCAAGACCTCGATTGTAATCGGGCCAGGGCGTAGCAAGCGGGCGCGACCGGGCGGGGAAAGGTCAAGGATCGTGGATTCAAGACCGTGCTCGCAATCGCCGCCATCGACGATCCAAGGGCAGCGTTCCGCCAGCGAGTCGCGGACATGTGAGGCTTGGGTCGGGCTGACATAGCCAAACGGATTCGCGCTCGGGGCGGCCAAGGGGCGGCCCGTCAAACGCAGGACTTCGCGAAAAAGCGGATGAGCGGGCAAGCGAATGGCCACGGTAGCTTTGCCCGCTGTCACGAGGTCAGGAACGCACGGCTTACGACGCAGCACGACCGTCAAAGGGCCGGGCCAGAGATGGGAGATCTTGGCCAGACGCACATCGGGCTCGGCGACTTCGGCGAGGGCAGCGAGGTCGAGGACATGGACGATGAGCGGATCCAGTAGCGGGCGGCCCTTGATGGTAAAAATCTGAGCGAGTGCTTTTTCGTTCAACGCATCGGCGGCCAACCCGTAAACCGTCTCGGTGGGCAGCGCGACGCATTCTCCCTCTCGCAACAAAGCCGCCGCGAGCGCGAGATCGGCGGGGGCGGAAGTTAAGAAACTGGGGAGAGCTGAGTCCAATGCGGTGGTGACGGGAATAGACGTCGGGGAGAAAGTTGTCTCGCTTGATTTACTTTGAAGAACCCTCAGGGGCAACCTCCTAGGCGGACAACAAAAAGGCCGCCTGAAAAGGCGGCCCGGAAAGTCGGATACCGACTCCTTACTTCATCGTGATCATATTGCGGGCGCGCTTAACGGCCTTGGCAATATGACGCTGCTGGCGGGCGGTGAGGCCGTTCAGCTTGCGGGACAGGATTTTGCCCGTCTCGGTGACGTAACGGGACAAAGCCTCGGGTTCGGTGAAATCGAAATCGAGGGGGTTGCGGGAGCGCTTGAGCTTACCTTCGGTGGTCATGGGAGGATTGGAAGTAAGGGACGGAGGGCTGAGGGCAAGCAGAAATGGGGGGCGCCAGAGGCGCCAGGGATGGGGGCAGGGGTTGGGGCAGAATAGACCTAAATAAACAAAATTTAGCTCTTTTCCAAAACAACCAGGCCCCAGCCCAGCCTATAGCCCTTTTTAGGCCCTTTTGACAGCGATCAGGAACTCGCGATTACCATCACCGCCCTCGATTGGGGAAGGAATGACCCCCAACACCTGTGCCCCCGGGAGGCCTTGGGCGGCGGCGGTCAGGCCATCGACCACGCGGGCATGGATGACTGGGTCCTTGATGATTCCCTGCGCCTTGTCGGCCTCGGCCCGCGTCGCCTCGAACTGCGGTTTGATGAGCGCCACGAGATGACCGCCCTGCCCTACCCGCTGCCAAGCGGCCGGCAGCACCAGCCTCAAAGAGATGAACGAGAGATCCATGACCACAATGCCGTAGGTCCGGTGCGGCAGCTCGATGGTGTTGATCTCACGCGCGTTGAACTTCTCGAGGTTCTTGATGCGCGGGTCATTGCGCAGCTTCGAATGGAGCTGGGCAGTACCGACGTCGACGCACGTCATGCTCACGACTCCGCGCTGCAGCAGACAATCCGTGAAGCCGCCGGTCGACGCGCCGACGTCGAGACCGTGCAAGCCTTCGACGGGAATCTTGAAATGATCGAGCGCCCCTTCGAGTTTCTCGCCGCCGCGTGAAACGAACCGCGGTGGCTGATCGACGGTGAGCAAAGCGTCTTCGGGAAATGATTGGGAGGCCTTATTGACAACGCTGTCCGGACCGGAGCGCACTTTGCCGCCAAGAATCAGGGCTTGGGCGACGGAGCGCGAAGGCGCGAGGCCGAGTTTCAACAACAACTCGTCGGCCCGCATTCTGCCTGGCTTCGCCGCCATCGCTTAATCGAGAAAGCCCGTCAGGGGCGAAGTGGGATGAGCCTGATCGGAGCCAGCGCCCAAGCCCGCTTCGCGAGCTAAGCGGCCAGCTTCGACGGCCAGACGGAACGCCTGCGCCATCGCGATCGGGTCGCCGGAGGAAGCGATCGCCGTATTCACCAAGACGGCATCCGCGCCCATTTCAAGGGCTTCGGCAGCGTGCGAAGGAGCGCCCAGGCCAGCGTCGACGATGACCGGCACGCGGGCCTGCTCGATGATGATGCGCAGAAAATCTCGCGAGAGCAGGCCGCGATTAGAACCGATGGGAGCACCGAGGGGCATGACGGCCGCGGCGCCCACTTCTTCGAGGCGTTTCGCCAAGACCGGGTCGGCGTGAATATAGGGCAGGACCGTGAAACCCTTCTTCACCAACTCGCGGCAGGCTTCCAAAGTCTCAACCGGGTCGGGCATGAGATACTTCGGGTCCGGGTGGATCTCGAGCTTCAGCCAGGAAGTGCCGAGCGCTTCGCGGGCGAGCTCGGCAGCGAAGATCGCTTCCTTGGCCGTGCGCACGCCGGAAGTATTGGGCAGGATGAGATGCTTCTTCGGATCGAGCGCCGACAGAATGCCGTCATCCTTGGAGTCGAACCGCACGCGCTTGATGGCCATCGTCACCACCTCGGCGCCACAGGCGTCGAGCACCGCGCGCAATTGCGCCGCCGAGGCATACTTCCCCGTACCGGTAAAGAGACGGGAACTGAAAGTGCGGTCGGCGATGCGGAGTTGGGCCATCGGAGTTTTGACAATCCAAGACTGCCTTGAATTGTCCAGCCCTCGCATCAGAAACCTAAGCCGACGTGGCTTTAAGCAAGGCCGAGGTGGCGGCGGACGGATCGGCTGCCAGGGCGATGGCACCACTGACCGCAATACCATGGGCACCCCATTGGCGGATAGCGGCGACATCGGCCGTCGTCACGCCGCCGATCACATAGGCGGGCAAACCAGGGAGCGCGGCGATCAGACTGCGTAAACTTTCCGGAGAATGGACCGGGGCGAGCTTTTGCTTACTCGTCGTGGTGCGATATGGACCGAGGCCGACATAATTCAAAACCACGCCTTCGATGCGGGATATATCGGCCAAAGAATTGAGCGTCGCGCCGATGATGGCATGCTCTCCCAAGAGCGCACGGGCATCGGCGGGGGACATGTCTTCGGCGCCGAGATGGACGCCATGGGCGCCAGATAACAGGGCAACGCGCGGCGAA
The DNA here is from genome assembly GCA_026397965.1 of Verrucomicrobiota bacterium. Lineage (GTDB taxonomy): Bacteria > Verrucomicrobiota > Verrucomicrobiia > Opitutales > UBA953 > UBA953. The sequence continues at coordinate 95,289 of JAPLTU010000036.1, read as the reverse complement.
TCATTGATGATGCAGGTCGCATCGAAATCGCGGCAGAGCTCGACGACGGATCGGGCAAGCTCCGTCCATTCGGATTCAGGCAACCCTTTGGCTCGGAGCTGAATCCAACGCGCACCGCCCTGCAGGGCGGCCAAGGCTTGGGCGTGATGGCTCAGCGGGGCCGCATCCAGAGTCAAAAACTGCAGGCGCGGATACACGATGGCTTAATACTTCCGCTTGAGCTTGCGGGCGTCGCGACCTGACCAGGCACGCTCCAGATCGAGGAACGCGCGGACGGGGTCTTTTTCCTTCCAGACCGAACCGATGAATGCGGCACCGTCGAAACCCATCTCACGCACCTCGGCAATATTCTCAGGCGTGATACCGCCCAAAGCATAAGCCGGGCAACCGCCTTCGGATTTCCAGCGCTCGAGGATCACGGCGTACTCGCGGACCGTGCGGCGAGGACGATGATCCTTCTTGGAAACGGATTCGAAGATAGGCGTGAGGAAAACGTAGCGACAGGATTTATCGACCGCGAGAAGCTCGTCGTAAGAATGACACTTGGCGCTCAAGACGCCGTGCTTGGGCCAGTGACGAGGCACGCGCTCGGTCGGGTGGATTTGCAGGCCGCCCAATTTACAGGACAAAACCAATTCGGGTTGATCTTCCAGGACGATGCGGGGCCAAAATGCCTCGGGGATGTTCTTGAGGAAAGCTTCGTAATCCTTTAGCTGCCAGTCGCGACGATATTGGACGTGCAGACGACCGACACCGGCGTCGAAAAGTTGGCGGACCTGCTTCACATTCCAACTGCCGTCGTTGGGCGTAAAAAGAACCAAACTGTCGGGGGCGGGGGCTTCCGGCGAAGGGACGAAAAGCTCTTTGATGAATTTTAGCATAGAAATTAGCCGCCTTGGGCGGCACGGATGACGAGAATGGAGGTGCCATTCATGAGCACTTGGGCGGACCAGCGGGACCGTGGGATGACTTCGCCGTCGACGGCGGCGGCCACGGCGGGCTCATGGGCGACCCCGAGCTCCTCTAAAAGAGCGGCCAGCGTAGGGGCGGCGGTATCCCGGGCTTCATCATTAACGGTGACGCGCATGTGAAACTTGACCCTGTAAGCCCACGGGCAGGGTGGCAAGCGGAGGTTTGAGGTTGCGGACAAAGGCGGGCGGGCTTGGCTAACGGCATGAAACTCCAAAGCCTGCTGGCCCTCTGCGCCCTGACCTTGACGGCCTGCGGCGGCTCCCCTTCCTCCAAAACCATGAACGAATCCACCGCCCCACGCGCGATCATCCACACCACGGCCGGCGACATGACTGTCGAATTCTGGCCCGAAGTCGCCCCGCGCACCGTCGACAACTTCCTGAAGCTCTCTCGCGAAGGATTTTACGATAAGACCGCCTTCCACCGCATCATCAAAGGCTTTATGATCCAGGGCGGTTGCCCGAACACCAAACCCGGCGGCAAAGGCCAGCCCGGCACCGGCAGCCCTGGGTACCAAATCAAAGCCGAGTTTAATAACCGTTCGCACACCAAGGGCGTCCTCTCCATGGCCCGGTCGGCCGAGCCAGATAGCGCGGGGAGCCAATTCTTCATTTGTCACGGTAACGCGTCGTTTTTGAATAATAAATATACCGCCTTCGGCAAAGTCATCTCCGGCGAAGACGTCCTGGAGAAAATCGCTAACATTCCCTGCGTCGCCACCCACGAAGGAGCAGAAGTCTCGACCCCGACCCAACGTATTGAAGTCACTAGCGTGGAAGTGGTTGGCGAAGCCAAGGTCGAGAAGACCAAGTAAGCCGCCCTTCTGCCTTTACAACAAACACCCAGACTTCAATCTAACGACTCCCCCCTATGAAATCCCTCCGCTACCTCGCCGTGCTGCCTTTAATGGCCGCCGCCTCCCAAGCCCTCACCCTCGACGTCCAACTCGGTGCTGCCAGCCCTTCCGGCTATAGCTCCAACAGCTTTGTCGGCCTCGGCATCGGCTCCCAACTCAGCGACAACTTCCACCTCGGCTTGAATCTTACCTCCAAGAAACTCGAAGATTCTTTTACCGCCGTAAATATCAAAGCTTACTCGGCCATGATTGATCTCACCTACGAACTCAATGGCGCGGGCGGCATCCATCCCTTCATCGGGGCTGGCTTAGGCAACACCTGGCTTTCAGGTGGCGACCCCGGCACCGACAAGAATGCCCTGACCATGAACGCCTTTGCAGGCATGCGCTTCACGCTCTCGGAAATCTCTGACGTTCTGCTCATGGTTCGAAGCACCTCGATGACCAACGTCACGATTGTCGACCTCAGCGGCACCCATAAAGACAGCATCTCCAGCTGGGAATATGTGGCTGGCCTGCGCTTCAAGTTCTAAGCGAACTTCTGCTTCACAAAAAAGCCGCCCCTTCGGGCGGCTTTTTTATTGGCAACTTTTCCGCCGGCTCAGGGGGTGAGGATGCTGACTTCCTTCATCCAGACGCCGAGCAGATCCGTCCAGCGTTTGGCGGCCTCGCAGCGATCGGTGGCTCCCCAACCATGGCCACCCTTAGCCCAGACGTGGACCTCGGCCGTACCGCCCAGCGATTTTAGTTTAGCCGCCAAAGCCATTGAGCCTTCGGCGGGGTATTTATCATCCGCACTGTGAGCAAAGAATGCTGGCACCGGTTTGCCGGAACCTGGCGTCGGAATCACGCCATCAAGACCCTCGCGCAAGGTACTCGCAGGCTCATCCTTGACGAAGAGATAGGCGGGGTAAACTAAGACGGCGAAATTAGGCCGAGCCGAGCCCTCTTCGGCGGGCGAGTAGGCGACGCGGGCGGCCAAGTTGCCACCCGCGGAAAACCCAAGGATACCGACCTTGGCCGGGTTGCCATTCCACTCGGCGGCGCGAGCGCGGACGATCTCGACCGTTTTGCGCGCATCCATCACCGGCACGATCCAAGGCTTCTCCGGGTCGCGACGTGGCACACGGTATTTAAGCACCACGGCGGCGCAACCGAGAGCGTTGAGCCTTTCGGCGACCGTGACACCCTCGTGCTGTTCGGCGAGTCCGCCATAACCGCCGCCCGGACAAATAATGACGATTGGGGAGTTCGGCTTCGCGGCCGGCCAGGGCACGAACTCCGGCGTAAAGACATCGGTGCGACCCAAAGTCTTCGGATTGACCGTACCCTTAGGGTCGGAGCCAGGCTTTGGCTTCAAGGTTTCGGCGGGCGGAACGCCCTCCCAGACGGCCACAGGGGCAAGCGGTTCGGCGGCGAGCGTGACAAACAGGAGACTGGCGAGGAGCGTCGATTTCATGGGGGTAAATTATTCGTGACGTAAAGCTTCGATTGGGTCGAGTTTAGCCGCACGCAAAGCTGGATAGACCCCAGCCACCAAGCCGATGACGACCGAGAAGGCCAAGCCTTGGAGCATGATGATGATATCGAATTTGGCGATCATCCCAGAGGGTAATGCCTGGGTTAGGATAAAATTCATCAGCGCGACCACCCCCATCGAGACCCCGATGCCGATGATCCCGCCGACGACGGAGATCACCGCAGCTTCGGAGAGGAACTGCAGGAAGAGGTCGGATCCGCGCGCGCCCACGGCCTTGCGCACCCCGATCTCGCGGATGCGCTCGTTAATCGAGGCCAGCATTACGTTCATGATCCCGATACCGCCGACGAAGAGCGAGATGCCGGCGACACCGCCCAGCGAAAGTTTGAAGGCCACCTCGGTCTTCCGGAAGTCTTCCAACGTCTGCTCGTTGGTATTGATCGAAAAATCCTTCAGGCCGTGGTGGGTCGTCGAGAGCGTGCGCTCTACTTGCTCCACCGCATTATTTAAATCATCTCCAGAGGCCACGCGCAGCCCCAGCGCACTCAATCGATCGTTGCCCGTAAATTTGGCCATCGCGGTCGTGACGGGAATATAGGCGCCGCTATTGCGCCAGCGCCACATCCCGCCGGAACTCTTGGAGTTCGCCGAGCGCACCTGCATCCCGGAGCCTTCGATATTATTCATAATCCCCACGACGGTGAAACGGCGCCCGCGCATCTTGATCACCTTGCCCAGGGGATCTTCGTTAGGTTGGAATAATTCCGTCACCACCGCCGAACCTAAGATAACCACATCGGACTTATGTAAGATATCCAAGTCGCTCACGAACCGCCCTTCGCCGGGGTCGATCCAACGTTTGGCCACCGGCAGGTAATCCGCCGTACAGCCCGTGACGTAAGTGCTGTATTCGCGACCCTCGACCGAAAGTTTTTCGTAACCCACCCGCACCTCAGGTGAAATATTTTGAATCAGCGGAATGGTCGAACGAATCTGGTCGACGTCCCGCATGGTTACTCCCTCGGAAAGCTCCGCCTGGTGCTCTTGCTCCTTGGGCAAGGGCTGCTTGTCCACCGTGATTTTTTCGATGCCGCCCATCGCATCGACGAATTGGCGGAAGTTGCCGACCATCCCCTGCACCACCGTCACCATCGCGACCAATGAAGCGACGCCCAAGATGATGCCCGACATCGAAAGCAGTGAGCGGACCTTGTTGGCCTGTAATTCGCGCAAACCATTGATCACTGCAGGCCGCAGGCGTTCGAAGATTCTCATCGTTGACGATCCTCATGGACGGCGCCCTCGCGCATCGAAATAATGCGGTGGGCGTGGTCAGCGACGGCCAAATCGTGCGTGACCAGCACGACGGTGATGCCCTCTTTAATCAACGAGGCCAACAGCTCGAGAATACGACTAATGTTCTTGACGTCCAAGTTGCCGGTAGGCTCGTCGGCGAAAATGATGGCCGGGGCGCCGACGATGGCCCGCGCGCTGGCCACACGTTGCCGCTCGCCGCCGGAAAGCTGCGACGGCCGGTGGTCGAGGCGATGCGACATCCCCACGCGCTCCAAAGCTATCTTGGCCGCCGCCTCATTGGCCTCTGGCTTGGAATCTTCCCGATAAAGCAAAGGCAACGCCACATTCTCCAACACCGTCAGACGAGGCAGCAGATTGAACGACTGAAAAACGAACCCGACGCGATTGGAACGATACCAAGCCCGCCGATCGGCGCTCAGTCCCGAGACTTCCTGGCCTTCGAAGACGATACTGCCTTCCGTAGGAGTGTCCATGAATCCTAAAATATGCATGAGCGTCGACTTGCCGGAACCCGAAGGCCCGAGAATCGCTACGAACTCTCCTTTATTGAAATCCAAATGCACGCCCGCCAAGGCATGGACGTTCTCATCTCCCATTTGGTAGATCTTACGTAACCCGCGTATGGCGATAAGCGCTGACATCGCTCAACGAGGCGGGGCGGGGCGGACGAGACTGAGGGTTTCGCCGGGCGCGACGCCCTTCTTCACCTGCGTCCAACCCGCATCGCTCAGGCCAAGCTGGACGACGCGCCGATCCCATTCGCCGTTTTCGTCCTTAACATAAATAATCCGTTCGTTGCCTTCGACGAAAATCCCCGACACCGGCACGGAGACGCATTTTTTCTCCCGGGCGACCAAGACCGAGACGTTAGCGCTGATGCCGGGGCGCACGCCATCTCCGGCCGAAAAGGCGACCTGCGAAGGAAAAATCCGTAAGTCCGGAACCTTGGCGTCCGCCGTACCGAATGGAGCCATAAAAGTGATTTTGCCCTTTCTGGTCAGGCTCGGAATCGAGTCGAAAGTGATGGTCGCCTCGCGACCTAATTCGACTCGCGTCGCGGCGAATTCATTCAGATTCACGTCCACGCGCAAGATGCTGGTATCCGAAACCCGCATGAGCAACGTGCCGCTGTTGATGGATTGCGCACCAATTACCACCACGCCGACCACCAGATTATTCGATTCGGAAATCATGCCATCATGGGGCGCCGTCAGGATCGTCTTGCGGAGATTCTCGGAAGCCTTGTCCAAGCGCGATTGCGCGATCTCCAACTGCAGTTTGATGACTTCGAAAGCCGTCTTGGCGTCCAGCGCCTCACGATCGGAAACAAAACCCTTGGTCCGGAGTACGTCCACGCGCTTCAGGTCACGCGTCGCTTTCTCGAGATTAAAGCCCTGCAATTGCACGTTACGGCGCGCCTCATCTTCATCGGCCTTGACCAGCGTCGGATCGAGCTCGACCAAGACATCGCCCTTTTTGACCAGTTGACCGTCTTTGACCAAGATACGCTCAACCTTACCGCTTACCTCGGCCTTGATGTCGCTGTAAATCACGGAGCGCACAAACCCAGCCGCATCGACCGTCTCTTCAATATCACGCACCGTGACGATGGCCTCGAGCGGGTTCGTCGCCACGACCGTTGTCGCCGGCGTGTTCACGCCTTTCCGATGGGTCTTATGCGCCTTGGCCGGCCACAAGTACCAAACACCCGCAGCAAGCGCTACGATGGCGAGGGTGATGATGATTTTTTTAGACTTCATGGAATATCGGGCAAGGGTGGCAGCGTGTCATTGAGGCCGGCGGCGGAGCCCACCTTCGCTTCGACGACATCCATCGTGAAGCCGTGGCGGGGGAGAATCGACCCATCGAGGCGGGCCACGCGGGCGGAAGCCGAACGCGTATCAAGCTGGGATTGGACCCAATTGACCTGAGCCGCATCCAAGGCCGCCTGTGCCTGCAAAACAAGGAGCACGTTTGATTGCCCCGCTTCGTACCGGGCCCGTTCGCCCTCGTAAGCTTGGCGCTGCAAATCCAGAGCCGAGGTCGCAGCCGTGACGCGTGCCCGGGCTGCTTCCAGATCTCGCCAAGTGGCCCGGGCGTTAAAAACCAGATTCTGTCGGACGTCGGCCAAGCGCAATTCCGCCTGACGTCGAGAACGGGAGGCGGAGCGCAAGGTGGCCTCAGACTCCCGGAAGCCCAGCGGAAAACTTAGCGTCAAGGCGGCGGAATTACTCCAACCCGGCCGACGTTGAAAGCCATCAAAGGAAGCCGCCGAACCCGGCGAACCCGCTAGGCCATAATAAGAATTCGTGCCGCCAATGATCAGATCCAGCGACGGCTTATCGTTCTGTTGCGCTTGCGCGAGGACGGCATCCGCTTGATTGACGTTCGAGAGTTGGATTGCGGTATCGAAATCGAAATCGGAAACCGTCTTGATCCAAGGACGGAACTCCGGCGGACTGGAAATCTGTTCGGCGGTCAGAGGTTGGACGACCAGTGCTTGCTCGATATTATCGGCGGCGCCGCGACCTAAGAACCGGCGTAAACTCATCTCCGAACTATCAACCAACTGACGGGCGTTAAGCACGGCGACCTTCTGCGTCGAAACATCGGCTTCCGCTTGTAATTCTTCCAAGACCGTGGCGTCGCCCAATTGACGCTTGGCTTTGATTTGCGCCAAAAGCGTTTCGGCTGAACGGAAACTTGTCTCGCGTAAAGCGACGAGCGAGCGGGCGCCGGCTAAATTCCAGTAGACGACTTCGGTATCACGGATGAGGTCTAAGGCGGCGGCCCGGAGCGCCAACCGACTGCGGACGGCGGTTTGACGCGCGGAAATCAGCGAAGTCAGGTTCACCGCTTGCCAGCCGTTACGAAGTAGAGGCTGGGTGTAAGTGACGCTGGAATTGAAATCGAAGTTTGAAGCCGACCGGGCCGGCGCGCTATCGCTCCAGCCTCTGGCCATCCCAGCACCCAGGCTCAAGGTGCCTCCCCAGGTAAACTTACGAGTAAGGGTTAAGTCTGAATCATAAGCATGCGTGACGGGATTCCCGGCGGCCCGTTCAGCGGAACTCAAAGAGCCGCCGGTGGCATTCCTCCAAGCGAAGACGGTATCGAAGCCAGCCTCGGCAAGATCGATCCCATCGCCGGATTTAAGCGCATCCAGGCGGGTAACCGAAAGACCGAGGTTATTGACCAAAGCGCGATCGATGGCTTCGTTAAGTAAAAGGGCACGGTCCGAGGGTACCGCCAGCCCCTGCCCTGGATTCACGGACGGCCCTAAGTCGGCCCCTAAAAGGGAGGCCGCGGCAAGGAAAGCCACTGGCAACAGAGGACGCATGGATAGGGTAAGTACCTTAGATAACAGGATTTGTTCCCTCCGCAAAACAAAGCGGCGCACCAGAGGTGCGCCGCGTCAGAAGCCTATGAATTAGGCTTATTTGAAATCAACCAGCTCGACCTCGAATTCGAGGACCGACTTGCCGGGGATAGGCCCTTGGCCTTGGTCGCCGTAGGCGATGGCTGCAGGAGCAAAAAGGAGAATCTTGCCACCTTTGCCGATTTTCTGGACGGCTTCGGTCCAAGCAGGAATCACGCCATTCAGAGGGAATTCGGTAGGCTCGTTATTGCGAGTCGTGGTGGAGTCGAAAACCTTACCGTCGATCAGCTTACCCGTGTAGCGGCATTTGACGGTGTTGGTGGCGACGGGCTTAGGGTCGGTGCCAGGAACGAGAATCTTATAACGCAGGCCGGAGGCCGTCTTGATGATATCCTTATCAGTATCGACCTTGGCGAGGAAGTCTTCGTTTTGCTTGACCCACTTGCCGGACTTGGCGCTTACGCGCTCGGCGAACATTTTTTCAGCGCCGGCGATAATCTCATCGGGCTTGAACTTGAGCTGCTCGCCCTTTACGGAGGCACGGATGCCGGCCAAAATCTGGTCGAGCTCTTCGTCGTTCAATTCGAGCTGCGTGGCGATTTGGGGGAGAGGCGTCTGGCCGGCGAGGAAGAATCCTTGCAGGTAGAAAGCCTGTTTCTGTTGTTCAGGGGTGAGATCTTTCACGATGGGTTTGGGAGAAGGGGCTGGCTCGGCGGCCGGAGCGGCAGCCGCGACGGGCTTGGCTTCATCAGCGGCGTTAAGAGAAGCGACGGCGACAGCCAACGCGGCGAGGACGGAGTATTTCATGGGAAGGGGTGATGTAGACGACTCAGGCCTGCGGGGGAAGCACCTTTGCGTGTTCTTGCAGAGAATTTACGGTCAAGGGCTTGGCCCGGAGGGAGCGGATGCCTAAAATCGCGGCCCGGGCGGCATTCATCGTCGAAGCCATATAGATACCACGCAGGACGGTTTCGGCGCGCATCGCATTTTCGTCTTTCCGCGGCAGCATCCCCGCGGCGGTATTCACGATCATCTGCAATTGCCCGTTCTTCAAGAGGTCGAGCACGTTAGGGCGGGCGCCTTCGGAAATCTTGCCAAGTTTTGTGACCTTCACGCCGGCCGCCTCAAGCGCCAGGGCTGTTCCGCTGGTCGAGTAAATCGCGAAGCCTAAGCTGGCGAGGTCACGCGCGACGGCCACGGCGCCGTCCTTATCGCGATCTTTGACCGACAGGAAGGCGTTGCCCGCCGTTGGCAAGGCAGGCTGAGCCGCCATCTGCGCTTTGGCGTAAGCCATGCCGAGATCGTCGTCCACGCCCATGACTTCTCCGGTCGAACGCATTTCTGGAGAAAGCGCCACGGGGGCGCCGGGGAAACGGCTAAAGGGGAAGACGGATTCCTTGACGGACCAATACGGCGGACGGATTTCGCGCGTGAAGCCGAGGTCCGTGAGCTTACGTCCGAGCATGCAAAGCGAGGCAAGTTTGGCGAGCGGTACGCCGATGGCCTTGGAGACGAAAGGAATGGTGCGCGAAGCGCGCGGATTCACTTCCAACATAAACACTGTGTGATCCTTGATCGCGAATTGGATGTTCATCAGGCCGACGACGCCGAGGCGTTTGGCCAAAGCGTGCGTGATGCGGCGGACCTCATCGACAATCGCGGGCGGGAGCGTGTGCGGCGGCAACACCATACCCGCATCGCCGGAGTGGACGCCCGCATGTTCGATGTGCTCGAGCATGCCGCCGATGACGGTCATCTCGCCGTCGCAAATCGCATCCACGTCGAGTTCGATCGCGTCTTCGAGGAACTTGTCCAAGAGCACCGGCTTGCCGGGGGCCACATCAAAAGCCTCGCGAACGACGGCCTTTAATTCTTCCATACCGTAGACGATGAACATCCCGCGGCCACCGAGGACGAAGGACGGGCGGAGCAAGACGGGGAAACCGATTTCCTCGGCATATTTATAAGCCTCGTCGAGCGAAAGCGCGATTCGGTTGACCGGCTGGCGGATGCCCAGCTCGATGAGGATATCCTTAAATAACTGGCGGTCTTCGGCGAGCGCGATGCTGGCGGGAGAAGTCCCGACGACCTTCACACCGTTGGCTTCGAGGTCCGCGGCGAGATTCAAAGGCGTCTGACCGCCGAACTGCACGATTGCGCCGATGCACTTTTCCGTGCGATAGATTTCCAAGATATCTTCCAACGTCAGCGGTTCGAAATAAAGCCGGTCGGAAGTATCATAATCCGTCGAGACCGTCTCGGGGTTAGAATTGACCATGACCGTCTCGTAGCCGGCGGCGCGCAACGCGTAGGAGGCGTGAACGCAGCAATAGTCGAACTCGATGCCCTGACCGATGCGATTAGGGCCGCCGCCGAGGATCATCACCTTCTCCTTGGCTGAGGGCCGGACTTCGGACTCATCGCCATAAGAAGAATAAAAGTAAGGCGTGAACGATTCGAATTCAGCAGCGCAGGTATCGACTAAACGGAAGGTAGTGCGGACGCCCGCTTCATTGCGCTGCTGGTAGACCGCGGCGGCCTTCAAGCCCGTCGCATGAGCGATTTGCCGGTCGGCGAAACCGGCTTCCTTCGCGCGGCGGAGCAACGCCGAGTCGACCTTCGAGCCGGCGGCTTTGAGGGCCAATTCAATATCAAAGATATCCCGGAGCTGACGCAGGAACCAGGGATCGATTTTGGAGAGGCTGAAGATTTCCTTGTCCGTCAAACCCGCGAGCATCGCGTAGCGGATGAAGAAAGGGCGCTCCGGATTGGGGCGGGCCAGACGCGCCCGGATCTCGACCTGGTCGGTAACAGTATCTTCGCCATGCTTGCCGCCGCAACCGAAGCCCCAGGCTCCGATCTCTAAGGAGCGGAGCGCCTTCTGAAAAGATTCTTTGAAAGTCCGCCCGATGGCCATCGCTTCGCCGACGGATTTCATGGCGGAAGTCAGGGTCGTGTCTGCGCCGACAAACTTCTCGAAAGTGAAACGGGGGATCTTAGTGACGACGTAATCAATGGTCGGCTCAAAACAGGCCGTCGTGGACTTAGTAATGTCGTTCTGTAATTCGTCGAGCGAGTAGCCGACGGCGAGCTTGGCGGCGATCTTAGCGATCGGGAAACCCGTGGCCTTCGAAGCCAAGGCGGACGAACGCGATACGCGCGGATTCATTTCGATGACAATCATCCGGCCGTTCTCTGGGTTGACGGAAAATTGGATATTAGACCCGCCGGTTTCGACGCCGACCGCCCGGATAACCGCGAAGGAGGCATCGCGCATCAGCTGATATTCCTTGTCGGTGAGCGTCATCGCCGGAGCGACGGTGATGGAGTCGCCCGTGTGCACGCCCATGGGGTCGAAATTCTCGATCGAACAGATGATAACGCACTGGTCCTTGTGGTCGCGCATCACTTCCATCTCATATTCTTTCCAGCCCAGGAGACACTCCTCAATGAGGACCTCGTGGACCGGCGAGGCGTCGAGGCCAGCCTGCGCCATGCGCTCGAATTCTTCCTTATTGTAGGCGATGCCGCCGCCCGTACCGCCGAGCGTGTAGGACGGACGGATGATGACGGGAAACTCACCGCCGATAAGCGGGATCGTCTCACGAGCGGAGTCGAGCGACTTCACCACGCGTGAGCGCGGCACATCGAGCCCGATTTCGATCATCAGCTTCTTGAAAATTTCGCGGTCTTCGCCGCGCTCAATCGCATCTTCCTTCGCTCCGATCAGTTCAACGCCATATTTCGCCAAGACTCCGGTGCGGGCGAGTTTGAGGGAAAGATTCAGCGCCGTCTGGCCGCCGAGGGTCGGCAAGAGCGCATCCGGTTTCTCTTTAGCGATGATTCGCTCGACGGATTCGACCGTCAGCGGCTCGACGTACGTGACGTCTGCCGTCTCCGGGTCGGTCATAATCGTCGCCGGATTAGAATTAACGAGAATGACACGGTAGCCTTCTTCGCGGAGCGCTTTGCACGCTTGGGTGCCAGAATAGTCGAACTCACAGGCTTGACCGATGATGATCGGTCCCGAACCGATGATGAGGATGGTTTGGATATCGGTCCTCTTTGGCATAGTATTCCGCGGACTGTCAGCCACCGTTGGAAGGGTGGTCAAGTGGGGACTTCTAACAAATGCAGAACCCCCACGGGAAGGCGCTTGCAGGGGCGGACCGACCCGTCCTTCATCGGGGCGTGGACATCATCAGGATAGCAGGCATCAAGTCGTACGGGCACCATGGCGCCCTGCCCGAAGAAAAGCGTCTCGGGCAACGGTTTACGGTCTCCGTTGACCTGGAAATCGATACCCGGCCGGCGGCCGCCGCTGATGACCTCAAGCTGACCGTGAATTATGCCGAAGTCATTCGCACCGTTGAGGGCCAACTAACCGGCAAGCCCGTCTATTTAATCGAGACCTTAGCCCAGCAAATCGCTGCCCGTATTTTGGGCACTTTCCCCGTAACTAAAGCTGTCACGGTCGAGGTATCGAAGCCTTTTGCGCCAGTAGCGGCAGAGTTTGACGCGATTTCGGTTAAAATACGTCGCGAAAGAGTGTGAGCCCAAAAGGCCGCCAGTTAATCCTGGGCTTGGGTAGCAATCTCGGTGAGCGGCCGCAAAACATCGCCAACGCTATGGCGGCGCTAAACCTCATCCCGGGAACCGAAGTTGTAGCCTGTTCCAATGTGATCGACACTGACCCGGTCGGATTTAAGGACCAAGGTAATTTCTTAAACTGCTGTATAGCAATTACTTGCGATTTAAATGCTGGTGATTTACTTAAAGCAACTTTGGCGATTGAAGAGGCGCTGGGGCGGGTTCGGACGGAAAACAAAAATGGCCCCCGGGTCATCGATATCGACCTACTTTTTGATGAGGCGGGCGAACACGAATCCCCCGAACTGACGCTCCCGCATCCTAGGTGGAAAGAGCGGGGCTTCGTGGTGATTCCCCTAAGGCAACTCCTTCAGGAGCCGACACTCGCCAATCATCGGGGTTGGATTTCGCTTAAGGCTGAAGTCGACGCCTTGACCATCGGAGGCGCAGGCCTCCGCGTATGGCAAGGCCCGATACCCTGGATCAAGACCCAACCCTAAGCCGTAGCCGGTTTGGGCACGCCCCTGCCCTATGGCTAGCGCTCCCCCTTTTATTAGGCTGCGCCATCGATGCCACCTGGGGAGTGAATGCCGTGTGGTGGTGGATCATCTCCATCGGCACCTTGACGGGTGCCTGGCTCGGCGCACGGCTGACCAAGCTCAGCAGTTTCTGCCTCATCGCCACCGGCATCGCCCTGGGTGCTGCCTGGCATCAGGTGAAGCTGCCCCCGCAATCGGCCATCAGACCGCATCGAAACTACGAAGAGCTTTCGGTGAGTATCGAGCGGGCGAGTGCCCGACGCGATGGGCGCGGTTGGACGGGCTTAGGTATGATCACCGATCGAGATGGCCCCTATTTCCGGAGGCGGATCGCACTATCCGTCAACGGACCCACTCCAGCCGCAGGAAGTGAATTGAAAATCTCCGGGCATCTTGCCGGATTAGACGAACACCCCAAGGGTTATGACGCATGGGTCGCCTCTCAAGGTGCCACTTTAAGATTAAGGGGCGGACATAATCTCGGGGTTTTGGAAAAACCATCAGCGTTCAGTCTTTGGTGCCAACAAGAACAAGAGCGGCTCGAGGACTGGCTTCGCCAGTTACCTTGGGTCGACACCGACGGCGGGGCTTTGTTGGCGGCGACGATGCTGGGGCGGACCGCTTTGTTGCCCGACGACGCCAAGGCTGCCTTTGCGACGACGGGGACGCTGCATCTTTTTGCGATCAGCGGGCTGCACATCGCCGGCATGGCCGCCGCCTTATTATGGTGCGCCCGGCGCTTGCGATTACCGGAAATTCCGACCGGCGTCGCGATCCTGCTTCTCCTTTGGCTCTATGTGCAAATCACGGGAGCGTCGCCTTCCTCGGTGCGAGCGTGGATCATGGCGGCGTTCATTTGGGGTGGTCAAACCAGCGAACGTGCCACCCCCGCTTTACAATCTCTCGCGCTCGCCTGCGCGGTGACCTTGATCCTGAGCCCCGAAGCTTGCTCGGACCCGGGTTTCCAACTGAGTTACGTGGCCGTGCTCGCACTCATCACGGCGGGAGGGCCGGCCGCGAAGATCTGCGGCGGGCCAACAAAAATTGCAGCCTTCACGCCGCGCTCGGCGCAAACCTGGCGACAACGAGTCGGCTGGAAAATTCGTGGATTCATCTTCAGCGGACTCTGTATTTCAAGCGCCGCGACGATCGCAGGCACGCCGCTGACCTTAGCTTACTTTGGTTCCGCGAGCTGGGGAGGCATCCTCGTGAATCTTTTCTTGGTGCCGCTCTCGGAAATCCCCTTGGTCCTCGGGATGGCCTCGGCGGCCTGCAGTCCCTTTGAATTCCTGCTTCCCTTGGCCCGCTGGATCAATGGACTCGCCGCGCTTGGCCTCGAAGGCATGACCTTGCTCGCGGCCTATGCGGCCAAGATTCCTGGCGTGAATGCAAATTATCCCATCGTTCATAGCTGGCTCGGACCCGTCGGCGCGCTGATGCTTAGCGGCTGCTTCCTCCTCCAAGCCGAAGCCACCAGCATCCGCCGCTTGCTCGGTATCCCTGCGCTAATCTTGGGCGGCTGGCTTCTCATAACTCTGATATAAGACGGAAAAAATAATTGCCCAAGGGCGGCGGAGACCAAAAGTGCTTTGATGACCCCGTTCGCTGGCCGACTCCTGCTTGGTTCACTGGCCGTGTGCTCGTCGACTTTTTTCCCAGCGAGGGCTGCTCCGCAAGCCTGGTCCGGCATTTATCCGGAACTCGCTTACTTTAATAACGAAGGCGAATGCGGCACGGGGGCGGTCGTGCCTTGGGCTGATCGGCTCTGGGTCATCACCTACGGTCCGCACCTCCCTTTCGGCTCGAGCGACAAGCTTTACGAAATCACCCCGGACCTGCAGCAAATCATTCACCCCGAAAGCGTGGGAGGCACGCCGGCGAATCGCATGATCCATGATGAATCCAAGCAGCTCATCATCGGGCCTTACTTCATCGATGCCCAACGCAACGTGCGCGTCATCCCGCCGAAGCTCATGCCTGGCCGATTGACTGGCAATGCGCGCCACCTGACCGACCCGACGAATAAGGTCTACTTCGCCACGATGGAAGATGGACTTTACGAAGTCGACGTCCGCACCCTCGCGGTGAAAGGCCTGATTAGGGAGATCATGAATAAGCCCAAGCCTGGCCAGACCGCCGAAGCCAGCCCGGCGACCATTACCTCCACGCTTCCGGGCTACCACGGCAAGGGCCTCTACTCCGGGCAAGGACAGGTCATCCTCGCCAACAATGGCGAGCGATCACCGTTAGCCCTCACCGACCCGACCATCGTCAGCGGTGCGCTTGGCTCCTGGAAAGGCGAAGGCAACTGGTCCCTCATCCGCCGTAATCAATTCACCGAAGTCACCGGTCCCGGAGGCCTGACGGGCAACGCGCATCCGGATCAAGATCCCCTCTGGTCTATCGGCTGGGATTTCCGTTCGCTCATCTTGATGGTCATGAAAGACGGCCAGTGGACGAGCTATCGCTTGCCAAAATCAAGCCACTCTTATGACGGGGCCCATGGCTGGAATACTGAATGGCCGCGCATCCGGGAAATCGGCGAGCCGGGGCGTAGGCTCATGACGATGCACGGCCTGTTCTGGAATTTTCCGGCGGACTTTTCGGCCAAGCGTTCGAGCGGAATCACGCCGCGATCAAGCTACCTCAAGGTCATCGGAGATTTCACCCGCTGGAACGACCGCCTGGTCTTCGGCTGCGATGACACGGCGAAATCTGAGTTTCTTAATAAGCGCCCCGCCAAGGGTGCGATCGGTGCGCCCGGCCAATCGCAATCTAACCTCTGGTTCACGGCGCTCGACACGCCAGACCACCTCGGACCCGCGCTCGGACGCGGCAGCGTTTGGGTGAATGAGCCAGTCAAAGCAAATATCGCCTCGGATGCGTTCCTGCTTTCGGGCTTCAGCAAGCGGGCGCTCTATCTCGCGCATGATATGACCGGTGCCACCACCTTTACCCTCGAGGTAGATCAGCGCGGCGACGGCCAATGGTCGACCTGGCGGGAGATCAACGTCGCCGCGAAGGACGCCGGTCAATGGTGCGAAATCCCGGCCGAAAAAAAAGGCGCGTGGATCAGGGTAAGGTCGAATCGCGACCTCACCCAAGCTTCGGCGACCTTTCAATATGCCGCCCAAGATAACCGGAGCCAGCGGCGCGACGAACTCTTCGCTGGGCTGAGCGTTGCGGAGGATCAAAAATTTAGCGGCGGATTTCTCCTCACGCGCGGTGCGAACCTTCGCACCCTTTCGTTGCTTAACGCTTCCGTAACCTCGCAGAAAACCGTCACGTCAGACGCGTATGAACTTACCGCTGACTTGAAACTCCAGAAGCAGACCGATGATAAAGTAGCCGCCTTTATCGAAAAAAATACCCTGATTCCAGCAGGTATCTTGAGCACGGATGACGCCTCGGTGATCTTCGAAGAGAACGGCGTACGTTGGCGGCTCCCACGTTCGGCCAACCCCCATCAAGACGGACTACTCGCGCAAAGCGCCCTGCGTAAAGCCCGCGAGGTGTGTACTGAACGCGACCTACTGCAAGCACACGGCACCTTCTACGAACTTCCCGCCGCGAACGCTGGCGGGGCGATTCGCCTGCGCCCCATCGCGACCAGCGACTTGGCCGTGCATGATTATTGTTCTTATCGCGGACTTCTCGTCCTCACCGGTATCGACCTCGAAGCCGCAAAGGGTAATCGCCACGTCATCCACTCCGACGATGCTAAAGCGGCCGTCTGGGTCGGCGCCGCAGACGACCTCTGGAAACTCGGCAAGCCGCGCGGACACGGCGGCCCTTGGAAGAACAACGACGTCAAAGCCCATAAGCCTTCCGATCCCTACCTGATGACGGGATATGACAAGAAGACTCTCGTCCTTGAAAATCTGGGCGACACGGAAACCGTTATCACCGTCGAGCTCGACGTCGCGGGCGACGGCCGTTTTTCAGCCTACCAAAGCTTTAAACTCGCCCCTGGCCAGGCCCTCACCCACGCCTTCCCCGAATGGCTTAACGCTTATTGGATCCGAACGGTCTCGTCCGGCGACACCAAGGCCAGCGCACAACTTACTTACGAATAAAAGCCTTGGGGCGGCAACTATCTCCCCTTTCTGCTGTTATAAAGATACCTACCCATGAGACTCCCCCTCCTATCCCTCCTCGCCTTAGGCGCCCTGTTCGCCCCTTCGCACGCTGCGGCACCCGCGACCTTATTCGCCCAACCTGATAAAGAACTTATTTCCGACGCGCTCACCGCAGCCTCGAAGGCAGCCGAATGGAAGGCCGCGAAAGGTAAATGGGATCGCGCCGAAGACGGGACGCACGTCGAACAGATTCCAGCCGACAATCACGGTGCCGCCAGTCGGATCACCACCCAGTTCCAAAACTGCGTCGTCGCGGTCGAGTTCCGTCTCGATGGGGCCAACTCCATTTCTCTAAGCATTAACACCCTCAAGGAGCATATGGCCCGCGTCACCATCTCGCCTACCGCGCTCCGTATCCAACGCGACGACAACGATCATGACGGACCAGACAAAGCGGTCCTCTTTCTCGCCCAAGCGGAAAAATTCGAACCCGGCACCTGGCATAGCATCGTCTTGGAGATGTTGGGCGACACCATGGTCGCGACGATTGACGGAAAAATCTCAGGCTTCGGCAGCAGCGACCTCTTCAAGCTAGAGAAGGCGAACCCCGGCCTGACCTGCGGTGGAAAATCCGCTACCTTCCGCAACTTCTCAATCTGGAGCGTCAAAGCCGAACCCAAGGCTGACTGGAAAGCCACCAGCGCTAAAATCGCCGAAGCCATGAAAGTCGCGCCTCAACCTCCAGCTCCCGGCGCTGCGGCTGCCGCCAAGGGAAAGGCCACTGGCAAGGCTAAGGCTAAGGCTGCTAAATAAGCCAAAGCCAGCGCTTTTAAGCCAAGGGAGACATCTCCCCGCTTGCACCGAGGGAGGGAACGACCAAGTTCAAACCTCCCTCCTTTTATGTCCGAGCCCTTCGACCCCATCGAGCAAGCCCTTGCGGATATCGCCGCGGGTAAGCTCGTGATTGTGACGGACGACGAGAACCGCGAGAACGAGGGCGACCTCGTGATGGCGGCTTCGAAAGCAACGCCGGAGACCATCAATATGATGATTCGGCATGCGCGGGGGCTCATCTGTGTGCCCACGCTCGAACATCAACTACGTCGGCTCGGTATCTCGCAGATGGTGCCGGAGAATCGGGAATCACAACGGACGGCCTTTGCCGTTTCGGTCGACGCTGCCGATGGCATCTCGACCGGTATCAGCGCGTATGACCGGGCGAAGACGATTTCCATCCTCGCCGATCCGCAGTCCAAACCTGAACAGCTCGTCCAGCCTGGACATATTTTCCCGCTGATGGCCCGCCCGGGCGGCGTCCTCCAGCGAGCTGGCCATACCGAAGCGGCCGTCGATCTGGCTTCACTCGCTGGCCTGCACCCCAGCGGAGTCATTTGCGAAATCCTTAACGAGGACGGTTCGATGGCTCGCTTGCCTGAATTGCTCGAGCTCAAGCAGCGTTTCGGGCTGCACATGATCTCCATCGCCCAACTCATCGAGTTCCGGCACCGTCGCGAACGGTTGGTAGAACTCATCGCCGAGAGCCCCTTCCAGTCGCAGTGGGGCGAATTCACGCTCCGGGTCTACCGGTCCATCCCGGACGGACGCCAACACTTGGCCTTCATTCGCGGACAACCCAACGACCGACCGACCCTTGTTCGCGTCCAACGTGAAAATCTCCTGGGAGACCTTTTCCGCGGCCAGCAGTTCGGCGCGGGCACCTCATTGGGGGCCAGCTTTGAAGCCGTGTCCAAAGCGGAGTATGGTGTGATCGTTCACGTCACCCAACCCTTTGGCGGGATGCAAGCGGACAACGAAGGCGTCCGCCTTGGTAAAATGGATGCGCGTGACTACGGCATCGGTGCGCAGATTCTTTCGCATATCGGACTTCGACAGATTCGGCTGATCACGAATAACCCACGCAAGGTCGTGGGCCTTGGGGGTTATGGGCTGGAAATCGTCGAACAAGTCCCTTTCTAAGAGGCCCCTTGGGTGATTCCGCTTGCAGGCAGGGGAAGAAACCCCTCCATCGGGCTCCTGTTCTTCCACCATGAGCCAAGATAAGCCTATTCCTGATGCCGTCGACGGCGCCGAACTGCACCTGGCCATTGTCGCCGCCGGCTATAACGGAGAACTGGTGGAAGCCCTGCTTACCCGGGTCCTCAAGGCCTTACATGGCGGCGGCGTCCCGGCTGCTAATATTAAAATTATCCGCGTCCCCGGCTCGGGCGAGATTCCTTACTGCGCGTACATGACGGCGATGTCCGGCGACCATGATTGCATCATCGCGCTCGGCGTGGTCGTGGCCGGAGACACCCCTCACCACGAAATCATCGCCCACGCCACCGCCAAAGCCCTCATCGACGCGTCGCTGCGCTCCGAGGTCCCCGTCATCAACGGTATCGTGGTGACCAACACGCGCGACCAAGCGGAAGCCCGTTGTAAAGGCGACCTCGATCGCGGCACGGAGTTCGCCCTGGCGGCTCTCACGATGGCCGCGCATCGGATCGAACTCGGCGAACGCCTCGATCAGGCCGAAGCGGACGGACATAAACGCCACGGCCATGACCCCTTTGCCCAGAACTAACGTGGACTCCGACTCGACTATTTCGCCCGCCGCGCGCGCCAAGATACGTATCCGTATCAAGGGCATCGACTACCGCATGGCGGATCAATGCGCCTCAGAAATCGTGGCCAGCGTGACGCCCACCGGCGCCCGTATCTCCGGCCCCTTTCCGTTGCCCTCGCAGATTGAGGTCTATCGTGCGGTAGGCCAGGACGAGATTCGCGGCCACCGCCGTAATCTCGAAATCATCAACGCCACGTCGCAGACCGTCGACGTCATGCGGCGCATCAACCTGCCGGCCGGCATCGAGATTAGCATCATCTCGCCGGACGAGCCCGTGGCCCCAGATCCCGCCGCCATCCCGGCGAAGCGCAACCGTCGCCATGACAGCCGGGTCGCCGCCATGCAGTTTCTTTATTCCTGGGAAGTGCAGCGCCACGGCGACCTCGTCACGAGCCTTTACGACTTTTTCTCGGAACGCGAACAGCCTCGGGAATACTACTCCTTCGCCGAAGAACTGATTCACGGAGTCATCCGCGAGGCGACCCTCATCGATGAGATCATCGGAAAGTATGCTAAGAACTGGGCTTTTGCCCGGATCGCCCGCGTTGATTTAGCCATCCTGCGCCTGGCCGCGTTCGAACTTATGCGCCGCACGGATATCCCGCCCGTCGTCAGCATCAATGAGGCCGTCGATATTGCTAAAATGTTTTCGTCCGATGAATCCAAACGTTTCGTGAACGGCATCCTGGATAGTTATAAGGAAGAAATCGGTCGCGATCCGCGCAAAGCCGAAGGAGTCTGAACCATGGCGGGCGGATTTTTCGAACGTTTAAAAGCTGGCTTCGGGCGCACCGCGGAAGTGGTGGCGAACCTGTTAGCTCGACCCATCGACGGTCAAACCACCGAACAATTACGCGAACGTCTGATCGCCGCGGATTTTGGCCTGACGACTACAAATGAAGTCGTGGCCGCCGCGCAAGCCGCCTGGAAAAACGAATCTACTATCCGTCACGCCGGCGCCGCCGAAGCCGCCGCCATAGCGATCGAACAGGCGTTGGGTAGCGCGAAAACCCTCCATACTTACACGGCCAAGCCGACGGTCATCATGCTACTGGGCGTCAATGGGGCCGGCAAGACCACGACTGCCGCCAAACTGTCCTGGCACTTTCAACAGCAAGGCCGGACCAGTTTGCTCGGGGCGTGCGACACTTTCCGCGCCGCCGCCGGAGAGCAGCTGGCAGCTTGGGCCGCCCGACTCGACGTCGAAGTCGTCGGTGGCGCCGCCGGAGCCGATCCTGCCGCGGTCGCCTTCGACACCGTCAAAGCCGCCGCGGCGCGCGGCGTTGATTTTGCGATTTTAGATACCGCTGGCCGCCTCCACACCAAAACCCACCTCTTAGAAGAGTTACGCAAAGTCGTCCGCGTGATCGCGAAAGCACTCCCCGGAGCGCCGCACGAAAAATGGCTGGTGATCGATGGCTCGCTGGGCGCGAACTCCATCGAACAAGCCAAGGTCTTCCATGAAGCCGTGGGGCTTACTGGCCTGATCGTCACGAAACTTGATGGCACGGCCAAAGGCGGCGCACTGGTGGCGGTGGTCCGAGAGCTTGGTCTGCCCGTTTGCTTTATCGGTATGGGCGAAAAACCTGAAGACCTGCAACCGTTCAACGCCAAGGCTTACGCACGCTCCGTGCTGGGCCTGAGCGCGTGAGGTTGTCTTGCCAGCCGCACCAAGGAGCGTCACCGTCAGACCCATGCCGGCCGAGACCGTCACCGTTCAATTAGGCAATCGCTCTTACCCGGTGAGAATCGGGGCAGGCATGCGCCACGAGGCCTTGGCTAAGGCACGCCAACGCGTCGACGCCGGACAGAAGTGCGCGGCAATCACCTCGCCAGCCGTGGCGGCGGCTCAAAGGGATTTCGTGCAAGAGCTCGGCAGATTGATGCCCATACTGGTCACCGCCCAAGATGGCGAGACCGCTAAGTCTGGTGCGGAATTAGGCCGCATCTGGGACTTCTTAGCCGGCAACGGCATCGCCCGAGATGGCGTCGTCTTTGCTTTTGGTGGCGGGGTGATCGGAGATTTGGCCGGCTTCGCCGCCGCATCCTACCTGCGTGGGTTAGATTTTTATCAAATCCCGACGACCTTGCTGGCGATGGTCGATAGTTCCGTCGGAGGTAAAACGGGGATCAATCTCGTTGCCGGGAAAAACCTGGTCGGAAGTTTTCACCAACCCACTGCCGTCTGGGCGGACACGGACTTGCTCGCAACCTTGCCAGCCCGCGAATTCGCCGCCGGCATGGCCGAAGTCATCAAACACGGTTTGCTTGCGGATGCCGATCTCTTCGGGCTCCTCGAGCAAAACGCGCCGCTATGCTGGAACCACGCGCTGCTGCCGAGCGTCATCCGCCGCTGCGTCGAAATCAAAGCAGCAGTGGTCGCGGGCGATGAACGCGAGACCAGCGCCCAAGGAGGGCGTGCACTCTTGAATCTCGGACATACTTTCGGGCACGCCGTCGAGGCCGCCGCCGGCTATGGCACCTACTTACACGGGGAAGCCGTCGCCATCGGCCTAGTCATGGCCGCAAATCTCTCCGCCGATCTGAAACACTGCACGGCAGCCCAAGCCGAGACCGTCGAGGCCGTCATCCGCGCTCATCAATTACCGACCCGCCTACGGTCGGCCCTCCCGATTGACAAGATGTTAGCCGCGATGCGGCGCGACAAGAAAGTCCGGGGCGGCAAACTAAGGTTCGTGCTGCAAGACGGCATTGGGGCGGCCAGCACTGCGGATGACATTCCGGAAGAACTCGCCATCCGCGCCCTGGAACGCGGCGGCGCCAGCCGCTGAGCTCAGTCCATCAAACCACAAAAGATCTAAGAAGCCCTATGACTCGTGCGCTGCTCGCGTTACTGTTATTCGTAATCTCCGCGCAGGCCGACGAAACCTATGTGCCCGGCAAGACTTATTACGGACGGAACCACTACGTCGAATATATCGCCGGTAGCCTGCCCTTTGTACTGTCCGCCCCGCACGGCGGCCGCGAGAAACCTGACGAGTTGCCTGACCGAGAGAAAGGCACCTTCGCCTTTGATACCAATACCTTGGAACTGGCGCGCGCGATCGATGATGAACTCGTCGCCCGCACCAGCCAGCATCCCCACGTGATCATCTGTCAGGTCACGCGCAAGAAAATCGATTGTAACCGCGAGATCGTCGAAGGGGCCGCCGGCAATCGTCTCACCGAGCAGAGCTGGAATGACTTTCAAGGTTTCATCCGCAGCGCTCAGAAGTCGGTCGTCGGGCAATACGGCAAAGGATTCTATATCGATCTCCATGGGCACGGACATGCCGATGCGCGGCTGGAACTCGGCTACGGACACGACCGGGCGCAGTTTGGCCAGACGGACGCCGAACTCAGTAAGCCGGACTTCATCAAGAAAGGCACGATGCAATTCTTTGCGCTGAAAAATCCGGCGGCCTATCCGGCGCTCCTGCATGGACCGCAGAGTTTCGGTGCGCTGATGGAGAAATCCGGTTTCCCCTCCACGCCGAGCGCCGCCAAACCCGTCCCCGGCGAGCCCTACTTCAACGGCGGCTACAATACTCGCACCCATACCGCACCGGAAACCCACTTCGCCGGCTTCCAAATCGAAAGCAATTCTAAGGGCGTCCGTGACACGGACGCCAGCCGCAGGCACTTCGCGGCGGTATTCGTCGAGCAGCTCGCAACTTATATGGAGGCGCAGATGGGCCTCAAGTTGCCCCTCAAACCCAAGAAATCGAAGTAACGGCTACGGTTGCGGACCCACGGCAGGTTTTGCTGCCCGCCAATCGCCCTTCAGGAGCCGTTCGTCGTTTTTCTGATTCGCCGCGCGCACGCGATCTTCAAGGGTGCCTTCGCCCGGCTGGCTGCCGGCCAGAGCGGCGGCGGCTGGCGTCTTTTCGGCGATGAAAGATTTATCGCCGGGCGGAACAGCGCAACCGACGAGCAATAAAACCGCCGCGTGAAAGATCTTCATAAAATCAAGCGGCGCGACGACGAGCGTCGGCCTCCAGCCAAGCGCGGAGAGCTAAGGTAGACTTGCGGGCTCGTTCGCGGGCCGCCGGCAAATCGTCCGCATCGGTGACGTCGGCCCGCGCAAAGGAATAGAATTTTACCTTAGGCTCGGTGCCCGAGGCCCGGACGGCGATGCGACGACCGTCGGCCAACTCAACCAAGATAAATTCTTCGGGGGGCACGCGCTCGCCCTCGGCATCAATCACCTCGTCGCGGTCGTAATCCGTCACCTTGACGACCTTGGTACCGTCAATGGTGGCCGGTGGCTTCGCGCGCCAAGAGGCGACAATCCGGCGGATACAAGCGGCGCCCTGGGCGCCCTCAAAGGAAAGGTTTAATAAATCTTCGTGGTGGGCTCCATGACTTAGGTGCAAGACATCGAGCGCATCCAAGATTGTCCGCCCGCGAGAACGCAGCACCGCCGCGAATTCGCAAAGCATGACCACGGTGGCATTGGCATCCTTATCGCGGACGGCATCATCGGCGAGGTAGCCGTAGCTTTCTTCAGCGCCTAAGATAAATAACGTCGAATGGCGTAAGGCCAAGGGAGCACGCCGACGCAGAGGCAACGCCAGAGAAGCGACGCCGGCCGATTCCGCCAAGCGCTTCGACCATTGCTCCAACTTGCGGGCGATCCATTTGAAGCCGACCAGAGTCTCGACGCAACGCACGCCATGTCGCGCGCAAATGGCGGTAACCAGCGGGGTCGTGACCAGCGACTTGACGACTGCTACGTTCTGTGCGCCTGCCGCAGGGATAATGGAAGCATCCTTGAGCGAGGAAATCCGGAATTCGGTAAGCAAGGCCGCCACCTCATTACCGTTGAGTAAGCGATAGCCGCCGGCAGGCAAGGGGCAGGCCACCCCGACGCGGTCGGAGTCCGGGTCGGTCGCAAAGACAACATCCGCCTCGACTTCTTCGGCTAGTTTCAAAGCTAACGCAAAAGCCGAAGCATTTTCGGGGTTCGGCGAGGGTACCGTCGGGAAACGGCCATCATGCTCGCGCTGCTCCTCGACGACGTGAGGGTCGATGCCGAGGCGGCGCAAAGCGGGAATAACCATGACATCTCCGGTCCCGTGCAAATTCGTATAAACAACCTTCGGCGTATGCCGAGCGACGATCTCCTGATCCAGGACGATGCCGGTCAAACGGGTTAAGTAGGCCTCCTCGACTTCGGCGCCGACCGTCTGAACAGCCGCGAGATTTTTGCCCAAATACGGAGCCACATTCGCGAGGGTGATCTGGGCGACCTCGGCCACGATGGCCGCATCATCGGGGGCGACCACCTGTCCGCCCGTCGCGAGACAACATTTGAACCCGTTATCGTGCGCCGGATTATGACTGGCCGTAATGACCACGCCGGCATGGGCCTGAAGATAACGGACGGTGAAACTTAATTGCGGAGTGGAGCGGGGGCCCGAGAATAAATACGCTTCGCCGCCCAGGCCGACCCAAGCGCCAGCGATCAGCTCGGCGAAGTGACGGGAAAAATGACGGACGTCGTGAGCGACGACGAGCCAAGCACCAGGCTGCTTCGCGGACACCTGCCGCCACAATCCCATGACTGCCCTCAAAACATTGATATCATTGAGGCACGCGGAGCCGACAGCCGACAGCACCGGAAGCCCTTGGGCGTCTAACTCAATGGCGGCCGAAACCCGACCCACGGTCCGGCCGCGCATCCCACCCGTCCCGAAAGCGATACCTTTATAAAAACGATCCTCGATCTCAGCCCAGGCCTCCTGCGCGAGTAGGTCCTGCAGGGCAGCGAGTCCGGTCGCAGGCAGGGCCCCAGACTGGACCCAAGTCGCGGCATTCGCCAAGGTATCAGCCGAAATCTTCCTTTGGGCCTGGGCCGCTTGGAGAACGGACAGAACGGCAGCGGATGCGCTCATAAGTCCGCCCATCATTGCGGACAGCTGGGCGGGGACAAGCCCGGACGTGGGGAGGCGTGACTTGACACAATCCCAGCCGTGGCAAGGGTTGACCCCCATGCCTGACGACAGTTCCAAGAAGCAGCCACCGGCCGACGACGATCGTAATTTGGTCATTGTCGATGAAGACTTTGCCAACGCCGACGCCGAGGACCGCCTCTGGCTTTTCTGGGAGCGTAATAAGAGTATTATCGTCCGCGGTTCGACCGCCCTCATCGGCGGCATCCTCGCCTTCCTCGCCTTCCATTTCTGGAGCGAAGCCCAAAAAGAAGCGATCGGGCAGGAGTATGTGGCGTGTCAGGATGAAACCGCCCGGCGAGCCTTTGCCGCCAAACATAACGGTGAACCCTTGGCGGCTGTTGCCATGGTCGAAGTCGCCGACGCACTCAAACAAGCCGGCAAATCAGCTGATGCCGTTAAAGCTTATGATGACGCTGCCCGCCTAGCCGACCTCGCCGGCAAAGCGCCCGCCGTCGAAGCGCTGGCCGTCCGCTCTCGCTTATACGCCGCCTTGGTCCGTCATGAATTAGGGGATGCCACGGCGATCCCCGCGATCACGGCCATCGCCGAAAATGCAGCCGTCGCTGAAACCTTACGCGGCTACGCCATGCTGACGCTTGCGAATATCGCCGTGAGCAAGGGCGATACAGCTGCTGCTTCCAAGTGGCTCAACCTGATGGACAAACGCTTACGCCCGAGCCATGTCTGGCAAAGCGATAAGACCTGGCTTGTGCGCTCGGAGCCTTCGTTGCTCGCCGCCCCAGCCGCCCCAGCCCCGACCGCCAAGTAATTTAGCGGGCCGAGGGGCTCGGCGTCGCCTGGACGGGTTGCGTGAAGATCGCGCGATGGATGGCGGCAGGGTAAGCCTCTCCGGGGCGGGCTTGTGCCCAAAGAATACGGTTCAGTTCATCTTCGGGCGCCAAATCGTAGACCGCAAAATTCATCTGGCCGGACTCGAACCAGAAAGCGGATTTCTTGGTGTTCGTGGCCTCTAAATCAATCTGCGGGAGTAGCGGCGTATAGCCGGTCAACGTCGGCGTTTTTTGGAACGCATTAAACATCGGCGTGGCCGCGGCATCGTATTGAGTCAACGGAGGCAGACCCAAGATGAGCTCAATCGTGCGGATCATCCCTGCCTGGGTATAGAGCGTACTGTCTACGACCCCCCTCTTACAATAGGGGCTAATGACAAAACCAACGGTGCGGTGGGCATCGACATGGTCAGGGCCGTTCTGGGTATCATCTTCGATGATGAAAATCGCCATCTCTTTCCAGAATTTACTACGACTGGCGGCTTCGACGATGCGACCCAAGGCGAGGTCATTGCTACCGACGCATGCTTCAGGAGTATTGGCGCCGAGCGTAGTTCCTTTAGTATGATCTTCCCCCAGCGACATGATGGTGAACTGCGGCAGGTCGTTATTTTTTTCAGCGGCATGCAAGTCGCCGATCCAATTCTTCACCAACTCCATATCGCGTCCGGCCTTGCCTAAGGCTTTCCAGTTACCGCGATTTTCGGACGGCACCCGCTGCGCGCCCTCTCCGTAATTGCGATAACTGACGCCGTGACGACGGCAGAGATCCCAGAGGTAACCATTGGCCGGAGTCTCCATCTCATCATTCCCGAAAAGTTTGCCGTGGCCCGAGTAAGACATGATCCAAGAGCGTTGGTTAAAATCCGTCGCCATGGCCGCATCCGTCCAGCTATGGCCATCGACGCTGACCTCGCTGTTACAATAAAGATTATCGAAGAGGACGTAATCGCGGGCTAATTGGTGATGGTTCGGCGTGACCTTCTCGCCGTACATCAGTAAGCGGGTGTCGCCGTTGCCGATTGGCTTTCCTTTCGCATCGGTCATATCGCTCATCACCTGGTCGTACGTCCGGTTTTCCTTGATGATATAGAGGACGTGTTTGATCGGGCACGGGTCGCCGACCTTGGCAGGGATCGCCGACTCGCTGGCCAGCGGAGCCCGGAAATATTGGTCGGGATGGTAAGGTGAGTTCTTTCGAACCTGCTCAGTATAAGTCGCCATCTGTTTCGTATCAGGCTTGGCGATGAAAGAAACCGAGCCCTCGAAAGTTTTTCCCGGATGGTCGAATAAAATGCCGTTGTGCAATTTGTTAGGCTTAGGACTAAGGGCGGGGTAACTTGCGCGCGACGTCAGCCCTTTCCCGTTAGAAACCAAAAGAAACTGATTATCGGGCGAGACGGCGACGGAAGTCGGGTACCAGCCCGTGGGGATGAACCCATTCACGAGGGCGATTTTTTCGCCATGGTCTTGGGCTTCCTCGGTGAGATTGCCGGAGACATCGACGACCATGACTGCGTTGTTGTCGGCGTTGACCACGAAAAGCGTCCGGCCATCTGGCGAAAGTGCCACGCCGCAGGGCGTGCTTCCTTCCGGAGATTGCGGGTACAAAGAAGTGGCGATTACTTCGCGACTACCTTCCCAAAGACGACGCGTCGGCCCAGCTGCCTCGCCCGCCTTCTCCAGTTTACCCGTTGTGATGACATGGACGGAATTATCTCCGGAGCAGGCCACGAACAGCCGGCCGTCTGCCGCAACGACCATGTCATTAGGACGCAGGCCAACGGAAAGATCCCGCACGCGTTGGAATTTTTTGGTGTCAACGGCACTTACGCTCCGACTGCCCCAATTGCTAACGTAAAGGTGAATCCCATCGCCGCCGAACACACAAGAATGCGGATGCTGACCGACGCTCACCGTTTTATCCAACAGGAGCGATTCCGGCTTCAGTTGCCAGATTTCGTGATTCCCTTCGTTGCAGACATAAATAATGCCGGTGCGCGGATGCACGGCGATCCCAGCCAAGAACATATTCTTGGCCAGCGGATCAGGTTTGACCTCACGTTCCAGCGTAGCTTCACCATGCTGGTAAGCGAAGACGTAGATGACGCCCGAATCGCCACCGCTAACATAGAACTTCTTCCCGTCTGGGCTAAACGCCAGACCATTAAAAGTTTCCTTTAAAGGGATAAATTTTGGGTCGTGCTTGGCGTCGAGGCTGACGATTGAAATGCCGACCTTGTTATAGCCGGCACAGACCGTCAGGACCGCTTCCTTATCCGGAGCGATGACCATCTTTAATCCCATATCGCCGCTGGCCACATGGGTCCCCGCCGGTGAAATGCCCCAACCATTGAATAGTAAATTCGCACTCGCGGAAAGCCCGGGCCGATTTCGCACGGAGGCGCTGTTGACATCCTCACCGGGAGCGCGCGTCGGCAAGTTGAGTTGGGGCTCCGCGACCAATAACGTGGTGATGCCCGCGAGAACTAAGATGAGGCGACATGGGGAGAAGATCATGGGAGGGGTGCGGGGATTAACCATTAAACAGTAAGCGGAGGCAAATGGTTCCTCGGGTGCTTGGTCAGGGTTCTTATTTCAAATCTGCTTGTAAAGGACCCCTCCCCCTTCAATCGTTTAAACGATAGTTTAAGTAGCACAAACGAGCCTAAACCCGAACCCCAGGTGCCCACCCCATGAACGAAGACGTGCCGACACCTGAAGCTGCCGTGGTCGCCGAACGGCTCACTAAAAAATACGGTTCGTTGACGGCTATCGAAGATTTGAGTTTTACGGTCGCTCCCGGCGAAATCGTCGGGTTTTTAGGTCCAAACGGGGCCGGCAAGTCGACGACGATGCGCATCCTTTCCGGCACGATGTCGGGGACGTCAGGTCGGGCCGCAATCTGGGGGGCATCCGTCGCCCTTGATCCCGTGGGAGCCAAACGCCACATGGCGTACATGCCGGAAAATAACCCACTGCCGGAAGACCTCCGGGTTGAAGAATACCTCACGCTCCGGGCACGCCTCAAAGATGTCGCCAATGATCGGGTTGCAGAACGCGTCAATCGTGTGATGGAAGACTGCGACTTGGCCCGACGCGCCGCCGGTCGTCTGATCGGGCAACTTTCCAAAGGCTTCCGTCAGCGCGTGGGCATTGCCGATGCGCTCCTCTCCGAACCCAAAGTGGTCATCCTTGATGAACCGACCATCGGCTTGGACCCGCATCAGATTTTAGGCATCCGGGATTTGATCCGCTCCTTGCGCGGTAAGATGGCCGTCTTGATCTCGAGTCATATTTTACACGAAGTCGAACAAGTCTGCGATAAGGTCGTGATTATCAACCGCGGACGACTGGTCGCCCAAGGACGCACGGATGATCTGCGTCGCGAACTTCTGCCCGAATCAAGTTTCAGCGTCGTCACCCGTGCCAGCATGAGCGAGCTCACCCTCGCTTGCCAGCGCCTCGAGCCCGCCGCCTTGGTGGAGACGGTATCGCAAAACGAGGGCGTCACCCGTTATCGCGTCATTCTACCAGCGACCTCGCCCGTCCGCGAAACGCTGGCGAGCGGACTTATTGCCGGCGGTTTAAATCTGCGGGAAATCTCGGAAGAGAAGTTTGGCCTCGAAGATATTTTCTTGGCTGCCACCCGGCGTTCACCCGCCGAAAATCGTCGTCCGTAATAGCATGCGACACTTTCGTACCCTACTCGCCCACGAACTTCGGTCGGCCCTGCTCTCTTGGAATACTTGGGCCGCAGGCGCGCTGTTTCTCGCGCTTATGGGTTCGATCCATTGGTTCGCGGTCCTAGAATCAAGCCGTTCGCCGCAAGATTGGACTCCGGTCGAAGCTACGTTCCGGCTTTTTTGGCTACCGCTGCTCTGCGTGCTGCCTCTGCTCACCATGCGGAGTTTCGCCGAAGAGCGTCGGTCGGGGACGCTCGCCGCGCTGCTGACCACTCCGGCCAGCCCTACCGCCGTCGTCTGGGCAAAATTTCTTTCCGTCTGGGTCGTGTGGATGGTCTTCTGGCTGCTCTTCACGATTTTCCCTTTGTTGGTGGAAATTCAATTAGGTAAGCCGGGCGACCATCGCCTAAGCGACCCGTCCATACTTTGGGGCGGGATTTGTTTCGTCGCCGTCAGCGGCCTGATGCACGCCTCCGTTGGCATCCTTTGCAGCTGTGTCACGCGCAGTTCCGCCCTGGCGGCCCTGCTTGCTTTCATCAGCTTACTGGCGCTCACCGCGGCGGGCGGCGCGATGGAATCCTTGCCCGTCGAAAGCTGGGAGTGGTTGGGTTGGCTCAGAGAGCCCGCGGCACACCTTCGCACCTTCGCCCACTTGCAAGATTTCGCGAGCGGAATCCTGGATTCGCGCCCTATCATCCTCTACGCCACCGGGACTTTACTATGCTTGGGATTGGCGAACCTCGCCATCGAGGACCAAGAATAAGATGGCTCCGATCCGCGATGACTTCAGCGCCGTGCGTCCGATTCGCCGGCTGAACCGCTTGACGCAGGCGGTACTCGCCATCGCTTTGGCGGTACTCGTCAACTACTTGGGCTCGCTTCCCGAATTTCGCTTCCGCCAAGACATCACCTCCGATCGACGTCACTCACTGGCCCCCGAGTCCATCGAAACCGTCCGCTCTGCCGGTCGTCGTAGTCCGGTCGGCTTAGGCTTAAACAAGGGATGGGTAAAGGCGGTCGTCGTCACGAGCGACAGCTCCGAAGTCGCCCAAGCCCTGAGGAATAAGTTGCTAAAACTGCTGGACGCTTACGTTTTAGAATCCGGTAAACAAGGACCGGGCTGGCTGAGTATCGAGCTCGCCGGACTAGACCGTAACGCGCCCCTACTCTCCGAAATTGCGGCTCGGCATGGGCCGCCCGAAGCGGGCACCGCCCTCATCTTAACCTGTGGCGCGCGGGCCAAATATATTAATTACCGCGAACTTTTAACTGCGAACGCCGGTTTTCGCGGAGAAGAATTAATCACCTCGGCGCTCATTGAGGTCACGGAAGAGAAACCAGCGATTTGCTATGTCACGCGCGGTCATGGTGAGCTCGGGGTCGAAGACGCGTCGCTGGTGCGAGGGATGTCCCAATTCTCACGCCTTCTCCGCAGCCGTAATTTCGAGGTCAAAACCCTCGACCTTGCCGTCTTGGCAGAAGTGCCCCGCGATGCCGCGATGGTATTGATCCCCGGTCCGCTCACGCCGTTTTCGCCAGCCGAAAGCGGCCGGCTGCGTACTTACTTATACGAGCGCAACGGACGCGTCTTGGCGTTGCTGGATCCGGGCCGGGAACACGGCCTCGACCCCGTGCTCACAGATTGGGCGATCTTCTGCCCGGACGCCGAACTACAGGAGCCCGATCCCTCGCGACGGACGACCGACGGAGATATCGCGCTCCGCCGCCTCGACGAAAAAAACCATCCGCTGACCAAGGTGTTAAAGGAACAAGACCTTCCGCTAATCGCCTCTCGACTCCGCCCCGCTCGCTTCGATGAAGGGAGCGCGCCCGACAGCACCCTGGGTGTCTGGCAGTTGATTTTTTCCTCCGATGCGGCTTGGGGCGAAACCGACCTCACGCGTCGCCCCGTCAAGTTTGACCCCGCTCGCGACCAGCCTGGCCCGGTCTGCTTGGCCGCGGCGGCCGAACGGGCGACGGGAATCCGCAAGGGTGTCGGCGGAGCCGGCGGTCGTCTGGTGGTCGTCGGCACCTCCGATATCGCCGCGAATGCCCGCCTCAACCGCGGAGGCAACCGAGCGTTCATGACCCAGTGCGCGGCATGGCTCTCCGATCGCGATCGTGCCATATCCCTCCCCTCGCGCTCGGTCGGAGAATATCAGGTGAATGCGACCGCCTCTGACTTCTGGAGTCTGGCGCTCCGATTTATCAGCGTTCCGCTTCTTATCCTCGCACTCGGGCTTGCGGTTTCCGTCTGGCGTCGCAGAAGTTAACAACCACATGCGGTTCTCCCGCACCACGCTCATTCTTCTCATCGCCAACCTGGTCGCATTCGGCTTGGTCTGGAAGGCTACCTATCGCCATACGGCGGCCAACGTCACCCAACAGGTGCTCTTTCCGGCGGCACCTTCCAAGGTCATTTTAACCGAGGGAGCCGACCGCTTGGTGCTCGAAAAACGCAGTTCGCTTTGGCATATCAGCGAGCCGTTTGATTGGCTGGCGAATAGCTGGGCGGTGCAACGCCTGCTGGATGAGTTGCACGATTGTCGGACGGAAAATAGTTTCTTGGCCGCAGAGTCTAAGGCCAATGGTTCGTCGCTCGAAGCCTACGGCTTAGCCAAGCCTCGCTGGACGCTTAAAGTTACGAGCGAAACGGGCACCACGACGGAAGTGAAAATCGGGCAGCAGGCGTCGACTAAGAATGTTTTTCTTTTAACTGAAGACGGCCAACGGATTATTCCGCTCCGCGAATCCATGAGCGCCGCCATCGAAGCGAAACCCGAGACATACCGCGTCGACAAGATTTTTGAAGTAGCGGACTTTGAGGCCCGCACCGTTTCGGTACGCCTGCGGAATAAAGAAGGCGAAATCACGACCTCGCTCACCAGTGAATCCCGACCTCGTTCCGGTCGGCGGAACCAACTGGCGGAGTGGCGCTTCGAAGCCCCCTACGATTTCCTGGCGGATGCGGACGCGACGACAAAAGCGGTTTCCGACTTAGCCAACCTGCGAGCCGTCAAGTTCCTCCCGCTCAGCGAAGATGTCTCCGGCCTGAGTAGCCCCTCCTTGCGCCTAGCGCTCGAAGGCAATTCCCGTCGCCAAGTTCTCCTCGTGGGCAATCCTGTTGCTGGCTTTCCCAACCTTGTTTGTGCCAAGTTGGAGGACAATGTCGCGACCTTCACCATCGAAGCCCGCAGCCTGACCGATTGGCTTCGGCCGCGCGAAGCCTTGGCGGCCACCAAGCCCATCGATTTCGAGCCTGCCCTGGTGACTGGATTTACCATCACTTCGGCGGGACGTTCCATCACGCTGCATCGACTCGATAGCGCCAGCGGCGACTCTCGTTGGGAAATTCCGCTAGCGCCAGGCTCGACGGCGATCAAACGTCGGGAAGCAGACGTTCGACTCGTGAATCACTTCCTCGATGCCTTAAGTCAACTAAGGGCCACTCGCCGGAAGGCGCCGGAAGGCGGCGCCACCACCCTGCCGGCCATCGTGGTGCTCAAGACGCCGCCCGCCTTGATGCAGACGGTCGAATTAGAATTTGGTTCGGAAAAAATCGTCGTCGGGTTTTCCGATGATCCTGAAAGCGGCCAGGCCACGCGCTTGGTTTATGCCAAAGGCTCACCGCTCGGCGCCATCTGTGATGTATCACTGCTCAGTAACGGCCAACAAAACGTCGAACCGCAAGCTTGGCGTAATCGCACCGTCGCTGAATTGCCTCAAGGCGCGAAGGTCAGCGGACTCCGGATTACCGACCGAACCGACGGCAAAGTCCTGGGCGAAGCGCGACTCCGGCCAGACGGTAACTGGACGGGCAGCGGCCGGCTTGAGCCTGCGACTGCCCGACGTCTCGCCACTGGGATGAGCGAAGTCAAGGCCACGGAGTTTCCGATCCGACAAAACGGATCGTCAGATTGGAAATATGAACTGCGCATCACCGACCAAGCCGCCACGGGGGCCGCCGCGGCGAGCGAAACTTTCCGCAACTACTTTTGCGCCGCACCCTTGACCCCGCGCTCTATCTTACTTCGGGACGAAACGGACGGTGACGACTTCCTGCTTGAAACGACCTTAGCCGAAATCCTTACGCCCCTTCTGGAAACAGCGGGGCGATGAAAGCCAAGGCCGCCAGTTTCACGTTTCGGAAGTTTTGCCGGCGTCTAATCACGACCGCTTTAATTCTCCTCCTTCCGTGCCAACTCGGGCTCCTTTGGGTCGCGCTCCTCGACCAACCCGTCAAGCTGCCCGACTTCGTGACGGATTTTCTCGCTGACACGCTCGCTCGACGGGGTGTCCGCTTACAAGCCCGATCCTTTTGGCTTTTGCCGGACCGATCCTTGGCCGCTGATGACCTCTCGCTGGAAATCGAAGGACTGACGGGGTCGGTCTTTACCGCCGAACGGCTCGAAGTCGGTCTTAACCTGATTCAGTTATCGGTGGGGCAGATAAGTCCGACGCACCTCCGCCTCCAAGCCGGAAAAATCTGGTGTCCGGCCTCCGTTGCGCAAAACGGACAACGCCGCGCCCTCATCGAAGACCTTTATTGTAGTTTCAGCAAGGAGGGCCAGTGGCTCATGCTGCCGACGCTTCAAGCCAGAGCTAACAAACTCCGCATCCACGTGAGCGGGGAGCTGCCAGCCGGAATTATTCGTGAACTCATGGAAGTCGACAAGGCTCAGCCCAGCGTGACGTCTATCTCCAAAATTGTGGGCGCATTGAGTCGACTGGAACAGGGTTTGGCCGTCACTGAAAAATCTGCTGGCGTCTCTTTGAATATCATTGCCCACGGCGAAGCCAACGGCGGTTCGGCGCTTGATTTTCAAACCTTAATAGGTGCCCGCTGGGTTGAGCCCGGCTTTGGCCTGATCGAGACCCGCGACTTCCAAGCCCGCGGCCAAGTTCATCTCGACGCCTCTGGCCACTTGAAAAAATGGGACGTGAGCGGGGAAATCCAAAACGCGGTCTTGGGACAATATTTTGCCCAACGTCTGAGCGTTCGGCTCACCGGCGGAAGGGCCTGGAATGAAACTACCGGTTCGGCGCGCGCGCAGGGATCGACGGTAAGCGGGTTTCCCCCGTTTCAGCTGGAGGCTAAGCTGCGCTACGCTCAAGCCGCTCCCTTTTCTCCGGTCCTTGAATTCAATCTCTCCACGGGGAGTTCTCAGGCCCATGGCACGATCCAGCTCAAGCCGCACGGCAATTACCTTGTCGAGATTGGCCACGCCAACGTCGACACCCAGGAATTCCAAGATCTTGCCTTTGTCCGTCCGATGCTTCGCCCGCTCCAAATCTCCCTCGGGGATTCGGTCTTGCTCAACCAAACGACCCTCCACTTGAACGCCTTGGGGGAAATCCAAGCCGCGGACGGTCGCTTAGCCGTGAGCGGCTTGAAGGCTTTGGGAATTTCGGCGGACACCGTGGCGCCGCACCAAAACCTGCCGCTTGTCGGATATTTTAATTATCAAGCCGACCGCTCGCCGTTCCCGCTTAAATTAAAAGATTTGCGACTCGCCTCGATTCGCGGCGAAGCGGATTGTAGCCTTTTGAACGCCGGACCGTTCGTGCTTAATTTATCGGGTGTAATCGCGCCGGGCTCCCTTGATCGCGTCTTAGGCGATTGGTGGATAGGGCTCTGGAAACTTTTC
Organism: Verrucomicrobiota bacterium; assembly: GCA_026397965.1. Classification (GTDB taxonomy): domain Bacteria; phylum Verrucomicrobiota; class Verrucomicrobiia; order Opitutales; family UBA953; genus UBA953. The sequence goes on along the minus strand of JAPLTU010000036.1, from coordinate 59,372 downwards.
CCGCGTTACGAAAACCCCTCAGCGATGATTTTCGTGGAAAGCCATTGGGGCGCTCCGACCGGCATCACCAAAGGCCAGGTTGAATTAAAAAACTTCGTATTCCTGGGGGCGCCCTTTCGCTCCGTCACCGTCAAGATCGATGCGAATGAGAAAGAAACCTTCATCGGCTTACACCAACTCGCGGGCGGCACGGAAGCAAAGGATGGGCAAGTCGAGGGATCGGCGGTTTGGGATTGGTCTAAGCAAGGACCCTTGGCTGGGCCGACGATTCAGCTTCAGGGCGACCTTCAGCCGTGGATTGCCGCCCAATGTGGTAGTCCTGAATTAGGCCAAAGCTTGAAAGGCTTAGTCCTGCCAGCCGGGCACGATTTCCACCTAGAAATCACCCCCGGCATGCCTAACCCCCAGATCCGAGCCAAAGTCAGCAGCGCCGGCGATTTCACCGCCTGGAGCATTCCCAGCCGTAACCTCTTCCTGGCCGTAGAGAGTCAAGGCAAGGACCTGAAGATTGTGACGACCCTTGAAATGGCTGGGGGCAAGACAGTCCTAAGCCTCTCTGGGGACCCCCTGCATCAAAGCGATTTTATCCTATCCTTAAAGGGATGCGATCCGCTGGAGCTGGGGAAAATCGTCAGCCTGATGGAGCCGGCAACGGGTCAAACCACGAAGCCGACCGGCGCGGTCACTCAATCAATGCCCTCGGGCGCAACTCTTGACCTAAATCTTACTGGAAAAATTAATCTCCAAAACCCTCGGCAACTTCGGGGCTCAGGGGACTTTCGCCTACACAACCCCGCATTGCGTAAAGTTCGTATTTTAGGGGGTGTTTCGCGTGTTTTGGAGGCCTTTGGCGTCGATGCCACCACCTACGGCCTCACCGATGCCAAAGGGCAATTAGGCTGCCTCGACGGTACCGCCTATTTCCCGGACTTGGTTATTTCTGGCCCGCAAGCTCGCCTAGTTATGGTGGGCGAAATAGACCTGCTAAAATCTACCGTTAACTTCGAAGGCGATTTCTCGCTACCCCGCCATGAGGGGTTTGCCCTAAAGGATCTCCTTAACCTAAACCGCACGTTGGTCGGCCTAACCAAAATCAGGGTAAAAGGGCCTATTTTAGAGCCAGACACCCGTGCCATACCCGAGCTGAAAGACATTATTAAGTCTAACAAGGACAATGAGTTAGGTAAGATACCCCGTAGTATTTTGGAATGAGGGGTTGATTTACCCCCCCGTTACCCTGTATCAGAAAGGCCTAAACCCCTCACGGAGGATACACCCTTGGACCTCAATAAGATCAAACAAGTCGTGGATTTAATGAAGAAGTCGGACCTTTCCGAATTCGAAATCCAAGACCAAGAATTCAAACTCCGCATCAAGCGCGATGTACCGGGACGGGCGGCTTCAGCCGCCTCAACGGCCCCCGCCGCTGCCCCTGCGGCCCATGCCCCGGCCCCGGTGGCCCCAGCCCTGGCGGCTATCGCGGCAGCCCCGGCCGTCGCGGCAGCCGACCCCAGCATTAAGCTGATCACCTCCCCGATGGTGGGCACGTATTACGCCACCCCATCTCCCGAGAACCCCAATTTCGTGACCGTCGGTTCACCCGTCAAAGCCGACTCCGTCGTCTGTATCATCGAGGCGATGAAGGTGATGAATGAAATTCAATCCGAAATCACCGGCACCATCGTTGAGTGCTTGGTCGCGAACGGCACGTCGGTCGAGTTCGGCCAGCCCCTCTTCCGCGTGAAGATCGGCTGAACCCCGAAGTCCGAGCATGAATAAAATCCTTATCGCCAATCGCGGCGAAATCGCCCTTCGCGTCATCCGCGCTTGCCGCGAACTTGGCATCAAGACCGTCGCGGTCTATTCCCAGGCCGACGAGCAATCCTTGCACGTCCAACTCGCCGATGAGGCCGTCTGCATCGGCCCAGGCCCCAGCAAAGATTCTTACCTTCGCGAAGACCGCATCATCTCCGCAGCGGAAATCACCAACGTCGACGCCATCCACCCCGGTTACGGCTTCTTGTCCGAGCGCGCTGGCTTTGCGGAAAAATGCGCGGCGGCTAATATCAAATTTATCGGCCCACGCCCCGAAGCCATTCGCCTGATGGGCGACAAGGCCGTCGCCAAGCAGACCGCGACGAAAGCCAAGGTGCCGACCGTCCCCGGGACCGACGGTCCCGTCGACAACCAGCGCGAAGCGATCAAGGAGGCCCAACGGATCGGTTTCCCGGTGATCATTAAAGCCGTCGCCGGGGGTGGCGGTAAAGGGATGCGCATCGTCCATAACGCTGCCTCTTTCGCCAAAGAATTCGAAAGCGCCCGCTCCGAAGCTGAGAACGCTTTCGGCAATGGCTCGGTCTACATCGAAAAGTATATCGACCAACCTCGCCATATCGAGTTCCAGATCCTGGCCGATGAACACGGCAAGGTCATCCACTTAGGTGAGCGCGACTGCTCCGTCCAACGGCGTCACCAGAAGCTCATCGAAGAATCTCCCTCCCCTTTCCTCACCCCGAAATTACGCGAAGAGATGGGTAAGGTCGCCGTGCGCTTGGCCGAAAACATCGGCTACCAAAACGCTGGCACCATCGAGTTCCTCGTCGATAAAAACGGTAAATATTACTTCATGGAGATGAATACGCGCATCCAAGTGGAGCACGGGGTCACGGAAGAAGTAACCGACATCGACTTGGTTCGTCGCCAAATCCTCATCGCCTGCGGCGAGAAGCTCGAACTGAGCCAAAAGGATATTAAGATTACCGGACACGCCATCGAATGCCGCATCAACGCCGAAGACCCGGCGCGGAACTTCACCCCCAGCCCAGGCACGATTGGGTTGTACTACACCCCGGGCGGCCACGGCGTGCGCGTCGACTCCCATTGCTATTCGGGTTACGTCATCCCTCCGCTTTACGATTCCATGGTGGCCAAACTCATCTCGGTGGGCGCGACCCGTCAGAAGGCGCTCGACCGGATGCACCGTGCCTTGGGCGAATACATCATCCGTGGCATCCACACGACCATCCCGGTCTGCCGGGCAATCATGAAGGACCCCGTCTTCCGTCAGGGCGGCGCGACCACGAAGTACCTCGAAGACTTCTTCGAGCGCACCCCGAAGGAACTCTGGTCAGCGGCGCCGCTCACCTGAGCGAATTTAAGCCCCGATGAGCGCTCCCGCGCGCCCGACCCCGGCCCAGCTCGCTCGCCTAAAAACGGGCGGTGATTGTTTACGCTTTGCTAATCGGCTTTTTAAGTCGGCCGGCATCGCGCACGGCCAAGGGTTCGTCAGCGCCGAAGAAGAATCGCTCACGCTCATGGGGCATGCCACTGGCCTAGCTTGGGAAAAGCTGCCTCGCTGCTTCGAGCGCGACCTCAGTTCGAAAGAGAAAAGCGTATTCCTCGGCCTCATTGACCGCCGCGTTTTTGAACGGATTCCGACCGGCTACCTCGTGGGCGAGACCTGGCTCGGCGGCTTGCGCTTCAAAATCGACGAGCGCGTGATCATCCCACGGTCTTATTTCGTCGAGCTCATTCCTGAAGCCATTCCGCAATGGTTACCGCCGACCAAGCAGGTCGCGCGTGTGGCCGATATTTGCACGGGCTCGGGGTGTCTGGCCATTTTGCTCGCCCAGCGGTTTCCGCAAGCCGTCGTGCAGGCCACCGACCTCTCCGCCGCTGCCCTCGAAGTCGCCAAGATTAACGTCGCTGACTACAAGCTCTCCAAGCGCGTGAAGCTTCACGAAACGGACGTCATGGCGGCCTTGGCGAAAGGCCCGAAGTTCGACCTAATCTTGAGTAATCCGCCCTATGAGCCGACGGGGATATATCATCGCCTGCCAGCCGAATTTAAAAAAGAACCCAAGCAATCGCTCGTGTCCGGCCAAGACGGGTTGGGTGTGATCCGCAAACTCCTCGGGCAAGCGCGTGACTTACTGAAACCTCACGGGATCTTGGTCATCGAAGTCGGCGGCCTCCAAACGGCAATGCATCGGGCTTGGCCAAAACTTCCGTTCCTTTGGCTCTCTACGACCGATGGTTCGGATTGCGTCTGCCTGCTGCACGCCAGCGACCTGGCCCGGGCCCTACCAAGTCCGCGCCGCCGGACGTAACTCGAGGCGGTCTTGCGTCTCTCGCGGAAGTTGCGGGAAAAAATCTAGGCCCGTGAGGCGCTCCACTTCCCGAATACTGACGACATATCGGGTCAGGTCGCGATCCCGCCAAACCTCGACATGGGGCACCAGGTAAGCGATGGCGCGGAGACCATGGGCCTCTTTTTCGTATTCAGATAAAATCATCCAGAAGGCATCCGGCACGGGCAACCTGCCGACTTTCTTAGCCGGCGGTAGGTTGTAGACCGGACCAACCTGTACCCAGACGACGCCGTAACGTTCGACATAGCGCTTCGCCACCCGGAGCTCCAAGTCCTTCCAAAGTCCCGCATTCAAGGCATGGAGTTGCGGAACGATATTACTTAGCAGGAAAGTTTCTTTTTGCGCGGCTTCGCCATAGCAAACCGAGATGGCATAATTAGGCGCCAGATGGCCACGGTCATAACCTGAGCGGATGAACTCTTGGGAGCCGACCAAGGCGGAGGTTCGCTTATCGGTCTTGAAAGTCGAAGGCCGCTCGAGGCGCACATCACGGTTAGGAAAAACGCGGTACGAAGACCAGCGCGGGCTCGCCAAGGTGTTATCGTAGCCGACCGAGTAGCCGATATTATGCAAAGGTTGAAGCCCGCAGGTATCAGCCGGTTCGCCATAGGGAGCGGTCGCGTTCGCCATCGGCTCGGGGGCCGCAACGATATCTCCCTTCACCAACTCCGTGCTATCTGCTAGCCGATCAAGCCAGTTCACGACCCGGGGCGGCGTAGTACTATCCTCGCGCACCCCGTCGACGACGTTGAGCACGTGATGCTCGATGGCCATCTTACCTGACCGCTCGGAACACAGGTAGAGCAATCCGAGGCCCAAGCTGGCCAGCAAAGAGCCGAGACAGATCCAGCCCAAAAATTTGAGGAGCTTACGCATCAGCGCGTCAGGTAGTAACATTGCCAAGCCCAATGGACGAGGAGAAGCACGGCGACGACCCACTGCAGCCTAAGTGAATCAGCTCCCGTCCAGGCCGGACGAAGTCGCAGCGTATCGCGGCGTAACCAAAAGACCGCCGAGTAGAGCGTCCAAACCCCGCCCGCGATTATGATCAGAAAAAAGCCCGGGTGGAAAAGGAAGGCCTGCGAAAAGTCCAGACTCGCAAGATGACGGGCGCAGCGTGTGCCGCCGCAGCCTAAACACGGTAGGCCCGTGAACCTAAAAAATATGCACTCCGGCAGGTTCAGCCCGAGCTGAAACCAAATAGCGGCGAAGGCCGAACCGCCGAGGAAGGCCAACGGCCAGACGAGCTCGTGATTGATTTCGCCAGGGTAAGCCGGCCTACGCACGAAGCGAAACATTCGAGCGACGGATAAACCGAACTACCTCCAGTTCTTTGCGACCAAGGCGATCAGGGCTGCATAACCAACGCAGGCGCAGCAACAGGGCACGACTACCGTTGAAATTACAACCTTCCACCATTCGATTTTGTGGACGCGCGAAAGCCCGATGACAATCGCGACTACTTGCCACGGCCCAGCGATATAATTAAGGCAGGGGATAAAGATGAATGGAAAGAATACCGCCTGAGCGTAAGAGGTCGCGCGATAAGTCTGACTATAAGTTCCCTGGGGGCCCCAAGGCTGAAGGAGTAGGTGCGTCAACGCTGCCCCAATCATGCTCGAAAAGGGTATTAATAAGAAAAGTAAGCCAAGCGCCACCCCGATTAAAACCATGGCGGCACCCGTCGAGATGTCGTTCAAAAAAGCGGGCGTATTGCCCGCCGCCTTTAGGGGACGGAGAATCTCATCGCCCATGAGGCCAAAGAGCAGTCCGTAGATTAGGGTGCCAAATAATACCGCCGGCAGGCTCGCCCAATAAGTAAACGTGATCGGTTTGCCGAAGCCCCCGTTTGGCAAGGCATCAAACGTTCGGACAGGATTCAAGGCGACGTCGCGGATCGTCTGGAAGAAGTGCGCAAAGGAAGGGCCACGCTCCCAGGCGGGCATGGGTTGGACGGGTGCTTCCGCAGCGAATAAATTCGAAGAAGAAGGCGGCACATTGCTCGCGCGAAACTCCGGCCAGGCGCCGAGAGGCGTCCAGCCGGCCATCCCTTCCCGCCACGCGAGGTCGGTGGAAGTAAATCGGCCGGCCTGTATTCCGGCTTGGATTTCTTCGGCGCTGAAAACGCCGAGTTGGGCAGAATTACGAGCAACGTGGATTTGCATGCGCCCCATTAAGCCCGTGCCGGATAAACTCGCAAGCCTCGGCCGCTCCGCCTGGAGCGGTGCGGACTAAGAAAGTGGTGAGGAGGGCGGGAATCGAACCCGCGACCCGCAGCTTAGAAGGCTGCTGCTCTAATCCAACTGAGCTACCCCCTCGTAAAAGTGACCATAGACGGCCACCGCACTTGGGCAAGCCGTCAGCGAACTAGCAGATAAGGTCTCTAAAGTTATGGAAATCGGCCGATAAACCGCCCGGCATCCCCTTATTGATGACCGAGACGGCATCATGGGAGTGCAAGGACTCCAAATGCGAACAGGCGATGACGAAATCCCGGACCCGTAGATCGGCGTCAAATTGTTCGTAAACCAAGCGCGCGGCATCCTCGACGAATTTGGAATAAGCCCCGTTAAGCTCGGCAAAAGCCTGCTCATCTTCGCGCTTCACCATGACCTGGGTTTCGGTCTGCAAGGCCGCCAGGCAGAGGTCTTTCATATCCTCGACGAATAGCGCCTTCCCTGGCGAGATTTCGGCGACGATACGGGCCTTGGAGCGCTGCGAGTGAGGGATGCCGTACGTATCGCGGGCTTCGCGGGCATGTTCCGTCAACTCCGCCGAACAAGGGCAAGCGGAGGAATAAATGAAGTCGAAATGCACGTAACGGTGGAGACGATTCAGATCATCGATCGTGCCCTCGAGTACGGCGCGGTAATACTGCCACCCTTCGAGGTTGGAGCGCAGAGATTTTTGCATGATCGGGTACTGGAACTCGATTAGAATCCGAGCCCGGCTACACTCGAGGTCTTTTTTATAACGGATGAGAATTTCTTCCAACAGCTCATGCGAAATCACCCGATCCTTAAATTCGTAGAAAGTCCGCATGATGCGGGACATATTGATCCCCTTACGATCGACGGCTAAAGAGACCGAGCCCGTCACCGTACATTCGAGGGTGATGGGTTGGCCATCGCGCGTGACGACTTGCATCGGCAGCCGGAACCCCGAGATGCCGACGTGCTGGATGGGCACATTGGCCCCTTGAATCTGGCTAGCGTCCTTATTTTGCATATCAGGCAAACTTGCCCGATAAGCCTCGTCGGCCCTGAAATCACGATCGTAGCGGCGGGATAAATCCTGGCTACGGGGCGGTGGGTCGGCGCGACTCATAAGAAAGAGATTGGGAGAAAAACCCGGAGTGGCAAATTGGCTGAAGAAAATTGAACCCCCGTGCTGGAGCCACCTGCCGGACTTGAACCGGCGACTTTCTCATTACGAATGAGACGCTCTACCAACTGAGCTAAGGTGGCGGCACAGGGGAAGGTGGAACATGAGGTGGCGAAAAAGAAAATCAAGCCTTGGCGTGATGGGAATGCCCTCGCCTCCCCCGAAAAGAACCACAAATTGAGTCTAATCCCCATGCGCGCCGCCCTTATTGCTCGCCAATTCGACGTCCCCGGGCGGCTGGTCAGCGTCGAGCCCTACGGCTCCGGGAACGTCAACGATACCTATTTGGCAATTTTCCGGACGACTTTTTCCGAGCAACGCTTCGTCGTCCAGCGCATCCGGAAATCTGTTTTCCCCGAACCTGAAGCCATCATGCAGAACATGCGGGTGCTGACGGACCACTGCCACACCAAGCTCGAAGCCGAGATCGATCAATCGGATCGCATCTGGCAACTTCCCAAAATCATCCAGACCAAGGGTGGCGAAGATTGGGTGACCGATGCCGAGGGTGATCTCTGGCGGGCGATTTCGCAGATCGCGAGCGCGCAGGCCTTCGAGAGCGTGAAGCACCCCGAACACGCGCACGAAGTCGGCTACGTCCTCGGACATTTTCACCGCATGGTCAGCGACCTGCCGCCCACGCTGCTTCGCTATGCGCTGCCCGGCTTTCACGTCACCCCGGGATACCTTGCGAAACTTGATGCGAATAAAACACCTTCGCGCGCGCGCGATCTGCTGCAGGCCTCCCCTGAAGCCAAGCGGGCGCTACTTTTCGTCGAAGAACGGCGCGCGCGCTGCTCGGTGCTCGAAGATGCCTTGCAGCGGGGCGAATTAAAACTGCGTACCACCCACGGCGACCCCAAGGTGGGCAACGTCATGATTGACGAAGCCACCGGCCGCGGCACTTGCATCGTCGACCTCGATACCGTGCAGCCCGGCTTGGTCCATTATGATATCGGCGACGCGACGCGATCGGCTTGCAATCCCGCTGGGGAAGACGCGGCTAACTTGAGTTCGGTCATCTTTGACCTCGAACTTTTCACGACAATTTACCGGGGCTACCAATCGCACGCCAAAGACTTCCTCAGCCAAAACGACCACCGGCACCTCTTTGACTGCATCCATTTGATCCCGCTGGAGCTCGGCATAAGATTCTTAGCCGACCACCTGGCCGGGGATACTTATTTTAAAGTGCGCTACCCTGGGCACAATCTTCGCCGGGCGCTCGTGCAATTCAAACTCGTCGAAAGCATCGAAGCGCGCGAGGCCTCCATCCGCAAAATCTTAGGCTAAGCCGTTCCCATGCCCTCTCTCCCTGACGCCTCGCCGACCCTATGGATTGCCGGCATCCTTCTTTTAATGCTCATGATTCGGGGCGCCTGGCGTGGCTATAAGCGCGGGCCGCTTCGCCAACTCGCCGGTCCTTTCTCACTTACGGTTGGGTTGCTTGCGGGTTGGATCTTTGGCCCTGACTGCGGACATGCCTGCCTGCACGGCACCACTTACCCTTGGCTGCTTCGTGGAGCCACCGGGCTGGTCGTGCTCGCATGCCTGACAGGGCTGCTTTGCTACACCCTCGCTTGGTGGCTGGGGAAGCGCCCAGAAGGGCAGGATGAGGCCGAGAGCCCGATTTCCGGCTCCCTGGTGGGCTGCTGGACCGGTGCCCTTTATTTTGGAATCTTGGTGGGCATTTTGGCCTCTATTGCGTCGATTTATGACTTAATCGAAGCGCCCGCTCAGGCCCAAAGGAATTGGTTTGTTCAAACCCGGAATGAATTAGCGGCCACGACCCTAACGGCTAAATTGAAGACCTGGTCGCCCATCCCTTTAAAACAGCGCAGGTTAATTGGCCAAGTGCGGCTGCTCATGGCGGACTCGGAGGCCCGCAAGCGATTGATGGCCATGCCTGAAATTCGCGCCCTCGCCACCCACCCCACCGTTTATCAGGCTTGGGAAGATAAAAAGGTTCGTGAACTGTTGACTAACAATGACTTAAGTGGATTCATCGACCATCCTAAAGTTCGGGCGATACTCGCAGACGAAAATCTTCAAAAACAGGCGGATTCGGTTGATTTACCCAGTATTATCGAACGATCACTACAAAAGCCCATAAAATAGGGCTAAGGAGCATTTTTTTGTAGTCCAGAGGGACGAAAGGGGTATGTTCAAACCTCCTATCCTTTAGCACCCTCATGAAGACACTTGCCCTTCTCTTTTCTGTTCTGGCCCTCGGAGCTTACGCTGCCGATGAAGCGAAGCCTGTTGCCGCTCCGGCCGCACCCGTTGCCGCTGCACCAAAAGACGTGCAAGTCGAAGTACTCGACGTGGATGGCAAGCGCTTTGTCCTCGTGAAGAACATCGGGTCCGCCGAGGAGTTCGCGAATTTCGAACAGAATGTTAAGATTATCTCGCAGGAAAAAGCCGACGCGACTCAGGTTAAGCAGCTCTCGGAATTAGCGCTCACCACCCCGGAACGCGAAGCGCGTAACCGCGAGCTGGAAGGCAAATTAGCCCGCCTTCAGGCCGACAACACCGCCATGGCCAAGGCCTACGGTTTCGACCTGAGCCGCCAGTATACCGTCATCCCAACCAAGCTTCTGATTCTCACCGCCCTATCCAACGACGACTATATCAAATTAGCCGCTGGCAAAGACTTCAAAGCTGAATCCGTGATCAACGGTGGGGACAATAAGAAATTCCTCTTGAAAGACACCGTGACCGGCGCCGTTGATGTCGAAAGCTTTAAGCTCCTGGTCCAACGCGTCCTTGAAAGCCGCAAGGCCCTTCAGCAACTGGTAGAGCTGCAGCCTCGCCTCACCAAGGAAGAAGATAAAAAGAAGGTCGAAGAAGCTTTAAAGAACGCCCAAAGCGAAGTGAACAAAGCCCTTGAAGAATTCAAAAAGGCCCGGACTTACGACCTGCCTAACGAACTCACCATTCAGACGGGTGAAGCCAAACTCTACACCCTGCTCAGCGACGAAGAGAAAAAGAGCCTCCAAGCCCAAGTAGACTCCAAAAAGGATGAGGCCAAGAAGGACGAAAACGCCGTCGCAACCCCAGAAAAGAAATAATTTTACCCCAACCCTAAACTCACACACCCATGACCACCGCAGCCCAAACCCCAGCTCCGACCGAAGCCCCTAAAGGTCCAGTCATCGAGCTCCTCCCTCTCGGACAAAACTTGGCCCGAGTCGTCCTCACGATCTCTAACCAAGGTTCGCTCGCTCGCTTCCAGCAGGAAGTCGGTACCCTCGGTCAGCAGTTCGCCCGCATCCAACAACTCCAGCAGCGCATCCAGTCCGCCCTCACCACGGTCGAGCGCGACGCCCTGACGAAAGTTGGCGAATCTGAAGTTAAAGACTTCAACGAAAAGGACGCCCTCTTCGCCAAGGTCTGGAGCTTCAGTATCCCCGCCCTCGCCAATCGTCAGACCGCTTTGGTCAACACTTCCCTCCGCTTGATGGCGGTCATCTCGGAAGAAGAAGCCGTCAAAGCCCGCGCCTCGAAAGATTTCAAGGAAGAGCAGATCGTCATCCGCGGTGACCGCCGTCTGCTCCAGACCGCTGAAATCCGCGGCTTGGAGTTCGTCGTACAGTTCGAGCAGTTTGTTAAAGTACTCCAGGCTCGTCGCGATGCCTTCCTCCAGCTCACTGAGTTGCTGAAGCGCGCCACCACCGATGAACAGAAGAAGAGCATTCAGACCCAGCTCGACCAAGCCACCGAGTTACTCGATAAGGGCAACAAGGAGATGGCTGAAAGCGTCGGCTATTCGCTCACCCACAATTACGAAATCGAAGTACTCGAAGCTAAGTTCGTCTTCCTCCTGAATCAGGAAGAAGTGAATCAGGTCCAGAATCTCTTCGCTAACAGTCAGCAGCAGCAGGCGGCCGCTACCACGCTCGACGCCCCTAAGGTCGAAAATCGTCTGACGGAAAAGAAGAACTAAGCCCCACGCTTCGTTCTTAGCAAAAGGCCCTAGAAGAGTTCGCCCTGCTTAGGCTCGGTCGGCTCTGGTGGTGCCGGGGATGCTACGATTTTTGATTCCTGAACGCTGCGACCGTGCTTGGCTTGGTAACGCTTAAGGGTCGAAAACATCTCCATGGCCGCCAAAAACTCTTCGACTCCGGCGATGTCTTCGCGCGGAGATTGTCCGGGCTCGAAAGCGTAATCCGTTCGGAAGGTCACCAGACCGAGATTGCTCCGCATCCGATCAGCCTCGCTTAGAATCTGCTCTCGGAAACGCTCCGGCTGAATCGTTGCGGCCGCAGCCAGGACTCCTTCCAGGCTACCATATTCCATCAGCCATTTGACCGCCGTCTTGGGGCCCACCCCGCGCAGGCCTGGAATGTTATCCGAGGTATCGCCGACCAAGGCGAGGTAGTCAGCAATCCGCTCCGGCGGAACGCCAAACTTCTCCGTGACCCCGGCCGCGTCTAGCCGCCGCCAACCTAAAGCCGGATTCGCCGTGGGCGGGGGTGCTAACTGTAAAACTTTTTCGCCCACGCATTGTCCGAAATCCTTATCCGCACTGACGATAATGCATTCCTTACCCGAACTCGAGAGCACCTTGACCGCTGTGGCGATCAGATCATCCGCCTCTACCCCACGCTGCTCCACCACTTGGAAGCCGAGCAAGGCGGTGAGTTTTTTAATTTCGGGTAATTGCTGCACGATCTCGTTCGGCGTCTCATCGCGCTGAGCTTTGTATTCCGGCAAGACCGCCAAGTGACGATCCGAGCCCCCTAAGTCAAAAAAGACGACGCAGCGGTCCGGCTTCTCGGTTTCCCGCAGTTCCATGAGGGTCTTGATCCATCCGTGCAAAGCCCCAGTTGGAAACTGATCCGATAGCCGGCGCAGATGAGAGCGCTCCATGGCAAAGTGACTTCGGAAAACTAAGTTGAATCCGTCAACGAGCAGCCAGCGCATGTGATTATTCTCACGCCCCCAGGCCCATCCATCGAGAAAAAAGCAGGCCCGCCAAAGGCGGGCCTGTCTCTCAACTTAAATAAGCTGAGGCTTATTTTGCAGGCTCTGCCGCTGACTGGGAGGGAGCCGACGAGGAGCTCGGAGTCACGGCTTCAATCGGTTCGCGGTAAACCGCGCCACCCGGGGAGGTGAGGGTTGGATTCGAGAAGGTCGTGCCAGCGCGCATCCCAGGGTGAGAGCTACGGAGCGTAGCACCACCGGGCGAAACCAGGTTCGCGGTGATGAAGATCATCAAATTGCGCTTGGTCGTGGTTTTCCCAGTAGAACGGAAAGCCGCACCGATAAGAGGGATATCGCCTAAGACTGGAACCTTATCGTTCACCGTCTTTACTTCTTCGCGAGTCAGACCGCCGATCACAACCGTAGCCCCGTCAAAGACGGTAACTTCGGTCGTAACTTCACGCGTGGAGAAGATAGGCTGGAAGAAACCAGAAGGCACTGAGACCGTCATGCCCGAAGCGATGGCGATCGAAGTCCCGCCGTATTCGACGAAGCCTTCGAACTCGGTCACCTTTGGCTTAAGATTTAGGGCAATCGAGTCGTCTTGGCCAACCGTCGGCGTCACTTCGAGAGAGACCCCGACTTCCATGACGGTGAAGTCCTGAGGAGTACCCGCGGTGATTGCCACGCTACCCGAGACAGCGCCTGCTCCCGCAGCCGTTGCCGCCGAACCGGCAGCAACCTGCGACTGGGTATCGCCATAAGATTGAGGATAACGCAGCAATTGGGCCACCTTGATCACGGCTGTCTTTCCGTCGAGAACCGTCAAGCTGGGCGAGGACATCAAGTCAGTGCCGCTTTGCTGTTCGACCGCGCGGAGGAAGACCGACAGGTCAAAACTTCCCATGGTTCCGATCATACCGTTATAGGTACCCGTCGCGCCATTGACGCCGGCAATTCCGCCGAAGTTAGGCTCGGTCCCACCCGTATTGACAGATCCAGGAACGACGGGCGCCGTGTTTACAATCGGGGTCGAACTTGCGATTCCACTTATGGAACCATTATCAAAAATGGCCCCTTGGCGGGCGGAGGAAGTCGAACCAAAGGTCGAGTTCAAAGAACGGAGATTCGTCTGGGCTCGAATGGTGTTGGTAAACGTGCCGTCGGGCAGACCCGTAGTCGCACTGATATTAGGCACTTGAGTCGAAAGACGCAAGTTGGTCGATAACTCGTTCAGCGTATTCTGGGCTACTTCGATGAACTTAGCCTCGATGTGGACCTGCTTGATATCCGAGTAGCGACGGAGAATATTGCGGACGCGATCGAGATTCTTGCGGTTCTGGGTGACGATGAGATTGGTCCCGTCGTAATTGAGCTGGGCACCGGTGACGCCTTCGAAGGGGACGCCTGAACGAACTAAGAAGCTCCTCAAGGCCTCGTTGCGAGGGCTACCGTCTCCGCCCGCGCTCGCACCGGCACCCGCCGCCCCACCGAACGGGCTCGCACCTGCGGCTGGCGCTGCACCCGCCGCCCCACCGCCGGCTGACATGCCAGTCATTTTCATTTCAGCACCACTGTTAAGACTGAAGAATTCCGTTTCCAAATCGTTGGATCCGGAATCAGGACGGATTTCAACGATGCCTTGGCTAATCGTGAAAGTGAAGTTAGCCTGCTTGGTGATGATTTCGAGCGCCTTCTCGAGCGTCAGGTTGCGTAAGCTGGTATTCGGGATCAACGGATTCTTACGTTCCGGATCCATTACGACCATATTCACACCTTTTTGGTCCTTGTCGTAAGTCTGGCCGGCGTTGTTCAGCTGCTGAATCGCCCGGTCCAAGGTCATTTCACGGATAGTCAATTCAGGTAAGGTGATCGAACGGAGTTTCTCGAGAACGGGATCGGTGGTAGAAACGCCGCCTTCTTTGATGCTTTCGCGATTAAATACTTCCGGGAGCTTCCAAGTTTCATCGAGGAGCTCGAGCAACTTACCCTTAGTCACACCGCGATTCCATTGACCAGAGTTCTCCGAAAGAATTTCCCGGATTCGGACCTGATAGGCCTTGGACTCAGAATTATTCGGCTGGTACTGGAGAACTTCGCGGTAGGCCTCGAGGGCGCCTTGGTAATCACCGTACAGGTAACGCGCGCGTCCCTTGACCAAAAGTACGTCCACTTTATCGTCCTTCGCCCGTAAGCCAGGCGAGACGTCGTCGACATTTTGATAGGTGGGATTCATTTTCTTCGCGCTGAATTCTGCGCGGAGCCGGCGAGCGCTCGCGTCATCCGCCCCCATGAGTTTTTCGTATTCGCGGATTTTCTCGTCCGCCCGGCTCATTTCGCGAGCTTCGATGGCGACGAGCGCACGGCGAGCCAAGGCGCCTGCTTTGGCTTCCTTGATCCGTGCCTTATAAGTTGTTGAGGCAATATTCTCCGGCAGGGCTTTATCCGCGCGCTCGAGTTCACTGATCGCCTCATCAAGGTTCGCGGCGCCGCCCTTGCGGATCAGCGATTGGGCCTTGGAGAGGGCGTCATCGCAGTTAGAAAATGTCGTTTTCGAAATCTGGCGCAAACGGCTAAGTTCGTCGCTAGGATTGACGGCCTCGCGCCTCAAAATGATATCCTGCTTGGCTAAAGAGATTTTGTCTCGGTAAGGCTGGGCGGCACTCGTGTTCGGCAAGGCAGAAAATGCGCCGTCTAATTTGGCCAACGCATCCGCAAAATTTCCATCTTTGGCTAACTGATTGGCGTAAGCAGTGGCCGCTTCGACTTCAGCAAAGAGTTTTTGGTGATCACTGACCACCGCATCCAAGGCGCTTTCAGGCTTTGCCATGGCGACCGGAGCAGCCGGGGGCGTCGGAGCTGGAGCCGCGGCGGCGTCTTCGGCCTTTTTCTTCTCCATGGCGGCGGCCTCAATCGCCGCCTTGACTGCATCGCGGCCTTCTTGGGCCCCGACATCCTTGTCATCAATTTGCAGGATTTGCTCATACTTCTCTTGAGCAAGGGCCAGACTGCCCTCTTCACGCGCTTTCAGCGCCTCGATAAGAAGCTGGGTTTTCTTCTGAATGGGATCGGCATCTTGGGCGACCAACGTGCCAGCGATGACGATGGCGATAATAATGGCCCAAGTAAATGGGGTGCGGGTATTTTTCTTCATACAATTCTGGGGTTGGTAAAGGGATTATTTTTTAAGCGGCGTTTTCGATGTGGAAATGGGTTTTACGACCGGAATCGGAGCTGCGACAGTCAAAGCCTCGGTAAATGTTTTCTTCCCCTTCTTAGGATTCGGCGTGAAGGTCTTATCAACGGTCACGGTCTTGGCATCCAAGTCAATGCCTTTGACCACGTAGAGCGCCCCTTTATAGGTGAACTTATCTCCAACCGCGTGAAGCACCCAGGTATCGGCCGGGTCGGAAGTTGAGGCCAAATAGAGGTCGGTTTTATTCGGGAATTCTAACGGCTTAATGTCGTCGATTTCGACGACCTGCCCAAGTTGTTTATCATCAAGGCGTAGAACATTTCGGGTCGACGTAAAGCCCTCGGCATCTTTTTCCTTTACTGATTTATAAGAGAGAGGCGTGATGGGAACCGTCGCACTGAGCGGCTTCTTAATCTTACAGCGGTCAAAGTATTCCTTGGTGGCGATATTTTCGATCGAGAACTCGCGATCCTCTTCTTTCCCCGAGCGCCCTGCCATCGTCGACCTTAAGACGTAGGGATATTTGGGGTGTTCGGCATTCACCAGCGCGACTCCGAACGGCGGCAAAGGTTCAATCTTTCGGCGGCTGGGGACGTAATCTTTCGTCGCCGGATCCCAAACGACATCGATGGTCGTAAATAAATCATAGTCCCAACTGTCTTCATTTTCCTCCAGGCTTAACCAATCCTTAATATTATCGAGCAAGGATGCCCGTGGCGTCGCCGGATACTCGATACCCTTAGGGGACGCTAAAAGCTGCGGGATTTCGACACCTGCGGCCTGTTCGTCTAAGACGATTGGTTTAATCCATTTCGGGGTAAGCTCGGGCGAAATACCATCGAGGAGGCAAGCAACCGTAACCGCCAAGGTAAGCAGCACGCCAGCCGAGATAATGAAAATGAAATCCTTACGCGGAGTGTTCATGGATGGTAGGCTTATTTCTTGGCTTCGCCCTCAAGGGCAGCTGGTTTTTCCTCAGGGATGCTAAGGTAGTCGACTTGAACGATGAACTCGGAGGGAGTTTCTTTAAAGACGAGCGTTCGGACTTCCTTGGGCGTGGCACCTGAAGACTTGGCTTTGCTGGCGATGGCCGCGGTATCTTCAGCAAAAAAACCGGGGAGGTTAGTCACAGCCGGAGCCGTAGGGGCGCCAGGCGCAGCGATGATGCCGATTGCCTTGGTGATTTCTGGGCTGGGGAGGCGGACCTCCACGGCGGTGATGGCGAAAGCCCGTCCGGAATTTCTTATTTTATTAACAAAGGTACGCAGCGTCGGAGTCGTTCCCGCAAAGCGCAGCCGGAAGGACAGGGTCTCGACCAAGCCCATGCGGTCAAAGGTGCGGGTCGGGGAAAATTCATCGTTCTCATTACGGCTGCTTTCATTCTCGGGACCATAAGTGCCGGCACCCGGTTTGCCTTCGGGAATCAAGACGAAGGTCTCCACCGGCTCACGGTCAACCGAGAGCAAGAGCAGGGGAGCCCCGACGGGACGAGATTCGACTAACTGGCGATAAAGGAAATCGATGATCATCCGCTGCTGGTCGACCCGCTGGAAATCTCGCTTGGGCGAGGTGCCAGGATTGCGGATATAGCGTCGGAACCCGAAGTCGCACTGATCGTTCGGTAAGATCTTTACGTCGTGGTCGACCGCCAGCTTCTTCCATTCGTCAACCGACTGCTTCAAAGTCGCGTTCAACTCGTTGGAGTTAGTAGATTGTTTGCCGCGGATGATCAGTTCCGGGTTGCTCGCGATGCTGGCACGTAAGGCCGCCAACTGTTCATTCAAGTCTGCCAAGTCCTTGGCCGCATTCTTGACGTTATCATCCGTCAGGGAAATCGCCCGGTCTTCATGAGCGAAAACGTGTCCGGCCAGAAGCGCCGCGGTCTCCTTCTTGACCTTCTCCAGCGCCAAAGCCGTCTTGCTCTGGTCGAGCACGGAAACAACGGCGAAGTAGATTCCGGCAATGAAGACCAATCCAACGAGGGAGAGTCCGACGTAAAAAAGTTTGTTTTTCTTGAAATTATCCATCTTAGAGAGCTGTGTCCTTACGGATGACCAAAGTTAGGGTGATCTTGGGAGAGTTAGCCGGGTTGAAATTCTGCTTGATGTCGGCGTCGGGGATTTCCGCGATGAACGGCGATTTACGCAGGACCGCGAGTAACTCTTGTTCGCGGGTGGAGTAAGGCTTCTTTGCGAAATTGGAGCCCGGTGAAATTTCAGGCAAAAGGAAACGGGCCGTGAGGACGATTTTGGTGACTTCGCCGGGCGGAACTACGACGGTCCCAGGTGGCGGCGGCTCGACGGACGTGACGGCTGGGGGCACGACGCGCTTGACCTCGAGTTCTTCAATCCACGTATTCTTACAGCTGGAGACGCGCGACTGGAGGTCGGACAGGAAGGCGGGCCAATTAGGCCGACTCAGCGCCACATCCTCTAATTTTTTGTTAATCGCAAAAACTTCCGTAGCCTTTTTTCGCGTTTCTTCGATCGCGGCCTGATGGCCTCCCAACTCGGTTTTGCGCTTTACCAATTTGGCGGAAAGTTCTCGGTTAGTATCCGCGCCCTTATCAAAAGCCCACCAGATTGGCCATGGGATCAAGGCCATCAGAAGGGCGGCGACCAATAAAACTGGCTTGCGACCATCAAAGGCAAGCTGGGCGGCGATATCGCGGGGAATCAGGTTAACCCCCGTAACATGCGTGAGGACTAATCGAGCGGCCTCACCGATGACTTCCGAAATTTGGTGACGGGCGCGCTGCATGTTCTCCGGATCCACGTCTGCACCGAGGGCCAAAACCGAAGAGGGGTCAAAAGGCTCAACGGGCATCCGCAAGGTTTCGCAGAGTTGCTCTGAAAGGCCCGAGACCAGCGAACCACGCCCGGTCAGCAAAATGCGGGTGGGCTGACGGCCGGCGGTTCCGCGACGCACATTGATTAACCGACGATTGATATCTTGGGTTAAGCGGCGAATGAAGCTTTGGGCATTCGCCTGAAGGATGGCGACCTGTGGGTCCGACTCCGGCAAATGGATGACACCTGAATAATAGCCGACCTTGATGGCTTCGGCATTCATGAAGGGTTGCCCGGTATTATCGGAAACCCCCTGGGTTAGAAGATTACCTCCGATATTGGCCGTCTGGATATTGGAACCGCTTGGGCCGATGAAACTGAGGGTGGTCGAACGGGCGCCGATGTTGATGATTAGCACTTCTTCCGTAGCCGAACCGCCGGCCAGCAGGAAGGCTTGGCTGTCGAGCAACGGAGCGGCTTGGACAGACAGGGGCCGCAGGCCGGTGGCGGCAACGAGGTTGGCAATCTTGCTCGCCATCTCGGTACGCAAAGCAAAAAGCAGGACTTCGGCCTCTACTCCATCAGAGGCCATTACCTGGCTATCCCAAATCACCTCGTTTAAAGGGTAAGGAATGGCGTTCTGCGCTTCAAAGGCGACGATCTGAGCCTGACGTTGGCGCTCAACCTGAGGCACCTTCAAAGATTTCTGGAGGAGCAGAAAGCTTGGAGCGATGACCGTGACTTGTCCCGAAATGCCGTAAGTGGTGACCAGGTTGCCCAAAGCACCCATCGCTGTGTTCAGCCACTCGTCGTCATTAGTCAGACCAGGGGCGATTTCTTCGACGTAAAATTTTTCAAGCACCAACCCTTTGGATTGGACGCCAAAAAGGGAGACCGAGACGTGCGACGCGGCGAGATTTACAATAGTGGCCTTCTTCTGGCTCATACAAAAGTCAGTGGTTTATGGGTTAATTAGCGAGTAGGCACGTCTTCGCGGATAAACTCCGGCGAAGGCGGCACGACCACGGTATCCGCATAAAGAACCAGATACTGCGGGCGCAAAATCCCGGCCGAAACCCCGACTCCGCGATCAGCAGCGTCTTTGGCGTTATCAAAATCTGCCTTTTTAGATATGTCCTTATGCACGGCCCGGGCATGATCGGCGGCGATCTTCCCAGCGGCATCAAATAAAGGAACTTCATTGCCGCCGACCTCAATTTGAACGAAATAATAGTCAGGCTCCTTGTGCAGGACGTCGCGCTTGACGATATCTCCAGGAAGGTAAAAAATGACCGAGCGAGGTTGCTGTACTTCCATGGTCAAAACCGTCGCGCTCGCTCGATAATAATTCCAGTCTTTGGCATCTTTAGAGGCATTCTTGTAAATTTGCGTGACGGTTACTTTTATTTTATCCACATATCGCTTGTTCACGATGGCTTTCGGATCGGCGCTGGCGGGGTTATAGTTCGCTTGCAATTCAACCTGCATCCGATTCCAGGGGTAGATTTGACCGCCCAATTTAGTTTGGGTGAATTTCACATCTTTTACAGAGACGGGGGCCTTGGAACCCGCTCCCTTGACCGGTGCGGCTTCGTCCCCCTTAGAAGCTTGGCCCAAAGCGCTTACGGCTGTGGTGAGCACCGCTAAAATAATAGCGAAAATAACTCGGAAATGGGGCATGGGGAGTTCTTTGTTAGTCGACATTCCTACGCTGGCAAATGCAAAAGGCGGAACTAAAGTTACAGTCAGTAACTGCAAATAACTTGCAATTGTTGGTCATTTTGCTACGCCTTTCCTCCCGTGCTTCGGCTTACCTTTTTAGTCCTAATTTTCTTAAGTCCTCAACCCGGCTGGGGGGATGATTCTCCGAGCAAAGCGGGGGGGGTGATTTCCAGCTTCACCATTCCTGATGACTGGGTCTCCAGTATCCTTCCATCTGGATATAGACACCGGAGCCTGGTGCCGGAGCGAAGCGAGCTCCACGGCTATCAAATCAATGCAAATGACGCGCGGGATCTGGCAAAAGCTGAACTCATCGTCGGTTTAAGCCCGGAGCTTGAGCCCTGGCTGGCTGACTGGATTAAGGCAAACCATCGGGAGGATGCCACCCACTGGCTGGCCCTGGAGTCTAACCCAAACGGCCGTCCGAACGGTAAACAAACTGCGCCTGACCCACACGTCTGGACAGATCCAATCCTTGTACTAAAAATGATCGAAAAGTTACGTGAAAAACTCCAATCTTTATACCCGAAGGCAAGCATGGAAGATTCTTATAATCAGTTAGTTAATGATGTCATAGCCGTTGATAATATCCTGGGGAGCTCTTTTGCCTTAATTCCGGCAAAGCAACGCCGGATCATCACCCAGCATGCCAACCTTGGGCCTTTTGCGCATCGCTACGGCCTGACCATAGCTTCGACAATCTTACAGAGCACTTCAACTGAGGCAGCCGACCCCTCGGCGAAGCAGTTCTCTAAGCTTCTTGAAACCATCCGAAGCCAGGGGGTTAGGGTCGTGGTGGTCGACGACGGCCAAAACGATACGATTGCTCAGCAACTTTGCCGAGACGCCGGAATACCGCCTCCGCTTCAACTTTCCTTCGAATTCTTGGAGCCCAAAGGCCTGGAAGGTGGCACTTGGGCGAGCATGATGCTTAGAAATGGCCGAAAACTTCAGGCCGCTCTCTTAAAACCATGAGCCTTCATTTTCCCACTTGGCTTCAACGCATTAATGATGCGCCCCTAGAATTACTCCCAACCCTACCCTACGCTTCAGTCGAAAAAGCCCCTTGTCAGGGCATCGCCGTGCAAGCCACGGATCTGTCAGCATCCGCAAGGCCTGATGGCCACCTCGCCTTCGAACAGGCCACCTTGGAGATACCTTGCGGCTGCCGTGCCGCTCTCATCGGACCTAATGGCTCCGGAAAATCAACCGTCCTCCGCGTCTTGGCCGGACTCATCAAACCCCGATCAGGGAAGGTCCAAGTTTTAGGTTCGCCTCCCGCCCTGGGTCGAAGCCGAGTGGCCTACCTCTCTCAGCGCCCAACTTTTACGGAAAACTTTCCCCTGCAACTCAGGCGGCTGGTCCAAATGGGAACCTATGCTCACCACGGATGGTTCGAGGAATGCCATCACGGCAATCAAGGGGTGAATCGGGCCCTCGAGCTCATGGGACTCACTGATTTAGCTGATCGGCCGGTACATACGCTTTCAGGTGGCCAGCTCCAACGCGGCCTGCTTGCTCGGGCCACCGTGCAAGGTGCCGAAATCCTCCTGCTCGACGAACCTTTTGCGGCCCTAGATCAAGCGAGTCGCGATATCGTCGAGAAATTTCTTTTCGACCAAGGTCACGCGTTCACGGTCATCATGGCCACGCATGACCCGGCCGACTCACGTCGGTTTGATCGCATCTTGGAAATCAGAAACGGTACCGTCACCACCACCCATTCCTGCGCTGGGCACGGGCCCCATCATCATGCTTGAGGTCATCCGCGAACCGTTGGCCGAAGCCTTCTTCGTCCGAGCCCTTTGGGCTGTCGTACTCGGAGGCCTCACCTGCGCCTGCTTGGGCGCCTACGTGGTGCTTCGCCGCATGGCCTTCGTGAGCACCGCCCTCACCCATTCGATCTTACCAGGAGTCGTCGGCGCGATGTTGCTGGGCATCTCTCCTTATCTGGGCGCTCTCGCCGCCGCCTTGCTGACCGCCGCCGGGGCGGCTTGGCTTTCTGCCCGCAAGGGTACGAGCGAAGACAGCGCCATCGGCGTGATGCTTTCGGTGATGTTCGCCGCCGGGATCGCCATGATGCAGCTGGCGCATTCGTGGCGCGACTTCACGGGATTGCTTTTTGGGAGTGTGGTCGCCGTTGGCCCTCAAGACATCGCCATCATCGCCGTCACGGCCTTCGTCGTGCTCGTGAGTCTGCGCATCCTGCATAAGGAAATGGAACTGGCTTCCTTTGATGAAGAATACGCCCGACTACTCGGCGCCAAACCAGCCCTTTTGCGAGCCATCTTGCTCGGCTTGGTGGCCCTTGGCGCGGTGGCCTGCGTGCGCCTCGTTGGCGCGCTCCTGACCACCGCGCTCTTTGTCATTCCTGCGGCCACCGGCGTCCTGCTTGGTCGCACGCTACCCCAAGTAATGGGTTGGGCGGTCGCTTGCGCCTTAGCCGGCGGGATCGGTGGCCTTTATCTTTCTTATTACCTGGCGTGGATGCCCTCCGGCGCCGCCATCGTGCTTTGTTGCGCTTTGCCCTACCTGGCCGCGCGAATCTTTGCACCGCGCCGTTAATCAGAAGCGCGGCGGACGGAGGGACAGCGGCAGGCCAAGAACTTCGCGGGCGATGATCGCCTGCCGGAGCGCGGCCGAGCCGCGAAACTGCAGGCGCGACTGCGCACGCGCGGGCCGCGTGACCACGAGGGACGTATCGTCGAGATGGGTCGCGGCGACCGGGGCCAAAGGCTCCGGCTCCGGCGCGAGAGGCGGCGGCGCATTGCGCACCCGACGGGTGCGACGCGGCACGGACGGCAGCACGGCAATCGGTGCCGGCTGGCCGGCCTCCACCTTAATCTGGCCGGCGACCCAGGCCGCGAACGCGACCACGCCGATGGCGATTTTGATGAAGAGTGCCAGCTCCATGCTTAGGCCTTGGCGCCGGGCGCGGGGCCGTCACCAGCGATACCCTTACGCATCTCGGTGTCGGAACGGAGGTTTTCGAGACGCTGGAAATCCATATAGCCCATGCGGCCGGAACGCAACGCGTCGGCCAAAGCCTGCGGGATCTGGGCCTCGGCTTCGACGACGCGCGCGCGCATCTCTTCGACCCGGGCACGCATTTCCTGCTCGAGCGCGACGGCGGCGGCGCGACGGATTTCGGCCTGGGCCTGCGCCATGTTCTTGTTGGCGTTGGCCTGGGCCTCCTGGAGCATGGCACCGATGTTGTCGCCGACGTCGACGTCCGCGATGTCGATCGACATGATCTCGTAGGCGGTATTGGCGTCGAGACCGCGCTCGAGGACGGTCTTGGAGATGCGGTCAGGGTTCTCGAGGACGATCTTATAACTCTCCGAGGAGCCGATGGTGGTGACGATGCCTTCGCCGACGCGGGCGATGATGGTCTCTTCCTGGGCGCCGCCAACGAAGCGGTCGAGGTTGGTGCGAACAGTCACGCGGGCCTTCACCTTCACCTGGATGCCATCCTTAGCGACGGCGTCGATCGTGGTACGGCCGCTGGCCGGATTAGGCACGTCGATGACCTTGGGGCTGACGGAAGTGAGCACGGCCTCGAGCACGGACTTGTTCGTACCGCGGGTCGCGATATCGATCGCGCAGGCGCGATTCCAGTCGAGATGCAGGCCAGCCTTTTGGGCGGCGATAAGCGCCTGCACCGTCTGCACGATATTGCCGCCAGCGAGGTAGTGGGCGTCGATCTTCTCGACTTCTACCGAGAGGCCGGCCTTGGTGGCGGCGATCTTGGCGTCAACAATCACGGCGTAGGGAACGCTGCGCAGGCGCATGCCGACGAGGTCGAACAGGCCGACCTCGGCACCGGCGAGTCGCGCACGCACCCAGACGGCGAGAAAAGAGAGCAGGAAGAGGACGAAGAGCAGCAGGGCACCGGCTGCAATCCAGATGATGATGTTAGGCATGGTAGGTATGAGAGGGGAAACGTTAGCGAGAGCGGCGGACGGTCACGCGGCCGGAGCCAGCCTCGGTGACGACGACGGCGGCACCACGTTCGACAAAACCGTCGAGGGAAAAGGCTTCAATCAAGGTGCCGTCGATCTCGATCGTGCCCGAAGGCGCCAGGACGGTGGCGGCCTTGCCGGTCTTACCGACGTAGACGGCGTAACCGGCGGCAGCGGGCACCGCGGCACCTTCATTACTGCTGGCGTTGATCATCGACCGGCCGATGCTGGTCTGTGGCAGGAGGCGGCGAAACGCGAAGAACTCGAGCGTTAAGACGACCAGGAATACGCCGCAAAAAACCGCACAGGTGAGGAAGCCCGCCTCCGCCGAAAGATAGATGCCGGCGAAGGAGACAACGGCGCCGATGAACCCAAGTACGACCGTCGGAAGGAAGAACTCCGCCCCGATTAAAACCAAACCAGCGACGAGCAGACCGATTGGTAGGACCAAGGAAACCTCTTCAGGGGAGGCGGCGAAAAGCATCATGCGGTCAACGATGTCGTCCCCCTTCCCTCTTTCCAATCTTTTCTGGCCCGACCGTCTTACAATAAGGTGAAAAACCTGTAATATCCCTCGCACGCTTGCGGGCTGAGCACTCCCCGCCCTATGCTCGACCATGGCCAAGAAACCGCCCACACCCCGCCTCACCCCCATCAAGGAAGCGCACCATGTACTGCAGGACGCCCTGCTCAAGGCCGGCCAGGGTGGCGGCAAGGATAGCCAGCTTAATAAGCACGAGGAAATTGCCAAGTCGCTCGGCGTCTCTCCCTCGATGCTCTACAAATGGCGAGAGCCGGCCGAAAAAGGTAGCGGCCAACCCAACCCGCTCCACCGCACCGCCCTGCTGATCGACCTCACCGGCGACTCCCGCATCATAGACTGGCTCGCTCGACGTGCGGGCGGTCAGTTCACGCCCATCGAAGGCGAAGCCCCAAGCGGCAACCTAGACAAAGCAGCCAACGCCCTCGTCCGCGAATTTGGCCTACTCATCGCCGACGTCGCCGACGCGATGGAAGACCACCGCATCACCGCCGACGAGACCCAGGAACTCCGCGAGAAATGGGACCGCATCCGCAAACGCACGGAGGCCTTCGTCCGCCGCTGCGAAAAAGGTGACTACGGCACCAAGCCTTGAAATTTTTCCCTTTCCCCCAAGGCGACACCGAGTAACCAAGACGTATGGCAGAATTCACCATCCGGACTTACGGCGATCCGCTTTTGCGGATGCCTGGCGAGCCCGTCCGTGAATTCGGGCCTCCCTTACGCACCTTAGGCGAAGCGATGCTCTCCGCGATGCGCAAAGCGCGCGGCATCGGGCTGGCCGCCCCACAGGTCGGTCTTTCCTTACAACTTTTCGTCTTAAATATCTGCGACGAAGAAAACCCGCTTTTACTAGACGGAAAAATCGTCGAAACGGCCAAGGTCATGCCGATGCTCTTGGCCAACGCCAACGTGACCGTACCAGCTGGCGAAAAGGACTGCTACACTGAGGGTTGTCTCTCCTTTCCGGGCGTCACGGGTGAAGTCGAACGCGTGGAGCGGGCCATCGTGCGTTTCCGCGATGCCGACGGGGCGCCGCACACGATGGAGTGCGAAGGGCTGCTCGCCCGATGCGTCCAACACGAGTACGACCACTGCCAAGGTATCTTGTTCATCGACAGGATGACGCGCCCACACCAACTACTCACCGCCGCCAAAGTTAAGAAAATTAAGAAGGCCACCCTGGCCGAACTGAAGGCGGCGAGCAAAAAGACTTAGCCTATTTGGTCGTGGGCTTCACCAGCTCTTCGACCTTAAGACCTAATTGGCCGACCTCGGTCGTGGCTGCGCCATTAAGCGTCGCCGTCACGACAAAACTGGGGGACAGGGCCGGGCCTTTTTCAGGCGCGGTTTTCCAACTCGCCCGCGCTCCATCAAGTCCCGGAGCATCGCCGCCGATGATTGCTGTCACCGAACTGCTGGCCCCGACGCCGACGTTGCCGAGCCGGACGCAAAAGTGCCTGAGCAGCGCGTTGCTTAAAGCCGAATTGGTGCGGTCATAAGAAAGTAACCAATCGCCTGACGCCGTCAGGCGGGGAATAAAACTGCGCTGATCTTTCAGGAACATCGACCCAACATAGGCTTTGGGAAAGGCGTCCGCGGGTCCCATGGTCGTCAAGAAAACTTCGGAGCCGATCAGACGCATCGAGTAAGCGTCCGCGAGTCGGACCATGAGTAAAGCCGCGCTATTATCAGAGACCAAAGGGTAGACTTCGGCCCAAACCAACGCCACTTGGCGAATCGAACTGGCCGTCTTCAATCCCTTGGCGAGCGACGGAGCGCCTTCACCCCCGGATGGTACTCCGTAAGAGTAGCCGGCGTCGGGAGTGTGCGCGAGCAATTTGGCGGCGTCTGCCTTCAGCCAGGCAGCGCGAATCGAATCGGTTAGCGCTGGCGTCCGGATAATATTTTCATCCTCTAAAATCGTCATGGAGCCGACTAAGTGTACTTCTTTGTACCCGCCTTCGCGAGCCAGGTTAGCCAGACGGACAGCCGATAAATGGATGGCGTTACTCCAAAGCGTCTGAGCGAGCTCCTCGGTCGTATTAATCGTCTTTATAGAATCTAATTGGCGAGCAGTCGCGCTGGCGCGTAAACGGTTTAACGAGGGTAACGCCTGCAGAATTTTAGCATTCCCTTCGGCGATGATGCCAGCTCCGCGAGCTTTTATATGTTCAGGGGTTTCCACAACGCCGCCGGTCTTTCCCCGCGGGATATTTGCCGAATTGACGATGCTCGTACCTACCTGTGTCCGTTGTTGGCCTTGCTCCGTCATCCGCATATAGAGTTCCCATTCCTTGGCCTCAACAGGCTTCAGATAGCGCACCACTTCGGCGTCAGCAATAAAAGCCGGAGGGGGCGGAACCTCGCCAGCCGCCGCCAACATTAAACTAGCGAGGAGTACGAACATACCAAACTTTAGGATTCGTCAAACTTACGTGCAAAGAGATTATCCATCTCGTCCAAGAATTGGGCGGCATCTTTGCCTTGCGCGGAAAACCGTAGTTTAGATCCCTGCCCGGCGGCCAACATCATGAGACCCATGATACTCTTGCCGTTGACCGACTCGTCGTCCTTGGAAACGGTCACTTCGACCTCCGGATAGCGGTTTGCCAGACGGACGATTTGGGCCGCGGGGCGGGTATGAATGCCCATGCGGTTCTGGACGGTGAATTCTCGGGCTAAGGCCTCGTGGGTTTCTTCCATAAAAAGGGGTTACCCGTAAGATTTACAGGTAAGGCAAAAAGGGAGGGGGCAGGCAAGGCGGGTCAAGGCAAATTAGGGAGTCGGGAGGGTTCGCTTGACCTTCCCCGTCAGACCCCTCCAATTAACCGAAACGAACCACCGTGGCCAAGCCCGCTGTCCTAACTCATCCGGAATCACTGAAGCACCCTGCCGGGCCTTCAGCTTACGCCAAAGATCCCGTCAACGCCTCCATGACCAAAGAGGCGAAAATAGCCCTTTATACTAAAATGGCACGTATCCGCCATTTTGAGCAGCGCTGCATCCGCATCTACCAACAGGGAAAGATCGGCGGATTCCTCCACCTCTACGTCGGTCAAGAAGCGGTGGCGGCGGGCACCATCTCCCTCTTAGGTAAAAACGACCACCTCATCACGGGCTACCGCGACCATGGCCACGGGCTCATGGTCGGCATGGGCATGAACGAGTGCATGGCCGAATTAACCGGCAAAGTCACCGGATGCTCCCAGGGCAAGGGCGGCTCGATGCACTACTTCGCGCCTGATAAAAATTACTGGGGCGGCCACGGCATCGTCGGCGGCCAAGCTCCCCTGGGCACCGGACTTGCTTACGCCGTCAAATACCAGGGATTAAAAGGCTCCTGCCTCACCTTCATGGGAGATGGCGCCGTTAATCAAGGTGCGGTCCATGAAGCCTACAACCTGGCTTCACTCTGGGACTTGCCGGTGATTTTCGTCGTTGAAAATAACGGCTATTCCATGGGCACCTCCCAAGAGCGCTCAACCGCACACCCTGGCTGTTTGGCCAAACGCGCCGAAGGTTACAACATGGCTTGGGATGTCATCAACGGTCACGACGTCTATGAAGTGCGGGCCAAGACGGCGCTGGCGCTAAAACGCGCTCACGAAGAATCCAAGCCCACCGTACTCGAAATCTTCACCTATCGCTATTTCGGGCACTCGATGGCCGACCCAGACAAGACCTACCGGGAAAAGGAAGAAATCAAGACCTACCGGGACAAGAAGGATCCGGTTTTGCTCTTCGAGCAAGAATTGCTCCACGAGAAAGTCCTGACACCTGAACTTTCTCAGACCATCAATGACGCGGCGATGGCCGAAGCCGACAAGGCGGCTATCTTCGCCGACGAATCGCCCGACCCGACCCTCGCCGACATTACCAAGCATATCTACTGGGAAGAAGATAACCGCGGCCCCAAGACCACCAGCCGCGGCACCATCATTTTCGAATAATAATTTCCATGGCTGTCATTTCCTACCGCGAGGCGCTCCGCGCCGCGATGCGCGACGAACTTAACCGCGACAAAAACGTCGTCATCATGGGTGAAGAAGTCGCTCAGTTCAACGGGGCCTATAAGGTAACCGAAGGGCTACTCAAGGAGTTCGGTCCTAAACGCATCGTCGACACCCCGATTTCGGAGGCTGGCTTCATCGGCCTCGGCATCGGCGCTTCGATGCTCGGCATCCGCCCAGTCATGGAGCTGATGTTCTGGTCCTTTTCGTACGTCGCCTTTGACCAAATCGTCAATAACGCGGGCAACATCCGATACATGTCCGGAGGACTGATTAACTGCCCTATCGTAATCCGCGGCCCCGCCAACGGCGGCACGAACGTCGGCGCGACGCACTCGCACACACCCGAAGCGATTCTGGCCTCCCACCCCGGCATCAAAGTCGTCTGCCCGGCCACTCCTTACGACGCTAAGGGCCTACTCAAGGCAGCTATCCGCGATAACGATCCCGTCTACGTGATGGAGAACACCATTCTTTATAACGACAAAGGCGAAGTCCCCGACGAAGATTATATCGTACCCATCGGCGTCGCTGACGTTAAGCGCATCGGAACGGATCTCACCATCGTCGCCCACGGCCGCGCCGTCATCACCTCGCTCAAAGCCGCGGAAATTCTCGAGAAAGATCATGGCGTCAGCGTTGAGGTCGTCGACCTTCGCTCAATTCGTCCGCTCGATGAGGAAACCATCTTAAAGTCGGTACGCAAAACCCACCGCGCGCTGTTGGTCGAAGAGAACAAGCCTTTCTGCGGCGTCGACGCCCAGGTCGCTTACCTGATTCAGTCCAAGGCCTTTGACGAACTGGACGCTCCCGTCCATCGCGTATCCTCGATTGATGCTCCGCAGATTTACTGCAAGCGCATGGAAGACTTACAGATGCCCAGTGTCGAACGCGTCGTCGCCGAAGCGCTCAAAGTACTCGCCTAACCCTTACCCTCTTACTTTTAAAACCGATGGCTGAAATTATCGATATGCCCAAGCTCTCCGACACGATGTCGGTCGGTACCTTGGTGAAATGGAACATCAAAGAAGGCCAAGTGGTGGCCTTCGGCGACATCTTGGCCGAAGTCGAAACCGACAAGGCGACGATGGAGCTTTCCTGCACCGTCCCCGGCACGATTCTTAAGATCTATGCGGCGGCCGGAGCCCAGCTGCCTGTCGGCGCACCCATCTGCGCTATCGGGAAGAAAGGCGAAACGGCCCCGGAGCCCGCCGCCGCTCCCGCGCCCAAGGCTCTCGCCACCGCCGTCCCCGCGATCCCCGAGAAGGCCGAAGTGAGCTGCGTGCCCGCGGCTCCGGCTTCTTCCGGCTCCGCTACACCGCAGTCCGACGCTTCCCGCGCCAAGGCCTCGCCGTACGCCAAACGTATGGCTGAAAAAGCCGCCCTCAACGTCGCCAGTCTTTCCGGCACCGGCCCCGGTGGTCGTGTCGTCGGTCGTGATGTCGCCGCCGCTGCTTCGGCTCCGGCCGCCTCCGCCCCTTCCGGTCCGCTGAACGTCGCTGTGGCTCCGCCCGCCGACGGCAAAGGCATCCAACCCGACGGTGACCTTCCGGTTGGCGGCATGCGCCAGACGATCGCCCGCCGTTTGTTGGAATCAAAAATTACGGTTCCTCACTTCTACCTGGAAGTCGAAGTCGACGCCGCTCCGCTCATGGCGATGCGCGAATCACTGAACAAGCGTCTCGCCGAAGCCAGCGGCGAAGCCGCCATCAAGCTTTCGGTCAACGATTTCATTCTCAAAGCTTCCGCCGAAGCCTTGCGTCGCGTGCCCGCCGTCAATGCCTCCTGGGCCGGTACGAGCATCCGCCAACACGGCGCCGTGCACCTTTCCTTCGGAGTCGCCTTAGAGGACGGGCTGGTCACTCCGGTGATCCGTGACGCTCACGCCAAGACGCTCAAGGATATCGCGGTCGAAGCCAAGCTCCTGATTGGGAAAGCCCGCTCAAAGAAACTTACCCCAGCCGAAATGTCTGGCTCCACCTTCACGGTGACCAACCTCGGGATGTTCGGCGTGACTGGTTTCTTCGGTATCATCAACGTCCCCAACGCCGCGATTCTCTCCGTCGGCGCGACCATCAAGAAGCCTGTCGTCGATGCCCATGACCGTCTCGTCGTCGGTCATCGTATGGTGATCGGTCTCTCCGGCGACCATCGCGTGGTCGATGGCGCCAATGCCGCACAGTTCCTCCAAGCGCTCAAGCAACTCCTCGAAGAGCCGGCCTTGATGCTGATCTAAGCGGAGCCTCGGCTTAGCCAGAACCCGGGCCTACCAAGCGCCCGGGTTTTTTGTGCGCTCAAAAAATTCGCACCGAGGAAAGACCGCCATCAATGCGCACAACCTGACCAGTCATGAAACGCGAAGTATCCGCGAGGAGGTGCGCGACGGCAGCGGCAATATCTTCCGGCTGCCCGACCTGCTGCAGCGGATGACGCTTGGCGGCGGCTTCCTTTTTTAGTTCGGAATTCAAAAATGCAGACGCAAGGGGCGTCTCCGTCAGCGACGGCGCAATAACGTTGACGCGAATCAAGGGGGCCCATTCTGCTGCGAGGCTCTTCGCCAGGCCTTCGACGGCGCCTTTGGCGGCCGAGATGCTCGCATGCATGGGCATGCCCTGCGTGACGGCAACCGTAGAGAAGAGCACGACGGAAGCATTACCTGAGGCCTTGAGCGCCGGCAGCGCCGACTGCAGTGCGGCGATGGCGCCGAAGAAGTTCACCTGCAGGTCGCGCTGAAAATCTTCCGCGGTCAGCCGATGAAAGGGTTTCAACACAATCGTGCCCGGAAAATAAACCAACCCGTCGAGGCGCTCAGGCCACGACAGCGGACTAGGTGACGAGGCGTCGAACAGCTGCGGGACAATCCCGAGATCGGCGAGCTTCTCCGGCGAGCGGCACGCGACATGGACCTGATGACTGGCGGCTAGGAGCTGAGTAATCGTGGCGCGACCGATACCGGAGGTGCCGCCGATAATCGCGATGTGCTTGGACATGCCATCAAGATTGCGAGGCTGTCCCGGAGGTCAAACGACGAGCCGCTTTTCTGGGCACAAAAAAGCCGGAGGCGAACCTCCGGCCTAAATATACCAGAAACGTCGACCGTCTACTTTTTCACTGCCGGCTTGGGCGTAACCTTGCGAGGCGCCTTCTTATCAAGGTTCGCCTTCAATTCATCCTCGGTAAACTTGGTCTGAACGCCATCGGCCGGAACATCCGCCTTAGCCGTCCAAACAATGGCGTTGAGCACTAAGGTGCGTTGGCTATCGAGAGCCCAACCCGCATGGTAGTGGCCGCCACAGAAACCGAAGCCGCGACCACCATCCTTACGGTCGACCGCCCAGGCCACCACTTGCGGCTTCCTTTCTTCAAGTACCATTTTCCGCACATCCGGATTGCCGCCATGGTCGCCATCTTTGCGACTCATCGTATCGTCGGGAGCGATTGCCGAAAGAATCGGTGTCACCCCCTCCATGTTGTCGCGGAAGCGCAGGTTGAAATACCATTCATCCGAAGACGCGTAAGGCTTCACCCCTCGGCTGACCGGATGGTTCGGCAAAGTCTTGAAGTCGGCCAACCAGTGAGGATTGACGGACCAGAATTGCTCGAAATATCCGCCCAGCCATTCCTTAAATTCCTTAGCACCTGCGCCGGTCGAAGAACGGCCAGCAGGGGGCGGATCGATCGGCTTACCGTTCACGCTCAACCATCCCGCACGCTCGTAGACCGGCTCGACGGCATAGTGCAGACAGACGAAACCGCAGCCCGCTTCCATCTTCTTCGCCAACTGCGGGAGATGGGTAACGGCCGGATGGCCTGCCTGACCGTCGGAATAAATCACGATGGTGTCCGCTTTGGCCACACGCTCATCGGAGGGCCATTCGCCGTTCAAGGAGACGTCGACATTGACGAGCCCGGCGGCGCTCTGCTTCAAGCCAGCGGCGAGGAGCTGAATGCCCGCGTTGTGTTCGTGCTCACCCGGACCGTGGCTCGGCTTCCCGGCAATGAGTAAGACGTTTTTCTTATCCGCCGCCGCGACGAGTGTAGCGGCCGCGAGTAGGAGGAGGCTTAAGAGGGATTTTTTCATAAGATTATTTGATCTCCTTCAAGAGGATGTCCTTGAATTGGACCGTCATCGCCGTGCCCGCATGGAGCTGAAGAGCGAGGACGCCCTTCTTGGCGCCGACGGCGGTCTCGTCGGTGACGTCGATGGTCTGGACGCCATTGATGAAGTGCTGCAGATGGCCGCCCTGGGCGACGATGCGATATTCGTTCCAATCTGCCGCCTTAATCTTGGCCTGGATTTCGTCGGATTTCCCGACCGAGCCCGTCACCTCAAGCATTGGCTTCTTAGCATCTTTTCCTTCATGGATGACGACCTTCTCGCCGCGCTTGGCAAGAATGCCACGCCCCTTCTCTTCGTAAAGGATACCGGAGTATGTCTTACCGCACTCGAAATCGCCCTGATAGCCGGCGACGACGAAACCCTTTTCGTCGATGATCTTGGAGCGATACTGAACCCCGGAATTACCAAAGGCGTCGGACTTGCCGTTCAGGTCCACGATCTTGTATTGGAGCGTGAGCTCGAAATCGGCGACCTCTCCGTCCCAGATTAGAAACGTGTTACCCTTGGTCGGGTGCTCCTTGGTCGTCTGGCCGGTGATGGCACCGTCCTTGACGGACCAGAAATCCAAGCCCTTCCAGCCTGTGAGATCTTTGCCGTTGAAGAGGTTTTTATCTTCAGCGGAAACCGTGGCACAAAGTGTCACGAGCGCAAAGAGGGCGATGGGGTATTTCATGAATTTTATGGGGTAGAGAATCGCTAACTTCTACTTGCCGAAGAAACGGTGCAGATTCTTGAGGCCCTTGACGGCGATGTCATCGCGGTGCGGCTCCATCTTGCGCCAAATGGCGGCGGCGCGGGCGATCACTTTCACGTCCGTGGTAAAAGATTCGATGACGACATCGTTCTTATAGCCAATCTTCTTGAGTGCCGCGACGATGGGCTTCCAATCGAGCGAATCGCCGCCCGGAGTGCCACGGTCGGTGCCGCAAGCGTGGAAGTGCCCGAGGTGCTTGCCAGCCTTGATGATCGAAGCGGCCTGGTTCTTTTCCTCGATGTTCATGTGGAACGTATCGAGGTGGAGCTTCACGTTGGGTAGGTTGATCGCCTTAACGAGGCGGAGGCCCTGGTCGCAGGTATTCAGGAAGTCAGTTTCAAAACGATTCAGCGGCTCGATATCAAGCTCGATGCCTTTCTGCTGCGCATGCTTGCCGAGCTCCTTGAGATTTTTGACCACCAACTTGAAGTGCTTGGCCTTGGTCTTGTCATCATGGGCGCCGATGAGGCCGACCACGGAATAAAGCGGCCCAATCAAACGCGGACAGCCCATCTCCGCGGCTTGGTCGATTAAGGCTTTGATATATTTCCGGCCATTGGCTTGGTCGGCCGCGTTGCCGCGCAAATCTCGGCCCGGGCCCATGCAGGCACAGATTGAGCCGATCGCGAGGCCAGCTTTCGCCGCGGCGGCTTTCAAGAAGCGCGGGTCGACGTGCGACGGATCTTCCACGGGAATTTCGACTGAATCAAAACCCCACTTCTTTAACTTGGGGAACATGGAAACGCTCTCGTTGGTGAAAGGTGAGGCGTAGAGGAAGGTATTAAGGCCGAAGCGCATGGTAGGATGTGGGGATTGGGAAAGGGGAGTTTTGTCCGAGGGCTAGCCTCGGTCAAGGCTGGGCGTTGGGATGGAAGCATTTAAGCCACCTTGACCGTCGATTCGACTGCCAGCGTCGAAAACCTATGAGCAACGCACGGCAGCAGCTACGCGGGAAAGGGTCATCAGAGTGAGTGCTCTTCAGGCGGCCTTAGTTCCCAAAAGTATCCAGCCCGAAGAAGCGGAAATGAAATATAAATCCAACTGACTTCCTCGCCACCGCCACCTAGGCTTATCGGCATGGATAACGTCACGCATGCCGCCTTGGGCATTACCGCCGGCATTATCGTCCATCGCCGCGGTAGCTCGCTTCCAGCCGCCGCGCTCGCCGGCCTGCTCGCCGCCGAAGCCCCGGACCTCGACGTCTTTATCCGTCAATCCGGCGACCCGCTGGTAGCCTTTCGGTGGCACCGCCACTTTACCCACAGTTTCGTCTTCATGCCCGTCTGGGCGCTACTCAGTGCGTGGATCACGTCGCTCTTCTTCCGCCGCAGCCATATCGTCGGCTGGCGTGCACTATTTCTTCCGGGCCTCGCCGGCGCGCTGACCCACCTACTCTGCGATGGCTGCACCAGCTACGGCACCATGCTGCTTTGGCCGTTCAACGAAACGCGCTATGCCTGGGATTGTCTTCCGATTATCGACCTCCTCGCCACCCTGCCCTTGCTCGTCTTAGCCATCCTGGCCTGGCGGCGGCAATCGGTCCGCCTCGCGAGCTACGGTCTGCTCTGGTTCGGGGCGTACGCGTTGCTTGGCGTCTGGCAGCACGCGCGCGCTGAACAGAGCCTACGCACCTGGCTCGCGCAAAAGAACATCGAACCAGAACGCCTCGCGGTGAAGCCGACGATTTCCAACCTCATCGTGTGGCGCGCGGTCTGGTTGCACGACGGCCGCTGGCAGGTCGCCGCCCTCCGCAACGTCCCGTTCACCGACACTCGACTGGTGATCGGTGAAAGCCGGGCCGCCTGGACCGCCTTCTCCGCCGGCAATCCCCCGCCCAACTCCGAAGGCGCCCACGTCGTCGCCGACTTCTCCCGCTTCACCGGCGGATGGAATTCCTACGAAGTCCTCCCTGGCACCATCTCCGTCGGCGACATCCGCTTCGCGATGTTACCGACCAGTAGCGAGCCGCTCTGGTCGGTCCGCTGCGCTCCTGGCGGCAGCCTCGCCGACACGACGCTCATCATGGATCGCGGCCTGAAAGAAGGAGACTGGGGTCGCCTTGGAACCTTGCTCTTAGGTTCGGACCCCCGCTTCATCGTCATCAAGTAATATGCGAACTCTCTTCCTGCGGCTCGCGACGGTCGCCTTCGGCGCAGACGACTTGAAGTTTAAACTAGTCCTCGAAGAACACCTTCGAGGTCGACTGGGTCAAGGCCTGGGAACGTATTCCCGCAGGTAAATAACTTAGCGCAGCTCAAAACGGTAGCTCGCGACCGCTTCCGCTGAGACCGGTACCCCGCCCCGAGCCGCGGGCCTAAAGATCGAAGATCGGGCGGCCGCCACCGCCGCTTCATCCAACAGCCGGCTGCCGGAACTGCCTACCACGGCTACCTCGGCGATCTCTCCGTTAGCTGAAAGGGATATCCTGACCGTAACCAAGCCCTCAACCCCAGCCCGACGCGCGCGCTCTGGGTAGGCGGGTTCTTGGTGCACGCGAAAAGCAGGAGGCAAAAAAACTTCGTCGACGATCGGTAAAGTCGGTGCCGAATCGGACGAGACGGTGACATCGCTCGCCGCTCGCAAGTCCGCCCCCGAAGTCGAAGTCGCCGTATTGACCGCATGGCTTACCTTATCTGGCGCCACTGGAATAGGCACTACCTGCGGCGAACCAGCTCCCACGCCGACGCCTTGCTTACTTTCTCCCGGCAAAGCCATCGGATCTGAAACCAATAAAACTATCTGGACGCCACCTTCCCGCGTAGGTTCCGTGGCCCGCTGATTTCCGCCAAACCAAACCGCCCCGAGCGCGACGGCATGAACACAGCCCACGGCAGCCCAAATAAAACGATGGCGACGAGTCTCGTGCACGAGACAGCGTCAACCCTGCCCCTGACTCAGTCAAGGAAGAGGCGTGTCATTTCGTGAAATCAGCTACCACCATCCACAACAAACTCCATTCGCCGTAAGGGTGGCCGGCCGAGGCGCGCTCCTTGCGTTCCAAGGCCAGCAAGCCCGCTTTCTTAAAACGTATCGCCTCGCCGCCGGAGCCCAGCCCAAGCAACAGGGCGGCCAACTCCGCAAGGTGCGGATTATGGCCGACGATAAATCGGCTCTGTCTGGCTTTACCCAACTGGACAGCGGTCAACCGAGGATTGTCTTCGGGCTTAATCCCCCGCATGACTTGCAGTGGCAAACTCACGCCGGAGGCCAGACGGAGCAATTGCGCCGTCCGCACCGCTCGCACCAAAGGGCTGTGCTCGATCGCTTCGACCGTCGCCAAGGCCAGCCGCCCGGTGCCCTTCCCTAATTCAGCCACCTGCCGCTGTCCCTTCGGGGTCAGATCGCGCAGTTCATCAGGAATCCCTGGCGCCGCCTCGGCATGGCGTAAAAGAAAAACCCGCATACCTCACCTTGGCCGCTTATAACATTTATGCAAATCGGACTTGCCCACACCCACGCTCCAACGACCAATACTCTCGTGCGTTGCGTTGCGTTTGCCCTCTGCTTCCTCGGCCTTGCGACGCCCGGGAGAGACGTGGTGACGACTTCCTATTCCGCTCAGGGCCTGACTTTTAACGGGACGATCTGCCTCGATGCCCAAAGCGGGGCCGTGTTGTCGGAAAAAATGGCCGACGTCCAAGGACACCCGGCGAGCGTCACCAAGCTGATGACTACACTGCTGGTGCTGGAAGACATCAAGGCGGGGAAGCTGAGCTTGGGCAGCCGCGTGATTATCACCAAGGAAGCCTCCCGCGTCGGCGGCTCGCAGGTCTGGCTCGCGCCTGGTGAAAATTTCTCCATCGAAGAACTTCTTTACGCGCTGATGCTCCAATCGGCTAATGATGTCGCCGTCGCGCTGGCCATCAATCGGGCGGGCGGCGTTGCGCCCTTCGTTGACCGCATGAACCGTCGCGCCGCCGAATTAGGAATGGTCCGCTCTCATTTCATCACCCCGAATGGGCTCACCGAAGGCCGCGGGCCACATGATACCACCACGGCCCGCGATCTCGGCAAACTTTGCCTTGAGCTCTGCAAGATGCCGTTGGCCTTAAAATTTACCGGTTGTCGTGATTACACCTTCAAGCGCGTCCTTAAGCCGCTTCAATTGACGAATCATAACCACCTTCTCACTCTTTTTCCAGGCTGCGATGGATTAAAGACTGGCTACACCAGCGCCGCCCACGCCTCGATTGCGACCACGGCCAAAGAGGGCAACCATCGGGTGATCGCCATTATCTTGGGGTGCGATAGCCCCGGGGGACCCAAGGCAGCGCAACGGTTACGAGATAAGTTAGCGGCAGACTTAATGACCGAGGGGCTCAGCAAACTTAAGGCCACCGAAGGTCAAAAACCCCGCCCAGAGGCCTTAGCAACCCAAGCCCCTTTCGCCCCTAAAAAACCTTTAATTGTTAAAAAAGAAGAAGGTTTCTGGGACTGGCTGGGGGATTTATTTAGCTTCTAAACCCTGCCCGAAGGTGGGGTAAAAGAAATAGTGAACATTTGTTCATTTTGCTTGCAAGAGGGCAGCTCGTGGACAGTTTCCCTAAGACCAACACATCCCACCACTATGTCAGCCAAACCCGAAACCACCGCCAAAGAAAAAGCTGCCAATCAGGCCGCTGAAAGGAAGACCCTCGACCTCGCCCTCTCCGCCATCAACAAGCAATATGGCGACGGCACCCTGATGCGCATGGGCGATGCGACCAAAATGCAAGTCTCGTCCGTTTCCACCGGTTCCGTGGCCATCGACCTAGCCCTAGGCGTCGGCGGCCTCCCCCGCGGGCGTATCGTCGAGATCTTCGGCCCAGAGTCCTCCGGTAAGACCACCCTTTGTCTCTCCATCATCGCCGAGATTCAACGCCAGGGCGGCAATGCCGTCTTCGTCGACGTCGAACACGCCCTCGACCCACGCTACTCAAAGGTAGTCGGTGTCGATCTCGACAATCTCTTGGTCTCCCAGCCTGAATCCGGCGAAGACGCCCTCAATATCGTCGAAACCCTTATCCGTTCGGGTGCCGTGGATGTCGTCGTCATCGACTCCGTCGCCGCCCTGGTCTCCAAACAAGAGCTCGATGGTCAGATGGGCGACGCCACCGTGGGCGTTCAAGCTCGGATGATGAGCCAAGCGATGCGCCGCCTGACCGCCGCCATCAGCCGCACCAATTGCATCTGTATCTTTACCAATCAAATTCGCGAAAAGATCGGCGTAATGTTCGGTAGCCCCGAAACCACCCCCGGAGGCCGTGCCCTCAAGTTCTTCTCCTCCATCCGGATCGACATCCGCCGCATCGGTCAAATCAAAGAGCCTTCTGGCAAGGTCATCGGTAATCGCACCAAAGTGAAGGTTGTGAAAAACAAGGTCGCCCCTCCCTTTACGGAGTGCGAATTCGATATCATGTACACCGAGGGCATTTCTCGTTCGGGCTCCGTCCTCGACCTCGGTATCGAACACAAAATCCTCGAAAAGAAGGGCGCCTGGATCGCCTATAACGGACAGCTCATCGGCCAAGGCCGCGAGGCGGCTAAAGATTACCTGATGAAGAACCTCAAGGTACTCGAAGAAATCCAGAAGATCATCATGGAAAAAGTCCAGGTGGTCGGCGGTATGACGCTCGGCGTCGGCGTCGCCGAAAACGTTACGGCGGAATAAATTTCGTTGTTGGCTGTCATAGCCCGGGCCGCACGCAAGTGCGGCCCGTTTCATTGGCGAAGTCCACTCAGTGCATTACTCCTCTGCTTGCTTTTCGCCGAGAAACTAGTCATAGTGATTATCCCCTGCGGTGTTCGATACCCGCGGCAGCCTCCTTCTCCTACGATCATATCAAACGGGAGGTGCGACCCGACCGGCCTCGTCCGAGCCGTGGCAACGTACCGCCCACTTTAACTCCAGGAAATTCGGAGCTCCATTCGGAACCGGCACAGGCGGGGGAATCTTTAAAAAATAGATAGCAGAGTAAAGGTGACGGATGAAAGACGGGCAGGGATGTGATGACATCGCATCCATCTGACAAGAGTAGGTCCAGCACCCGAGATATTCCTCTAAATCAAGCCCGCCTCCCCGAAACTAAACCAGCCTTTGCCGGCTGGATCAGACTCCGGGCGACCGATGACGACGTGATCAAGCAACTCCACGCCGACCACCCTCCCCGCCTCGGCCAATTGGCGCGTCACCGCCCGGTCGGCGGGACTCGGCGTCGGATCTCCGCTGGGGTGATTATGGGCCACGATAGCAGCTGACGCTGAATATTTAAGCGCCTGGCGATAGACTTCCCGCGGGTGCAAGAGCGAGCTCGTAGCCGTACCCGAACTTATTTCCTGCAAGGCCAGTAACCGGTTCCGGCGGTTCAAGCACAGGACCCAGCATTTTTCGACCGATAAGCCGGCCGACAGTGGCTCCAGTCGCGCCCAGACTTTTCCGGGTGCATCAAGCTTTTCTCCTGGATCATGGGCGCGTTCCCGGATGCGTCGGGCCATTTCCATCGCCGCCGCTAACTCCGCGGCCTTGGCGGGCCCTAAGCCGTGCACCCTGCCGAAGTCGTGCGTATCCCAAGTCGCCAACGCCGCTAAGCTGCCGGCATCCGTTAATAGTGCTGCCGCCACTACGGGGCTGGGCGAGCCTTTCGTTCCGGTACCGATGAGCAACTCGATAAGTTCGGTATCCAATAATGCCCTCGGCCCTAACCGCACCAAACGTTCACGTGGACGATCATCAAATGTCATTCCTTCATGTATCTCCCTCCTATTAATTCCTCAACGCCGAGTCCGCCTTAGTTAAAACCCCTAAGCGCGGTAGCGAGATAGTACCTTACCGTAAGCGGGCGTAATCGCTTCAGGCCGATCAACGTTCAAGCCTAAGTCTTTTACTAAGCCGTCTTTTAGCCCATAGATCCAGGCGTGGACTTGCAAGGCCTGCCCGCGCGCCCAGGCATCTTGCACGACAGTCGTCTGGCTGACGTTAAGCGTCTGTTCGATGACGTTGAGTTCGCAAAGGGTGTCGAGTTTTGCCGGACCCAAAACCGACTCGACGGCCAAGGCGTGCTTATGATGTACGTCGCGGACATGCCGAAGCCAGTTGTCGATCAACCCTAATTGACGACGCTCGAGCGAAGCCTGCACGCCACCACAACCATAATGGCCGCACACAATGATGTGCTCCACCTTCAGGACATCGACGGCATACTGTAAAACTGATAAGCAATTAAGATCCGAATGCACGACGACGTTAGCGACATTGCGGTGGACGAATAACTCGCCAGGCAAAAGCCCGACAATCTCATTGGCCGGCACCCGACTATCGGAACAACCAATCCAGAGATAGCGGGGAGATTGCTGCCGGGACAGCGTTTCGAAGAAATCTGGGTTCGCTTGGCGGACGGAAGCCGACCAAACCTTATTCTGGATAAATAATTCCTGAATGTCAGCCATGCCCTCCGATACTGAGATAAAACGT
The DNA here is from genome assembly GCA_026397965.1 of Verrucomicrobiota bacterium. Classification (GTDB taxonomy): domain Bacteria; phylum Verrucomicrobiota; class Verrucomicrobiia; order Opitutales; family UBA953; genus UBA953. Next base: position 18,364 of record JAPLTU010000036.1, on the reverse strand, counting down.
GGCGTTGCAAGCCGATATCACGGGCTTATCCCTATAAGTATGTCTCTACGTTTTGGTCTCTTATTTTTTCTTACTTCCGTCGCCTTGGTCATGGCAGATAATACCCGAACCCCGCCACCTTATCGCGAAACGGTCTTGAGTGATGGCTATGGACCCGAGTGCCACGCCTCTAATGTCATCAAAACTCCAGACGGCGCCTTGATGGCGGTCTGGTTTTCGGGAGCGAAAGAAGGTGCCGATGATGTCGTAATCCGCTTCACGCGCCGAGACCCCCAGACGCGCGAGTGGTCCATTCCGATCACCGTCGCTGATCATCAGGGAATCCCTTGTTGGAATCCTGTGCTCGTTCCAGCCAAAGACGGTTCCGTCACCCTTTACTACAAGGCCGCAAAGCTCATCCCAGAGTGGCAAGGCTTTTGGAAACGTTCAAGCGATGGTGGAAAAACCTGGTCTGAAGCAAAAAAATTACCCGCCTCTTTTCTAGGGCCCATCCGCTGTCGGGCGCTGGCACTGCAGGATGGCTCCCTGCTCTTCGGGAGCAGCGAAGAATCTGCGGATAAATCCTTGGGCAATCCTTGGCGCCCGCATTTTGAAATTCTTAGCCACCCCGGAGATCCCTCCGATGCCACGGCTTGGCAGAAAATCATCCCCCACCCTGGCGAACCTCCTTTCAACGCCATCCAACCTTCCGTCGTCCTCCTTCCCAACGGTCAGCTCCTCGCTTTACTGCGTACGCGCGAAAAGGTCGTCGCGCAATCGACCTCCCGCGATCTCGGCCGGACTTGGACCCCCTTGAAGGCCACGAGCCTTCCCAACCCAAACTCTGGCCTCGAAGCCGTCGTGCTTTCCGACGGCCGCGTCGCCGCAATTCTCAACCATGGAACAAACCGACTAACACTCGATGCCGTCCTGCGCAACGAAGAGGGTCAATGGGGACAACCCCTGCTGCTTGACCAATTGAAGCGCGGCGAAGGCGAAGTGAGTTATCCCAGCGCGTTGCTCGACCAACAAGACGGCCACGAGGTCATGCACGTCGTCTATACACGCAGGCGCCGGGAGATTGTCCTGCGCACCTTCGACCTCCGGGGTGTCGCCTGGATGGCTCGCTGAGCTGAACGTCTAGTTTGCCAGCCTATATTCATCATACCGGCTCAACGAATTGGGTGAGCTGACGGGCTCTCTAGTGTGTATCTTAAGGTTATTCAGGATTGTATCATCTTAACCATTTTCGCGCCATTTATGCTGATTTCCCTAGGTTAAAGGCGGCGCAGGGGGATTCCTTTAGTCCTTTTCTGTACCCCGAGCGCGGTCTTCTTCATCTTCTGTCCCGACTGGTCTTGAAACTATGGTCCCTTTGGGGTGTATTATACACAAGATGAATATCCTCCTCCTCGCCGCACTCCTTGCCGCCAGCACCTCCAACCCCAAGACCAACAAGGGAACCGTGACCCCAGACGGCACCACTCCAGCGGCTTCCTCGGAAAAGAAAGCCAAGAAGGCAGATGCTCCCGCTCCTGTCGCTGATCCCGTCTCGCTCGTGCCAGCCGGTGCGATTGATGCCGCGACCCAAATCGCTAACGCCGCCGCTAAGGCTGCGATGGATGAAATCGCCAAACTTAACGCCATTGGTAACGACGGCGCGGCTCCTGCCGGACCAGCCTTGGTTGACGGCAAGACCATCGAGGCTGCCGCGACCGGCACCGCCGCGGTGACTAAAGAATTAAAAGGTTCGAAGAAGAAAGCCCCTGCCCCTGAAGACGGCGACAGCACGCCTCCTCCGCCCAAGGCCGAAAAGAAGACCAAAGCCGCTGCGGCCCCGACCGAAGGCAATACCACGACTGCCGAAGTCAAGGTAAGCAAGAAGGCCGCCGCCGAGCCCGCCAAGGAATAAGTTCGAGGCCTCGGCCTTCTCTCCAAACCCCGGCGCGCCGGGGTTTTTTATTTACGAAGCCCATCGGCCTGAAACCTTCGCCCGAGATTGGTGTATTAATGATATAACCATGCACGCCCTCCTCGCCCTCTGCCTCCTCGCCCAACTGGCCTACGCCGCCGAGACTACCCCAGCTCCGACCAAAGCCGCTGAGCCCGCCCCAGCCGTCACCGGCCCCGTGATTGACCCGAATAATCCCGCCCCGACCGTCGACCCGACGAAAGTGGTCACCCCACCAGCGACCCCAGCCTCCACCCCGGAACCAGAAAAGAAGAAAAAGAAGAAGAAGGTCTGATCTCTGCCGAGTTCCTTAAACAAAAGAGCCCGTCCACTTCTGCCGGACGGGCTCTTTTGTTTTCCGTCCAACCAGCGCTTAGTCTTGGCGCAGGATTTCCCGCGGGTTTGAACCATTCGCTGGCCCGACATACCCGCGCTCTTCTAAGACATCCATCATCCGAGCCGCCCGATTATAACCCAGATTGAGCCGACGCTGGAGCATGGATACCGAAGCCCGTTGCGCTTCTTTAATGACATTCCAGCACTGGGCGACCAGCGGATCTTCACCGGCTTCGCCCTCCATCCCGGCGCCGCCGCCTTCTTCCGAAGCATTCGCGATGGCATCGACGACTTCTTGGGCGAATTCCGGATTGCCGTTCTTACTGCGGATGAATTCCACGATGTCGGCCACTTCTTGTTCACCCACGAAAGCCCCTTGCACGCGCTGCAACGTCGCCGTGCCCGGCGGAATAAATAACATGTCACCCCGGCCGACCAAGGTCTCGGCTCCGCGACTATCCAGGATCGTGCGGGAGTCCACCAAGGCAGAAACCTTGAAAGCGATGCGCGTCGGCAAGTTGGCCTTGATCAAGCCCGTGATGACGTCGGTGGACGGGCGCTGAGTGGCGACAACCAAGTGAATGCCGGCCGCGCGGGCCAACTGCGCCAGGCGCGCAATCGAGGTTTCAATATCTTGGGCCGCGACCATCATCAAGTCGGCCATTTCGTCGATGACGCAGACGATGTAAGGTAGCTTCTCCGTCGGAACTTTAATCCCATCATCGAGCACGCTTTCCGCCGCCTCGCGGGCGGCCGCCTGTTCATCCGGGCTAAGCGGCAACTCTTCTTGCTTCGGAGCCCCGGCATCTTTGGCGAGCTTAGCGTTAAAGCCCGTGATGTTCTTCACGCCGCACTTTGCGAAAATCTTGTAGCGCTTCATCATTTCCGCGATGAGCCACTTTAAGGCCGCCGGCACGCGCTTGGGATCTGTCTCCACTGGAATCAACAAGTGGGGCAGTTTGCTGTACACCTGCAATTCCACGACCTTCGGGTCGACCATGATGAAGCGGAGGTCTTCCGGCGTCATCCGGTAAAGCAACGAGACGATGAAGGCGTTGATGCAAACCGACTTTCCTTGGCCCGTGGAGCCAGCGATTAAACAGTGTGGCATCTTGGCCAGATCCTGGATCACCGGTTTGTTCGTGACGCTGTCCACGCCCAGTACGACTGGAATTTCCATCTTCGATTCGGCCCAAGCCTTGGATTCGATAATTTCACGCAAGAGTACATCCTTGCGGACCTTGTTCGGAATTTCGATGCCCACCGTGCCGCGACCCGGAACCGGGGCAAGGATGCGCACCGACTCGGCTTGCAAGTTCATCGCAATATTATTCGAGAGGTTAGCGATCCTCTCGACGCGTACGCCCGGGGCCGGCTTGATTTCATAACGCGTAATCGACGGACCCTGCTGGATGCCCACATCGATGCCGTTTTCGGGATCGACGGGAATCACGCTGACTTTGAACTGGGACAAGGTCTCGATTAATTCGGCCGCGCGCTTGCGGAAATCTTCCGCCGGGGCTTGGCTGGTCGTCACCGGCTGGGTCAGTAACCTGACCTCGGGAAAAATATAATCTCCTTTACGTTTAAGTGTCTGCGAGGCTTTGGCCTTTTCGATTTCGTCGGGCTTGACGACAATCACCTTCTTCCCGGGCAGAGGCGGGGTCAGTTTTTCTTTCTTCGCCGGGCCATCTGGGTCGGGATCGTCCTTACCCTTAGGCGTTATCGTCACCGTCTCCGCTTTGACCGTCTTCGGCGCCTCGACCTCTTCTTCCACGGGTTCTTCTTTCTTCACTACGGGTAACGCTTTAGCCTTTTCGGGCTTGGGCAGTTCGACAACCGCGGCGATCTCAAGTCCGCGGATTTCTTCCTGCTTACGTCGCACGGTGGCGAGCGCTTCGGCTTTCCGACGGTTTTCTTCGGCCGCTTTCTGGGCCGCGGCTTTACGGTCGGAATTCCATGCGCCCAAACCATCGCGCATTTCGGCGATCCAAGAGGCGAGCGTGGCCTTAGGGTCGTCGGCCAAAGATCCTAATAAACAAAATCCATACGGGAAGACGAGTACCCAGGTCCCAATCGGGCCTAAGACCGGCAGGCAGATGCCGCCGTAGATAAAACTACCCAGCAAGCCACCCGAACCCTTCGGATCAAAGGCGCCAGCATTCACGATGTGCCCTGATTCTGGATCAAGCCAGAGCGCCAAGATGGGTGCGCCGAAAAGGATACAGGCCGACATCAAGGCCACCTTCGTCGGCCACAAGGTGTGCGCTCGCTGGTTAAGCGCCAGCCATGCGGCGATCAGCAAGAAAGCGGGGATTAAAAAAGCGGAGTAGCCAAAGACGCTGAACAAGAGCACCGCAACACTCGCGCCGAAAGATCCGCAAGGATTACTCTCGAGGCTATCTGAAGTGGCGCCGGGGAGATTAAGTTTGCTCTCCAACATCTCGCGCATCCAATAACTGTCCTTGTTGGTATGAAACGCCATCGCGACCAGCAAGAAGGTGCCGATGACGCCCAGAACGATAGCGAGCAACGGGCGACTCTCACTCGCCGGTCGAGCCAAGGTCGCAGAACGTTTACGGGCAGGAGCTGGCATGATTATTCGTGAAAGAGCGCACCTTGAGAGGTCGTATCATGCGGCACCGGGGGGATGTTTTCCGGATGGATGTGGCGGGGCGGGCGCGTGACCCGGGCGGCCAACGCTCGCGTTCGTTCTTGGGCGAGGCGTTCCACCATGCTGGCTAAAGCGTGGCGAATCCACTTAGGGGTAAAGGAGGCGGCGGAGTAATCGCAGGGGCCGTAACCGTGCACGCGTCCGGCCTGCAATAACGCATCGTTCTGGGCGAACTCGGCTTCGCTTTCCGGCACATAGACGGCAAAGGCTTTGCCGCCGTTTTTACGTAAGAGCGAAAAGACCGGCACGTCGCTCGGGCCGTCCGCCACATAAATCATATTCTCGAAGGGCACTCGTCGATCTTCGGTAAGCACGACGGCGTTGACGTCGATCTCCGGATTCTTGTTGGAGCCTTTATTGATTTCAAAAAGGAACCGGGTCTTGATGGTGTTATCGACCATCGCCGCGACTTGCGTGATTTCGGTCGGCAGATCCAACGCCAATTCATCCTGCTTGGTAAAATGGGGCGGCAACGGGTGCTCCAGAAATTCGCAGCCGTAAATCCCGTCGCAATGTGCTGCGAGCGAGGTCCCGCGGATCATCTCCGCCAAACCCGTACTGATGATATAATGCTCGAGGACGACTTCGATGTTATGTTTACGCCCTAACTCGCCGACATACTGCTTCAGTCCTGGGAAAAAATCCGGCAGTCCGTCGCATAATTTGATTTCCGCCCCCAACTCCCGCAGGCGGCTATTAGTCAGGCCCTTCATGGCTCCCGCTTTGACGTAACTGAGCAGGTGATTGAGGTAGACCGAATCTTTGGGGGTGCGGATTCCCTTGCGGGCATAAAGCGCCGGCAGTTGGTTCGTTTCTTTCCAAAACTGCTCTTCGTCCACGCCGAAAGCACGGAAAAGCGGGGTCTGCATATATCCGGGACAGAGGGTCTTATCAAAATCCCACACACAGGTGAGGATATGGGTGCTACGGAGGGCGGGTTCCTTGGGCTGCATCAGAAATGGGAGTGGGTAAAAGGTCGGGCTTGCGGAGGGGGCTTATCCCCCCTCCATTGAATAACCAAGGGACCTCGCCTGTCCAAGTCCCGATTGACCAAACCTGACCATGTCCGCCAGCCCCCTTCGCCCCAACCTCACCAGCTTTCGCCGTCGGCTGACCGAGCTTGAAGGGTTTATGGCTGATCCGGCGACCTTCGGGGATAGCCGTCGGGCGGCCGCCTTGGGCGCCGAACTACGCTTTACCTCCAAAGCCGTAAAGGCCGATGACATCCTGGTCGCCCTCGAGCAAGAGCTGGCCGAGGCCATCGGCCTTTCCCGTGAAAGCGACACGGAGATGCGTCACATGGCCGAAGAAGAGATTAAACGGCTTAGTCCGGCCGTTGAAATCGCCCGAGAACAGCTCATCCGCTCAATCATCCCCCCCAATCCCGACGATTCTCGTAATGCTCTTGTAGAAATTCGGGCCGGCACCGGAGGAGAAGAGGCCTCGCTGTTCGCTTCCGAGCTGATGCGCGCCTACACCCGGTTCGCTGAGAAAAAAGGCTGGAAATGCGAATTGATGTCCCTCTCTCACTCCGATCTTGGCGGCGTGCGTGAAGCCGTCCTACTCATCGAAGGCGAAGGAGCCACCGCCCTGCTCCGCCATGAAGCCGGCGTCCACCGCGTCCAGCGCGTACCAGCCACCGAGGGCTCGGGGCGCGTCCACACTTCCGCCGCCACCGTCGCCGTGCTGCCCGAAGCTGAAGAGGCCGAGGTTGTCCTAAAGCCCGAAGACCTCGACATGTCGGTCGCGCGCGCCAGCGGCGCCGGGGGTCAACACGTCAATAAGACCGAATCCGCCGTGCAGATTATCCACAAGCCGACGGGGCTGATGGTGTACTGCGCCGACGAACGGTCTCAGTTGCGGAATCGCACGAAAGCGATGCGCGTCCTACGCGCGCGTCTGCTCGACCTGACCCGGGCCAAAGAACGCGAAGCCCGAGCCGACGCCCGCAAAACTCAAGTGGGCTCCGGAGATCGTTCCGAACGTATCCGGACTTATAACTTTCCGCAAAATCGCATCACCGATCACCGCATCGACCTCACCGTCCACGGCATCGAACAAGTCCTCGAAGGCAACCTCGATGAACTCCTGAACGCGCTGTATGAAGCCGACCTGCGCGAGCGTGCCGAGGCGATTACGCGTCCGTCCGCCTAATTCCGCGTCGCGATGGACCCCGCCTACATCGAACGCTTCGCCGGCATCGGCCGTCTTTACGGGCGCGCCAACCTGGAACGGTTATCGCGCAGCTCTTTCCTCATCGTGGGCTTAGGCGGCGTCGGCTCCTGGACGGCGGAAGCGCTTGCTCGCACGGGCGTCGGCCACTTGGTCATGGTCGACGGCGATGCGGTCTGTATTTCCAATACGAATCGGCAACTCCATGCCGTCGCCGGCAATGACGGCAAAGAAAAAACGCAGGCGATGGCGGAGCGCGTCCACTCGATTCATCCCGCCATCCGCACCACGCTCCACCCGCGCTTTCTTTCCAAGCTAAACGCCCATGAGGTCGTAAAAGATTTCGACGGCGTGGTGATTGATGCGATGGATTCGCTTTCGCCCAAGTGCGGGCTGATTGCGGAATGCTTCAATCGCAAGATTCCGCTTGTCAGCGTCGGCGGTTGCGCCGGCCGCCTCGACGGCACCCGCATCAAGGTCACCGACCTGACCGCCTCGCGCGACGACCCGCTCATGATGCTCGTGCGCAAACGACTCCGGCAGAATTTCGATTTCCCACGCAAAGGACTCTTCCATGTTTCGTGCGTCTGGTCCGACGAACCTTTGGTCCAGCCGACCGATTGCGCTGATCTACCCGGCGGTACGCTGCCCGATGAGAATGAGCTGAACCCCAACTGCGAATGGGGTTACGGCACGGCCTCGCATGTCGCTGGCGCCTTCGGGCTCGCAGCCGCCGGCGAAGCTATCCGACTCTCACTTCTGCGGGCTGATAAATAGCCGGCGGAAATTTGCCCGCGTCAGCTCCGCCGATGCCTCGGGCGTGACGCCCAACGTCAAAGCCAACTGTTCATTGGTTTTAAAGATATTAGCTGGGTGATTTGATTCCGTACCATCTGGCCCGGGTGGCAGCTCATGGCGGCGATACTCGGCGGCCGGACATAAGGCCGGCGCATCGGTCTCAATCAAGATGCGATCACGCGGGATGGCGGCGGTGAATTGCGTGCGCAGTTCAAGCTTACGGGGCAGCAGATGGTGAGCGCTAAAGGAAAAATAAGCCCCCAGACGGCTCAGCTCCGGTACTAATTCCACTGGCCCATTCCAGCTATGCAGCAGAAATCCGCGGGCAGGCAGCGCCGAAACGCGCAGGAGTTCCATCAGGGGCCCGATGGCTTTGACGCAATGGATGGTGAGTGCCCGGTTAAGTTCGACGGCCAAGGCAAGCTGCAGACGGAATACTTTCTCCTGTGCCTCCGCATTAAAATCCTTCACCCATCGGTCCAATCCCATTTCGCCCACGGCGGCTTCCGGAAACGTGAGTAGGCATTCCCGCAACAGCTCCGCCCAGCCAGGCTTCGCGGTCGGCACATCCCAGGGGTGCAAACCGAATGAGGGAAGATTTCGTCCATCGCGGCGCGCAAGACGGGCCACATCCTCCCAATCATCCGGAGACGAACCGTTGATCACCGCAAAGCCGACACCCTCGCTCCGTGCCAGCTCGACGGCGGCATAGGGCACTTCGGCGAACTGATAATGACAATGGGCGTCGAAGATTTCCATCAGCGCAGCTCGCTCAGCGCGACCCGGATTTTTTCCAAGAACTCGTCGCGCCAATAATAATGCGCCAAAAGCGTCGGGTCGTCATGCCCTTGCAGTCGTAAGGCGAAATAAAGCGCTTCGACCGAAGCCAAGCCTTCCACGGGATCAAGCCCTTCCCGATTCCGGCGTGGGTAGGAAGAGAGGATCGGAGGCAGCGAACGGCCGATGGGCTGGCCGGTGACGCGTGCCCTCAATTCGGCAACCTGCTTCCAACTGCCATCTAGTAAAATCAACCTTCGCCCGGCGTCGGCGAGCGTGATGGGCGGAGCCCCAACCTCCAACAATAACATTCCCGTTCCGTCCAGAGTCGCCTCCCCGGAGGCTTCGATAAATTCCAGCTCGGGTCGGTGGCGTAACGGCTCAAGCGTGCACTTGACCAAATTTTCTTCGGCATGGCGAATAATGGAGACCAACGGTCGCACCTGAACAATCAGCAGCAATAATCCCAGTCGTCGCGGCTTCGCTTCTTCTTTATTTGGCCCCTAACTTCGTGAACCAGATTTGCGGAGCGCCCACGACGCCGATCTTACCCATGGTCTCTTTGAGTTGCGGAGAATTGGCAAAAGCTTGAGCGGCCTCCAGCGAATGGAAGTCGTGGATGACCGTCACGTCTTTCGGATCGCTGGCAGACTGGAAAACGGCTTGATGAAAGACATCGCCGCGCATCGGCGCAAAAGCGTCGTAACCCTTTTTCCAAACGGCATAATCCGCGACGTTGTGGCGGACATAGAGTCGGACATCCGAAGCGCTCAGGCCCGGGCTGCGCGTGAAATAAAAGGCGACGATCATGAGGACGATGAGTCCGAGGAGGGAGGTTGTTTTGGTCATCGGGTTTTATTTTGGGGTGACACCCATGTTCTCCGCGGATTTCCCATAGTCAACGGGCGTCGGGCCGCACCCCGCTTAGACACTCTAATCTGCCCGTTTTATCACCTTCTCCTTGCCCTTACGGCCTGCCGATGCCTATTTGGTCAACAGAATGAAAACGCCGCCCTTGCCCAAGGAAGCACTGATGACCGTCACGGGCCTGCCGTTCCCTCTCAAAGCCAAAGGTAAAGTCCGCGAAGTTTTCGATCTCGGCGAACACTACCTCATCGTGGCCACGGATCGATTGTCTGCCTTCGACGTCGTGATGCCCAATGGCGTTCCCGGTAAAGGCATTCTGCTTACGCAAATCAGCCTTTGGTGGTTCGAACAAGCTAAAGCGGTGTTCCCGACGCACCTCGTGCCTGATCACCTGGCGGCTTTGACGCGCGCCCTCAAAGGGCACGAACACCTGATCCCGCGCTCGATGCTGGTGCGCAAACTCGTCCCTCTGCCCGTCGAAGCCGTCGTTCGCGGTTACCTCGCTGGCAGCGGCTTCAAGGAATATACCAAGACCGGCGCAATCCTGGATCATGCGCTACCTAAAGGTCTGCTCGACGGTTCACCGCTACCTGAGCCGATTTTCACCCCTTCGACCAAGGCGGCCGAAGGTCACGACGAAGCCATCACCTGCGCGCGCTGCAGCGAAATCTTAGGTCCAGATGTTTTCCGAAAAGTCCACGACACTTCCATCGCTCTTTATAAGATGGGACGCGACCGGGCCGCCAAGGCCGGCGTGATCCTAGCAGACACCAAATTCGAGTTCGGTCATGCGCTCGATGGTTCGCTCGTGCTGATCGATGAAGTCCTGACTCCGGATTCTTCCCGTTATTGGCCCACCTCGACGTGGCAACCAGGCCGGGCCCAACCTTCCTACGACAAGCAGTTTGTGCGCGATTGGCTCGAAACCCAGCCTTGGAATAAGACCGCGCCTGGACCGACGCTTCCGGCTGACGTCGTTGCCAAGACGCAGGCCCTCTACCAGGAATGCCTCGAGCGGCTGACTTCGTAAGAAGTTGATTCGTTGAACAGTTGGCCGGTTGGCCAGAAAAATATCCAGAAGAGGACAGCACGTGGTGCTGTCCCTACCCGATATGCCGCGGAACCGCGGTCGACAGGCAGGGTCGGACAAGTTACCAAATCAACCATGAAGCCGACCCCGCTCCTTGCCCTACTTCTCGCCGCCGCGTCTTTCGCCGCGCCACCTGAGCCAAAATTCAAAGCGCAGGAGATCGACAAAGTCAGCATCGGTTACGGCCTGGCGATTGCCGACGTCGATGGCGACGGCAAGCCGGACATCATTCTCGCCGACCAGCATACGGTGCAGTGGTATCATAACCCTGACTGGAAAAAGCACATCATCGCCGAAGACCTTACCAAGGAAGACAATGTCTGCGTCGCCGCCCAAGATATCGATGGCTCGGGCAAATGCGCTATCGCCGTAGGCGCCGGCTGGAATCCTTCCGATACCGTCAAGAGCGGCGCGGTCTTCTACCTTATTCCACCGGCCGATCGCACCCAGAAGTGGGCGGCGGTGAAGCTGCACCATGAGCCGACCGTCCACCGCATGCAATGGGTCGAAGTCGCCATGGGACGCTGGGATCTCGTCGTCCAGCCTTTGCACGGCGTGGGCAATAAGGCGGGTGCGGGCGTCGGCGCCAAGCTGCTCGCCTATGAAAAGCCGGCCAACCCGAAGGACGAATGGAAGATCCATGTCATCAACGACGTCGGCCACATGACGCATAACCATCAACCTGTCCGGTGGAACGCTGGCGCCGCGCAACAGATTCTTTCGGGCTCCAAAGAAGGCCTCTGGTTCAACGCTCCGCAGGGCGACGGCTGGACCTCCGTGCAACTGACCAACGTCGCCGTCGGCGAAGTCCGCGACGGCAAGTTGCCGAACGGCCAAACCTTCCTCGCGACCGTCGAACCCATGCACGGCACCGCCTCCGCTGTTTACACCAAAGCTGCCGACGGCTCTTGGAACCGACTCCAAGTCCTGGATGGTTTCAAGGACGGCCATGCCGTCGCTTGCGCTGACTTTCTCGGCACCAAGTCAGATCAGTTCGTGATTGGCTGGCGCGGGACGAATCCCGGCATCCGCCTACTCACGCCGCTCGACGATGCGGGCAAGACTTGGCGCACGAGCACCATCTCCACGCAAGAGATGGCCGTCGAAGATTTTAAGGCCGCCGATCTTGATGGCGACGGCAAGCCGGACCTGATCGCCGCCGGACGCCAGACCAAGAACCTCATCATCTTCTGGAACGTCCGCTGAAAGATCGCGGATGCGCACGAAAAAGCCCTCGTGAGAGGGCTTTTTGCTTTCAGGAAATAGTCCGACTAGGATTTGAACCTAGACAAGGAGAATCAGAATCTCCTGTGCTACCATTACACCATCGGACTGTCCTGAGTCGTCTGACGATGAGACTTCGCGCCCCAGCGTCAAAAAGAAAGAGGTGCCGAAAAAGGGCAGAAACATGCAAGGGGTAGGGGTTGGGGTCGGAGCAGGGATAGGTAAAGGCAATCAGGTGATAGTCTTTAGGGCCGAGCGATTGGCACTCTGACCGAGCGATGCCTTACTTCCTGCATGGAAATCGCGAGCCTCACGAACTTCGTCACTTGGCAGAAAGCGGTCCGTCTCGCCGCGGACGTGATCAAACTCACCCAGCGAACCTCCCTCTGCCGTCACCTCTGGGCCTGCGACCAGCTACGTCGCGCCGCACTGTCGGTCCCAAGTAATATCGCGGAAGGCTATGAGCGAAGGGCGGAGAAAGATACCGATCGATTCTACTTCATCGCCAAAAGTTCCTGCGCGGAAGTGCTCACGCAGATTAAGGTCGCGCAACTTGCGGACCTGCTGAGCCAGCAGGAAGCCGACCCTATCCTGGCCCAATGCGAAGAAATCCTCCGCTTGATCGCCGGAGTCCTCAAAGCGCGTCGCCCTGCACGCGACTCCTATGCGTTCGCGTCACAACCCTCGCCCGATTAGCCGCGTCATTAGCTACCCCTCCCCCTCCCCCTACCCCTACCCCTACCCCTACCCCTACTTCCTCTTCTTCTTCTTCGGTTTCTTGGCGACCTTCGGCAACAAGGCTCTCAACAGCCTCGTAGCCTCTTCGCGATCAATCTTCGAGTCGGCGATTGCAAAGGTGAGCTGCTCCCATTTGACCGAATCAGACTTCGGCTTCACCCCATTCAAGCGGAGAAAGACCAAGGCCGCACCCAAAGCCGTCCGTTTATTCCCATCCAGAAACGGGTGATTCCGGCAAAGGTAGAAAAGATAAGCCGCCGCGACTTCAGCGAGATCAGCAAACGGCGAGAATCCTCCGATGGTGACCTGCGGGGCCGCGACGGCGGATTCCAGTAACGAAGGTTCGCGCAGGCCGTCGGCACCGCCGAAACCCGCCAGCGCCGCCGCATGGATTTCACGAACAATTTCCACCGAAAGGTGGAAGCAGTTCTCCGGCGTGAGTTTCACGCGAGCTTCCGCATCGTGCGGGCATAGTTCTTCATCACGCCGCGGACGGCCGCCGTCACTTCCTCCTTGGAGGGACGTGGGCGGAGGGGGGTAATGGTGATCGTGCCGCCTTCATGCACCTCGACGTTCACATCATCGCCGACCTTCAGGCGGGCGAGCTCCATCAGAGCGGCGTCAAAGACGAGGCCCTGGGAGTTCCCGAGCTTGGTTAGTTTTTTATGCATGGGTAATACAATGTATTACTCCTTAAGCTTGTCAAGTCGGGCTAACAAGGAATTCACCCCAGGATGAATCTCCAAAATCCGCCCTCCTTCCCGAACCTTACGGGGTTTCTTCGCCGCGGGCAGTTCGTCGGCGAGTACCCAATCCGGCCAGGTCTCCCGCGTGTAGCGCTGGAACTCGCCGATGGCGTCGCGCACCAACGGCGTCAGTTCGCACGTCCAGCGCAGGCCGATGTCCATCGGGGCGAAGCCCTCGAGCGGCAAGGCCCGCACTTCCGGATGTTCGATGGCCTCAGGAATCGCGAGGTTGATGCCGTAGCCTTCGCCATTGGCAACGTAACTGGTGACCATCTCCATCGAACTGACCACGACGGTCTGATTCCAGACGACGCCCTTCGTGCGCAGGTCGCGCAGGAAGCTGCGGGTGACGCTGGAAGCCGGCGGCAAGGCGACCAGCGGCTCACGAATCTTCTTTTGCTTCCAAAGGTCGGCAACACTCCGGTGCGGCGACGATTTGGGCACCAAGAGGACGAGCGGGACGCGGGCGAGGCGTAACTGGCTCTGCCGTCCCTTGGTCTTGGCCTCGATGGGCACGATCGCGAGATCGATGACGCCGTCGCGTAACCACGTCTCGAACTGCATCTGGTACCCGGGTGTCAGGCTAAGCATCAGCTTCGGGTGTCGCGCCCGCAGGCGCTGGGTGACGGTCGAGATATGCAGGCGCAGGACGAGCTCCGAAGCACCCAGCCGCAATTCTGGGCGGTCGGCTTCGCGCAGTTGACCCTCCAGCCCATCCAGGCCCGAGAAGAAAGCTTCAATCTGGGCGTACAGTTTCCGACCCGGTGCGGTCAGGCGGAATGGAGACCGCTCAAAGAGCCGTACGCCGAGGTTGGACTCGAGCGCGGCCATCTGGCCGCTGACGGCCGGCTGCTGGATACCGTAAGGGATGTGCCGGACCGCGGCGCTGATTCCCCCATGCTTGGCCACGTAATAAAATAGCTCGAGGTGATGGACGTTCATCGGGGTGAGGTTATCTTCACGCCATAAAAGGGGCTAGCAACGCCCTTTATCCGACTCCCTGATAGGTCGTATCAGAATTATCGATTAACGGTCCAGGCCCCAGAAGAGGTAAAATAGCCGGCGACAAACATGCCATGCATAACCTCCAGATTCTCCTCCAAGCCTTCGGCGTCATCCTGTTGGCTGATTTCCTGGCCGGTGTCTTCCATTGGCTGGAAGACGCCTATGGCACCGAAGGCACCCCGGTATTCGGCGCCCTGATGATCAGGCCGAACATCATCCATCACCACTACCCGCGGCATTTCACGAAACTCAGCTGGTGGCAGAGTTCTTGGGATCTGCTCCTCATTGGTATGCTGATCATCGGCGGCGCCGCTTGGGCGGGCGGGCTCACCTGGCACGTCTGGCTATTCACGGTCATCGCAGTCAACGCCAACCAAGTCCATAAGTGGTCGCATCAGACCCGTGCGGAGAACGGCCTGCTCGTCTCCTTTTTCCAGGATATTCACCTTCTGCAGTCGCCGCGCCAGCACGCGCTGCACCATACGGACCCGAAGAACACCTACTATTGCCCAGTGACGAACTTACTGAACCCGTTCCTCGAGTTTATCGGTTTCTGGTCGAACATGGAGGCCGCAATCGAAGCACTTACGGGTGCGACCCACCGAGCCGACTCCTCTAACCGCGGCGAAGGCCCGGCCCCGCTTTGGGTGACAGCGATCAAGCGCACCCCGGCCGCGAAGGTCGATAACCTTGGACCAAAGATTCCGTGCGAAAGCGAATTGGAAGGCCTGCCCCCGAGCAGGTCCTGAACCTATTTTGGTAGCTCGACCTGGGAATTGCCCATGAGGTAGACCAAAAGGTCGCGTTGCTGCTCGGGCGTAAAGGCCTGCAGGAGTCCTTCCGGCATAAGCGAGACCGGTAAGGTCTGCTGTGATTTGATCTCTTGTTTATCGATGACGGCCTCCTGGCCAACGGAGCGTAGCGTGAGGGTGCGTTCGCTTTGCGCGCCGACGATGCCGCTGAGTACGCGACCATCCTTGAGCTCGAGGATATTGAGATAATACGCGGCATCCACGACGGCGCTGGGGTCGACGATATTCTCGAAGAGGTAGTTAAGGTCATGTCGACCGCTGCCGGTGAGATCGGGTCCGAGCGCACCACCTTCGCCATAGAGTTTGTGACACTGGCCGCAGACTCCCGCAAAAATCGCCCTGCCCTTGCCCTGATCAGCCTTGGCGAGAAAATCCGCCGTATGCCGCGCCTTGAGTTCAGCGACGAGCGTGAGCTTATCCGCCGAGGTCTCGCGAGCCTCGCCCCAGACTTTGCTGAGGAGTTCGTTGAGCTTCGCGTCATTGAAGGCACGAATCTGGCGGGCCGCGGCCGGCCCCAAGTCGGCCTTGGGGAGCTTACCGGCTTCGACAGCTTTGAGGAGGTCGGTCGCAAAACGCGGACGGGAGACGAGGGCCATGATGAGCTGCGGTCGCTCGTGCGGGTAAAGCTGGAGGTAACGGTCGATGATGCGCTTCGCCACGCCGTCTTGGTCGAACTGCGTCAGGCCCTGGATCGCTTCCAGGCTCAGGCCACGGATATTTAAAAGCTTTTCGCAGTCGGTGCGGAGGTTCTTGTCCTTGGCTTCAATGAGCGAAAGCAGAGCGACCCGGCGTTGCTCCATGAGCGCGCCCTCATCGAGGGCGATCTTGCGGATTGCTTCGAGCGCCTGGCCGTCGCCGAAGATGACGTTAAGCTGACGTACTTGATCCAGCACTGCGCTGTCAGTCTTGGGAATACTCGCGACAAACTTCTCCCAAGCCGCAGGCGGCGGAGCCTTACGCCAGCCCTTGAGAGCCTCGGCGATGCCGGCGACGATGGCAGCTTGGCCTTCGGGCATCTCCGTAAAATTCGTAAGCAAGTCGTGCAAGGCGGCAGGCTGCTTATCCGATGCTTCGGCAATACGACGGGCGATCAATTTGGTGACGAGCGGAATGCGGCTGACGTGCGCGCAGTTCGCAAGTTCTTCGAGCGGAAGCTCCCTAATGCCAGTCCAGACCAACAACGGGAGATTATGGTCGGTGACGTCTTGGTCGTAGCGCAATAATTGCTGTGCCACCAGCGTCCGGACTGCTGGGCTGAGATGCGGCAGGGCTTCGGCCAGGGCGAGTCGCGCGCGTTGCCCATGGGGCTCGCTGGCGAGTTTCAGGATTGCGTTCTCTTCTTCATCGCAAGCGGCGATGAAGCCGAACTGATTGGCATACTTATTGAGAGAGTTATTCCGATTCACCAGCGGATCGGTGAGTTCGCGTTCGATGAGGCGAGCGAGAACGTCGATACGCTTCTCGGCGAGGATGGCGGCCGGGGCGTAATGCTTAGCATGCTGAGCGGCGAAGGGCTTGTCGCCTGCCTTGAAGGTACGCATGGCCTGCAGGGTCGAATGCGCGTTAAGCGCGAGGACGCTATCGGCTTCGCCAGCGAGTTTCTCCCAAGCGGCGGTCGCGGATGAAAGGTCGACGCCCTTCCAGGCACGTTCACGGAGTTCCCAGCGGGCCATGCGCACGAGCCACTCGTTCTGGCTGCGTTGGAGCTCGACGAGTTCCGTCGGCGTGGCCTTGGCGAAGTCGACGCCTGGCTGCTTGGGGTCTCCGTAAGTGATTTTAAAAATTCGCCCAGTGGTGCGATGGATGCCGTCTTGATCGTGACACTCGCCGATGTCGCTCCAATCGAGAATCGTGACGGCGCCGTCCGGTCCTTGGCTGATTTCGATGCCGCGGAACCATGCGTCGTCGGACTTCAGGATATCGGGCTGGTGCTTCATGACCAAGGCGCTACCGACTTTTTCGATGCTTTCGACGTTAGTGCGTCGGCCGTGCAGATTCAGGGTCATGAGTTTATCCCGATACTGCGACGGCCAATTATCCCCCTGATAGATCATCATACCGACGTGCGCATGACCGCCGCCCAGGCTATCTGCACCGCCGCGACCTCCATCGGCGTCGTTCCACTTCTTGCCGGTATCCCAATGATAATGATCGGCCTGTTGGTCGATGAGTTCGTAAACAAACGGATAGGGATCTTCGCCGTGCATGCGCTTGAAGTGCGCCCCATGGATGCCCTGCCAGCCGTGACCGATGACGGTATTGATGAAGAGGAGCTCGTGGTCTTTGGTCCAATCGGAGCCCCAAGGGTTGGTCGTACCGTGGCAATAGGGCTCGAAGACCTTGGTCACGGGGTGATAACGCCAAAGGCCGCCGGCCGTTGCCTGACGTTTTTCCTTGGGCACGCCCGGGACGTCGATCCACGAAGTGCTCGAGATGCCGACGCGGCCGTAGAGCCAACCATCCGGCCCCCACTTGAGTCCATTGGCGAAGGTGTGCCGGCTGGCGGCGGTCGTGCTGAATCCATCCAACACGACCTGAGCCGGACCCGCAGGCTTATCGCCGTCCATCGGGATGAAGAGGAGGTTAGGCGGGCACATCGCATACACGCCGCCGAAGCCGCGCTCAATGCTGGTGAGCATCTGCACATCATCGGTGAAGACGGTGCGCTTATCGAATTTACCGTCGTGGTCGCTGTCCTCGAGGATGACGATGCGGTCGCGCAGGTTCAGGTCGAAGCGCTCCTTGCCGTCAGAGTAGGTGTAGTTCTCCGCAATCCACAGGCGGCCGCGTTCGTCCCAGCAAAGAGCGATGGGCTGACGGACATCTGGCTCGGCGGCGAAGAGCGTGGCCTTGAAGCCCTCGGGAAGATGCAGCTTGGTGAGGGCCTCCGCCGGCGTGAGCACGGGGATGGTCTCCTTCTGGTTGTTATGCGGCTCGGGGAACGGCGCGGCCCCTAAAGTCAGGGCAAAGAGTAAAGCAAAGGGGCGGGGGTCCATCGAGGTATGGATTACCGACCACATTGCGCGGCGAAGGTTCCGAGTCGACCCCGCAAGCAGGGCCTCTCGAGCCATCCTGTCAATGGGGTCTTTAAATCAAGCAGGTTTAGACTTTAAATTAGTCAGGTTTAGACGTTAAATTAGTGAGGTTTAGACTTTAAATTAGTCCATCAATGATGCTGAGCCGACACCAAGAGGG
>JAPLTU010000061.1 GCA_026397965.1 Verrucomicrobiota bacterium | reverse complement strand
TAGTCGTCGTTGTCGTAGTCGGCGGAATTGTTGTGATCGTAGTCGTAGTAGTCGTAGTTGGCGCGACCGTTGTAGTAGTCGGCGGGATTGTTGTAGTTGGGGGGGGGCCGCCTGAGGCCGCCGTGCTATTTCCTCAAAGACCGCATTCGCTCCGTCGTGAGCCAAGACCACGGCCTCCAGCAAGGAATTGGAAGCTAATCGATTAGCTCCATGCAGACCGGTGCAGGCCACCTCTCCGACCGCATAAAGACCAGGAAGGGAAGTTCGTCCGAATAAATCCGTCGCAACGCCGCCGCAAAGATAATGGGCGGCCGGGACGACTGGAATGGGCTCCTTAGTCAAGTCGAAGCCAGCCTTACGGCAAGTTTCATAGATGTGGGGGAAACGTTCAGGAAGGTGGCCCAAAGCCACCTGCGTGGCATCCAGTAGAACATGCGGTGAACCATCGCGTTTCATGACCGAATCGATCGCCCGAGCCACGATGTCGCGAGGGGCCAGATCGCCCAAAGGGTGAAAATCTTTCATGAAGGCCCGACCATTAATATCTTTTAAAATAGCCCCTTCGCCTCTGACCGCTTCTGAAATCAAAGCTCGACTACCATCCGGCGCCTTGAGGGCAGTCGGGTGGAATTGCACCATTTCCATATCATGAATCTGGGCGCCGGCGCGATAAGCCATCGCAACTCCATCGCCCGTGGCGATATCCGGGTTAGTCGTAAACTGGTAGACCTGTCCAATACCCCCGGTCGCCAGAATCACCGTATGGGCAGCCAAGGTTTCTACCTTCGACGCCCGGGTATTCAAGACATGTAAACCTAAGACGCGATCTTCGCCACTACCTGGGGCGATGGTGGTTTCGTTTTTAGCCCGGGTGATTAAATCAATCACCAGATGGTGCTCCATCATGACCACCTTAGGTGCCTGCGCGACCGCTCGCAGCAGCGCCGACTCTATCGCCCGGCCAGTCATGTCGCGGGCGTGTAGGATTCTTCGTTTCGAATGCCCCCCCTCGCGTCCTAAATCCGGTCGGCCATCTTTACCGTTTTCAAATTGGACACCCCAGCTGATGAGTTCGGCTACACGGGCGGGACCCGCTTCGATGATATGCTTTACGACATTAATGTCACAGAGCCCATCGCCGGCCATCAAAGTATCCTGCACATGGCTTGCGAAATCATCGGTCTTATCCGTCACGCAAGCGATCCCACCTTGAGCCCAATTCGTATTGGATTCCGAACGGGTTTTCTTCGTCACAATAGCGACGGAGAGCCCTCGGTTGGCTAAATTGAGCGCGAAGCTCAAGCCACCGATTCCACTACCAACCACGATTGCGTCGTAATAAGTCGCCATTCAGGCTAAAACCTAAGGCAGGGCAGGCCGGCAACAAGCGGATTTGACGAATTAGTCTTCAACGTCATAACCATCAGGCAGTGGAAATCATCCTTATAGCCGCCTGTCTCCTCATCACGGCCTTCTTTGTTTTGGCGGAAATGGCCTTAGTCTCGGCTAATCGTCGTCGTTTAGCGAAAATGGCCGAACGTGGCGACAAAGGGGCGAAGGTCGCGCTTGCCTTGCTGGCCGACCCTTCGAAGTTCCTCTCAACCGTTCAAGTTGGCATGACTTTCGGCAGTATTGTAGCGGCCATCTATGGTGGGACACCCCTGACCAATCGTCTCACACCCATTCTCGAGCAACTTCCTTGGACATGGGGAGCAGCACACGCCCACGCCTTAGCGGGCGGTATCGTCTCTTTTTTTATCGGCGCCCTCACCGTGATTTTTGCGGAGATTGTCCCCAAGCGACTTGCACTGATCAAACCCGAAGGCCTGGCCGCGAACTTCTCGCGTCCCATGGCTTTTGTCGCCGCCATTTCTTCTCCGCTCGTCAACGCCATGAGCACCTGTGCGGACGTGGTCATGTTTATATTCGGCAAGAAACGCGCGCCCGAAGACACCATGTCTGAAGACGAACTACGTATGATGGTGGACCAGGGCATGGCCTCCGGGGTCTTACACGCATCCGAACATCGGATGGTCCACGGCGCATTGTCCTTGGACCTGATTACCGCCGAACAACTCATGACGCCAAGCAACCGGGTCGTCTGGCTTAATCTTGATGACACCGAAGAAGTAAATTGGCGAAAAGTAGTAGCCTCAGGACATACTTGGTTTCCGGTATTCAAGGGAACAACCGACCGGCATCTCGGGGTTATCTCGGTGAAAAGACTTTGGGCTAATTTAGCCCTGACCGGTAGCGCATCCATCAAAGATCTCCTCACCGAATCTCCGACGATACCCCAACAAAGCACGGGAACTCAGCTCTTGGAGCGGTTTCGGAAAGATAAGATTCATCTGGCTTTGGTTACCGATGAATTCGGGCGAGTTCGTGGGGTAGTATCCCTCAACGATGTTCTGGAATCAGTCGTCGGCGAACTGCCGAATGAGGGCTCGCCAGTAACCCAAACCAAACCCGTTCGTCGCCGTGACGACGGCAGCTGGGTAGTGGATGCCGTGGTTTCGCTTGAAGATTTCCGCGAAGCGACCGGGATTATCGGCCGCTTTCCCGGCGAAGGGTCGGGGCGCTTCACCGCCATCTCGGGCTTCATCATGCGCTCCCTTGGGCGTATCCCGAATGAAGGCGATAGGGTCGAAGCCCTCGGCCATATCTTCGAGGTCATCGACATGGATGGACATCGACTCGATAAGGTCTTGGTCATGCCCAAGGCAACGCCCGTACCCGCTTAAATACTTAGAGGCGAACCGGTAGACCGACGGACCTTAAGTGCTCTTTTGCTTGGCGAACCGTAAAGGTACCAAAGTGAAAAATACTCGCGGCTAAAACAGCGCTGGCTCCGCCAGCTTTTAAAACCTCGGCCAAATGATCGAGGGTTCCAGCCCCGCCAGAGGCTATCACGGGCACTTCCACCGCGGACGCGACGGCGAGGTTAAGCGGTACGTCATAGCCAACCGCCGTTCCGTCACGATTCATACTCGTCAGTAAGATTTCTCCGGCTCCAAGTGAATGGACTTTCTTAGCCCAGGCGACTGCGTCGATGCCGGTTGGCTTTCTTCCGCCGTGGGTAAAAACTTCCCATTGCCCTGGCGCCACGCACTTGGCGTCGATTGCCACGACGATACATTGACTACCAAACTTGCGGGCCGCTTCCAGGATGAGCTCCGGATTCTGGATGGCAGCGGTATTCAGGGATACCTTATCCGCGCCGGCATTCAACATGATGCGGATATCGGTGACCGAGCGCAGGCCACCACCGACGGTTAAAGGCATGAAGACCTGATCCGCGGTCCTCTCGACGACATCTACGATGGTCTTACGTTCATCACTCGATGCGGTGATATCCAAGAAGACCAGTTCATCGGCTCCTTGTTTTTCGTAGGCGGCCGCGATCGCCACTGGGTCGCCGGCATCGCGCAATTCCTCAAATTTAATACCTTTGACGACCCGTCCGGCATGGACGTCGAGACAAGGGATGATGCGGACAGAAAGCATGATACTAACAAAGCGTTAGATTATCCGAGGCAGGAAGCAAAGATTAAACTAAGTAAGGACAACCGTCACCGGCCCGTCGTTGATCATGGCGACTTTCATGTTTGCCCCAAAAACGCCAGTCGGGATTTTTTGTCCGATAAGCACAGATAATTCCAGAACGAATTCGTCAAAAAGGGACTCGGCAACCTCGGGGCGGGCGGCGTCATGAAAGGAAGGCCGGTTTCCTTTCGCAAAACTCGCCAAGAGGGTAAATTGACTAACCGCCAGGACCTCTCCCTGCGCATCCTGCAGCGTCCGGCCCATCTTACCCTGTTCGTCTTCCATCAATCTCACTTTGAAAACGTCAGTGGCCAAGCGCTTGACCTCGGCCGTTGTATCCGTGGCCGCGAGCCCGATGAATAGCAAATAACCTCGTCCGATTTTGGCCACGCATGTTCCGTCGACATCCACCGAAGCTGATAAAACCCTTTGCAAGACAATTACCATCTAGATCAAAGCCTCCAAAATCGTCCGGAGTTTCATTTCTGTCTCCCTAGATTCGGCCTCCGGATCAGAACCTGCAACGATGCCGGCGCCGGCAAAGGCCCGGGCTTCCGACCCACGAAGACGGGCGCAACGCAGAGCCACAAAAAGCTTACCGGTCATGCCATCGAGATTAACCCAGCCAACAGCACCGGTATATAAGCCGCGATCGTGGGGTTCAAAACCAGGAATATGAGGCAAAGCCAGTTCGCGCGGTTTACCACCGACCGCTGGGGTCGGATGTAATTCGCCCGCCACTTCGAGGAAACGCCGGTCCGCGGGCATCCGTCCGACAATCGGAGAGCGCAAATGCATGACATTACCTAACCGTAAAAGTTCTTGATTGCGCGTTGTGGCAGCGACGACGCCCACCATACGAAGACGTCGAAGAATCGAAGCCGTCACGGCGTTATGCTCGCGAATATCTTTATCACTTGTGAGCAAACCTTCGGCCAAGCTGGCGTCTTCCGAAGCCGATTCGCCGCGCCGCGTGGTTCCCGCTACTGATTCGGTACGCACTTCACCATCAAAAACCGAAAGGAGTGTCTCCGGAGTCGAACCGATGAGAACCCCGTCAGGTTCATCGACCAAGAAAGTGTGGCAGCCGGGGTTTGCACGCCGTAAACGGTGCAGGGTAGCGTAAGTGCTGAACGCTTCATTACGCCGCCAGACAAAGGCCCGAGATAGAACGATTTTTTCGAAAGCCCCTTGCTTGATGAGTTCCGTGGCTCGTTGGACAGCAGTTGGAAACCACGTACCACCGACCTCACTTAAGACGGTAGGAATAGGCGCCCGGGAGGCCGGAGGGTCAGAACGGTAAGTGAATTTACGAAACTGTTCGGCGCGACCCATCAAACGCTTAGCGCACCCCGCGGACGCAGGCTCGGCTAAGGTCACTAAAGTCTGGTCATTTTCCGTGACGACCTGCCAGGCGGGCAAGAAGAGCTTGGCATCCATCCCAGACTTGTCGTCACCCGGATAGAAAGGGAAAGTGGCAATGATGCGCGGAGAGCCCCCGACCGAAGAAATTTGTGCTTTAATCTTAACAAGCCACTGATCGGCAGCATGAAAACGCCGGGCCCCCCGTCCTTGCCACTCGATGACGGGCTTACCAGCGGCGTGGGCGCGTTGACGGGATGGATTTTCGAAATATCCGCGCGGAGCCGGCTCATCGAGCGTCTCCAAGACCGCCAGCGGATCCAACGGAGCGGTCGCAAAAGTATAGGCAATCCAACCAGAACCATCGCGAACGGCTTCTGCCTCGGTCAGCAGCTTCCATGCTTCAGAGATATCATTCACGGTGTTCAAGAGTTACGGACCTTTTGATATCTAGATTAAACCGACGCGGGCGGGGCAGGGAGATCGACGGGGGGGAAAAGAATGCAGGCTTCTGCCACCTTGGATAGCGTGCAAACCTGCGACCACTGTAACTGTCCCGCAAAAGACCCGGGAACAGGGCGGCCAATGTTTACAAGCAATTTGGCACAAGCGACCGGCATCACGGGTAAAAGAACAGTCGCCACCAAACGAAGGCCTTCGGCAACATGCGCTAAACAGGAATCCAATCGGGCGCGATCAGCCGCCTCCGGAGATTTAGCCAACTTCCAGGGGGCACGGGCTTCGATATAAGCGTTCATGGCACTGATAAAAACCCAAAGGGTCTCCAAGGCGTGGCTGACCTGATATTCGTCTATCGCCTTATGCAGCTTAGCTTCGGTTTCCGTCCACAAGGCGCGTAAACCTTGCTCTAAAGGTTCGTCGGCCGCAGCGGCCGGTATCGAGCCAGCATAGTTACGCCCCACCATATTTAACAAACGGTTGACGAGGTTACCCAGATTATTCCCAAGGTCTGCCTTGTAACGATTGACGAAACTTACGGCAGAGAAATCTGCATCTTGTCCGACGACCATTTCCCGACAAAGGTAATAGCGGAAAGCATCCGCACCGTGCGTCGAAACGTAGCTTAAGGTGCTACCCGCATTGCCGGCGCTCTTGGAGGCTTTCTGATTATTGATCGTCCACCAGCCATGGACGAGCAGCTGCTTGGGCGGATCCAAGCCGAGAGCCTTGAGCATGCATGGCCAATAGACCGCATGGGGTGGCGACAGAATGTCCTTACCGATCACATGGACGTCTGCTGGCCAAAGCCCGCGATCAACGACAGCGGAATAATAATTGGTCAACGCGTCGAACCAGACGTAAGTGACGTAATTCCGGTCGAACGGTAATTCGATACCCCAAGTCAGGCGCGTCTTCGGACGGGAGATACAAAGATCGTTCATCGGCTCCTTCAGGAATTCAAGGACCTGTTTCTGCCGGAAACGGGGGTTGACGAAATCCGGATGAGTTGCGAGGTAATCCACCAGCCAAGGTTGAAATTGGGAAAGTTTGAAATAATAATTCTCTTCGGTCGTCTGCGTGACCTCGCCATAAATGTCCGGCCAAGAACCATCTGGGTTCCGGTCCTTATCGGTCAGAAATTGCTCCTGTCGGGTAGAATACCAATCCGTCTTCGTGCCTAGATAGATGAAGCCTTGGTCGTGCAGCCGCTGTAGGAAATCCTGAACAACTTTTTTATGACGGGTCTCTGTAGTCCGGATATAATCATCGTTCGAGATTCCGAGATCGACGAGCATCTGACGGAATCCTACGGCGATCTCGTCGACGAACACCTGGGGCTCGATATTCCGCTGCTGGGCCGTCTGTTGGACTTTCTGGCCATGTTCATCCAACCCGGTAAGCAAGTGGACCTGGCACCCTTGCATCCGACGATAACGAGCAATGACGTCGGCCAGAACTTTTTCGTAAGCATGGCCGAGGTGGGGAGCACCATTGGCATAATCAATGGCGGTGGTGATATAAAACGAGCGAGGCATGAATACTTGGTCAAGGGATAGCGGGGAGCTTGGGGGGAGGACAACCCCGAAGGCGCAACAACCCATTAAAGGCTTGGTGAACGCACCGGGACCACCAGATTTTGCACAATTACCGCAACGACCGGTCAGCCGCTGGCTGGCACGATATGTGGCTGGAAAGCGATTTCTAAGGTATAGCTCATCCCTGCCCGGAGAGCCATCGGCTTGTCGCGCTCTAAAACTTGATAGAAATGGACCTTACCCCAACAGGTGCGGTGGCGGGGGTCTTCACTGACAACCTTAGTCTCGGCCCAGGCGGCATGAAAATCGTCCTTAAGAACTTCACAGCGATGCGATTCCGGCCCCAGCACCCAAGCGTTACCCGGAGTCATCCGCGAATGCGTCGAAGCAATGGGAAGGACCAAGCGGAATTCCTCCAAGACAAGGGCGGATTTAGCCGTGAGCGTAAAACGACCGACCATCCGGCCGCCCGTGAACTCCCAGTCGACTTTCATGGATGCTAAATTTACCGAAAGTTTTTCCTCGCGATCGATGATATCAGGCTGTTCGTAACGGAAATGATAAGTACCAGACTTGGTTCCCATGGCGACTTGAGCATTTTTACCATAGTAGGAAGGGGTGAAAATCTTTCCGCCAAAGGTGAATTCCGGAATGAAAGGGGAGGTCACCTGATTGGATGGCCAATCCATCACACCAGGCATATGCGGAAAGGCCAAGGAATCGCAATAACGGTGCGAGCCAGCTGCAACCAAAGGAAGCAACACATGCAACCCTGACGTCGGATCCTGATAGGAGAGCAAACCCTGCTCTTTACGGGGAGATTTATCGAAAGAGAAATAACGGCAAACGGGGAGCCGCACCGAAGGCTTCACGACATCAAGCGAACCGCCGATTGTCTTAGCTAAGCGGGACCACTGGGAGAGGTAACGGGCGGCATCAAAATTAGCCATTCGGGTCGTATGTCCGGGAATCGTATCCCGCTCCTGATCTCGAATCACAATTAACCCATGTTCGGCATCAAAGAAAGTCGTGAAGAAATTTGTGTAAAGACGACGGACCAAGTCGCGGGCCTGAGGCTCCTTGTCGACGGCGATCCAACGGTCACGGAGCGCTTGCAGCAACAAGGTGGTACAGTGCATCTGGCCATAGGCACCGATGCCGCGCCCGAAGCACCAACCCATGCCATCTTCGCGGACGATGTCCATAATTACCCGGACATACTTTTCAGAGAGGGTACGAAGCTTCGGCAGCTTAGCATCCCGGACTTGGATGTTCGCGTGAAGCTGCAGGGCCTGACGGATGAAGATCAGGGCGACGATCCCGTAGAGGTCGAAGACGCCGCCAAAATTATCAGCGTGGGTAGCTCGGGAAGCCTCGTCATGAAAACCCCCGGTAGAATTCGCCGTGATTCGGTCGATGAAACGATCGACCAGTGGGCCGGTTTCATCTTTCTTCGTAAGACCGAAAGAGAAGCGACATACCGCTTTCGCGATAT
The DNA here is from genome assembly GCA_026397965.1 of Verrucomicrobiota bacterium. GTDB lineage: Bacteria > Verrucomicrobiota > Verrucomicrobiia > Opitutales > UBA953 > UBA953. Next base: position 35,844 of record JAPLTU010000061.1, on the reverse strand, counting down.
CAAAAGCCTGAACATGATCAGGGTGGTCGTGAATAATCGCCAGCCGCTCTTCAATGGATTTTCGAGTCGATTCGTCCAACTGTTCCCAGACCGGATTACGCTCCCGGGTCGGCCCGAAAGCCAGCAAGCCAAGGCAGGCGAAAGCCATCCCGTTATCTGAACCCTTGCTCAACCTGACCTGCGCCGTGATGGTCCGGGTCACGATCTCGACGATATTCTGACGTTCCAAAGTCAATTCACCCGTGGCACGATAATATTCACCGAAGGCCAAAGCGGCATGACCAGGCTCATCGGCGCGAGAAACCTCTCCGGGGACAGGGATGATCGAGCCATCCGCTGCGATAGAACTAAAATTGAGTTTTAGGAGTGCCTTTGTTTGGTCCAGACACTGGCTCGCGAAATTCTGCATTGCGTAAGGTCTGGGATTGCGGGACTCCCTGACACTGTCAACGCATCATCGTAAAAAAGTCGTAACAAAGCAAATTTCTCACCGTTTGGCCCCGAGAAGGCCAACGGAAGACTAAGACTCGAAAATCACCTCGACCGGGCAGCTGGCAAGGCGCTTTTGAAGCCCTCGCAGACGATGGAGAGGCCACCAGCGGTAGAGAAGGATATCGATGGGCTTCCAGAGGCCGACCCAGCCGCAAATCGTCAATCCTTCCCGAATCCAAGTATTGAACGCTCCAGTCTCGTTTGGGACCAGGCTGCGTAAGGCTAAGGTCAAGGCTAAGAAAACGACCCCAATGGCCAAGGCCGTCCGACCCTCCCGGAACAGCTCAAGCAAGTCGCTGCGGGTGACTTTCGCCCGGTAACTAAAATAGTGCCGAATTGACTCCTGGATAAGCCCCGTGACGGAGGGATCGAACTTCTGTCGTAACGTGACTTTGATGCGAAGTTGGTCGCCATCAGCGTGCTCGCGTGCCCAGCCTACGATAAATTCTTCTGCATCATGGTCGAGGTCGCGCTCATGGAACGGCGAAGTGTCCAGAGTATTGAAAAGTTGTCTGACGTGGCCGATTCGGAGTTCGATTAAGCCGGGTGAGAGTGGGGCCATAAATTAACGTGGTAAGCCTAAGGTATCTACGAAAAACTGCATCCGCTTCTCACGCATGGAATCCGTTTCGCCGGCCCCGTGATTAGCCCCAGGTACAACCTGCAGCTGGAAAAGCTCTTTCTTTCCAGCGGCCAATAAAGCATCACGGAAATCATATGTACATTTGACATCCACATTAGTGTCCGATTCCCCGACGGTCAGGAAAAGCTTGCCGGTTAGGCGAGACGCGTAGGTCGCGCAGGAATTCTCCGAATACCACGGACCAAGCGGGTAGCCCAACCATTGTTCGTTCCACCAAAGCTTATCGATGCGATTGTCATAACAGCCACAATCGGCCGCCCCGGCCTTATAGAAATCACCATAGAAGAGCATTGCGTGGGCGGTATTCTGTCCACCGGCGGAGCCGCCAAAAATACCGACTCGAGAGACATCCATATTTTTTTCGACCTGAGCCGCCGCTTTGATCCATTTGATACGATCGGGAAATCCACCATCTTTCAAGTTGCGCCAAATTTGCTGCTGAAACTCCTTCCCGCGATTATAGGTACCGCGTCCGTCCATCTGCACGACATAGAATCCGCTCAGGGAAGCCTCATAGAAACTTCGGTTATTTAGATTGAAGTTGTAGGGCGCGAAGGAGCCGTGGGGACCCGCATAGATACGCTCCAAAACCGGGTATTTCTTTTGCGAATCAAAAGGGTAGGGGCGAAGGATGACGCCCCAGATATCATATTTTCCTTCGCGGTCTTTAGTGCGGAAAGGGATCAAGGGTTGCCAACTGGTCTTCGCCAAGGGTGCCACCGTAGCAGCCTCAAGTTGGACGATGGCGCGGCCATTTTCTCCGCTTCTTAAGGTAATAACAGGCGGCTGATTCACCCGCGAGGCCGTATCGATCAGGTAGCGACGGTTAGGTTCGAATTCAACGGAATGATCCGCGTCACCCGGCGTCAGGTCGATGACCTTACTCCCGTTAAACGGCGCCTTACAAAAATGCTGTTGGTAAGGGTTTTCGTTGGGCTGACGACCTAAGGCGATAAAACCAACTTCCTGGACCTTGGTATCGACATACTTGACCTGTTTCATGACCCAATTTCCCGCAGTGACGGCCTTGAGGGTCGCTCCCGACCGGAGGTCGACGTGATAAAGATGAAGGAAGCCGCTGCGTTCGGATGCCCATAACGTGCTATTTTCGTCGAGGTCGTAACGAAAACGACTGCCCGAGGTAAAAATAAACTTGGGATCATGCTCGTTGAGCAACGTTCGCCATTGCTTCGTCGTCACATCATATTCGATGACACCATGTCCGGTGAAGCCGCGTTCGGTATACTGCGAACGAAGACGGGTCGAATCAGCCGTCCAATCCAGTCGGCTATTTTCGTACGATCGCGGCAAGACTTCCAGGGAAGCTCGCGCTGAAGCTTCCGTCTTTAAGACGGAAAAGACCAGCGGCGTACGCTCCGAAATATCATCGCCCGGGCGAGCGTAGGGAACATTCTTCGCGCTTTTGGTGAGCGAATTGACCACGTTATACATTCGCGGGGAAGCCACCTGTTCGCGCCAAAGAGCGAAGTGGGTACTGTCAGGCGACCATGAAACCGGCCCGACATAGCGATGGGTAGCCTGACCATCGGAGGTCATCACGAGGACATTACTCGGATGGGCCACCTCGGTTAAAAGGACATTACCCTCCCAGAAAGAAACTTTCCATTTTTCATCCGGGGAAAGCTCGGAAAGCTTACCGGAGTTAGCATAATTATCCGCAAGAGAAGAACGGCTGCGATTGGAATTCGCATTAGCTCGGGCGGATGCCGTGGCCAGGACTTTGCTGGGAGTAACCCGACCATCCGCCTCAACGGTCCAAGACTGTTTTTCCCCAACAAGAATGATGCGACCATCATCCAACGGCTCGATATACCTGAATGGTAGGTTTCGAGGAGAGACCCTTTGGTTCAATGCGAGTGAAAGTTGGTCAATTAATTTGACCTGATCATACGCCAGACGCACTTGGCCTTTACCGCAATCGACATACTTCCATGTCATGCGGCCTTCTGCATCTGCAACGGCATAGACCATTTTTTGGCCGCTCGCTGACCATTTAACGTTCTGGAGTCGAACGATGGGGGCCAGCCTTCCCCAGGTATCCATTTGTTTTGACCAATCGCTGACCAAAGTTGTCTGACCGAAGACCAGAAGCGGGGAGAGCAACAGGAAACGAAGCAGCATGCATGCATTCCAAGCCAATGGCTGTCAGACTCAACCCCACATTGGCTATTTTTTGACTTTATCCGACTTGGTTTTAGGCGTTTTAGGCTTCAATCCCGAAAGGTAGGCCACGGCATCGCGAATTTCTTCTGGCGTAAGAATCCCGAGCATAGGGGGCATCATGGAAATGGGCGGGGTGCGCGAAGCAATCAAGGGGAGCGAGATTTTTTGCGTCTTTCCGTCCGTTAGCTTGAAATCAAGGGTCTTGGAATTTTCCGTCAGCACGCTACCTGCAAGAGTAGTCCCATCTTTTAGCACGATGGTCCCGATACCAAAACCTTGGACGATTTTGGCCGAAGGTTCGACCAATGATTCAGCGATTTCATCCTTGGTTCGTTGCAGGCCTACCTGGCGGAGGCTAGGCCCGACCTCACTGCCCTCATCTGATTCGACACGATGACAAGCGATGCAGTTGGCCCCGAGGTGTCCATTGATCAGGGCTTTTCCGCGGCTCGCATCGCCCCCATCGGTCAGCAACTCATAAGGAATCTCGGGTGATGCCATCTTCAGGCCACCCTTTGGCCCGGCTTCGATATATTTTTGGAGCAACATGAGGACTTCCGACGAGACCGATTGACGGGCGAGCCCATACACGTCGAGCTTCAATCCAGAATCTAATTTTCGGGCGACAAGCCGGGTGACAAGTTCTTGGATAAGTTTGGAAGATTCGGGATCATTTCTCCCCCGAAGCAACATCACCATGGCTTGTTTTTCGGGAATCTTGGCGGATTTCGAATTAATGATTAAGCGAGCCATGGCCATGGCAGAAGAGGCATTGCGGACAAACAGTTGCTTGACGGCTTCGATGCGAACTTCAGAGGGATTGCCTTCTCCGGCGGCGTTACAAAGGGTCCGGATAATGGCATCGGGCTGTTCATTTTTTTGGCTCAGCAATCGCAGACCCTGAAGCCGGACGTCTGGGGCGGCTTTAAGGTCTTCGGCGAGGGCGAGCAGGACAGGGAAGGGGAGGTCTAATTCATATTTGACCATCAATTCGAGCACAGCGGCGCGTTCATCGGATTGCTGAAGGCCAAGAAGTTCGTCTTGGTGGGTCCGTAAGAGCTGGCCGATTTCAATTTTATTACGGGACTCGTACTTTTTGGCCGTACCGTCGACCCGATCAAGTATGGGTGGCTGATCGAACACAATGAGCGCCTGCAAGGCTTCCATGTGCAGGGGCGAGCCAGCGGGTTGCGCCAAGGTCCACTTAAGCAAGCGGCTCAATGCGTCCGTATCACCCTGGCGCAAGTTGGCATTAAGCGCGCGACGAGCCGCCTGAAACGGTAGGCCTGAAGCACCAAAGATTTCGGCAAGCGCCTTACTGGAGCTCGGTATACCTTCGTCGTCATGAATCGCACGAGCGGCTTCATTGACGACATCAGGGTTGGAGTGATGGAGCAGTTTTCCGAGCAAAGAGGATTTTTGCCGGGCGAGGGCCAGTGTCGCGAACACGGCCTCGGCGCCTGTCTTCGTCTGGGCAAATACGAGCAGATCGTCGGAGGACTGCGTGCCGGCGAGTCCGCTGACGAGGCCATGACGCAGCCAAGGCAGGCGGAGGTCGGCCTCGGCGTCGTGCAGGAAAGAGGAAAAGTTCGCGTGGGTGCACGTCTTGCCGAGCGTGATGCCGGCTTGGGTGCGGACACGAAGGTCGGCGTGGTTGAGCTGAGCAGCGACCTTGCGGGCGAGCCCCGACGACGGCTTGGCTTCGCTCAATATCTTCAGCGCTTGTACGCGGATCTCGCTATCGGCGGCGTCGAGTAAGGCCAACGACGAGGTCACATCGGCAATCTTTCCATGTCGAAGGCCCATGCCATAGCCCCAGATGGCGTGGATACGGGCAAAGCGGGGGGCATCGGGTTTCTTCGCCAAGGCGAGCATGTCATCCCAGGCGCCGAGGCGGTCCAGTCGGATCGAGGCGTTTACACGGACCCGTTGATCGCGATGGCCTAGCAGACCCAGCAGTTCGTCCTTGGGGATGGAGACTGAAAAGGGCTTGGAGAGTATTTCCTCTGAAGATTTGTCGATATTCGGAGCCACATCGAATCGCCAGACAGCCCCTTTACCGTCAAGCGGGTAGCCACCTATCCAATCAGCGAAATAAGCTTTGCCATCTGCGCCCCAGGCCATGCCGATACCCATGATGCCGCTGCTTAGGGTCCGGAGATTAGTTTGTCGGAAGGAATCAAGGTCGGCCTCCAAGGTAAAGGCGTCCATCTTTCCTTTGGGAAATTGATCGAGGAAGAAGTGACCTCGTAGATCTCCATCGAGGGCGTGACCAGGTTCGTGGAGGAAGCCCGCTGGCCCGTCGGAATAATTAGTGATCGGCGGCGTGATATAGAGCGGCTGATCCATCGCTCCCTTCGGCATCCACATGCTTTCCGACATCCAGCGGCTCTGAAGTTTCATGTACTGGTTCTGACATCGCCAGCCTGAGTCGGAACCTTCCAGCAGGTAGACGAGGCGCTCCCGCTCCTTCGGTTGATCAGAATCATTGTCTACGCCGATAACGTTACCGAAATCATCGAACGCAATTTCTTGGATGTTACGTACACCGTGGGCGAAGACCTCAAAGTTCGCTCCGTCGGGTTCGCAACGCAGCACGGCACCGCGATGGGGGTAATAGAACTTCTTACCTTCCTTACTGGTGACGTTCAGACCCTTGTCGCCGATACTCCAATAGATGCGACCGTCCGGGCCGAGGCGAAGTCCATGCATATCATGCCCGGCGTAGGCGATATGGCCGCCGAAGCCCGTGGCGACGAGTTCTTTGATGTCGGCGACACCGTCGCCATCGGTATCCTTCAGTCGCAAGACGTCTGGGATGGCGGTGACGTAGACCCAACCATCAAAATACATCACGCCGGCGGCGATGCCCGAAACAGGCGAGTTGAAGCCCTCTGCGAAGACCGTGATCTTATCCGCGATTCCATCCTGGTCCGTGTCGGTCAGCTTATAAATCGATTCCTTTGGGAATGTCAGGTCCTTCCAATCAATCGAGCCGTCCTTGTTATGATCTTTGAGTCCACCGCGCGGCGTCTTCAGTTTTCCAGGAGCCAGTTCGCGCTGATAGAACGCGAGTTTCTCTTCAGGAGAAGTCAGAGCGACGTCGTCAGGAATCCACAGTGCATGTTCGCGAATATCGAGGTCCGCGGCTTTACGTCGAGTGGTCGATGAGACATAGACGTTGCCTACCTCGTCGACCGTGAGGGCTACGGGGTCAGGTACATTGAGATCACCGGACCACCGGACTGGTTTTATCTCTGCGCCGATGCCGGCAATCGTAGCGACGAAGATCGTAACAAATGAAGCCGAACGCATTTTAATTAGCCGATAAGGATGAGATAAAGTTCCTTCGGTCCATGGGCACCGAGGACCAGAATACGTTCGATATCACCGGTGCGGCTGGGTCCCGTGATAAAGGACAGCATGCTGGGCATCTGTTCGCCATGGCGAAACTTCATCAGGGCCAAGGCGGCGCCAAGGTCGGGGACAATCTGAGAGGCTTCCGCAACAACAACGTGGACGTGGGGGAAGATGGAAAGAGAAGTGAGATGCGCACGGAATCAGCGCAGGAACGCTTCGTGGAGGCCGCCGTCGACGGTGATGACCTGTCCGGTCGTCTTGCTGAGGCGATTTGTCACGAGTAGGAAGTAGGCTTCGGCCTGGTCGGCGGGGGTGATGGGATTCTTGGTCAGAGTCCGATCGGCGTAGAAGCGGGAGAGCTTCGTGGTCAGCGAATCGGTCGCCTCATCATCGGTATAGGGAATATTGTACTTCGCAAGCGATGCGATCACTCGGTCGCGCGGGAACATGGCAGAACCTTGAACGACGGTCGCGGGAGCGACGCCATTGACACGAATCAGCGGCGAAAGCTCCATGGCCATCTCGCGGACGAGGTGATTGGCAGCAGCCTTAGAGGTATCGTAGGCGACGGAACCCTTTTTCGCCACGGCAGCATTGGCGCTCGTGGTCAGCACAAGATTGCCGCGGAGACCTTGTTCCTTCCAAGTCTTAAAGGCTTCGTCGGCGACGAGGTAGCTTCCGGTGACATTAAGCGCGAAAGTCAGCGCCCATTTATCGTCGGGGATATGTCCGGTGGTGTCAGGCGACACAAAGATGCCGGCGGTGACGCAGATGGAATCGAAGCCACCGTAAGCCAGCGCAACCTGGTCGAGCATCTTGCGAATTGAGGAGCGGTCCATAATGTCACCAGAGAGACCGATGGCGGGGCCGCAGTTGGAGAGGCCGGTACCGGCGACGCCGATACCCGTGCCGAGCTTGTCGGTGATTTCCTTGGCCGTGGCTTGGGCGGCCTCCACGTTCTTGTCGACGCAGACGATATGGGCACCTTCCTTGACCAGACGGTGCGCGGTTTCCTTACCGATGCCTGAACCGGCACCCACGACGATGATGATTTGACGGGCGAGTTCCTTTTCGGCCGGCATGCGCTTCAGCTTGGCTTCTTCGAGTAGCCAATATTCGATGTCGAAGGCTTCCTGCTGGGGCAAGGCGATGTACTGGTCGATGGCTTCGGCGCCACGCATGACTTCGACGGCGCAGTTGTAGAACTCAGCGGTGACCCGGGATTCGGACTTATCCTTGCCCCAGGCGATCATGCCCAATCCGGGGATGAGGACGACGGTCGGATTCGGGTCGCGCATCGCCGGAGAGTTCGGGCGCTTGCAGGCGTTGTAATAGGCGGCGTAATCCTTGCGGTACTGCACAAGGGCGGCGGCGAGCTTAGTCTTCAGCGCGGCGGCGTCTTCGGACTGGGGGTTCCAGTTCACATAGAGCGGCTTGATCTTCGTGCGGAGGAAATGGTCAGGGCAGGAGGTGCCGAGTTCGGCGAGGCGTGGAGCGTCCTTCGAATTAACGAAGCGGAGGATTTTCTCGTCGTCCTGGATGGTGCCGATGAAACGCTTCTCCTTCGAGACCTGGCCGCGGAGCCAAGGCAGGATGGCGGCGAAGGCCGCATGGCGCTTCTCGGTTTCGAGGGTCTGGTAGAGCGCGCCGCCGAAGACCTTGGCGTCGGCCTGCTCGATCATCGCGAGGGTCAGCTCATAGCAGGCCTTGTCGTCGTCGGCCCACGAGATGAAGCCGTGCTGGCCCATCATAATGGCCTTGATGGCGGGCTGCTGGCGGGAGATGTCCTGCATGGCGAGGCCGAGCTCGAAGCCCGGGCGCATCCACTTCACGTAAGCCATCTTACCGGCGAAGATCTCCTTAGTCAGGGCTTCGCAGTGCTTGGAAGCGGCGATCGAGATGATGGCGTTGGGGTGCATGTGGTCGACATGCTTACCAGGGAGGAAGCTGTGCAGAGGCGTATCGATCGAGGACGCGCGCGGGTTCAGGTTGAAGGTGGCGTGATTGTACATGCCGACCATGTCGTCTTCGGCCTGGGACTTCAGCCCCTTGTCGGCGCGAGCGGCGTAGGACTGCTGGAGGCCGACGAGCTTGTCCTGATAAAGAGAGGAGAAGTTCTCGCGATTGCTGGTGCGGAGGTCGCCACCGGAGCCCTTGACCCAGAGGACCTGGGTATCGGTGCCGGTCAGGGGATCCTTCTCGACGATTTTGGAGGAGGTGTTTCCGCCGCCGGTGTTCGTGATGCGCTGGTCCGCTCCGAGTTTATTGGAGCGATAGACCAGACGGCCGACCGGATCGAGCTTCGCGGCTTCGGCATCGTTCCAGAGGTGAGAGACGTACTTGTAGTTGGACATGTTTATTACGTGGAAAGGAAGATTGGTGAGTAAGGGGTTTTATGACTTATTTAAACCATTAAACTTGGCTTGAGCGGCGACCCAAGCGGACGTGGGGTTAGGCGTGTAAGTCACTACCTCAAAAGAGTTTCCGACGACCTTGCGCAGGGCTTCGAGGTCCTTGAGCTCCTTCATGGCAATCGCCTGGACAAGGATATTGCCGGCAGCGGTCGCTTCAACGGGTCCGGCGATGACGGTGCGGCCCGTGGCGTCGGCCGTGGCTTGGTTGAGCAAGGCGTTACGGCAGCCGCCGCCAACGATGTGCAGCCGCTTCAGTTTGCGACCAGTAAGCTTTTCCATGCCGTCCATCTCGACGCGGTAGAGCAAAGCGAGGGATTCAAGCACGCAGCGGGCAATCTCGCCATGGGTCTTCGGCACAGGCTGCTTGGTCTCGCGGCAGAAAGCTTGGATCTTGGCGACCATGTCGCCGCGCTTGGCGAAGCGGACGTCGTCCGGACGGATGAACGAGCAGAGCGAAGGCGCCTTGAGCGCGAGCTTCACGATCTCACCATAGTCGGAGACTTCGCCTTTCTCCATCCACTCGCGACGGCATTCCTGGAGGACCCAGAGGCCGACGAGATTCTTGAGGAAACGAGAGGTTCCGCCGAAGCCGACTTCGTTGGTGTACTTGGCCTTGCGGACGGTCTCGTTGACAAGCGGCTTGGGGAGTTCGACGCCGAGGAGCGACCAAGTGCCAGAGGACAGGTAAGCCCAGTCATCGCCCCTGGTGGCGGGCACAGCAGCGACAGCAGCAGCGGTGTCGTGAGCACAGGTCGTGACGACTTCGGTCTTGCCCAAGCCGGTCTCCTTGGCGAGGTATGGCAACATCTTACCCAATTTCACACCCGGCTTTACGGCTTTCGGAAAAATATGTTTGGGGATGCCAAGTTTCTTAATGACCGGCCAGGCCCAATCTTCCTTGCGCGTATCCCAGCACTGAGTGCCAGAGATCAAGGTCTCTTCCGCAAGGGCCTTGCCGGTCAAGAGCCAGGTGATGTAGTCGCCGATGAGCAGAAACTTATCTGAAAAATTCAGGATCTCCGGACGATTCAACGCATCATCAAAGAGCTGATAGAGGGTGTTGATGGAAATTGATGCGATGCCCGTGCCTTCAAAAATCTCCCGCTGCGAAAAACGTTTCATCGCAATTTCATAAGATTTGAAACTTCTTTCGTCGCGATAAGTGAAAGGCAAGGAGAGCAAAGGGCCGTCGCCCTTAAGGAGCACATAGTCCACGCCCCAGGAATCGCAGGCAACGGACTTGATTGGACCGAGCCTGGCACCCTTGGCCAAGCCGATGCGGATTTCGCGGAAGATACGAATGATATCCCAGCGGAGGGTTCCATTAGCGGTGATGGCGCCGTTGGAGAAACGGTGCACCTCCTTCATGGTAAACTTGCCGGCCTTAAGCTGGCCGAAGATGACGCGCCCAGATTCAGCTCCGAGGTCGATGGCTAGGTAATTGGACATAGGGCGAGAGGGGAGGGGTTAAAGGGTCACAAACCAAGCATTTTTTGGCGATAATGCTCATCAGGGCGGCCGGCAATTCGTTCGCATTGGGCAGAGGTAAGGAAAACCGGGCCACCCAGCGCAGCGGCACCCACGAAGACTTCGGCGGCCTTTTCGGCCATCAGGAGCGACCCTAAGACAGCCTTAGGAGAGGGCCCAACGGCGATGATGCCGTGATTCTGTAATAAGATGATCTTGGGTTCGCGACCCGTGCGCTTGACAAAAGCTTTGACCTCTTGGCGGATGCTCTGGGAAAGCCCCAGTCCAGGGTCGGCATAAGGCACGAAGACCGATTCGATCCCGCACATCACAATCTCATCCGGACAGGCTCGCTTCTCGGCAAAATCTCGTGCCCTTGTTGAACATAAAATCTGATTCACGGCGATGGCGTGGACGTGGCCGATGCAGTTAACTCCCGGCAAGGTCAACAAGTAGGCGTGAAACAGTGCCTCGATCGATGGCTTCTTCGCCGATGCATCGATCCGCGAAGCAAATAATGCCGCATCAACTTCGGCATCGGTAGCTCCTTGGGATTCAATCAGATTCAATCAAGGGCAACAAACAATCGAAACGACAGGTGGTCACATCGCCCGACTTCAACGAAGCCAAGTTAGAACCTGAGGCCTTGACCGCAAAAGTCTGAGCATCGAGGCGGATGGACGCGTTCCCTTCACCGAGGATTGCCATACGAAGACGGTCGCCGCCTAATTGGTGGGAGAGTTCAAGCAGACTTTGGATAGCTTCGGCGGACATCTTCAGGATTTTGACTTTCCGCAGAGGGAAACATTCAGACCCAACTCGGCGAAGGCGGCAGCCTTAGCTGCCAAGCCTCGACGCGCAGCCTCATGCGAGGGCGCATACACGACTTGGATGTGATTGGAAGGATGGCGTGCCATCATCTCATCTCGGGAAATGCCTGGTAAGACCACATGCATGATTGGCCACTGCGAAGTCGTAAGTTTCCAACGCTCATCGGTCTCCGCCTGCGGGAGTTCGACAACCTCACCGAGCCCGAGATCAGCGTGCAATTTACCATTCATGACATAAATACGAGACCAGACAATCCAACCGGGTTTGGAAATACCTTTGAGCGTACCACCGCCGAGACGGAAATACATGGAAGGCTGACGCTCGGAACGGGCGCCCTTGTAACCTCCGATAAAATGCTTGGCGGGTGCGGCACCGGAAATCAGAAATACCCAGACATATTCATCGATCATCCCCCGACCCGATTTACCCTTATATTGGCGACCCCAGCGTAAGTCGTGGAGCGTGTTCTCTGGATCATAACCAAGTTCCTTCCAAAGTTCATAGGTGATTATACCATCCAAACCGGCACATTCATCGACCTCATTAAAGTGGGGGAGGGCGTCGCCCTTGAACAACTCTTGGCCACTTTGGGCATGAAACACGGGCGGACGCTCTCGATTATTGAGCAAGCCTTCGACCAGATCCGAAGCTGGCGCGAGATCTTTAAGCCCTTGCTGATATTGGATACCGATCGTCGCGCAGCCGAACTCGTCGGCCAGACGCACGGCCGCGATATACATCTTTAATTGGGTCAAGGTCTGCTGGCGGGTGAGTTCGGTCTTTTCGTCCTTACCCCAGTCAAACGTCAAACCCTTGCTAACCAGCCAGCGCAAAGCATCTGAGGCCTCCGAGTCCTTTACGGTCAGCATCGCAGCGTAGAGACTTGATTGACTCATCCGCTCCTTAAAAACGCCGGTCGGATGCAAGATCTCGTCGGGAATAATGGCATTATACATCCCCATGCAGCCTTCATCAAAAACCCCCATGATTGATTTGCGGCGTCTGAATTCCTGTGCGAAACGTCGACCCAAGATTGCATCCTTAGAAGATGCTTTGCCAAGTTTACGGACGTGAGGAGTAGGGTGGCTAACTTTACCGACCTTCAACCAAGTACGTAAACCCTTAAGGAATTTCGCATCGGTAAACTCTTCACTCCAAAGCGTCGAAAAACGCACCCCGGCTTTCAGCAGGGAGCCGTTCAAATTCAGCATTCCGACCAGACCAGGCCAAGTGCCTGACCAGTTAGCGACGGTTAGAATCGGGCCACGATGAGTCAGAAGACCCGGCAAAAGGTGATGCGAGTATTGCCAGACAGCCTCGGCGACGATGAGGGGCGCCTCGTTGGGAATTTTACGAAAAACTTCCATACCATACTTCTGCGAATCAATGAAGCTGTGTCCGACTTCAGGACGAAAACCATGAGCTCGTCTGACCTTGCGACCTTCACGACGCAAGGCATCGCAAAGCAAACCTTCCATGGCCAATTGAGCGCTTTCGCACTTTTGATTAGCCGAGGCGCGCAGGTCGCCATTCGCCAACAAATAGATGGTGGAATTTTTCTTCACAGAGAGGGTCTAACTTAGACGGCGGTCAGGACATGGTCCGCAGCCAACTTAACCTTGGCACGCTGGACTGTGGCGGCATCAGCATCGGTGACCAAAAAAAGTGAAGTAACATCGCGGGTAACCGCGCAAGGTCCGCCTCGACCGAGCTTAATCTTGTTCATGCAAATTAAGACTTCATCGCTGCGACGAATGACCTCGCGTTGTTGGTGAGAGATGTCGCGTTGCGAATTCCAAAGACCATTCTCGTCGATTCCTTCAGCGCCCAGCAGGGCGACGTCAAAGTTCCAACGGGCGACTTCTTCCAGAGTGCGATCGCCCGCAACCATGGCGTGACGGGTGAGGAAGAGTCCGCCTGGGATATAAACTTCAACGCCTGGCAGGCAGGAAATGAGTTGGGCCGTAGGCAAGCAGGTCGTGACAATCTGTAAATCCGAAATCCCGGCGGAGGCAATGGCCTCAGCGGCAAAAAATATCGTCGAGCCTGAATCAAGGTAGACTGTCATGCCGGGTTTGATGCGCGTTGCGGCCAAGTTACCGATCTTGCGCTTAGCTTCGGCATCTTCGATCTTACGATCGTCGAGCGGGGGAAAATTCCGGTTAAAATCTGAGAGCGCTCCGCCGTGGGTACGCGTGATACGGCGTTGGCTTTCAAGTTCGGTCAGATCGCGTCGGGCCGTGGCCTCAGATACGTTAAACTGTTTGCAGATTTCTAAGACGGGGACGTAACCGACTTTCCCAAGCAGTTTGGCGATCGCTTCACGGCGAGCCTCAATGATATGTCGGGCAACTTTCATAAATGTTCTGGGGTGGCTTGATTAATATTAGATTAAGAGCGAGTTATGAGCGTTCCCAATCAAGCAATCAATAACTCATTGCGACCCCTCCGGCCCCCTGGTATCTATTTCGCACAATATACATTATGTCTAATCAACTAAAATATAATAAAATCAAGGTATCTATGAATTTGAATTGTATTATCTTGGGCTTTAAAAACATTTATATATCCCTTTTAGGCACTGCTTATGTTTACTTTCTATCGGTCATATTGGGGCCCTTTAATGATTATCTCAGTTTTGGCGTTATTTCCGGGTTGTGCGTCATCCCCCAAAGAGGCCAAACCTTCCAACATTACACAACGCCCCCCCTATACGGGTCTGATCATCGAGCAGGGTCCGGTTTCCGCAGGATCAGAGCCTCGCAAAGGGAAAGTGACCGCGCTCATCCTACACTATACGGCATCCCCCCTACCCGCCGCCCTGGATATACTGCAGGGACACAATGAGACCCATCGGGTGGGTGTTCACTACATCGTCACGGACGAACCCCGTCCGCGCGTCATTCAGTTGGTCCCTGAATCGAAGTCCGCCTTTCATGCGGGCAAAAGCGGCTGGCGTAATCTTGAGGGCATGAACCAACACTCGATCGGTATCGAGATTATCAACTTGGACGGCAACGTCCATGCATACTCAGCTGCGCAAACGGAGGTACTTTTTACGCTGTGCGCCGACATCATTCGTCGGCATCAGATCAACCCTCCTGAGGTGCTGGGACATTCGGACATCGCCGTTGGCCGTAAGATTGATCCCGGCATCTTATTTCCTTGGGCCAAGTTAGCCTCTCTGGGCGTCGGCGCTTGGCCGCTGCGAGACGAAGTCGCTCAATACCTCCAGACCCCCGTTAAGATTAAAGCGGAAGACGTTCGTAAACTACTTGCAGCCTATGGTTATCGCATCGAACCCGGTGAGGCCGGCTTGAAGTCAGCAATTGAAGCCTTTCAACGTCATTTCCGTGCAACCAAAGTCGATGGCATCGCTGACCATGAAACCATTGCCACCTTGGAAGCCTTAGTGCGCCGTTACCGGCCGGAAAGCTTACGGGCGCTTAGAATCAAACCTTAAATTGATACCCTAACGGTCGAATCAATTTATTGACAAAGGTCCGAACCATATCGCGCTCGGGATACTTGAGCCAGTCCAGGAAGATGGCGTAGATCGTGGCGGAAAGGATGGCTGACAATAACATCGCCAGAAAAAGGGCTAACTTGCCATTAAGCTGCGTGGCAATCGGCAAACCGATTATCCACCGATAAGAATGGTACGCGACAAGCCCCATCAATAATGATCCGGTGAGCACCTGGGCGCACGGACGGCGTAGGCTTTCGGTCAAAAAGGCGGGCGCTGACTTGGCCAACATTTTCCTCAGTACCCCATATTGCCAAACTGTAGAGATGGCATTGGCCACGGCCAAACCTTCAATACCATAGCCGCAGGCAATCGCTAAAAGCGAACCAACGATATTAATGACCGCAGCCTGGACGGCGGCGCGAAAGGTCGCCTGGGTATTGCCGACGACATTGAGCGCCCGCGTGACCAGCGAAATCATGGCATAAAACGGCATAGCAAGGGCAAACAATACCAAGACGTTGCGGGTCTTCGTACAGTCCGCCGCAGTGAAACGCCCCATCTCAAAGAGCAATCTAATCACGGGCTCCGACAAGACGGCTAAACCGACGGCTGCTCCAATATTCACGGCCAGAATCAGGCGCATCCCGCGGGCATAGTTGCGAGATAACGCGGTCTCATCCCGTGCGGCGAATGCCGTCGCCAAAGCGGGAAACATCACCGTCGCAATCGAGGCCGAGAACAATCCAATCGGCAACTCCACAATGCGATTGGCAAGGTAGTAATAGGTTAATCCTGCGCCATCGACATTGAAGGCCAAACTACGAGAGACTAAGAAATTGATCTGCTGGATACCAGCACCGAGTGCAGCGGGAATGAACGCAACCCGCAAGACCTGCCAAGCCGTGACATCCTTATTCATCAGCCGAGAGTTCCAACCTTCTTGTTTTAAACCCCACAGCGGAATCAACAGCTGCAAAGCGCCTCCCGCCAGAGCCCCCGCGCAAAGCCAACGCGCCTTCGCCATCATGTCGTTAGGCTCCGTAAAATTAATCCCGAACAAACCTAGGCCGATGATCATGCAAAGATTGAGCATGGCCGAAGCGAATTCCGCCAAGCCAAAGCGGCCACTAAGATTGACGGCGGAAGTAAACAAAGCAGCGATACAGATCAGGGGCATATACGGCATGCAATAAGCCGTCAGCTCGGCGGCCATTTGCTGCTTTGCATCTGACGCCAAAACGGACCACAAAAGAGCCAAGCCGATGCCGACCAACGTCAGCCCAAGCGTCCAAGGGAAAACCCGGCGGACGACGTAATTCAAGAATCCGAAAGAAACTGCTTTGCCATCCCGGGCCTGTTTATCCGCCAACACAGGCACGATGGCGGCGGTCAGGGCGCCTTCGCCCAATAAACGCCGGAAGAGATTTGGAATCTGAAAAGCAAAAAGAAAAGCCGCACCGACGGCGTTGGCCCCAAACACGAACGTCGTAACCTGGTCGCGAACAAGCCCAAGCACCCGCGAAACCAATGTCCAGGAGGCGGTCTTCGCCATGGCCTGATATTGGCGTCCCTGTTCGCTCATCGCCGCTCAGGGTTGGACGGCACGCATGCCTTCCGCGATGACCGCCCGTAAAGCGGGCACCAAATCAGTCCGCGGCACTTCGGCTTCGGAACGATCCGTCATGCTACGGACTTTTGCGACGCCCTTAGCGACCTCCGAGCCGCCGTAAATAAGTGCATACTTCGCACCTGCCACTTCAGCGGCCTGGATCAGTTTGGGGAATTTTCCGTCCTTAAGGTTATATTCCACGCGAAAACCCGAGCGACGTAGATTCGCCAAATCCTCCAACGCGGACGGACGGGCGTCTTCACCCAAAATCATGACGTAAAAATCAGGCCCATCAGCGTAGACCGGGATGAGTTTCTTTAGCTCCAAAAGGTCGCGCAGCGTGACATCGCCCATACCAAAGCCAACGGCCGGAAGATCCGGACCACCGAGCTTCTTAACCAAGGCATCGTAACGACCGCCGCCAGCCAAGGCACGGGCTTCGCCGCCGGTCTCGAAGGCTTCGAAGACGAACCCAGTGTAATAAGCCAGACCGCGTACGATTGTCAGGTCGATGGCGATACACTCCGAAAAACCCATCGAATGCAAGGTAGCCAAAAGTTGTTTCCACTCCGCCAATCGAGCCTTCATGGCTTCGTCATTGGCTGATAAGCTTTCCAGCTCTGCCAAAGAACGGGTGTTCGCAAAGGCCCGGCAAAGTTCCAAGGCCCGCGACGGATCAACCGAGGTGCCGGCCAACGCCACCGTCATGGCCTCGAGTAAATCTTTCGGCGAACCGCGCTCTAACTTATCGACGACGCTGAGGACGGCGGCGGCTTGGAGTTCGGGAACCCCTAAACTCGCCAAGTAACGGAACCAAAGTGTTCGATCGGAAATACGAATCCGGAAATCGGCCTGCGTCAGCCCGAAGCCGATGAGACAGTCGGCACACAACGCGATGATTTCCGCATCCGCCGCCGGTCCAGCTTCACCGAGCAAATCCGCATTCAGTTGATAGAAGGCGCGTAAGCGGCCCTTCTGGGGTTTTTCGTAACGATAGTTTTCGCCCATGGCGAACCAGCGGATAGGCTTAGGCATACCGTTAGCCTTGGCCCCGACCATCCGAGCCAACGAAGGCGTCATTTCCGGCCGAAGACTGACCTTACGCCCGCCCTTATCTTCAAAGTTGAACAATTGCCGAACAATCTCTTCACCCGACTTTTCGGTAAAAAGTTCCAAAGGCTCGAGCACGGGCGACTCCCATTCACGAAAACCATAACGACGACAGGCCTGACGCCATACGCCCATGACATGACCTAAGACCGCACGGTCTTCGGGATAAAACTCCCGGAACCCGGGGAGCGATCGAATATCAGACATGAGCGACGGCGCTTACTGCGCTGGCTTTTCAACGTCGTACGACTTCAATTTAGCTTTCAGTTCTTTACCGGCTTTAAATTTGATGACCGCACGCTTGGGGATGATTACATCCGTCTCGGGACGATTCGGATTACGACCTACGCGACTCTTGCGGACCTGCACCTGGAATACTCCGAAATTGCGGAGTTCAACATCGCGCCCGGCCAGCAAAGCTTCGCTGATCGCATCCAACGTCATCTGAACGCTGTCGCGGATATGCTTTTGCGGATAGCCTTTATCCGTAAAAATTTTGATAACGATATCTCGCTTAGTTAGATTATTGGACATGGCCAGATGCGTAAGTGTTGATAGACAAAGGCATGGGAAAGCCAAGGTGGCAATAGCACACCCCAAAAACCTTATTCCAGATTTTGGACCTGCTCCCGAATACGCTCAATTTCGGTTTTAACCTCTAAAACCAGCTTAGTTGTCAGGATTTCAGAGGCTTTGCTTCCGATTGTATTAACCTCACGAAGGAGTTCCTGGACGAGAAAATCGAGTTTTCGACCGCAATTAGGACTCTCGAGCTCAGCTTTGAACTGAGAAACGTGACTCTTAAGACGAACGATTTCTTCGGTTATGTCAGACCGGTCGGCAAAAAGAGCCAGTTCCTTCAATACCCGGTCGTCGGCCACATCAATGGACAACCCTGCTTCTTTGAGTCGCCTCAGGAGTGCGTCACGATGGCGGACGGGCCCGAGGCGCTCGGTATCCATCATCTCCAATACCATCTTTTCAATCGCAGCAATTCGCCTTTGTAAATCGATGGACAAAGCCCTCCCCTCTTCTGCTCTCATCTTCAAAATTGCATTCAGCGCTGCATCAAAAGCGAGGCAAACCTGCGCTTCAACAACCGCAAAATCAGGCAGGATAGCTTGATTACCACGTCGTGCTTCTGCCAGTTTAAGCACCAAATCAAGCGAGGGGGGGACACAGGATACGCCGATGGATTGGGCTAAATGTTCGAGTTCCTTAAAGGAACGCTTGGTTGCTTCCGCATCCCAGAGTTTATCGGTGACCGCAGTTGGCGTCGATTGGGTCACACGTGCCGTCACCTTACCACGTTGTAGGCGAGCGCGAATCCAAGCGGAGGCGACTGCTTCCAAGCCCGACCACACATCCGGCCCATAGATCGCGACCTGTAAGTTCTTTTGATTAACCGAGGCAATCTCTACAGAGAGCCTAACGCCTGGCAGATTAAGCTCCGCCCGGCCGAAGCCGGTCATGGAAGAGGCGCCCATGATCAGAGCTTTATCTCGGTCCCCAGGGCACGCGCAGCACTAAATACGTCCTTATCACCACGTCCCGAAAGATTGATGATTACAACCTGCTCCTTCGGCAAGGATGCCGCGAGTTTTACGCCATGGGCGACGGCGTGACTGGTCTCGAGGGCCGGAATGATTCCTTCTTTGTTCGAGAGCAGCTGGAAGGCTTCGAGGCATTCGGTGTCGTTGGCGTAAGCGTAATCTATGCGACCCTTTTCGCGGTAATAAGAGTGCTCGGGGCCCACGGCGGCATAATCCAGGCCAGCGGAGACGGAATGCGTTCCTTCAATCTGCCCTTCTTTGTCCATGAGGATGTTCGTCATGCAACCTTGCAGGACGCCGAGTCGTCCTCCGGCGAAACGCGCGGCGTGTTCTCCCTTACTGATGGAGCGGCCGCCGGCTTCGACGCCGATGAGGCGGACGCTTGGTTCGTCAAGGAACTCAAAGAAGGCGCCAATGGCGTTGGAGCCGCCACCGACGCAGGCGACGATAGCATCGGGCAGACGGCCTTCGGCGCGCAGTATTTGCTGCTTGGACTCGATAGAGATAATGCGATGGAAATCGCGAACCATCATGGGATACGGGTGCGAGCCATAGGCCGTCCCCAAAATGTAATGCGTATCTTGGACGTTCGTGACCCAATCGCGCATGGCTTCGTTCACGGCCTCCTTGAGGGTCCGTTGACCTGCTTCGACGCCCCGGACCTCGGAGCCCATCAGGCGCATGCGGTAGACGTTGAGCGCCTGACGCTCCATGTCCGTCGCCCCCATATAAATGACGCACTTCAGACCAAATCGGGCGCAGACGGCGGCCGTTGCGGTGCCATGCTGACCGGCACCGGTCTCGGCGATGATGCGCTTCTTGCCCATGCGGATAGCGAGCAGGGCCTGACCTATGACATTATTGATCTTGTGGGCCCCCGTGTGGAGCATGTCCTCGCGCTTAAGGTAGATACGAGCGCCGCCGGCGTGCTTGGTCAGCGACTCGGCAAAGGTGAGTCCGGTCGGACGTCCGGCGTAATCTCTCAGCATGTCGGCGAAAGCCTGCTGGTAGGCCGAATCGCGTCGGGCCTCGTCGTAGGCCTTGGTCAGGTCCAGCAAAGCCGTCATCAACGTTTCGGGTACATACATGCCTCCGAATTGCCCAAAGCGTCCATGGACGTCAGGAACCTGAAAACGTGGCTCGGTGGTCGGAATAAGGCTGGAGGCCGACATAAGAATAATCCCATAAAGCGAGAAGATAACCCGAGAGCAAGCGACAAGGGAAGTTCGGCACAGGCTTGCGGAAAGCCAACCATTCAGACAATTCAGACTCATGCGTTGCATCGCCTGTGCCCTCCTCTTCCTCACGGGATTCAACGCGTTTGCGGCCGGACAGACCGAAACACCTGCCGAGACTCAGGCCAGCTTCACCTATCAACGCGCTTTGATCACGGGCACCGTCGAAGGCGTGACCGAATTCCTGCCAGTCAGTTCCACCGGTCACATGATTATCAGCGACCGGCTGATGAATGTGCCCCATGATAAGAATATAATGGTTAGCGATGTCAGCGACCGCAAAGGCCGCCCCATCTCGCAAGACCGGGTCGCGGACGATTACATCGTGATCATCCAGGTAGGCGCTATCGCCGCGGTCTTAGTTGTCTTTTTCGGACGTGTTCGCAGCGTCATCGTCGGACTGTTACGCGGAGAACGCGCCGCCCTACGGCTGACTCTAGCGCTCCTCATCGCGTTTTTTCCCTCCGCCCTGCTTGGCCTGTTTTTTAAAGATGCCATCGGTAAGTATTTATTCTCGGTAGAAGTCGTCGCTGGTGCCTTAATGATCGGCGGAGTCATCATCCTGGGCGCAGAGCGACTTCTGCCTAAGATCGACTTCAACGAAAAAGAAGTCGCCGAAATCAAACTTCGCCAGGCGTTGACCATCGGCCTCTGTCAATGTTTCGCACTCATTCCTGGCACCAGCCGCTCGCTATCGACCATCCTCGGCGGACGCTTGGCCGGACTTTCAAATCCGGCGGCCACCGAATTCTCCTTCCTCGTCGGCCTCATCACCCTCACCGCCGCCTCCGCCTACAAGATGTGGTCACTCGGACCTGCCTTAGGGAAAGTCTATCCTGCCGGACCGGCGAGCCTCGGCCTCATCGTCGCGGCCGTGACCGCCTTCATCGCCGTGAAATGGATGGTCGGTTTCGTTTCACGTCGTGGCATGGGGCCGTTTGCGTGGTATCGCATCGTGCTCGGCGGCGCCATTCTGCTCGCTCTGGCTTTAGGCTATAAGCTCTAAACAAAACATGCCCCTAAGCGCATAAGCGCCAGAGGCATGAAAACGGTGTGGCGTTAAATTAAGCGCCTAAACCGAAGCCTTCGCGATATTGACGACGCACATAGGCGTTTGCGGCCTTATCATTGGTGACTTCCATTTTTTCGCCATCCCAGAGAAGTTTACGATCAGGGTAACGAATCGCTAAGTTACCCATGAGTACCATTTCCGATAAAGGACCCGAATAATCAAAATTCGACGAAGCGGCTTCACCGCCCTTACAGGCGCGGATCCAATCCTTCTCGTGTCCGGTACTGCCCCCAAGAATACGGGGAATCGTCTTAGCGAGTTTCTTAGCTTCCTGCCGCAAGTCGGCATTTAAGATTCGAGGTTTTTCACCGTAACATCCGCAAACGATTTTCGCCTTATCGCCGATGAACAAACAGCCACCATTATGGTCGCCAAAGGAGTCTTCTTCTTCCAACTCATCCGGGCGGGAAGGCATCAGCCCGCCGTCCCACCAAGTAAGTTCGACGGGGACCAAGCCTTCGCGAGCGGGGAACTTGAAACGCGCAATCGAGGACCGCGGATAACACTCGTTCTTGCTCTTGGTTTCGTGACCAAAGGTCTCGTAGACAGTCGAGACATTGCCTTCGACGCTCGTTGGATAACGTAGCTTCAATGCCATGAAAATCGGGTCGATGATATGGCAACCCATGTCACCTAAGGAGCCGGTACCGAAATCGCACCAGGCGCGCCATTTGCCTGGATGATAAACACTGTTGAACGGGCGCGCCGGGGCAGGACCAATCCACCTATTCCAATCCATCCCTTCGGGAGGCGATTGCACATCCTTCGGCCGTTCCATTTCCGAACTCTGCGGCCAGATCGGACGGTTCGTCCAAGCATGCACCTCGCGAACCTGACCAATCAACCCAGCGGCAATCCATTCGGTCGTCTGACGGATCCCTTCGCCGGAGTGGCCTTGATTGCCCATCTGCGAAACAACCTTATATTTCCGGGCAGCTTCGGTGAGCGTGCGGGCCTCGAAAACGGAATGAGCAATTGGCTTCTGAACGTAAACATGCTTACCCGCCCGCATGCATTCCATGGCGATATAAGCGTGGGAGTGGTCCGGCGTGGCGATGATGACCGCATCGATATCTTTCTGCTTCTCCAGCATCTCGCGGAAGTCGGTAAAGAGCGCGGCTTTGGGGTGCAACTTGATCGTGCTGGCGCAGCGCTTTAAATCCAGGTCGCAGAGGGCGACGATATTTTCCTCGGCCGAATTGCGGACATTACTCCCCCCGACGCCACCGAAGCCGATGGCGGCGATGTTCAACTTCTCGTTCGGGGAGACCGTCCGAGCGGAAGAATTAAGCCAAGGGCGGGCGACGGCAAAAGCGGCCGAAGCCATGCCGGCTGATTTAAGGAAATCGCGACGATTGAGCGGGGGTGTCATGGGGGTTGGGGTGAGCGTTTTTTAGTCATCCCCTTTGATTGAGCAAGCGACAACCCGCCGCGGGGACGCCAATCCCTGACTGCGCTCCCAGCCTATCTCTCTGGTTCTATGAATCTTATGACGGAAGATAGGCGACGGCTGACCTCACTTTACTTTTGACTCCCCCGCCAATCCGAGGTTCATCAAGGAAACCCAAACGACCCTGATGTTTAAGCGCTTCCCCGGGCTATTTACCCAAGCCATTGGTATCGACCTTGGCACCGCCAACACGCTCGTCTTTTTAAAAGACCGCGGGGTCGTCCTTCGTGAGCCCAGCGTCGTCGCCATCCGCACCAGCACCCGCAAACCCATTGCGGTCGGCAACGAGGCCAAAATGATGTTGGGCCGGACCCCGGTAGATATCCAAGCCCTTCGCCCGATGAAAGACGGCGTCATCGCTGACTTCGAAATCAGCGAGCACATGCTCCGCTACTTCATCGGTAAAGTGGCTCGAAAATCCCTTTTCACCAACTTGACCGTCGTCGTGGCCGTTCCTTATGGCATCACCGCCGTTGAGCGTCGGGCTGTCATGGATTCGGCCTATCGCGCCGGGGCTGACGATGTGATCACGATTCCTGAGCCCGTCGCTTCTGCGATCGGTGTCGGCTTACCGGTCGAAGAACCTACCGGCTCGATGATTGTCGACATTGGCGGCGGTACGACCGAAGTCGCCGTGCTCTCCCTGGGCGGCATCGTGCACGCGCGCTCTATCCGGGTCGGCGGCGACGAATTTGATACCTCCATCACCAAGTATATTAAAAATTCTTACAACCTGCTTATCGGCGAACGCACCGCGGAAGAAATTAAGATAAAGATCGGGTCGGCGTACGCGCTGGAACAAGAACTCACCTATGAAGTTCGGGGTCGCGACTCCGTCACCGGGCTGCCCCGTTCTCTTCACCTGACCTCTCAAGAAGTCCGCGAAGCCATGATGGATAACATCAACCAAATCATCGAAGCAGTCAAAGGCTCGCTAGAACGGATTCCCCCTGAGTTATCGGGTGATATCTACCTCAGCGGCATCGTTGTCGCCGGTGGTGGTGCCCTGATTCGCGGTATCGATCGTGCCATCTCCGAAGCCGCTGGCGTCCCCGTCATGGTCGCAGAAGACCCTCTTTGCGCGGTGGTCAACGGTACCGGTAAAATCCTCGCCAACTCCTCGCGCTGGAGCGGCCGAGAATAAGCACCGCGGGCTTACCCGCCATGGATAAAAACCGTCAAGGCGCGAAGGCATCTTACGTCGCATTTTTCGTATTTGTGGCGATATGGATTATGTCGCCGAGTTTCGTTCGCATGGGGACCCGAGAGGCGTTCGTCGAGTTCCAAGCTCCGGCCCTGCACCTCGTCGCGAAAGGACGAGACCTCGCCCGTTTCTGGGAACTTAAAAGTAAGAGTGCCGAAGAATTGGCCGCGGCCTCCCGCGACCTCGCCCGCATCAATGCGGCCCTCGAGCTCAAGGTCCGCACCCTCGAAGATATTCGCCAGGAGAACATCCGCTTACGCGAACTCGCGCGCTACGCCGCTCCCAGAGAATTCTTGACCATCGTCGCCCGCGTTGCATCGCGCGACAGTACTTCTTGGTGGCATCGCATCGTCCTCCGCAAAGGTCGTAGCGACGGCGTTCGCCCAGGCTGTCCCGTGGTTTTTTCCGACCGGGTGATTGGAAAAGTTTCCCTGGTGCATCTCAACACCTGCGAAGTGGACCTGGTAACCAGCCCGAACTTCCGTTGCACCGCCTACCTTGAGGGCGATGAACAAGGCCGGATTGTCTTGGTCAGCGGCTTGCCCGCCAATTCACTCGGGACAGCTCGGGCAAAAATCGCCGTCATCCCTATGGACTACCTCCCATCCGCAGGGCAAAGCCCCAAAGTAGTTACCACGGGCATGGGCGGCGTCTTTCCGGCCGGTCTGATCATCGGCACACTCGATGCGAATATCCGCACGACTCAAGAAGGTAACTTCAAGGAAGGCACCCTTCAGCCCAGCCGAAACCTCTTTTCACTGCAGGAAGTCTCCGTCCTTGTTCCGATTCATCCCGCCGCGGGTGAAATTCTGCTCGAAAAACGTTACGAGGATTTTCAATAGGCATGAGTTGGTCCTGGCTCATCATCTTGTTGGCGACTTACCCTTGGCTTTTCGCGGCGGACTTGATGTCGGATTGGACGGCCCCCTGGGGATTAAACGTTTTTATTTCGGGTGCTGCCATCGTGCTGCCCTGCAGCCGACTACGACGCTGGCAAGCCGTTCTGTTTTCGGGGTGCGTAGGTTTTCTCTTCGAAGCTCGCAGGCCCATCCCGGACGGCATCCTCGCTCTGGCATTGGTCGCCGCCGCCATCTTCCTTACCAGCAATAAGCCACTGCTCCGCAGCGCCCCGCGGCTTCTGCGCGCATCGCTCCTCGTCAACCTTGCCGCCACCACCCTCTGGTTCAGCGCCGTGGCCCTTACCCTGGGTCAGCTGAGCTTCCGCAATCTCGGCGACTTCCTGCCCCAACTTCTCCTTCAGCTAATCGCCTCAGCCCTGGTGACTCTTATTTTATTCTGGCCCCTCTCGCTCAGTCAGATTGCGGCCCTGGATTACATCAATGCCCCCTTGGCTAATGAAACGCCATGAGAGAGCTTAACGACCTAAAGGTTCTTCCTTCGACCCGCATCGAGCGCTTACGCCTAATCTTTGTTTTTTGGCTATTCTCGGGTGGCTTCATCTACATCGCTGGCGGTCTTATAGTCCGGCAATGGCTGCAGTCCGGCGACCTGAAGGAACAGTCCGACTCACAAAGCAGACGAATCATCCTAAAACCTCCAGCCCGCGGTCTCATCCATGATCGCAACGGTTATGTGCTCGTAGAAAATCGCGTGCGGTGGAGTGTCAAAGCCGACCTCTCCGAACTCCAACCGGAATTCCAAGCTGAATACCGTAAGTTACTGGCCGCCGAGAAGGCCCGTGAAACCGGCCACATCGACCGCGAGAAAATTCAGGATTCGGCGCGCCTCAATGTCTTACAGCGCTGGCTCGATAAAGTCTGGTTCGTGATCGATGCGACCAGTCGTAATATCAGAAAAAATAAGTTACCGGTCAAATCGAACCCGGTAGATTCTCCCACCGAGCGGCTCGTCAAGATTGATGATCTCAAAAAGCACCTGCGCGAACGCCGTGCCCTTCCCTTCACTTTGGTTTCCGATTTAGCATTTCCGGGTGCTGACCAATCCATCACCCCTGAGGAAGGCGTCCGGGCCGTGGCTCGCTTCGTCGAACAGTTCCCGGTGGATGGCCCGATCCGCCTTGATTCCGACATCATCCGAACCTACCCGCACGGTACGCTGGCCGCCCACGTCCTTGGCTATGTGAAAGATACCGATGAACTACCGCCCAATAGCCTAAACGATGAAAAGAATGAGCTCTTGCAGAAATTACATTATACCGGAAAAAAGGGTGCCGCTGGCATCGAAGAATCTTATAACGAAATCCTTTGCGGTCTAAGCGGCTGGGAGCTCTGGACCAAAACCTCTGCGGGGTATAACAAAGAATTATTACGTAAATCAGATCCGACCCAAGGCACCGCGGTCACCTTATCTCTCGACGTCGAAATTCAACGTGCCGCCGAGAAAGCCCTAGCTCAAATCAAAGATTCGCAAGGTAAAGTCCTGCCAGCGGCGGCGGTCATGCTGGACGTGAACACTGGCGAAATCCTCGCTCTCGCTAGCCAACCGACTTTCAACCCCAACCGACTGGCCGACCGGGTCACGCGGACCTATTTCGATGAGATCGAAACCTCGGGTGGCTGGCTCAATCGCTCCATCCAAGGACTCTATCCTCCGGGTTCCACCTTCAAGGTTATCACGGCCATCGCAGGGATGCGGAATAAAGTCATCGATTGGGACGATATCTTAGAATGCGGTCCAAGCTACCGTGTGGGCGGCCGCGATTTCCCGGAACACGACCCAGCCGGTTACGGTCAAGTCGACCTTGAAAAAATGTTGGCCGTATCCTGTAACGTCTGGAATTACCAAGTCGGTCTGGGCGTCGGCATCGAACCCTTGGCGGCGGAAGCGCGGCGTTTCGGATTAGATACCCCCTTACTCCAGATGCCACCAACGGCTGATAATAAAAATGCGACCGAACTCCCCTTCCCCGCCAACCGTGGCCTAGTCGTCCCGGATACCGCTTATAAATTGAGGATCGGGGCGGGCCCATGGACCGGGGGCGACACTGCGAACACCGCCATCGGCCAAGGCTTCCTGTTGACCACCCCTTTGCATATGGCCTGCGTCGCCGCGTCTATCGCCCGCGGAGAAACGAGAACCACTCCCACGATCATTCACGACCCCGGGCGCGACGGTCGACACCAAAGTGCCGAAGCGATCGGGCTGAATGGGTTGCAATTAGCCGCCCTGCGCTCTGGGCTTAACCGTTGCGTCGAAGAGGGTACCGCCCGCAGCGTCATGATCCCCGGCCTAGCGTTCGCCGCGAAGACCGGCACTTCTGAATATTTCCAAAAAGGCCAGAAGGCCCACCTTGCTTGGATCATCGGTTACGCTTCGGCGGATAATCCCGCCGTCGCTTTCTGCGTGCTCGTCGAAGGCCAGCTCGATACCAGCACCTGGGGTGGCAAAACCGCCGGTCCGGTCGCACGCGACATGATCCTTGCGTGGGCCAAGAAAACGCCAGTCAGCGAAGTAAAGAACGAAGCCGAAGTGCCCGCGCGCTAAGCCCGGATCAAGACCGGTGTACCGACCGGCGTGATATCGAAGATATGGATGATATCCGCATCGGAAAGCAACACGCACCCATGGCTGTTGGGCTGTCCGAGTTTCGCGACTTGATTCGTGCCGTGAAGATAAACGAAGCGGGCTTTAGTATCAACGACCTGCCCGGCGGCATCGGTGCCTGCGTTGACCCCGTTCTCCAAACCCTCCAACCAAAGGATGCGGCTGGTAATCAGATTGTCTTCGGGTGTCGGCCAATCGGACGAGAGTACCCCCGTGGCCTTTCGGCCCTTAAAGACCATGCTAGCGGGCGCAGCGGAGCCGATCTTTTCCGCCACTCTATGGAGCCCACAAGGTGTTTGCAGAGAATCTTGAACACAGCCCAAACCTGCGCGGGCCGAACTGATAACGAAGGTACGCAAGGCCCCTTTGCTTAAAATCCATAGTTTTTGCTGGTCAATCGACACAACGATGCAATCTTCCGCAACAGGGAGACCCAGCGCTGTGAGGCGATCGGACATCTCCCGCATCAAAACCATAGCTAACTCAGAACATGGCATATCGTATCGGCATCGTGGGCGTGACAGGCGCGGTGGGTCAAGAACTGCTGGCATTAATGGCCAAGCGGAACTTCCCGGTCGCGGAACTCCGCCCCCTGGCTTCCGCTCGCTCCGCGGGGACCAAGGTCACCTACGGGGGCCGTGAATGGACCGTCCAGGAAGCCAAGCCGGAAGCCTTTGATGGTCTTGATTTTGCTATTTTTAGTGCGGGCGGCTCCATCTCCCTCGCCCTTGCCCCCGAAGCGGTCAAGCGCGGGGTCATCGTCATTGATAACAGTTCCGCTTACCGGATGGACCCCACCGTCCCCCTAGTCATCCCTGAGATCAATCCGCAGGCCTTAGAAACGCATCAAGGTATCATCTCAAATCCCAACTGCTCGACCGCCATCGCCTTGATGGGTCTCTACCCCCTTCATCAAGCTTTCGGTCTCAAGCGTTTCTTCGCCTCCACCTATCAGGCAGTCTCCGGCACCGGAGCGGAGGCCATGCGCGAGTTAGACACCCAAGCCCGAGCATGGGCTCGCGGTGAAAGTTCCCCCGCCAAAGTTTATCCTCACACGATTAACTTTAACGTCATCCCTCAGGTCGACTCCTTCCTAGAAGACGGTTACACTAAGGAAGAAATGAAGATGCTCAACGAAGGTCGCAAAATCATGAACCTCCCTGACCTCAAAGTGACGACGACTTGCGTGCGCGTTCCGGTCTTCCGGGCCCACTCCATCGCCCTCAGCGCTGAATTTGAACGTCCGGTCGACCTGACCGTCGCTCGTCAGGCCATCAGCAACTTCCCCGGCGCCGAGTTATGCGATGATCCACCCAATAAGAAATACCCCATGCCGCTTGATTATGCCGGCAAAGAAAAATGCGGTGTCGGTCGCCTACGCAAAGACACCCTTTTCGATAACGGACTGTCTCTGTGGGTAAGCGGTGACCAACTTTGGAAAGGCGCCGCCCTCAATGCCATCCAGATTGCGGAAGCCCTCCATGCCCGCGGTCGGCTCGCCCGCCGCTAAGCACGACGATGGCCCGGAGCAATGACCGCGCCCCGCGCCATGCGGACCTAAATAAGCCTCTTAAACTTTATGATGAGGGGGACATTACGGCCCTGCTCTCCGAACATAAGAATCCGCTCATCCTGATTCTCGATGGTGTTCAGGACCCGCATAACCTCGGGGCCTGCATCCGAACGGCCGAATGCGCAGGTTGCGCCTTTGTCATCATCACCAAGAAGAACTCGGCTCCAGTCAACGAAACCGTGCGTAAGGTAGCGGTGGGCGCCGCGGAAACGCTCCCCATCGTCCAAGCCAACAATCTCCGCAACGCCTTGGTTAAACTCAAGGATGCCGGCGTATGGGTTGCTGGCACAAGCGATCACAAGACCAGCCAATCGCTCTTCGACGCAAAACTGTCCGGCCCCCTGGCCATCATCCTTGGCGCCGAAGGCGACGGCATCAGACACCTGACCGCCGAGACCTGCGATTTCTTGCTTCGCATCCCCATGCTTGGTGCGGTCCCCTGTCTCAATGTCTCCGTATCTGCAGGCGTTTGCCTCTTCGAGGCCTTACGTCAAAGAGGTGAACGTTAAAGGGTCAGAAATTACTTTACCAACGGTCATTTGATGGCTTGTATCGATTTGGTTCGTAGAGGCTGGATAGCTCAATGGTAGAGCAGTTGACTTTTAATCAATTGGTTCCGGGTTCGAGTCCCGGTCCAGCCACCACGAATCAAACCATCCCTGGCCGGCGGCCTTGTCGATTTAGCTGCATTTGCTCTTGAACTCCTGCCAGCGAATTGCACTCATTCACATCCCGCTGTCTGGCCGGATAGCTCAATGGTAGAGCAGTTGACTCTTAATCAATTGGTTCGGGGTTCAAGTCCCCGTCCGGCCACCAGCGGGAAACCTTTTAAAGGGTTCTCCGCTTGGCCAAGAGTCGGCGATAGCGATCGGCCATATAGGCAGCATGGCAGGCGCGGCAGTAGCTATGATGCGTCCCCGAGGCCGTCAGCCAATGGAACATCTGCAAGGGTAATTCCTGTGCGCATTGGGCACATTCTTTCTTGTTCACGCGCCGTTTGACCGCTCGCTCCTTGAAACGTTGTTGGACCGTAGTCCCCAAACAGGGCTTACAGAAGGGGTGCAAAGCCGCCGAGCCATGCAACCGATGAAATAATTCAAGGGGTTTGGCTTTGCGGCAGAGACGGCAGGTTTTCTTGGGAGGGGTGCTCATGGCAGGACAAGCAAATGAACGGGCCGACTCCCTGCAATCGGAATGACCTAAGGTCTAATATCCAGAAATAATAACCGTATTAAAATTATTCGACGGTTACCGACTTCGCCAAGTTACGGGGCTGATCGATGGCGCAACCGCGTAGGCGTGCCACATGATAAGCAAGCAATTGCAAAGCTACGGCGGCGGGAATGGTCGCCACGAGCGGATCACAATCAGGGATACGGATTACCTGGTCGGCCACGGCCGCGGAGCCAGTCTGCGACACGAGCGCAATGACTTGGGCGCCGCGAGCGCGACATTCTTCCGCGTTACTCAGCACCTTATCGACCACGGGGGACTGATTCGCGATGACCACGACCGGCGTTCCGGGCGTAAGTAAGGCGATCGGGCCATGTTTTAATTCAGCCGCATGGTAACCTTCCGCATGGATGTAAGAAATTTCCTTCAGTTTCAAGGCGCCTTCCAGGGCCACCGGATGCATTGGCCCACGCCCCAAGAAGAAGGCATGCTCATGGGGGGCGATGACGGCCGCCACCTGGGCGATGGCATCATTCTGCGCCAACACTGCTTCAATCAGCTCAGGCAGGCTTTGAATCTGCTGGGCGATAGCCAAACCGCGTTCCGCCGAAAGGTGTCGACTGCGTCCGAGTTTCAACGCCATCAATAATAATACCGCGACCTGGCCGGTAAAAGCCTTGGTCGAAGCCACGGAAATCTCAGGTCCGGCATGCAAGTAGACGCCGCGACCGGTTTCACGCGCGATCGTAGAGCCCACCACGTTCACCAACCCCATCACCATCGTACCCTTCTCCTTCGCCTCACGGACGGCGGCCAAGGTGTCTGCCGTCTCTCCGGATTGCGAAATGGCGATCACCAGGTCGTGCGCATCGACGATGGGATTACGATAACGGAACTCGGCCGCTTGCTGAACCTCGGAAGAAATGGTGGCTAATTCTTCGAAGGCGAACTCACCGACCATGCCGGCATGGAGCGAAGTACCGCAACCGACCATGACGATCCGACGGATTTCGGCCAGTTCGCGCGGCGACGTACCCATGCCGGACAAGACCGCCGTCCCTTGCTGGGCATCGATACGACCCCGGAGAGCGTTACGTACCGACTCTGGTTGTTCATGGATCTCCTTGAGCATGAAATGCTCGAAGCCGCCCTTTTCGACAGCTGCGGCTTCGAGTTCAAGGTCGGCGACGTCGCGCTCAATCGGCGCATGGTCAATATCGGTTATCTGGACGGAATCCGCTTTCAGTAAAGCAATGTCGCCATCGTTCAGATAAATCACCCGGCGCGTATGGGCCACCAAAGCCGACGCATCGGAGGCGACCAAGCATTCGCCTTCACCGACGCCGATGACCAACGGGCTACCCTTGCGGGCGGCGACGATGACACCCGGCTCATCCGCGGCCATGACCGCGATGCCATAGGCTCCTTCGACCTGACGGAGCGCGCGGGTGACGGCCTGACGCAGGTCGCCCTTATAAAATTCGCCGACCAGGCGCGAGAGCGCTTCGGTATCGGTCTCCGAGACAAAAACGTGTCCTTTGGCTTCAAGCTTTTGCCGGATATTCCGGTAATTTTCGATGATGCCATTATGAACCAAGCAGATCCGTTGCGAGGCATCCCGATGCGGGTGCGCATTCGCTTCGGTCGGCGCCCCGTGCGTGGCCCACCGCGTATGCGCGATACCAACGGTGCATCGGCCTTGAAGCTCCTCACTCCAGGTGAGGTCAATCTTTTCGCTCAGTTTAGCGACTTTGCCGACGGCCCTCGCGACCAGGAGTTCGCTGCCTTCCTGGAGCGCCATCCCCGCCGAGTCGTAACCTCGGTATTCAAGACGACGTAAGCCGCCTAAAAGAACGGGAGTCGCGGACGCGCGACCGACATATCCGATGATGCCACACATAAAAGTTTAGGAAATCAGGTCGCGCTCGACGATCGCTCCCGGTAAAGTGGTGAGGTGCGGCCAAATCTTACGGCCGGGGTAAATGGAGGTATTGATTCCGGTATGCACTTTATCTCCGATGATAGTCCCGAACTTACGCCGACCGGTTTCGATCAGATCGCCGGCGACCATACTCCGATGGGTCTTACCGTCGTGACGAAGATTGGAAGAAATCGTACCGGCGCCCAGGTTCACACCTTGGCCTAAAATCGAATCACCGATATAAGCCAGATGACCCACGTTCGTCTGGTTAAGTAAAATCGAATTCTTAATCTCTACGGCCTGTCCGATGTGGCAACCATCACCAATCGAAGTGAATCCACGGATATAACAATGCGGGCCAATCTTACAGTTGTCGCCGATGACGACATCGCCCTCGATGACGACCCCAGGTAAGAGTCGCGTGCCCTTGCCCAGCTGCAATCGACCCTTGACGTAAAGTACCCCCGTGTGGACTAACCATGGGTGAAATTCCAGCGGACGGCTGAACTTCACCTTGGCCGCCAAGGCCGCTTCATTCGCGCGGAGCAGATCCCAACTGTAGGAAATTGAAAATGACTTCGAAGCGACCTGCGTAACAGCACCAGCCTGGGCTTTTCGGACCAAGACCTTACCGTCGGCCTGCGTCAGGATACCGGCGGAACTATCGGCCAGGAAGGCAAGGATATCGGCGACATCTAACCAAGCATCGGCCTGCACTTCCAGTGTGGCTTTAGCGTCCGATGACAGTCCGACGCCTGCCTGTAAGAGGGCTGCGGCCTGATGCTGATTTAAGGAAATATTCGCTAAAGGGAAATCCGCCAAAGAACGCGTCAACGTCAGCGGATGACAACCGGCGGAGTCAGGGGACCCCGCAAAGATAAACGTCGGTTTCATGCGAGGTCAGCGAAATCGGCCACGACGGCGTCAGCGAAAAGTTTCGACCAGCGCTCGACCTCTCCTTGCTCCCGATGTTCGACGAGGATACGCAGTTTGTTCTCCGTCCCGGAATAACGAATCAAGTGCCGACCCGTCTGACCGAAGGCGGCGTCAGCCTTTGCCAGCGTTTCCTGCAAGCGTGACAGCTTCTCCAAGGCGACCTTGGCTTGGACTTTCATATTAACGAGCGACTGCGGGTATTCGCGCATGCCTTGAGCGAGGTCGGCCAAAGTCGCACCTTTGTTTCGCATCATCCGCAGCACCTGCAAGGCGCTCAAGATGCCGTCCCCGGTCGTCGCATAATCCGCAAAGATGAGGTGCCCAGAATTTTCGCCACCAAAAGAAAGACCGTCCTTCCGTAAGGCCTCGATCACGTAGCGGTCGCTGACCGGCGTAGTCACCACGCCGATGCCGGCATCACGCATGGCTTCATGTAATCCAAGATTAGACATGACCGTACAGACCATCTTATCGCCGCGGAGGCGGCCTTCCTGATGCAATGCCAAGGCACAGAGAGCCAGGATGCGATCCCCGGAGACCGCCGCGCCAGAGGCGTCGGAAAAAATGACCCGATCCGCGTCACCGTCCAAGGAAATGCCGACGTCGGCCCCGTGCTCGCGCACCAACACGCCCGCCGCTTCGGGATGTAAAGCTCCACAGCCGGCATTGATATTCATACCGTCCGGATCGACGCCCATCTTCACGACCTTTGCACCCAGTTCCTTAAAAATAAGCGGCGCGAGCAGATAGCCTGCGCCATGCCCACAATCGACGATGATCTTCATTCCCGCCAGAGACGCTGGCCCTAAGCTCTGCTTTGCGTATTCGATATAACGACCCCGGGCATCATCGATGCGATAAGCTTTGCCAATCTTGTCTCCGGTCACACCGGAGGACTTGATATCTGATAAAATATCTTTTTCGACCAAGGCTTCGAGCTGATCGGACAACTTATAGCCGTCAGGTCCGAAAATCTTGAGCCCGTTATCCTCGTAAGGATTATGCGAAGCGGTTAACATGATGCCGGCACCGCAACCCATGGACTTGGTCAAATGAGCGACTGCTGGAGTCGGCATCGGACCGACCAAGAAGACGTCCATCCCGCTACCTACCAAGCCGCTCGTTAATGCCGTTTCTAACATATAACCTGAGATCCGGGTGTCTTTGCCGATGATAACACGGTTATGATTCGCCCCGCTCGACTTGAGCACCCTGGAAATAGCTTGGCCCGTCCGTAGCGCGATTTCGGGCGTTATCGGGTATTCGTTTGCTTTACCACGGATGCCATCCGTTCCGAAGAGTTTGGTCACCATGCTCTTATTCCTTATTTATCAGCTATTTTTGCAAGTTTAAATGAGCGAAATCACTCTTTTATGAATGATATGACTGAGTTAGTCATAAAAACCTGAATCACCAAAGAAAGTGGGCAAACTGTGAATAACCAGCCAGCGATTTAAGACTGAAAATCTTCAAGCAAGCAATTGCATGGTTTGGCAAAAGCACGAACAACCCAAGGTAAACCTAAAAGCCGACGAGGAAGGAAAATGGAAACCAGCAAAAATCCTCTACAGGAACAACAGGGTGGGCTTATGTGTCCTACCCTTACGATGTCATCGTCCCGCAACATCGTCGTCCTTGTCTGCCTCTTGGGCATCACAAGCTACGGCGCCGATGAATCCGTGGATTTCAACCGGGAGGTCCGTCACATTCTCTCGGACCGGTGTTATGGCTGTCATGGTCCGGACGCGAACAAGGGACGCAAGGCCGGCCTCCGTCTCGACGAATACGCCGGCGCGACGAAAAAACTCAAGAGCGGTGAAATCGCGATTATCCCAGGCGATATCGAAAAAAGCGCAATGATCCCCCGCATCTTTTCAACCGACCCCGAGGAGATCATGCCGCCGCCGGAGTTGCACCGTCCGCTTTCGGCCAAGGAAAAAGACATCTTGAAACGTTGGGTCAAGCAGGGCGCTAAATACGATCCTCATTGGGCGTTTGTGAGTCCGGTCGCTCATACCGCACCAGCCGTGGCAGATCCGTCCTGGCTGAAAGATGCTCTCGATGCTTTCGTTGCCGACCAAGCCGCCAAAGCCGGACTGAAGTTATCGCCTCCCGCCGATCGTACCACCTTGCTTCGTCGCGCTTCGTTTGCGCTTACTGGCCTGCCCCCGACCAACGGCGAGGTCGACGCCTTCCTCGCTGATAAGTCTGCTGACGCTTATGAAAAGCGTGTCGACGCGATGCTAGCCTCTCCCCGCTTCGGCGAACACCTGGCCGTGAACTGGCTCGACCTTTCCCGCTACGCTGACACCTGGGGCTACACGGGAGACAACCCCATGTTCGCTTGGCCTTGGCGCGATTGGGTGCTGAAGGCATTTAACGATAACAAACCTTATGACCAATTCCTAACCGAACAGCTCGCCGGCGACCTTCTGCCGAACCCGACGCAGGATCAACGCGTAGCGACGGCCTATAATCGCCTGCACCGGATGACTTTCGAAGGAGGCTCCATCGCCGAAGAGTTTCGCCAAGATGGCATCAACGACCGGGTGATGACCGCTGGCTACGGCTTCATGGGACTGACGATGGAGTGCTCGCGCTGCCACGACCACAAATATGATCC
>JAPLTU010000058.1 GCA_026397965.1 Verrucomicrobiota bacterium | reverse complement strand
GCAAGTTGGCGTCCCGCAGCATCTGTAAGCATCCCTCGGCTACCGTCGCTGGCACCTTGGCGGTGTCGGCGATATCGTCAGCCGTCGGCCCGGGCCGTCCGGCACTATAGCGGCGAAGGGTTTCCGCTGCGCAGACGAAAGCGAGCGTGCGCCGAGCCCGATGGCTTAATCCTTCCCAGGCTTTGTGCCGGGCCAGCGCGCGGCGGTTTTGGAAAGCGTAGGCGACTTGTCCGCCGATTAAGACGAATAGCCAAGTCAGGTAAGAGCCGAACATCAGGACGAGCACGATGCTGAGCTCGCCGTAAAGGCTTTGGAATTGGGTGACTTTGCCCACGTAGAGTGCAGCGAGGCGGTGATTAATCGCGATGAGCAGCGCGACGGATAACCCGCCGATGAAGGCGGCCGACCAGCGGACGCGGACGTTAGGCATCATCCGGTTGAACGAGGCGAAAGCCAAAGCCAGCAAGACGATGGAGACGAGCAAAGGCCCGCTGCCATTGATGAATTCAAGTAAGCCTTCGCCGCCCGGTATTTTATTAAAGAAAGAATTTAGCCACGAGGTGCCTTGGCCGATAGCCGAGGCGATGGAGGCCGCAGACATCATGGTGAGCGTGGTCGCGCCCACTAAGAAAAAGAGAATAAGGAAGAGCAGGTAGTTGGCGAACCGGTCGCGCCAGCTGCGCCCGAACTTTACGCCCCAGATGCCATTGAGCGCATCTTCGACGCGACTGAGCATGAGCACCGCCAGCCCGATGATCAGGAGCAGGCCGATGATGCCGGCTTGCCCGCTGGCCGCATTCGCCAGCAAGCGATCCACCAAGCCGTCCAAGTCTTTGTTGATCTCAAGCAAGGTCGCCGTCCGTCCTTGTTCCGCCGCCTGTGCCACGACCTGAGGCGCGATGTATTCGACCGCCGCGACGATTGCTTGTTTGGCGGGGTTGTCCGCGTGGCTGCTGGAGCGCGACAGAATATACCCGGAGACGGTCAGTGCGAGGGCGAGCAAAGGCCCCAAGGACATTAACGTATAATAAGTGAGTGCGGCGGCTTGCTGAGGCAGGCGATTATCGCGGACGCCATGCCAGGTGGTCGCGATCACGCGCCAAGTAGCTTTGCTGGAGCCTTTCCACCCGCGTTCCACGAGGGCTTCCGGAGTCCAGCTGGCCTCGAGCAGGCTAGGGCGGTCTTTTTCGGGAAAAGTCTTAGCAGCTGGGCCGGGGGTCATGGCCGTAATTTGAGGGGGTCCGAGCTGGGCCGCAATCTCCGGCCGCCTCACCCGCAGGTGAACAGCGTGAGCAACACCAACAAGTGGCATTTGCGTACCTCGCCCGGGGGCTATTTTGTCCGAAATCGCCCTAGGGTCTTTTCCTTATTAAAAACCCGTCAAAAACCCCAATTGTGAATAAAGTTTTTTCCCGAAGTGACGAATTACCAGTGGCTTGCACAAAAACACTACATGTAGTGGTGAAATAAAATTGCAGACCACATATCTAGTAGTAATTTCAACCCATACCACTCCCGTAGCGGCCTCTTCAGGCCACTAAACTCACCCTTTTCTCCACTCTCTAGCCCATGGAAACCATTACGATCAAAGTAGGCCCAAAAACCTTCATTTTAGACAAAACCAAAGCCGAAGAAGCCTTTGCCAATAAGCGCGTCATCAACGGTCGCGAATCGATGTTCTTCAACATCCTCCCCCTCAAATATCAGTGGGCGTATGACCTGTATAAGACGATGAAGAATAACCACTGGGAGCCAGAGGATATCCCCATGCAGAAAGACTGCGAACAGTGGCGCGACCAGACGGGCCAAATCACCGAGATCGACCGGTGGATTGTGAAAATGGCGATTGGTTACTTTTCCGCCGCCGAAGGTATCGTGGGCGACAACATCATCCACGTCGTCCGCGAAGTCGTCACGGCGCCTGAACTCAAGCTCGTGCTCGGACGCCACGCCCACGAAGAAAACATCCACGCCGATTCGCTGGTCTACATGATTTCGTCCTTGGGCATCAACCCGCACGAGTGCGAAGCGATGTTCGAAGACATTCCGACCATCGAGAAGAAAGCCAATTTCGTTGTCAGTAATTCGCGCGGGCTGCGTCGTAAGCTCGACCTCACCAAGCTCGAAGACAAGCAGGCGCTCGCCCACAATATTTTCTTATTCGGGCAGTGCATGGAAGGCACGCAGTTCTACGGCCTCTTCGGTATGGTGCTTTCGCTTTACCGCCAGAACAAATTCCCCGGCATCGGGCAGATGTTCCGCTACACCTTGCGCGACGAATCGAATCACATCGACCTCTTCCGCAATTTGCTCCTCGAGCTCGTGTCGGAAAATCCCGACATCTGGACGCCGGCCTTCAAGGAGGAATTACGCCAACTCATGGTGACCGCCGTGACCTTGGAAAAAGAATTCATCCGGGATTGCTTGCCCGTCAACGGCATCGGCCTCTCCTCGAAAGAGTTCGAGCAATACATCGATTTCATCGCTGACCGACGCCTGCGTAATTGCGGCCTCGATCCGCTGACGACCGACGTCGTTAATCCCTTCCCCTGGCTTTCGGAAATGATGGACCTCAAGAAGGAGCAAAACTTCTTCGAAGGCCGCGTGACCGAATATCAAAAACAAGGCGCCCTCGAAGTCGTCAACGACGACGAACTTTAAGCGACTTGTGGCCAAATATCAGCGTCACCCCCGTCGGCGCTTATTTGGCATGTTTCCTGTTCTTACCCCTCCATCCTCTCGACCATAACTTTCTTCGCGCCGGCCTACGCCAGCGCGATCTCTCTCCATCTTTCATCCTCTCCGCATCCAACCTTTTAAAACCTTTCACCCATCATGAAGCCTGAACTTCCTTTTTTCCATTCCGACATCGCCCTCAAGAACGCCGTACGCACGCCGGCCGAGGCCAAGCCTCGTTTCAATTGGCGCGAGTCCTTGCCGACTTCGCCGACGGGTGCCGCCGTGCCTGAGCAGGCGAATCTCGGCCCGGCCGATATCGCCGATATCGTCGGCGGTGCCTTGACCGATCTTTTGGTCTCCCGCCAAGTCGCCGAAATTTTCACGGTTTCGAACCGTGAATTCGTCGCCGCCGTCGCTTGTGACGTCTCCCTTCACCTCGCGCATTCCGGCGTCCAAGTTTCCGAGATGCAAGTCATCCAGGCCATCGAAGAAGCCTTGGTCCGTCACAATCGTCACGACGTGGCCAAGAGCCTGAATTTCTCTTTCGATTCCCGCCCCTCGTTGGTGGTCGTCCCCGAAGTGATCACGCGCCTCATGCGCCGCAACGGACAGCTTGTGCCGTGGAAGCAGGACAAGATCGAAATCGCGGTACGCAACGCATTCTTGTCGCTCGAACTCGACGGCGCTCCCTCGGAGCGCGTCGCGGCCGGCGTGACACGTCGCATCGTCGACCTCGGCCAGAGCATCATCGGCATCGAAGAAGTCCAGGACCTCGTGCAGGAGGAACTGATGCGGCAGGGTCACTATAAAGTCGCCCAATCCTATATCCTTTACCGGGCGTTCCGTTCGCGGAAGCGCGAAGAAGAAGCCACGCTGCCGCCGGTCGTCGACGACCGTCAGGAGTCGTTGATCTTGGTCAAGAGCCCCGATGGTTCGACTTTCCTGTGGAACGGAGAAGACCTGCGCAAGCGAATCGCCTTCGCCGCCGCCGGTCTTGAACTCACCAAGCCGACCGACGAGATCGAAGCCGAATTGCGCCGCGGTATCTTCAACGAGATCAGCGAATCCGACCTGCGTAAGTC
Source organism: Verrucomicrobiota bacterium (assembly GCA_026397965.1). GTDB lineage: Bacteria > Verrucomicrobiota > Verrucomicrobiia > Opitutales > UBA953 > UBA953. The sequence goes on along the minus strand of JAPLTU010000058.1, from coordinate 16,233 downwards.
GATTGAGTTGAACGCCAAGAGCCTCGTCGAGAGCGACGCCGATTTCGCGAAGTTCGCCGCGCGGATCAGCCTGACCTATATTTACGAAGAAGTGCTCGGCTGGAGCATCACCCGCGACGGCGTGACCAAGCTCCGCGAATTCCACCGCGCACAGTTCGCCGCCTACGTCGAACGGGGCATCGCCATCGGACGCCTCTCGCCCGACCTGCGCAAGTACGACCTGGCGAAATTAGCCGAAGCCCTCGACCCCGCCGCCGACATGGAGTTCGAACTCCTGGGCGTGCAGACGATGTACGATCGTTATCTTATCATTGATAAGACGGTGAAGCCGGCTCGCCGCCTGGAGACCCCGCAGTTCTTCTGGATGCGCGTCGCCATGGGCCTTTTCCTGAAGGAAGAGACGAACCGCGAAGGCTGGGTGATCCGCCTGCATGCCCTCTACAAGTCGCGCCGTTTCTGCAGCTCGACCCCGACCTTGTTCAATGCCGGCACGCTGCACAGCCAGCTGTCTTCCTGTTACCTTTATCAGGTCAACGACACGATTGAATCGATCATGATCCGCGGTATCGCCGAAAACGCCTTCCTTTCCAAGTGGGCGGGCGGCCTCGGTGGTTCCTGGACCTCGGTGCGCGGCACGGGCTCGCACATCAAGGGGACCAACGGCGAATCGCAGGGTGTCATTCCTTTCCTTAAGTTGCACAACGACCAATTGGTCGCGGTCAACCAAGGCGGCAAGCGTCGCGGTTCCGGCTGCGCCTACCTCGAGACCTGGCACAACGATATCGAAGACTTCGTCGAGTTGCGTAAAAATACCGGCGACGACCGTCGCCGCACGCACGACATGAATACGGCGAATTGGATTCCCGACCTGTTCATGAAGCGCCTCAAGTCGCGCCAGAATTGGACGCTCTTCATGTCCAACGAAGTGCCCGACTTGCACGAGACTTTCGGAGCCAACTTCGAGCGTCGCTACGTGGCCTATGAGCAGATGGCCAAAGAAGGAAAGATCTTCGGCAAGGAAATGCCCGCCATTGAACTGTGGAAGAAGATGCTCGGGATGATCTTCGAGACCGGCCACCCTTGGATCACCTTTAAGGACCCCTGTAACATCCGTTCGCCGCAGGATCACGCCGGCGTGATCCATTCGTCCAACCTTTGCACTGAAATCACCTTGAACACCAGCGCGGAAGAGACGGCCGTGTGTAATCTCGGCTCCGTCGTCCTTGATTCGCACCTCAAGGCGGATGGCACCATCGACCACGACATGATCCGCGAGACGGTGACGGTCGCGGTGCGGGCGCTCGATAACGTGATCGACATCAATTATTATCCAACGAAGGCCGCCGAGATTTCGAACCTGCGCCACCGTCCGATCGGGATGGGCGTCATGGGCCTGCAAGACAGCCTCTATCGCCGGAACATCTCCTTCGCCTCGGAAGCGGCGGTCGAGTTCAACGACGAGATCATGGAGGCCGTGGCATATTACGCTTACAACGCTTCGGCGGATCTGGCGGCCGAACGCGGCACCTACAGCACCTACAAGGGTTCGAAGTGGGATCGTGGCCTATTGCCTCAGGATACCGTCGACCTGCTCGAGAACGAGCGTGGCGAGCCGATCGAGGTCAAACGCGGCGGCCTCATGGACTGGGCGCCAGTCCGAGCCAAGATCGCCAAACACGGCATGCGCAATTCCAACGTCCTTGCCATCGCGCCGACTGCGACGATCTCGAACATCGTGGGCAGCTCACCGTGCATCGAGCCGACCTACAAGAATCTCTTCGTGAAGAGCAATCTCTCGGGTGAGTTCACCGAACTGAACGGCAGCCTCGTCCGCGACCTCAAGAAATTGGGTCTCTGGAACAAGGAGATGATGCAGCAGCTCAAATACTTCGATGGCGAGCTCAAGGATATCCCGGAAATCCCGCAGGTCTTGAAGGATAAATACCTCACCGCTTTCGGTATCGATTACAAGTGGCTGATCGACGCGGCGGCTCGTCGCCAAAAGTGGATCGACCAGGCACAGTCCTTGAATCTCTTCCTGCCCAAGCCCGACCTCAAAGTCCTCTCGCACATGTATCAGTATGCGTGGCGCACTGGTTTGAAGACCACTTATTACCTTCGTACCTTGGGTGCTTCGAACATCGAGAAAGCTACGGTCGAGAAAGCGGAGAAGAAGGTTGAGAAGACCACCTTCACCGCCGAGGAGAAGACCGCCTGTTCGATCGAAGCCATGCGTAACGGCGGGACCTGCGAGGCTTGCCAGTAAGCATCAGGGAGTTGGGTAAAGAAAAGGGCGTCCGAAAGGACGACCTTTTTGTTGGAGGTTATGTGGTAGGGGCGCGACTGCGTCGCGTCCGTGGGCAAACAGAATTTGTAGGATCGGGATAGCTTGCTCGTCTCATTGTATCTCGCACGGCGAACGGACGCCACGCAGTGGCGCCCCTACCTCGGGGTGTCAAAGCGGCAGAGGGGACTGGATGATTGGCTGGGTGGATTGATCAAGCTGCAAAGGTGCAAATGCGGCGGAGCCGCGTGCAAAAGTGCAAAGGTGGACGCGATGGGTAGCCGGCTTTTGTCTTGAGGTAGGGACAGCACTGCGTGCTGACCTAGTTGCATCTTAGGTAGGGTTGAGCGGCCTCGCTCAACCGCGGCTGACCAAGGGTGGTCAGCCCTACCACAAGGCAAGGAGGGCGCGACTGCGTCGCGTCCGTGGGCGAACAGAATTTGTAGGATCGGGATAGCTTACTCGTCTCATTGCATCTCGCACGGCGAACGGACGCCACGCAGTGGCGCCCCTACCTCGGGGTGGCAAGAGATGCAAAGTTGCCTCGGTTCCTTTCCTGCCTCAATTTTTACCTATGTCATCGCTGCTCACCTCCGCTGGAACGGTGCAAGTCCTTACCCGCGATGAATCCTTCGCCGAGCTGGCCGCCCAGATCAATGCCTTGGCCGAGAAGGGCCCGGCCAGCGTCGCACGCTGCGTTCCCCTGGCCTCGGATGATTCGAATTTCGGGCACGCCATTCGTGGACTGTTGGATGCGCTCGGTGTTCCGTCGGAGCGTCGCTTCCCTTGGCCGGTTGCGCTTGCGCCGGCCGCCGCGGCGGCGGCTTATGAGGCGGATTGGTCGCGGCGTTCGCCGCGCAAGGCCTATGACCTCTGTGTGCTCGGTTTGGGTGACGATAGTCACATCGCCTCACTTTGGCCGCAGTGTCCGTTAATCGGACAGACAAGCGGCCCGCGCTTTGTGGCCACCGAATGGCCGGGGCGCGGTTGGAGGCTGACGATTTCGGTCGCTGGCCTGGCCCAGTGCGGTGCGATCATCGTCCTGGTAAATGGCCAAGGCAAAGCCCCGGCGTTGCGGGCCGTCGCCTGCGGCGATTATGATCCGGCGAACTATCCTGGACAGTTGCTCCGTCCGCTCGCCTCGCGGGTCACTTGGCTGGCTGACTCTCCGGCGGCTTCGCTTCTGTAGCCGGTGGCAGGGGGTCGTGACGGTAATCAGCCAGTGAAGTCTTATAAAGTTGGGACTGCGAAGGATCGTCTGGCCCGATGCTGAAGATAAACCGACGGGTGGTCCCTAGTACGGTCTGGGTGGAGCAGTCGGTTATCCATTTTCCATCTTTCTTATATTCGATCAAATAGTGGTAAGTCTTGTTTTCTCCGCTCGCCACGAAGGGGTTGAGCTTAAAAGCGCCGGGTTCGATTTCGCAGGAGAGGCCATCGAGCGAGCAACGGAGCGTCCGGCTGGATTGATTAATAAAAAAAGCGCTTCCCCAAGGGAAAGCCTGGAGATCTCCAGGGATAAGCCAGGCGCGGGTTGCTCCGGCCGATTCGCCTTGGAGCACCAAGATGAAACGCTTGCCGTGCGCGGGGATGGTGAGCGTTGCCGCCTTCACAGACTTCCCGCTTTTCTTTAAGACCTGAACTTCCAGCGAATTTCCGCGCGGCACCTCGGTGCTGTCCAGGATGATGCCTTTGCCGGCCTCGCAGGGCGTGGTCTGTCCGTTGGGTTGGCTGACTAATTCGATTTTGCCGGCAGGCAGATGAATCCAGGTCGCTTGAATCGCGATAGTTTCGACAGCAGTCGGTGGGGTCGTTTCGGTCTGGGCTAGCACCACTGGACTAAGAATGAACTCCGTCAGCAGGACGGCCAACGACAAGACGAACGAAAAGAAACGCATAGGTGAGAGGGGGCGGAAGGTTATTTCTTGGCCGAATCCTTAGGCGTCATTTTCTTGTCAGCGCTGCCGCTGGTTTTCTTATCTTGGCCGGGTTTACCCGCCGGACTGGGGCTGGGGGCGGCGGGTTGGCGATTAAAGTCGGAAAAGCTCCGGATCTGGTAGCGTTCGGAAGGGTTTTCATCGGCGACCTCGAGCAGGATGTGGAAGAAACGAGCTTTGCTACTCATACTGATTTGAGTCGAGCGCAGCGAGTGCTGTCCGCCGTTGGCTTCGCGAGTGCTGTCCGCCGTTGGCTTCGAGCACGGCGAGGGCGAAGGGCGTCTCCGTTTGTTCGGCAAATACCTTGGGGGAATGAGCAATCTCTCCTGACTCGGCAAAAAAGACTCCCCCACCTAAGTTACAGGCAACCCGCCCTTGGGTGTAGTTGACGATCATTACCGAGCCATAGGGAAAGGTCGTGGGATTTAGGTCCAAGCTCTTGGCTTTGGCGCTGTCCTTGCCTTCTTCGGGCAGCAAGAAGACCGCGACATCGACGTCTTCGGCTTTCAATTTGAAGGTGGCATAGGGAATCCAGTTTTCTTTTGGCTTCCCGCTTTTTTTATCTAACTCCTGGCTGATTTCTTTCTGGGCGATGACCACCTCGGCTTTTCCTTTATAGGGGATGGCCTGGCTGATCGAGAGACGGGCGAGGCTAAGGGGGATGGCTTCCTTGTCGTTCAGCAGGTAGAGCTCATATTCTTTTTCCGGAACGACCCACCAAGACAGGCGCAGTGTGCAGTCTCTTTCTGGGGGCTTCTCTATGGCGGCTGACAAGGTGATGAGCGTGCCGATCAAGCACACGCCCAAGGAGCGAAGGAGGGACATCGGGCTTAGAGTTCGGAAGCGTTGAGCCAGCGCAGCGAGGTGGTCTTGAAGCGTCGGCCAAAGAGTCGATTGAGATTGGCGGCATCAACCTTGGGCGTCACGACGCCATTACTGGTGCTGGCCGTGATGGGCTCATACTGGTCAAGGATGGGCACCTTGTCGTAGGCCGTGGTATTGGCCTGTGAGATCGTGCGATAGCTGAGTTTGCGGCGATTGACCTCGTCTTTGGTCGGGTCGAAGTCGGTAGCGACTTTCGGCGGAGTCTGGTCGAAATATTCCGCGGTGCGTTGGACCACGATTTCGACCCAGGCTTTACCGATCGAAGCGCCGGCGTTATCGAGGGCTTCGCCAAAAGCTCGGACTACGAAAGTGTCGGAGCGGGGCGTGAGGTTCGGGCCCACGGAGTTAAGGACGTCCATCTGCGTCACGATGCCCGGAGCGCCCAGGCCTGCGATCGCCTTGGTGTGGTCGTTCGTTTCGCTCATGGCTCTTAAAGACGGGAAGCGATTATTGACGATGATTGACGCACTATTTGATTGGTAGGCATCGGGTAGAAAGTCTTTTCTTGAGCCACGGTCATCGTATGTCTCCAGTTTACTTGTATTTGGGTCGGCGGGGAATGCGTTGTAGTCTGCAGGTCGTGAGAAGGTGCCGCCCGCCGCGACGATGGCGTCCTTGTTGATGTTGGCCGCATCTATCGCGGCTTGCAGGGCGCCTTTGAGCGAGAACTTGTCAGTCCAGGAATAACCCGGGTTGGCGTTCGGGCTAACGGTGGAGTTCGTCTGGCCGAGGAGCCGTCGGTTAACGAAATCGCCGAGCGACATGAAGGGGCCGCGGCGGCGCACTTCGATCACGACTTTTTCAGCGAGGGTGTCGATTTCGACATCGGAAAGCTCGCGGTAACTATTCCACGGCGACGTTTTTCCGTTCGACCCGGACGGGTCGAAGGCATTGGCGAAGCGAGTCAACGCCGTGCCGCTGGAGCTGGACGCTCCAGAAATCGTCATGCCGCGTAGGCCGCCGAGGACGGCTTTCCAGGCGGCCTTGGAGGTGGAATTCACATTGAAGCCGCCATCGTAAAGCGCGTTGCGTCCGAGGTAGGCGGGGTGGGGGAACTGATTCGGCGCCATGTTATTGGCCACGCTGAGGGTGGGGGCATCTTTACCATCCGCCGCGTAGGTCACGCGTTTATTCGCCAAGATTTTCTTACCGTTATTGAGGGCGGTCTTGAGGCTGCTGAAATCGATGGATCCAGTGACGCCCAAGGTCTGGAGTCCTTTATCTTGTAAGGTTTTCACGGCAGGTTCGGTCGCCAAGTCGGCGGCAACTGTATTGCCCGGAGAGTAAGAAGATGTGGCGAGGTTGAGACCGCTGAAGTAGAACGTGTCCCAGAGTGCGAGGTTGGCGGCGAAAGCATGATCCGTGCGGACGTTCGAGCGGTTGCGCACCGTGCGGACGCCCATGACTTTGGCCACATAGCCTTGTTCGGGGATCTCGACCTTACCAGTAGGACCAGTGGCGTAGCTACTTGGAAGTAAGGCCTCTTCGGTGCTAAGGGTTTTGGGTCCAGGCCAATCGGTGATTTCGGTCAGGTCGGCGATACCTGGGTTGGCGAAAGACGAGCCAACGGTCAGGTCGGGGTCGGTGTTGACTTGGGCGAAGGGGACGGAGCCCAGTTGAGCCAGCGAGAGCATCGGGCGGCGGGGCAGGGGGTGAAGAATCACATTCGTCTGCCCGTTGCTCGTGACACTTTTGCCCCAGAAGGCCTTTTCACCTAATCCGCTTAAAGAATCAAAGTTTTTATTTGAGCCATCAGTTACAAGGCCGCGTTGGCTGAGTACCCATCCGATGGGCGAATGGGCTTTGCCATCGTACCCGAAGAGGTGGGCTTGCTGGGCGCGGGTGCTGAGGAAGAAAGGAGACATCGGCGCGTTAAGCATCTCAATCGGCGTCTGGAACCGATCATTCGTGGTGCTGTTATAACCCGAGGTAGTCGCCCAATCATGAGCTTCGAAGCCGGGGCTCTTGGTGTTAAGCGGATACCAAGTGGTGCTGCGCGGGCTGGTCTGTTCGGTCATGTCGGCTGACCTCACCAGTAAATCCATCATGAACATGTGGGTTTTTGTGGCCGAGCCGACGGAGTCGTTCGAGTGCAACAATTGCAGCGTGTTAATTTGTTTAAGCGTGTTGACTTTAGGGCCGGTGACTTCGGGTCGTCTATATGTACCCGCGCCCTCTGCTGTCTTTACTAAATAACTGGCCGGAAGTTCCGGCGATGGATCTTTCCAGCGCGTCCCCGGTTGTGGTGGCTGCTCGATGGAATCCCAATCGTGATTGCCGTTGCCATACATCGGCCAGCCAGAGGTCATGGCCTGCAGGTTGAGTAAGAGCGGTTCATCTACGAGGTGCCAGCCGGGGGCCGTTGCGGTGCCTTCTTGTTGAGGAACATTACTACCTACTTGCAGAGTGTCTGGTGAGCCAAACCAGCGACGGTCGGGGTCGAGCTCTTTGCCGTCCGCGTCTAGGCTGTTGATAAGGTAAAAATTCCAAACTTGATTTCCCGCCAAGGGGACTTTGGCCGAACGCAGACGACCAACCATCGTTTCTCCATCAATCACGACAGGAGCTTTCGTGACTGCATCTTGGATGCGTCCAAGAATGGTATCTCGGTATCCCGCATACCCCTCATTTTTCATTTTAACGGTGATGGGAGTGGTGGTAGGTACGAAATAATTCAAGCCATTAAGTTTTTGACCATTAAGAATAAGCCCACTGCCCTTCATGGTTCCATCCCAGCCTGGAAATGCATCCCGGAGCGCGCGGGCATTTTTAACTTCTCCCCACATTTGAGAAAATTCTTCAAGATTGGCCAATGGAATCGCACCGGCGACCCTTCGGAAGCTGTATTCGAAGCACTCGGCTTCGGTCATTCGGGCTAAGTTGAGATATTGACCGCCAGTCTTTGGGGACTCCTTGTAGGGAAATGCGTAGGGGGTCATTTTGTAGAAAGCCCTGCTCTCGGCCGAATATTTCGTGTCTCCTTTGATGACGGTATTTAAGCGGTCGCCAGACAGTTTGCCCGAGGCAGTCTCTGATGCGCCAATGATCCGGACTTCACCAGGTTCGAGTCGAATATAGGCTTTTTTGTCTTTGGTAGTTTTTCCCGCGATGATACGAAACGAGAATTGGTGATTATCGTTATCACCTTCGCCGATAACGACATCACCAATCGGCAGGTCTTTCCTCTGCGGCATCGGGCGCAGGTAGGTATTTGTCTGCCCTGCGGCCGAAGAGTTCAACAAGTACACCTGCGCTGCTTGGGTTGATTGTAGCTTAGAGTTTGCACTCGCCCAAGTCTGTGGGCCGACGCCAGCAGGAAGGGTCGGGAAGTTTGGGGTGACGGGGTAGGAATAGAGGGAGTTTTTATGCCAGCTAGTATTCACTGAATTGGCAATAATGTATCAGTTAGAGGCAAACCAACCCATGACTCCACTTTTGTTCTGGTCGGCCCGTTTGTTAAGCCATAAGCGTCCGGAAATGAATAATTATGTTTAACTGGATACACTGCTTCGCTCGTTGGTGCTAGGGGAGTATTGGGGTCAGGCCTTCGGTTCAAGAGACTCGTAATCGTCTCTGCATAGAAATTTTCCGTACTTAAATACGACCAGTTCGGTTTAAATTGCATAGACCCATCTTTTTTTGGAACGCCTAATGAAAGAGGGCTGCCTGGGTCAGGGACGTCTGGCGTCGGGGCATAAAATGTAAAAATATAAGGAAGGGCCGTGCCATTTGTTTCCATGGCGATGCCTTCGAATTCGATCGCACAGTCGTAGGGATTGTGAACCACGATGATCGGGTCGACATACATGCCCATGACTTCGTCGTTGCGGACGGCGGAGAAAATGAGCGAAAAACGAAGGATGTTCGGCATCAAGGCTGGGGAGGTTGGCCAAGGGCGCGTCGTCGTCGTTTTGGTCATGCCGGCGCTGCCGCCGTAGTTATTGTCGATCAGTGAAGTGGGAGTAGCTGCGGTTGCGGTAGGGTCAGCGATGCCTGAGCGAATAAAGGCGGAGTAAGAGTTCGATGGAGTCACGCCGCCTGGCATTCCAAACGGGTAGAGGAGTCTTTTATCAGCTTGGAAACTGGGGCCAGCCGTTCCGTCGCTCAGGTTATTGCGATAAAAATAGTTTTTAGCTACAGACTTGTCTGCGTAGTGTATGGGCGTCTGGTCGGCCGGATTTGTATCATATCCGGCCTTCTTCAAAGTTTTAATCACCTCAAGTTTTCCATCCGTTGCCGCTTTTGCGGTTTTTTGCAGAGGGTCAGCGCGATTCCCAGTGGCGTAGCTGAGCGGCTCGACGCCGCGGGCGACAAAAGTATTCCCATCGCTCGGGGCTGGTTGACCGCGAAGGTTAGAACCGTTGGCGATGGCTTCGACTTCGCGCTTATACATGCGATAGTAGTTGCGGTAGAGGTCCCAGGTCGGCCCGCGGACGATACGTCCCTGCAGGTTGTCGATGTTGGTCGTGGCATTGTTTAGGCTGTATGGCGCTAAATCGTAGTAAGTAACGCTAGGCGATCCTGCGGCCGTGGTATTGACGATGATACGATCGGCATTGAAGAAGCCGGAGCGTAGCGGGGCTTCGTAGACGAAACCCATGCGTTCGGGGGTTTCTCCATTATTGCGGGTTTTCAAGTCGCTGAACGGTGCACCGAGGACGCTCTGCGTCCAGCGGGGCGCCCATTCGGAAGCACGCGGCGAAGCCTTGATGAGGTTGCTCGCGTTACTCGCGATCTTGTCTTGAAGGTTAGGACGATTGAAGTCCAAGTCGGTCGGGCCAGTCGCTGAACGGCGAGCCGAGGACGCTCTGCGTCCAGCGGGGCGCCCATTCGGAGGCACGAGGCGAAGCTTTGATGAGGTTGCCCGGGCTGCTCGCGATTTTATCTTGGAGGTTAGGACGGTTGAAATCCAAGTCGGTCGGGCCTTGGGCGCCATGGAAGAAAGACGGCTGTTTGAGAACAGGGGAAACGCCTCGGGTGGTCTTTTGCAGCGGATACATTTCAACGCCGCGATAAAGGGTGTAAGGCAGTTCGAAGGCCGTGGACAAGTCGGTCTTGATCCCGCCGTTATAGGTGTCGGTCAGCGTGGAGAACGAAAGCGTCGTGACGTCGTGCCACAGGATTTTCATCGCATTGGCCATCGCTTCGCCGGCGGCGGTACCGCCGATGTTGGCCGCCCAGGTTTCTAATTCGGCGTTCTTCGTGACCTTCGGTAATTTATAACTGTCCCAATCGGTCGCGGCCGCGATGTCTTCGTTGCGCCATTTTTCGAAATTATAACCAGCGGGGAGGGTGTTATTTTTGATATCCGTCTTATTAACGTCGGAAGCGCCGCCGATCAGCTCGATCGCATTGCGTTGGGCGGCGGTGCCGCGAAAACCTTTGTCCCAGACCTCGAGGCCTTTGAGGTCGGTTCCGGTGGTGGTCATGGCATAGGCGTCGGGCAAATTGGCTTTGGCTTTGATACCTTCGTCGCCGATCCAGAAGGCGTAACGTCCGGTGACGCTGAGGCCGCCAGGTAAGGGCATCGGCCGCGCATCGATGGCGCCGTAGTATTGTTGCCCGGCGCGGGTCAAAACGGAGGCCGGCCACGAGACGGTGCCACGCGAAACGAGCGGCACTAAGTCGCCTTCGGCGGCCGCCGCGGTGCCGAGTCCTTTGATCAGATCTTGTCCCGTCGTGATGGTCGTAGAGACTTTACCCGTCGCCGTGTCATAATTTAAATGGTTGGGCAGGTAGTTCGGCAGCTTCGTTTTATCGGCAATATCGGTTTCCGTGGCGTCGATGTCGGAAGGCGAAGTCAACCAACCAAGGAAGAGCCGCGTCTCGTGCGGGTCTTTCACGTTCCAATCGCGCACCTTGGAGCTGTCGACTCCGCCCGTGGCCCAGACGCCGGTCCAATAGCGTTTTTGGTGAGAGATCGTGCCGCCTGGCGATGCGGGATTTACCGTGGCGGCGGTGGCGGGGGAACTGGTGGCACCAGGGGTAGCGCCGGCGTCGAACATGTCGGCACGCATCGTGACGCGTTGATCGGGGCCTGCGAGTTGTTGCAATTGGCCGACGGCGATGCGGGCCGAAGCGAGGGCGTTAAAACGGGCTCGCATGTAGCCCGAATGGCTCTGGGCCAGACGGCTTTCGACCTGTAAGAATGAGGCTAGGACAATCACCATCAACACCATGCCGGCCATGATGGTAAGAGAGAGCACGAGCGAGAAACCAGAGCGGTTAACTTTCATAGTAAAGGGGGGTACATATAGGGTGATATTCTTAGGAGGGTTGTCAAAGAATTGGTTTTTTACAGATGGGTAGATAGGACATAAATCAGTCGTATAAGTGTGACTATATGATTAAATCAGTCATATAATAGAGCAGGCTTGCGAGCTGGGTTTGAAGGAGCGATTTTTGGTGGGTGCAAACCCTACTCCAAGGTGCGGGCCTCTTCATCTGGCCGCTGTCGTTCTGTTCCCTGGCCGTTGTTTTCCTGATCGCGGAGCGGTTGTTAGCCTTCCGGGCGGTCAAGGTCATCCCAGCTTCGATTTTCAAGGCGGTACTCAGCGGCCAAGCCAGCCAAGTCGGGGTCGAGTCGGGCGAGTCCGCCGCCGGTCGCATCGTGCAGCGCTGGAAAGAGGGAGCTAAGGGCGATGTCTTGAAAGCTTGGGCTCGGAGTGAGCTCGTGCGCTTACAGAGTGGGCTGCATCTGCTCGACAGCATCGTGGCCGCTGCCCCTTTGTTGGGTCTGCTCGGAACGGTAACCGGTCTCGCCACGCTTTTTCCGGAACAAGGCCTGCCCGACTCCCAGACCCTGACGCGCGGCGTGGGTCTGGCGCTGAGCACGACGATGATCGGTTTGTGTATCGCGATCCCGGCGTTAATCGCCGCAAATGCTTTGGGTCGACGCTTGGAAGTCATCTCTTCTCGCTTTGATGTTTTGGTCGAAGCTTTGGAAACGCAACGTCCATGAGCCTGATTATCCATCGCCGCCGGCGAGCGGATATCAATGTCGTGCCGCTCATCGACGTGATGGTGGTGCTCGTATTTTTCCTGCTCCTAAGCGGCCGGTTCGAGCAAGCGCGGACGTTGGCGATCACCCCGCCGACGGCGAGTTCGGGCGCGACGGGCGCGGCGGCTTCGACGATGGTCATCGGCGTCGACCGCGACGGAAAACTTTATCTCGAAGGCAAAGAAATCACGCGTCCCGCTTTGGAAAAAGCGCTCGCCGATAAGGCACTACAGGCGCCGGCCACCGAAGTACTTATTGTGGCGGACGAAAAATCTTTGACCGGTACGGCGGTTTACGCCCTCGACGTCGTGGGTAAGGCGGGCTTGAAGCCGCGCCTGCTGACGCGTCAGCCGCGTTAAGAAATCCTTATGTCCAAGCGAACGTCGTCGACCCTCCGTCTGCTCGAAGAATACACGCAAGCCCACGGCACGTCGGGGCATGAAGATGCGGTGCGGGCGATTTTCGCGCGCGAGATGCGCGGTCGGGTCTTATCTGCCGACGGACTGGGCGGAGTTTTGGCCGCATCGGCCAAACCGGGGCGAGGTCCGCGCGTGGTGCTCACCGCGCACATGGACGAAATCGGATTTCTGATTCAAGAGATCACGGCCGACGGTTTTTTACGTCTGGTACCGGTGGGCGGTTGGCCCGAGGGCGTCTTGGCGGCGCAACGCCTGCGGATTTTTTCGCGTTCGGCCCAGCGCGAATTTATCGGGATCGTGACGGCCACGCCTCCGCATCAGGGGGGAGCGCAGGCCGCGACGGTCGATAAAGTCCTGGTCGATATCGGGGCGCGTTCGCGTGCCTCGGTGCTTAAGTTGGGCCTGCGTCCGGGCGATCCGGTCGTGCCCGAAGGCAATTTCACTGCCTTAGCGGAGCCGGGCTTATATGCGGCTAAAGCCTTTGATAATCGGGTCGGCATGACGGTACTGACTTTGGCGACGCATGCGCTGGATGCGACGGATGCCTTGCCGTGTCAGTTGTTGTCGGTGGCGACGGTGCAGGAAGAAGTCGGCTGCCGTGGTGCCGTCGTCGCTGCTCGTTTGGCTAAGCCTGATGTCGTCATCGTCCTCGAAGGGCCGCCCGCTGATGATGTGCCGGGGGCTTATAACGGCGAAGCGCAAGGTGCGTTGGGTCACGGCGTCCAGGTGCGGGCCTATGATCCGACGGCCATTATGAACCCTCGGCTCGTCGATCTAACTTTAGCGGTCGCGCAGGAGAAAGGCATCGCCTGTCAATTAGCCGTCCGGCGAACGGGCGGGACGGATGCGCGCGCTTTTCAAGCGCATGAACTCGGCGTGCCGGTGATTGTACTCGGTGTGCCCGCGCGTTATATTCATACGCACAATTCGGTAATCGATCTGGTCGACGTAGAAGCCGCGGTGGCCTTGGCAATCGCGCTCGTCAAGCGGCTCGACGCCAAGCACGTGGCCGCCTTGACAAAATACCTTTGAGCCAGGCCGGTCGCTTGAAAATCAAAGCCATCCCAGGGGCTTCGCGGTCTGAGATTGTGGGCAAACGGGGCGAGGCGCTGAAGATTCGGGTCGCGGCCCCGCCCGAAGGCGGTAAAGCCAATCGAGAAATCGTCGCTCTCGTCGCCGCGAAGCTGGGTCTGTCGCTTAATTGTGTGGCCGTCCTTTCCGGACAAAGTTCGCCCGCCAAGGTCTTGTCGGTCGAGGGCCTGAGTGCCGAGGCCGCTTGGTCCCGCTTGTTGGCTTAAGGTTGGCTTGAAATATGATAATCCGCTTGAGGGGGCAGGGTAGGCGGATGACAGTAGCCCCATGTGCGCGGATAAAAAACCTACCCCGACCAAAGATTCATTTGAGTCGGAAATGAAAAAGCTCGAGCAGCTCGTGGAGTCGCTCGAGTCCGGTACGGTTTCGCTCGATGATCTGGTGACGAAATATGAAGAAGGCATGCGCTTGTTGAAGTCGTGCCAGAGCAATTTGCAGGCGGCGGAATTGCGGATCGAGCAGCTCGGCAAACGTAACGAAGGTAACGGCCAGAGCTAATGTCGATCCTTGCGAGCATCCGTGGCCCGGAGGACGTTCGGGCTTTGCCTGCGGAACGCCTGCCAGCATTAGCACAGGAAATCAGGGAGCGGCTGATCGCGGTCACCGCTAAGAATGGCGGGCATATCGGTCCGAACCTCGGCGTCGTGGAACTCACCATCGCCTTGCACCGGGTTTTCCATACGCCGGCGGATAAGTTCGTCTTCGATGTCTCGCACCAAGGCTATGTCCATAAATTACTGACCGGACGCAACGGCGCTGACTTCGATCATATCCGTAGCACCGGAGGCCTAAACGGTTTTTTGAAGCGGGAAGAGAGCCCGCACGACATCTTTGGCGCCGGACACGCGGGGACGGCGCTTTCGGCGGCGGTTGGATTGGCCAACGCGCGTGACCGGTTGAACGAAGACACGCACGTCGTGGCGGTGATCGGCGACGCGGCGCTTACCTGCGGGGTGACCATGGAGGCCTTGAACAATCTGGCTTCATCGACCAAGCGGCTTGTCATCGTCCTGAACGACAACGAATGGTCCATCGACCGGAATGTCGGCGCCGTGGCGGAAATGCTGAGCCGCCTGATTGTTTCGCGGCCCTATAATGATTCACAAAAAGGCCTGAAGCGCTTCCTGGAAAAAACCCGCGGCGGCCGGAAACTACTCGATTTCGGACGCACGTTTAAACGCGAAATCAAGGACCTGTTCACGCGGAGCTCATCGCTCTTCGAGCAATATGGCGTGCGCTATATCGGGCCGATTGACGGGCATAATATCAGCGCGCTCGAACGCTATCTGACTTTCTGCAAAGATTCCAAATCTCCGATTGTCCTGCATATCCGCACGGAAAAAGGGCGGGGCTTGGGCGCGGCGTTGAAGAATCCGGAAAAATTCCATGGTACGGGTGCCTTTGATCCCGAGACCGGTGATTCATTAGCTTCGGGGAAGCCCGGCGCGCCCAAGGCTTGGCAGGATGTCTTCGGAGCGTTGTTGGTACGCGAAGCCAAGGCGGATGCGAACGTCGTGGGCATCACGGCCGCCATGCCATCTGGTACCGGACTTAATCAGCTGAAGCAGGTATTGCCTGCGCAGTATCACGATGTCGGCATCGCCGAAGAACATGCGGCGCTTTTCGCCGCCGGCCTTGGCGCACGCGGTCTGCGTCCCGTCTGCGCCATCTATTCCACTTTCTTACAGCGCGCGTATGACATGGTCATCCACGACGTCTGCCTGCAGAAACTTCCCGTGACGTTCTGTATGGATCGGGCAGGCGTTTCGCCGAGCGATGGCGCGACGCACCACGGCGTTTTCGATATCGCCTACTTGCGCTGCGTCCCGAACGTCACGCTCATGCAGCCCAAGGACGAGGATGAGCTGTCGGACATGTTGCACACCGCGCTGAAATCGGGGTTGCCGATGTTTATCCGCTATCCGCGCGGGGCAGCGCTCGGTGCGCCGATCAAGGCTCAGCCAAGCTTGATTCCGTTAGGTAAGGCCGAAGTTTTGCGTCCGGGCGATGAAGTCCAACTTTGGGCGCTGGGCGCGATGGTGCAGACGCTTTGGTTTTAGCGGAGACTCTCGCGGCGCAGACTGGTTTGCGGGTTGGCGTGGTCAATGCACGTTTCGCCAAGCCGATTGATAGCTCTTTACTCGTCGAGCAGGCCAGGGCGGCCAAGCTCATCGTCACCCTTGAAGATGGCACGATTACCGGCGGGTTCGGCACGGGAGTGCTCGAGATACTGGCCGAACATGGCGTGCCTACGCCCGTGGTGCGTTTAGGCTGGCCGGATAAATTCATTGGCCATGCAACGGACGTTAAGACCTTGCGCGCGGCGAACGGCTTTTCTCCTGAGCAGATGTTGGCCGCGGTGAAGGCGGCGCTGAAGTGACCGGGTAGGTGGCCCTAGGGTAGGGGCGCCACTGCGTCGCGTCCGTTCGCAGTGTGAGGTGCGACTTACCGGGCAAGGTCACCGATCATCCTAAAGTCCGTCCGCCCACGGACGCGACGCAGTCGCGCCCCTACCTCAAGACAAGAGACAGGGTCTGGCTTCGATACTTTGGGGCAGGGGCAGGAACAGGCACGGGAGATTTCCTGTAACTGTTCCCGAACCCGATTACCTGAACT